>SPAW01000002.1 GCA_005239465.1 Nitrospira sp. | reverse complement strand
ATCCCTCCATCCAGCTGAGGACCTGCAACCGATGCTCACTGCCCAAGACGTCCTTGACCTGCAGGCGCAGGTCGATAAGGTCCTCATGGAAGAGAGTCTGATGGAATATCTCTTGTCGATCGTGCAGACCACGAGACAATCTGAGCTGTTGTCGTTGGGAGTGAGTACGCGTGGGGCGCTGGCTCTGAGCAGAGCAGCCAAAGCACTGGCGTTGGTTCGTGGCCGAACCTATTGCCTGCCGGATGACATTAAGGAACTCGCCCCCATTGCCCTCTCCCATCGCATCATGGTGGCCCGCCCACAGGGCATCCGTCAGCGAAGCTTTGAGCAAGCCGAGCGCATTATCCAGGACCTTGTGGAATCGGTCCCCGTTCCTGTTTAGCCGCCTCTCGAAGGCCACGCGTGGTTAGGATCTGGTGGTACATGCCGTCTCAACTCCGTGCGATCGTTCGACGTCTCACACAACATCGTTCGACGCGACTCACGTCCGAAGGCCTTCAGTTCTTGCTCTTTACCTTGGCGGTCGGCGTCGCCGCGATCAATACCGGCAACAATCTCTTCTATTTACTGCTCGCAATGATGCTCAGCATCATTCTGATCTCAGGGATCGTGGCAGAACACTGTTTACGTCGGCTGGAATTTCATCGTCATCTGCCCGAGCTGCTCTTCGCCAATGAACCCACCACGGCAACCCTCGTGATGAAAAACCGCAAATCCCGGCTCCCCAGCTTCTCGCTGCGCGTGTTTGATGTGAGCGACGGTCGTGATCTCGATCGAGGACTAACAATTCGCCAGCTTCTCCCCGGTACCAGCCAGATGCTGTCCTATCCTCTCATCGCCACTCGCCGCGGACGACTGCAACTCGACGGTGTTCGCGTGGTGACCTCATTTCCTTTCGGTCTCTTTGTCAAGAAAGCCTATTATCCCGTCGAAGGCATGGCCGTCGTCTGTCCAGAAATCAAACCGCTCGCGGACGGAATGCTTCAGGACCTTCTGGCCGCCGGGCAAGAGCACAATGTTCATCGACGAGGACATGGAAACGATTTGTACAATCTGCGCCTCTACCATTCCGGAGACGATTCGAGGAACATCCATTGGGCAACGACGGCGAGAACGTCGAAACTGATGGTTCGGGAAACCGAGGCAGAAGATCAACGCCGGGCAACGATCCATTTATCTACGCTCGCCCCAGCCACCCACAATACGGTGTTCGAAGAAGCGGTGACTTTCACGGCTTCCCTCGTGCACCACTTCGCGAATCGAGGCTATCACCTCCAGTTAGTGGCAGGATCGTCTCGCTCCTCATTCGGCCAAGGCGAAGCTCACTTAATCAACCTACTGCGCATCCTAGCCCTCTGTGAACGGCGCTCTCCGAATATGGACCTCGGACCTCAAGACGACCCGTTCACAGAACGACAGGACGTCGAAGAAGGGGCGCTGATTGACGTGCGGCCATGGGAAGGAGCTGAAGTTCTGGGAGCAGAGAACCCCACGCTCGTCATCGACGCAGCATCATTCGCCGGGACTCCACATGTCCTTTGACCAAGCACTACGGCTCACCTCCATCTTGCTGGCATCAGCCTCATTTATCGGGCTGGCGCTTGGGGCGAGCCTGCCTGAGTGGCTTACCCTCACGACCGGATCGGCCCTGATCCTTGTCCTCCTGCGGACCATGGGACTCAGATCAATCGACCGTCTTGCGACTTACGCCCCACTATCGACAACAACCTGGAACATCCTTGTAGTCATCGGTTTTCTCGGATTCTGGGTGGACATGTTGTGGATCTCCGGGGAACTCCTGCCCGCAGGGATTCACTTTCTCCTGATCCTCATGGTCATCAAGCTATTCAATCTTCAACTTCGGCGGGACTATCTGCATCTCTACGCCATCAGTTTAATGGCCATCCTGGCGTCTGCGTCGTTGACGACAGATCTCTGGTACCTTCCAATCTTCCTGGCCTATCTCCTGACCGGGGTCTGGACGCTGCTTCTGTTCCAGCTGACCAAAAAATCGGAAGAAGCCGCAGGTTCTTCCACAACTACGTCACTGCGACAAGATCCTCCTGAGTCGCACAACCGCATCACACCGCAATTATTCTGGCTCGCCAACGGACTTGCGCTCGCGGCCTTCGGCTTGACCCTCGTCATTTTCTTTACGATTCCTCGGGTGAGCGCCGGGTTTTATCAGAAAGGCTACGGAGAGAATATTCGCACGTCAGGGTTTTCGGACACCGTGAACTTGGGAGCCATCGGACCCATCAAACGCGATCCCAGCGTCGTGATGCGGGTTGAGCTTCCGGATCGTCCCGCGCACGAGGTGGGACGATTCTACATACGAGGCGTCGCCTTCGACCGATATGATGGCAGGTCCTGGACGAATCGACTGAGTCATCGCCGTGTATTAAGTGAAGACGCCTCGGGAACGTTCACCCTTCGTCAGAGTCAATCACGCACACCTACACCCCTTGGGCCCGCTCTTCGCCAGAACATACTTCTGGAATCACTCGACACCCCTGTCATTTTTGCAGCACCCTTTGCCGAAACAGTCAGCGGCAAGTTCTTGACAGTCCAGTCAGATTCAACCGGCGCGTTGTATTTGCCCTTCCCTAGCTCATCACGAATTGAATACTCAGCCGTCTCTCGATCCAACCCTGTGTTGCCGACCGATCTTCAACCTCAATCGGTATCGTACCCCGAATCATTCGTCAGGCACTTCTTGCAAGCCCCCGTTCAGTCAGAACGCATCGCGGACTTGGCACGCAAGATCGCTCAAACCAAACAAACCAGCTACGACAAGGCTATAGCTATTCAGGAACATCTCTCGCACAATTTCCGTTATAGCCTCGATGTCCCGCTCACAGAACAGGAGCATCCGCTCGAGGAATTTCTCTTCACCAGCAAAACAGGGTACTGCGAACACTATGCAACGGCCATGGTGATCATGTTGCGGACGATCGACATTCCCGCTCGGCTCGTCACGGGATTCTTGGCGACGGAGTGGAACGAGTATGGGAACTACTATTTGGTCAGACAGCAAGATGCCCATGCGTGGGTGGAAGTTCACCTGCCACATTCCGGCTGGGTTATGATGGATCCAACCCCAGCCATTAGCGAAAATGTCGGCAACGCGGCTCCTGCATGGCAGGCTTTGGTTAGAATGGTGGACAGCCTCCGACTCCGTTGGAGTCGCTTATTCGTCCAGTACAGTGCAACCGATCAGCTCGCCGTGGTTCGGGAGTTGAAAGCCGGTAGTGCATCGGTCCGAAACCGGGCCTGGGACTCCCTGGCCACGATTTTAAACCCTCTGGCCGCGATTCTAGGAAGAGCCACTCAGTACATCGCCGAGGGAAACGCGGGGCTCTTGGGCAAGTTTCTCGGCCTCGCACTGATGGGGCTCAGTGTCTTCATTTGGTTGGCTTGGAAGCGGCCCTGGACAAGAGGGTTTCAGTCGAAGAGGGCAACTCGAGATGAGCAGCCGATCACACATCTCTACATACGAATGATTCGGCACCTCGCGCGGAGAGGCATTTCAAAACCGACCGCCGCGCCCCCGCTTGAATTCATCCGCATCATCCAGGAACAGTGGAACGACGCGAGCTCCGCTGTGGCAACGATCACAGAGCTTTATTGCCGGGCCCGTTTTGGTCATACTCCACTGACGAAAGAAGAACTTCATCTCGCCCAAGACAACCTTCGCCAATTGATGGTGTTAGACCGACCGTAATCAGCGCCCCTCACCGAGCTGATCATTGCTTTTCCAGTGCACTCCACAATCTGTTCAGGCCGACGTTTCCTCCGGGCAAGACCACAACCCACTCGTTTTCCAAAGAGCGATGCTTTGTCGCGCAAGATGGGTGCAGTGCGAGACCACACTTGACGGTTCAACGACCAGCTTCAGCTGTTCATAAGCAAACCGTATCTCGAGCACAATTTTCTTCCTCCGAAACATGCAAGACGCCGGCGAGATGGTCCCGCAAGATCGGCAAAGTCCTACTTCCCAAGCTTGTTCGTAAACCATCAGCTAGTGTATTCGGATGAGGTATCGGTACGATTCGATTGAGTCGTATCGACGCTTCATCATCCGAAGCCCCATATGGCTCACAGGCAAAAATCTTGAGACTAGGCTGCGCGTTAACAGGCAACCCGTTCCAGACAGCTCGACGTGTTTGGACTAGTTTAGGAAGGGAAAGGAAATATGGAGCGGGAAAAGGGATTTGAACCCTCGACCCTCGCCTTGGCAAGGCGATGCTCTACCACTGAGCTATTCCCGCTCACAGAAATCTGGAGTGAAATGGGGTGGAATTCTACTGAGCTCACTGCGCGCTGTCAAGTAACCCCCATGGGACTTAAAGTCCGCGTTTTATCAGGTTACTAAGGGGCAAATTGTTACTAGATGGTAACGCATGAAGTCGAGTGCGAGAATGAGTTATTAAGTTATTGATTATATTGTTTTTAACAAGATATGGCCCACGCTGAGAAAACCAACGTGATACATAAACTACTCAAACCGCATCAAAACTAGGTTGGTGTTCAACGAACTAAATCATAAAATTCATAAATTATTTCAATAACTTTAGTCATTCATGAATTGGATGAATTCACTGTCGTTAATGGTTCAATTATTGCGATATAAAAACGGGATTACACAACTACAAAATCTGAAACAACGATAGAATTTCCATCTACCCACGAGGATGGAGCCCGGTTTTGAAATTCAACTTTCAAGGCAGCTTGTGCATGAACGGTGGTGGGAAGATTTTCGGTTGTGCGCCACACGAAGAAGCGCGGGCTTGTTGAAGCCCTCAACTTAGGAGGTGTCCACAATGTTTGTGTCACGTAGACAGTTTTTGAAAGTCTCCGCGGGGACTGTCGCCGCAGTGGCGGTAGCGGACAAAGTCCTGGCGTTGACCGCGCTTCAGCCGGTCATCGAAGTCGGGAATCCGTTGGGTGAGTATCCGGATCGATCCTGGGAGCGTGTCTATCACGACCAATATCGGTACGATTCCTCGTTTACGTGGGTCTGTTCCCCAAACGACACGCACGCCTGCCGCGTCCGGGCCTTCGTCCGCAACGGCGTCGTGATGCGGGTCGAGCAGAACTACGACCACCAAACCTACGAAGACCTCTATGGCAACCGCGGCACGTTCGCGCACAATCCGCGCATGTGCTTGAAGGGGTACACCTTCCATCGCCGCGTGTACGGCCCCTATCGCTTGAAGGGTCCGTTGATGCGGAAAGGCTGGAAGGCGTGGATGGACGATGGCTCCCCGGAGCTGACGCCCGAAACCAAGCGCAAGTATAAGTTTGACAGCCGCTTCCTGGACGACATGCTCCGCGTGTCCTGGGACACGGCCTTCACCTATGCCGCCAAATCGATGGTCATCATCGCGACTCGGTACAGCGGTGAAGCAGGTGCGCGCCGTCTCCGTGAGCAGGGCTACGCGCCGGAAATGATCGAGATGATGAAAGGCGCGGGAACCCGCACCTTCAAGCACCGCGCAGGGATGCCGGTCCTCGGCATCATCGGCAAGATGGGGAACACCCGGATGAACGGCGGCATCAATGCGCTGCTGGATACTTGGATTCGGAAAGTCGGCCCGGATCAGGCGCAGGGCGGCCGCTATTGGTCAAACTATACCTGGCACGGCGACCAGAACCCCGCCCACCCCTGGTGGTCAGGTGCCCAGGGGTCGGACATCGACCTCTCCGACATGCGCTTCTCCAAGCTGAACACAAGCTGGGGCAAGAACTTCGTCGAAAACAAGATGCCGGAAGCCCACTGGAAGTTGGAATGTATCGAGCGCGGCGCGCGCGTGGTCGTCATCACGCCCGAATACAATCCGACCGCCTATCGGGCCGACTACTGGATGCCGTTGCGTCCGGAGTCAGACGGCTCGCTGTTCTTGGGCGCCATGAAGATCATTGTCGATGAAAACATGCACGACATTGACTTCTTGAAGTCGTTCACGGATGCCCCAATCCTCGTCCGCACGGATACGTTGCAATACCTCGATCCGCGCGACGTGGTGGCAGACTATAAGTTTCCGGATTTCTCGAAGAGCTACTCGGGTCGGATTCAGTCCTTGAAGCCGGAGCAGATTGAGCGGCTCGGTGGGATGATGGTCTGGGACCTCAACAAGAAACAGGCTGTTCCTCTGCATCGTGAGCAGGTGGGATGGCACTATACCAATAGCGGCATCGATGCAGCCCTCAACGGCACCTACCGGGTGAAGCTGCTCAACGGTCGTGAGATCGACGCGATGCCGGTGTGGCAGATGTACATGGTGCACTTCCAGGACTACGACCTGGACACCGTCCATCAGATTTGCCGCACGCCGAAGGACCTCATCGTTCGCTGGGCACGCGACTCTGGCACGATCAAGCCGGCCGCGATCCATAACGGTGAAGGCACCTGTCACTATTTCCATCAAACAATTAACGCCCGCGGCGCTGCGATGGTGCTCATCATCACCGGCAACGTCGGAAAGTTCGGCACGGGGCAGCATACTTGGGCCGGTAACTACAAAGCCGGAACGTGGACTGCGACGCCCTGGTCCGGCGCTGGTCTGGCCGTGCATACGGGTGAGGATCCCTTCAATATCACCTTGGATCCGAATGCGCACGGCAAGGAAATCAAGACCAAGTCGTACTACTACGGCGAGGAAGTCGGCTACTGGAACCACGGTGATACGGCCTTGATCGTCAATACGCCCAAATATGGACGCAAAGTATTCACCGGCAAGACCCACATGCCGACCCCGAGCAAGTTCCGTTGGGTGACCAACGTGAACGTGCTCAACAACGCCAAGCACCATTACGACATGGTGCGTAACGTGGATCCGAACATCGAGACCATAATCACGCAGGACATCGAGATGACGTCGGACATCAATCACAGCGATATCGCCTTTGCCTGTAACTCATGGATGGAGTTCACCTATCCGGAAATGACAGTGACAGTGTCCAATCCCTGGGTGCAGATTTGGAAGGGCGGTATCCGCCCCTTGTACGACACTCGCAACGATCTCGACACGTTCGCAGGCGTGGCGGCGAAGTTGTCGGACATGACCGGCGACAAGCGCATGAAGGACTACTTCGCGATGGTCTATGCCAATCGTGTTGACGTCTATGCGCAGCGGATGCTCGATGCTTCCAGTACCTTCTACGGCTATTCAGCCGACGTCATGCTGAAGTCGGAAAAGGGCTGGATGGTGATGGTCCGCACCTATCCGCGGCATCCCTTTTGGGAAGAGACCAACGAGTCCAAGCCCATGTGGACCCGCAGCGGCCGGTACGAGAACTATCGCATCGAGCCGGAAGCCATCGAGTACGGCGAAAACTTCATCTCTCACCGTGAGGGACCGGAAGCGACACCGTACCTGCCGAACGCCATCTTTACGACGAATCCCTATTGTCGTCCGGATGACTACGGGATTCCGATCACGGCGCAACACCACGATGACAAGACGGTCCGGAACATCAAGCTGTCGTGGCACGAGATCAAGCGCCACAGCAATCCGTTGTGGGAAAAGGGGTACCAGTTCTACTGCGTCACCCCGAAGACCCGTCACCGGGTGCACAGCCAGTGGTCGGTGAACGACTGGGTGCAGATTTACGAGTCAAACTTCGGCGATCCGTACCGCATGGACAAGCGGACGCCGGGGGTCGGCGAACACCAGTTGCACATCAACCCGCAGGCAGCGAAAGACCGCGGCATCAACGACGGCGACTATGTTTATGTGGACGGGAACCCGGTGGACCGGCCGTATCGCGGCTGGAAGCCGAGCGATCCCTATTATAAAGTCGCGCGGTTGATGATCCGGGCGAAGTACAACCCCTCCTATCCGTACCACGTGACGATGGCGAAGCACGCCCCGTATGTGGCCACACCGAAATCGGTGAAGGGGCACGAGACCCGACCGGACGGCCGCGCGATTGCTATCGATACCGGCTATCAGTCGAATTTCCGGTATGGAGCCCAGCAGTCGTTCACGCGAAACTGGTTGATGCCGATGCACCAAACCGACTCACTCCCGGGCAAGCATGCGATTGCCTGGAAGTTCAAGTGGGGCTACCAGGTCGACCACCACGCGATCAACACGGTGCCGAAAGAATGCTTGATCCGCATCACCAAGGCGGAAGACGGCGGCATCGGCGCGCGGGGTCCATGGGAACCGGTCCGGACCGGCTTCACGCCGGGTCAGGAGAACGAGTTCATGATCAAGTGGCTCAAGGGGGAACACATTAAGATCAAAGTCTAACGGCGTATCTCGTGAAGCGTGAAGCGTCGTTCGCGAGATACGCTTCACGAACGACGAGAAACGGAACTCTTGATGAATGGCACTACGAACAACCACTTGATGATGAGAAGGAGGAATTCCAATGCCTGAGGTCTATAACTGGCAACTGGGCCGGAAGATGCTGTATCCCTACGAAGAGCGGCATCCGAAGTGGCAATTCACGTTTGTGTTCAACATCAATCGGTGCTTGGCTTGTCAGACCTGTTCGATGGCCGACAAGTCAACCTGGCTCTTCTCGAAGGGCCAGGAATACATGTGGTGGAACAACGTGGAAACCAAGCCCTACGGCGGATATCCCCAGTTCTACGACGTGAAGATCACCCAGCTCATCGAGCAGGTGAACCCGGGTGGGCAGGTGTGGAACGTGCGCGTCGGACGCAAGCACCATGCGCCCTACGGGGTGTTCGAAGGGATGACCATTTTCGACGCCGGGGCCAAAGTCGGCCAGGCGGCGATCGGGTATATTCCGACGGACCAAGAGTGGCGGTTCGTGAACATCTATGAAGACACGGCGACCTCGATGCGCGCCCTCGTGGAAGGCATCGACAAGACCGGGTTCTCACGGGACGAACCGTGGAAGATGACGGGCAGCAGTCTGCCGGAGCATGAGACCTTCTTCTTCTATCTCCAGCGGATCTGCAACCACTGCACGTACCCAGGCTGCCTGGCAGCCTGCCCGCGGAAGGCAATCTACAAGCGGCCGGAAGACGGCATCGTGTTGATCGACCAGAACCGCTGCCGCGGGTACAAGAAGTGCGTGGAGCAGTGCCCGTACAAGAAGCCGATGTACCGCGGCACCACGCGCGTGAGCGAGAAATGCATCGCGTGCTATCCGCGGATTGAAGGCAAAGACCCCTTGACCGGGGGCGAGCCGATGGAAACGCGCTGTATGGCCGCCTGCGTGGGGAAGATCCGCATGCAGAGCCTAAATCGCATCGGCGAAGACGGGCTCTGGGCGGAAGACCGATGGCACCCGCTCTACTACACGGTGCGGGTCGAGCAGGTGGCGCTCCCGCTGTATCCGCAGTGGGGCACCGAGCCCAACGGCTTTTACATTCCGCCACGGCACAGCCCGAGAGGCTATGCCCGGCAGATGTTCGGCCCGGGCGTGGACAACGCCATCGAGAAGTATCTCGTGCCGAGCCGTGAACTATTGGCGGTGCTCCAGCTCTGGAGAGCCAGCCAGCAGATCATCTTCCGGTACGACGTCATTCCAGGGCCAAAAGTGTTCGAAACCCAGATCCACGGGAAGCGGTTCGAGATGTACAACGATACCGTGCTGGGCTTCAACAAGTCGGGCAAAGAAGTGGCGCGTATTCAGGTCGAAGAGCCGATTTACATCAGACCCGCGGAACGGGTCACTTGGCTCTAAGACCACGTCGGTCGAAAGTTGGGAGAGGCGGTGCCTCTCCCAACGATCACTGGCGGGGCTTCTCCCGTCGCGCAGATTATCAGCGCTCCGGGTCGAGCAAGCTTGGATTGGCCGGACGCGTGACCTGGCTGTAATAAGCCGGACTGGGTCGCGAGGACTGAGGGCAGAGAGATACCCGATCTCAGTCCTCAGCGCGCAGACCTCAGTACTGCGAGTACATAGGAGGGCAGGGTTCCGAAAGGGGCCCTGCCCTTTTTGTTTTGTGGCCTCCTAGAGAAGGATGCTCAAGGCGGGGTATCGCCTGCCAAGGTAAACATGCTGGTTTGCGGTCGAGCGAGCTCACTTTGACAGCCCTTCCTGTCGTATCAGTCTTTCGGCTCAGACCTGGCTGCTCCTTCTGCACACTTGACGGGCCATAGGGGGTCCAGTAGAGTTGCCTCACGTATTGTGTTCACTTCCAGCCATGGAGTACCCTCAGGGTGACTTCTCGCCAGCAGCAATTACTTCCATTTGCTGCGCAAGCCATACCCTTTGATGAGTTTTTGGCCTCTGGAAAACTCCCCGATGGGTACCTGAGCAGCGAATATGTGGCCCAACAGTTCGTCGAGCGTCTTGTTCACTATGTGCTGAGCGTCCCAGCAGGCAGCTATACAATGGCTCAGCTCGGCCACCTTCTGGAGCAGATCGACCCACGCTCCCAGATCTTCTTCTTCAAGCGCTTGAAAGAAACAAGCCCGGAGTGCCTGAAAGACTTCGCCCCGCTCTACTACGGATTCATGAACGAATTCCATTCTCTACTCTTCACCTAGCACCAGAAAATATTCCTTGTCGCCCCGGCAATCTCATGTATACTTGAGACGTTCACATACGAGAGAAGGAGCATCATGAATCCATCCTTGCAGCGAGCCGTCACTAGCTTCTACAACTTGATTTACGAAGCCCAAACCTTTGCGACCGCCATGGCACGCATCGATACAGCCGAGCAGGAGCACTATGCCGGACGTATCGAGGGGCTCAATTGGGTCCTCGATCGATGTCAAGAACTCGAGGACATGGACGCCAACCTCACTCCGTCTTCTCTGCAACGCGTCTTGGGCGAGGTCAAATCAGACCTCGAACATGAACTCTCGGTGCAACGACGAGAAAAAGGGCGCCGGGCCGATGGTCGTGAAGAAGCCTTGAATTTTGTTGCAGATTATCTCTCCAGCCTGATTACGGCGACAGAGATCGAATCCGCCAAGACAGCCGTCTAGCCTCAATCCATTTTCAGGCCGAGACGCGCTTCTCCTTGACGACCAGATGCAGGGTAAGACTGATGGCGTTGATCCGAGAGTGGATTATTTTCGCCCTCTGCCTCGGAGTCGGTGGACATATTGCCTTAGGTTTCGTCCTTCATGCTCCAGAGTTGTGGCCATGGAGTCGAGCCGGGCTCTACGGCCTACTCAGTGGACTCGCCGTGTATGTTTTGGTTCAAGTCAGCCGATTAATTTGGAGAGCTGCGAGAAAGAGGCACGTCTCTGAATCATCGTCTGCGGATGTCTAGCAGGCTACGGAAAAACTCTGTGAGCACGCCGGAATTTCACAGATCAGCACGTCTACGACAACAAGGTAACGCCGCGCAGGATGCTCAAAAGGGCCATTATTCTCACCCGCCCGACCCTGGCGCGCGGCTCGACTGGCTTCGACGCTGAGCTCAGCCGAAGCGAGCTCGCCGAAGTCCAAGACGCGCTTCTCCTCAAGCAAGGCCGCAGCACCAGAGGTAGGCTGAGGTCGAGGTCAAGCTTGAGCGAAGATTCGACTCGCTTCATCTCAGCCTTAACCTGAGCCTTAGCCTTTCGATAACGCTGGCGGACTTTTTCAGCACCCTGCTAGTGCTGGGCTTGGGTTATTGCGATTTGACCCTCAACCCACGTTTTCCTCTCTCACAAAACTCTTGACCGACCGATACTCTCATCAATAAAATCGCACATGCCACAGCCTCCTCGGAGACCCGCATCACCTTGGCTACCTGAAGCCCAACGCGCTCCGGGAAGTCGGCCCCAGGCAACCTCACGGGACTCACAAGATCAATTCAGATCGCTCAATGCTACGCTCCTATATTGTCCCCGCTGCCGGGTCGCTACCCCTACAAGAGAACGATTGTTACTCGTCCTCCCAACCGGCAATCTGTACGAATATCTCTGCATGCACTGTGGCACCTCGACTGGGTCAAAGACCGACAGCCCGGAGGGGAAGGTTCAGATCTTCGGCCCATAGCCTTCTTTCCGCTGCAACCATACGTGCCGCGCGAAGACTCATCGAAGCGAACAGCTGATTGGGCTCAATTACAGAATCTTCACGAATGGGAAGAAGGAGTAGGACAAGCGAGAGGGAACGGCGCTTCAGCGTACCTGTTCGAGAGGAATTCCTTCCTCGATCAGCATGACCGGAATATTTTCTCGGATGGGGTAAAGAATTTTCTGGTCCGCACGAATAAGGCCTCCATCAAGCTGTTCCGACACGGACTTCTTTCCCTTGTTCTTCAGTCCACCACGTGCCACAGCCTCATTGAGTTTCTTGACCAGCGACGGATCTGCCAAACTGACCGGTTGCTTTGTCTCTGGGCAACAGAGAATTGCAAGAAGCTCTTTATCAATGCTCATGGCGTCCGGCCCTCCACTTACTCATACTCACTCCAAAGGGGTTACACGACTCTGGTTCGTAGGATAATGCATGTGCATATGGAGAGCAAGCAGATCTCGAGTTCTCCTCCCATTCGCCGCAGTAATTCTGCTACACTGATGTATATTTCCGTCGCTACTTGGTCGCATCCCAATGATCAAGACATTCTGGAGATTGTTTATCGCTGGGCTCTTTGTCCTGGTCCCCGCATGGGCCACGTTCTTGATTCTCTCGACCCTCTTCAAGGCACTGGACAACCTCGTGGGCAGGCACATGTCCGATCCAATCCCCGGACTCGGCCTGCTGCTCTTGACACTCCTCCTCCTCCTCGTCGGCGTCGTTGCCAACCATGTTATTGGTCGACGCCTGATGACGCGACTCGAACACCGCCTCGAGAAGATTCCGCTCGTGCAGAGCATCTATCTCACGTTAAAAGGGATGACCGATGTATTAAATTTTCGATCCCGGTTTGGCCGCAGCACGGTCGTCGCATTTCCGTTTCCTCGCGACGGATTCTGGGCACTCGGATTCGTGATGGGGGCCGCCCCAGCAGCAATTCAAGTCGAGCCTTCCGCCAATTTATTCATGGTCTTCGTGCCGACTGCCATCCATCCCTTTACAGGCTTTCTGGCCTTCGTCCCGGAACATCAGCTGCGTCCGATTAATCTCCCCCCGGAAGACGCCATGAAGATGGAGTTCTCAGCCGGGTTCTACAAGCCTAGAGCAGGGTGGCTCAACGCACCCAAAGCGATCCCCTAACGCATATGCCCTTGCCGGATCAAATTCTCATCAGACCAGCCCGCCGGGAAGATATGGACTCGATTGTCGCCTTCAGTGCCGCCATGGCACTGGAAACCGAAGGTCGCCGGCTCGATCGGGCCAGACTCCGCGAAGGAACCCTCTCAATACTGGCTGCTCCTGAACGCGGATTTTTTATGGTTGCCGAACTCCCTGAAGCGGGCCGCCATCGGCTCGTCGGCCAGTTGATGATCACCTTTGAATGGAGTGATTGGCGCAACGCAGTCTTCTGGTGGGTGCAGAGCGTCTACGTCGCTCCGGCCTGGCGCCGCCAAGGTGTCTATCGGACCATGCATGACCATATCGTCGCCAAAGCCAAGGCCGACCCGCAGGTCTGCGGGATCAGACTGTACGTGGAACGGGACAATCTCACGGCCCAAACCGTCTACCAGTGTGTCGGGCTTGCCCCTTCGGTCTACGCAGTATACGAGCAGGATTTCGTGCTTGTGCGCCATTTATCTCCTTCGCAGAACAAGTAGAAAGAGGAGGTTTCATGATAGTCCTTCGATCCCTTCTGCTCCTAATGGCAGTTGGCCTGCTGGTTCAGGGTTGTGCGTTCAGCCGAGGCACCCTGGGCGACGACATCGGATCCGAGGCCGTCGCCGCGATCAAGAAGGGCACGACCACGAAGGCCGAAATGCTCGCTCTACTCGGGGCACCGGATCGCCTTCTTCAAGTAAACGGTCGCGACGTATTTCAGTACTATCGATATGACGCCAAAGTGGGCAGCTTGCTTCTCATCATCATCAATTTTTCACGCTTTTCCATCAAGAGCGACGACCTGTTCGTTATTCTGAACCGTGAAGGGATCGTCGAAGACATCATTTTATCGAAGCGCACAGATGGGCTAGAGTTTCGTTTCTGGCCTTTCGGAGAATGAGATGAAGCTCCCTATGTCCAGGATTTACCCCATGCTCTTCTTCACGGTGATGTGCGTGACTTCCCTCGGCTGCAACGTCGTTCGCATCACCCTGAATACCACGCTCACGCAGGATGACGTGGCCTTCATCATTCCGGGGCAAACCACGTTGGCTGATGTGATCACCAAGCTCGGTACACCCGATTCCATAACCGACTCGTATCAGGGAGTTGTCGCAACGTATCGCTTTCTCGACATGAAATACGCGCGTGTCAATTTCGGCTGGCTGCTGAAACCCTGGTCACCCTTCGACCCGGATCTGATCATTTCACGCACTGGCCTTGGCGTCGATGCGTTTGAATTACTCTGTGACTCCAACTGGGTCGTCACGCACCAGAGCTTTCTCCGCCATCTTTCCGGTCCTCGATTCAATCCGTATCCTTTTTGACACTCGGTCCTTTGCCGCCTCCCGGCGAATTGCTGCCTTCCACTGGTCCCGCTATAATGGCAAGCCATGGAGCCGGATTCCTCCGATCGCACTTCGCACCTTCGCACTGACCTCACGTCCTCCTCCTATATCCCGGCCGATAAGGACACAGAGTTTCTCCAACGGGAGGAGCTTCGCTCCGTCCGCATCGGGCTCGAACTCTTGAAACCCGAGTTGATCCAGCGTGAAGAAGGGATTCAGTCGACCATCGTCGTCTTCGGCAGTGCGAGACTCCAGGAACCGGTCGCCGCGAAGCATGCGCTCTACATGGCGGAGAAGGAAGCTGCTCGAGCCCTGAATGATCCCACAAACCGGCAAAAGGTGGCGATTGCGCGACGACAGCTCGCGCTCTCGAAGTACTATGACATGGCGCGTGAGTTCGGACGGCTGGTTTCCTCGACCTGCCAAGTCGATGGCCGCTGCGACTACGTCATCGTTACCGGCGGAGGGCCAGGCATCATGGAAGCGGCCAACCGCGGGGCGGCGGACGTGAAAGCAAAATCGATCGGCCTCAACATCACCTTACCTCACGAACAGCACCCAAACCCCTACATCACGCCGAAACTTAGTTTTCAGTTTCGCTATTTTGCCATCAGGAAAATGCACTTCTTAATCCGAGCCAAGGCGCTCGTCGCCTTTCCCGGAGGATTCGGCACCCTCGATGAATTGTTCGAAACGCTGACGCTGCTCCAGACCGGCAAAACCGAAAACGTGATGGTCGTACTGGTCGGACGGACGTTTTGGGAGCGCCTGATCAACTGGCAATGGCTCATCGACAATGGCCTCATCTCCCACGACGATCTTGGTTTGTTTCACTATGCCGAGACGGCCCAGGAAGCCTGGGATCTGATCGGACGCTACAATGGGGTGCCGCCATCATGAAACTCTCGTTCCACGGGGCAGCGCGCTCGGTGACAGGAAGCCGCCACATGCTGGAGGTTCCAGGCTTCCGGCTGTTACTCGATTGTGGACTGTTTCAAGGACGCCGAGAAGAAGCCCTTCGGCAAAACCGCGACTTGGGCTTCGACCCCAGGTCGTTGGGAGTCATCTTACTCTCCCATGCGCATATCGATCACTCGGGAGCCTTGCCGGTCTTGCCTCGACATGGCTTCTCCGGAAAAGTCTATGTCACCCGCGCGACCGCCGATTTGGCCGGGATCATGCTCGAAGACTCGGCTCACGTCCAAGAAAGCGACTGCCGTTACGTCAATAAAAAAGAGCAGCGGCGCGGGAGAACCTGTGTTCGTCCATTCTATGACGGCGATGATGTCCGTAAGATTATAAGGCGTTTCGAAGGTGAGCGGTATGGGGACCAACTCAAGATCGCGCCGCGTGTGACGGCCTCGTTTCACGACGCCGGCCACATCTTGGGGTCCGCCGCGATCCGAGTGAAGTATACCGCGCGCGGCAATACCACCACCGTCCTCTTCAGCGGCGATCTGGGCCGCTCCAACATGCCGATTCTGCGCGATCCCGAACCGCCTCCTCCCTGCGACGTCCTCATCCTTGAATCCACCTATGGCGACCGGCTGCACGAACAGGCCGGCGAGGAGATGAAAAAGAAGGCGCAGGATCTGATCAACCAGGCGAGAACCCACAAGAGCAAGATCATCGTCCCGGCCTTTGCCGTGGGTCGCACACAGGAACTGGTCATGCGGATCAAGGAACTGGTCGGTGAGGGTCGCGTCGATCCGATTCCCATCTATATCGATTCGCCACTGGCCGGGAAGGCCACCGAGGTCTTTCGCCGCCATCCGGAATGCTACGATGAAGAGACCTTCAAGACCTTCTCGGCGGATGGCGATCCCTTCGCGTCACGCTACATCCACTTTGTGTCATCGCCTGAAGACAGCAAGCGGCTCAATACGATGCGGGGGCCTTGTGTCATCATCTCCTCCTCCGGCATGTGCGAAGGCGGTCGCATCCTTCACCATCTCAAACACGCCATCCAAGATGAGGCGAACGTCATCGTGTTTGTCGGTTTCCAAGCAGAGCACACGCTGGGGCGGAAGCTCGTTGAAGGCTGGGACGTGGTTCCGATCTTCGGCGTGCCGACGCCTCGACGCGCTCAGATCGTGAAATTCAACGGCCTCTCGGCCCATGCGGATCGCAATGATCTGCTGGCTTATGTCCGCGCTATCGCTCCATTGCCCAGCAAGGTTTTCATCGTCCATGGAGAAGAGAAACAGGCCCTCTCGCTTGGAGCCGCGATCCAAACCGAACATCCGAAGGTCGATGTTCAGATACCCCATCAAGGCAGTATCCATGAAATTTAAAGCCATGCACCCCACGCCGGCTGAAGGACGAAAAGGTACCCTGTTGGTGCTGATCCTCTCATGCGTCTCTTTCCTGATTACGGGTTATCTCTCCGCCGGTGCGGCTGAACTCAGGCAAGACCGCCAGCGCCTCCGTGATTTGGGAATCCTCGTCGGCCAGTACCAGCCAGGTCCGCTCAACGCCATTACCGACGTCGAAGGGGTGAGAGTTGGCCACACCACGCTAATACGAGGGGAGGGGCCCCTGCAACCTGGTGAAGGTCCCGTAAGGACCGGCGTCACCGTCGTCATCCCTCGCGAGGATGTGTGGAACAAGAAAGTTGCCGCCGGAGCCTTTGTGCTTAACGGGACCGGCGAGATGACCGGCCTATCCTGGATCGCGGAGTCGGGATTCTTGGAGTATCCGATCGCGCTCACGAATACACTCAACGTACCGCGCGTAGCGAATGGAGTCATGAGTTGGATGATTGCGCGCTACCCGGAAATCGGCATCTCGGACGATACCCTAACGCCGGTGGTCGCAGAATGCGACGATGGCCGGCTCAATGACATTCAAGGACGACATGTGTCCGAACAGGATGTGATGGCTGCGTTGGATGGGGCGACTAGTGGACCGGTCCAAGAAGGGACCGTCGGGGCCGGGACCGGTATGGTGTCATATGGGTTCAAGGGCGGGATCGGAACGGCCTCGCGGCGCCTGTCGGATCAGGAGGGCGGCTACACGGTCGGGGTCTTGGTCAATGCTAATCATGGACGGCGGCCCGAGCTAATCGTGGCTGGTGTTCCTGTAGGTCAACTTTATGATGCACCCCCCTCGGCAGCCCAGGCAGACCGGCCTGGTCTCAGCGAAGGCTCGATTATTGTCGTCATCGGCATCGATGCCCCGCTTGATGGACGGCAGCTCACGCGGCTGGCCAAGCGTGCCGCGCTCGGATTGGCCAGGACCGGATCGACCGTTAGACACGGGAGCGGCGATTTTATACTGGCGTTTTCGACCGCGAACGTGATTCCGCACTATCCCAAAGAGCCGACCTACAGGCTCACACACTTGGCTGACACACACCTCAATCCACTGATCACCGCGACGGTCGAGGCGACGGAAGAAGCGATTCTGAACGCCCTCACGATGGCGACGACGGTCGTAGGACGGGACGGGCATCGCGTCGAAGCCATTTCCCTTGCGCGCCTCAAGACGCTCTTCTTTCCCGCTCGTCCGTGATCCGTCTTGGGCGAGACGCAGCCCCGTCCCGCGCAGAACCCGACTTGCATTTTCCTCTCATGCCTCGTTATTCTTCAGCTGCATGTGAGGCGTAACGGAGAAGCATCATGAATGAATATCAGATAGGCGGCGGCTTGCGGCTTCTAACAGCAGTTGAGAAGACCCATGCCTTCGTCGAATTCCTCAAGACTCGCATGGTTCCAGCTCTCGAGACGGAAGATCCCACGGAACTGCATTATCTCCTGGCACAGATCGACGACTATCATTCCTATCTGTGGCGGTACTATAAGAAATTGGCACAGACTCGTGCCCAACGCATGGACCCAGGGGTCTGAGATCCGAGGGTTGTCCTACGCACACGCATGCCCAGCTTATCGTCCTCATCGTCACACCGGACCAGCGCGATGCAATTTGCCGCGGCGCTGTCCAGAAGGTCGGATACGGAAGCGGCCGCTCGGGACCTCGCTGATGAGGTTCGGGCCAGGCTCGGCACTTCGTCGGTGGACCTCGCCTGTCTTTTCTTTTCATCCCACCATGCATTGAGGGCAGAAGTCTTGGCGACCATGCTCGCACAGTCGCTCCGCCCGCGGCTCATGATCGGGTGCAGTGGGGAGGGAGTGATTGCCGGGGCAGAAGAGCTGGAAACGGCTCCGGCGGTGACGCTTTGGGCTGCCTCACTACCGGATGTGGCCATGGACCCGGTTCGCTTGTCGTTCTCGCCTACGCAGGACCAGTTCCGGCTGTCAGGCTGGCCCGAACCGGGTGTGGCGGATTCCTCCTTTCTCTTGTTGGCCGATCCCTTCACCACCCCCATGCAAGAAGTCCTCAGTCTCCTAGAGGAACGGTATCCGGGAACCAAGGCCATCGGGGGATTAGCCGGTGGCGGGAAGGATGCGGGCGAGAATCGATTGATTTTCCATGACGAAGTCCTTGCGGGAGGGTTGGTGGGTGTTCGTCTGTCTGGCCCTGTGGATATTCGCCCGGTCATCTCACAAGGCTGCCGCCCGATCGGCGACCGGTTTGTGGTCACGAAGGCGGAACATAACCTCATTCACGAACTAGGGGGCGCACCGGCGTTACAACGGCTCCAAACTGTCTTCGAATCCTTAGGAGGGGAGGATCGTCTCCGAGCCCACCGAGCCTTGCACATTGGCATTGTCTTCGATGAGCATCGCGCTCACTTTGAACGGGGAGATTTTCTGGTCCGCAATCTCGTCGGCGCCGACCAAACGACCGGAGCGGTGGCGATCGGAGATGTCGTGCAAGAAGGGCAAACCGTGCAATTTCATCTGCGGGATGCGCAATCGGCCAGCGAAGATTTGAACTTGCTGCTGGCGGCCGACCGGGCCACCCAGCGCCGTCCCCCGCTCGGGGCGCTCATGTTCAGTTGCTGCGGCCGGGGTCAGGGCCTGTTTGGGCGGCCCAACCACGATGCGGCGGCGGTGACGGAGCGGCTGGGCGCGATTCCTGTGGCCGGGTTTTTTGCGCAAGGCGAGATCGGTCCGGTTGGTGGCCGGAACTTCCTCCATGGCTATACTGCCAGCATGGCCCTCTTTGCCGAGCGGGACACTGGAACAACCCACAACTGATACAAGGCGATCAGCACAAGCGCGACTCGCGTGACACAAGGAGAGCCTATGACACGTCTGCGCACTGTAGTCATCATTATGACGCTGGTTCTGACACCGGCATACGGATGGGGAGCCGCCATGACCGCGAGCGAGAAGGGCCCGAACGCCGACGAAATCACCACGCCATCTGGACTCAAGTACGTCGACCAGGTGATCGGCGCCGGCGATCTGGCCGTGGCCGGGAAGACGACGACCGTGCATTACACCGGCCGGTTGGAGAACGGGAAGAAGTTCGACAGTTCCATCGATCGCGGTCAACCCTTCTCCTTTCCGCTTGGCGCCGGGCGAGTCATCAAAGGATGGGACGAAGGTGTCCAAGGCATGAAAGTAGGCGGCAAGCGCAAGCTGACGATCCCTGCCAGTCTCGGCTATGGCGCGCGCGGCGCCGGCGGGGCGATTCCACCGAACGCCACACTCATTTTCGATGTTGAGTTGCTCGGGGTGTGGTAGAACGGCGACCCATGTTGCGAACTCCGCTGATTGACCGACACCGATCCGCCGGCGCCAAACTTATCGACTTCGCCGGCTGGGAAATGCCCATCCAATACACGGGTGTGGTAGACGAATATTACACCGTCCGCAGCAAGGCCGGACTGTTCGACGTCAGCCATATGGGGCGACTCGTAGTAACTGGCGCAGGCGCTGCGGAGTTTCTCCAACGACTGACCACCAACAATGTGCACACACTGGCGGTGGGGCAGGCGCATTATTCGATGGTCTGTAACGAGCGGGGAGGGATCAAGGACGACATCTTTGTGTATCGGATCGCCGAGGCGGAATTTCTCCTCTGTGTGAACGCCTCGAACCGAGCCAAGATTCTCGACTGGATTCGAGCGCACCATCGGACCGTCGATACGTGCCGGATTGAGGACCGCTCTGCATCCCTCGCGCAGATTGCGATCCAGGGACCAGCTTCGCGAGACATCCTCCTCGATCTGGGCGCGGATCATATTGGCGCGCTCAAACTCCATCGCGCCTGCGAGAGCGTCTTGTCGGGCATCCCCTGCTTCGTGGCGCGAGCAGGGTACACCGGAGAACTCGGATACGAGTTGATTGTGCCTGCGGAAAATGCCGCGCAGGTGTGGAGTCGGATTTCGGAAACGGGTCAGGCTAGAGGACTCAAACCAGCTGGGCTAGGGGCGAGGGACCTGCTTCGATTGGAGATGGGGTATCTGCTTTACGGCAATGATATCAGCGAAGACACGACGCCGCTCGAAGCCGGCGCCGAGTGGACAGTCGATTTCCAAAAAGGCGAGTTCGTCGGGAGCAAAGCGATCCTGGCGCAGAAACAGGCTGGCGCAGCGAGGCGATTTGTGGCGTTTGAGCTGCTGGAGAAAGGCGTGCCGCGCCATGGATTCAAAATTCTCGATCCCTCATCGTCTCAGGTCATCGGTGAAGTGACGAGCGGCAATCTCTCGCCGCTCCTTCAAAAAGGCATTGGTCTGGGCTACGTGCCCCTGCGCTACGTGGAACCCGGCACGCCCATTGCCATCGATATCCGTGGGAAAGCGCTCACTGCTACGGTCGTCAAGCCACCGTTCTACAAGAGGCCCAAGAGCTAATGGCATATGGCGTATAGCAGAAACAGGACCGGCGACCGTGACTTTTTCAGTTCGTACCATAAGCCATACGCTATCAGCTATCTGCTCCCATGACCAAGAACATCTACAAAGGGAAAGTCGTCACCCTAAACATCGACACGGTGACACTTCCCAACGGCCTGACCTTCGATTTAGAGATCGTCCGGCATCCTGGAGCGGCCGCCGTCGTGCCGATCAAGGACGATGGAACGGTGGTCCTCATTCGCCAATTCCGTCATGCTGCGGGAGGCTTCATCTATGAGATTCCCGCCGGCAAGCTCCATCCCAACGAAGATCCCTTGCATTGCGCTTCGCGTGAACTCGAGGAAGAGATCGGCTATCGGGCATCGTCGTTCGAACTGCTCTCCAGTATCTTCACCGCCCCGGGCTTTGCGGACGAAGTCATCCACGTCTACAAGGCCACAGGCCTCACCAAGGGACGCCAGCAGCTCGATCGCGACGAAGTGCTGGACGTGATCGAAATGCCGCTCTCAGACGCGATGGCGAAAATTGAGGATGGGACGATTCGTGATGCGAAGACGATTGTGGGATTGCAGGCAGTCTATATCAGAAAACAGGCTCGGTAGGGAAACCGCCCGAGAGGACCCCCGCGTGAAGCGGAGGACCTCTCAAACCAGCTAGCCTTGCCAAGATGACCCTGATTACTTCTTTTTCTCGTCCTTCTTCTTCTCGTCCTTCTTCTCGTCCTTTTTCTCGTCCTTTTTCTTCTCGTCAGCATTAAGAATTTGAACGAGCTTGGTCCCTTCCTTCTTCTCCTCACCGGCGAAGGAAGGCGCGCTGAACGTCACTGCTACTGCCACTGCCATGATTGCCATTAAGATGCGCTTCATAATGGTACGAAGGCTTTTCCCTGCTATTTCCTGTGGCAGAATGGCTGAGTCCCTACTAAACTGCCTCAGAGAACAGGGGGATGCCAATGGCCAGGGGGCGGGGTCTCACTGACCACATTCAGCCCGGTGTGCGCGTGCTCTTTGTTGGGATCAACCCGGGGTTGCGCTCGGCGCAGACCGGGCACCACTTCGCCGGATTCTCCAACCGGTTTTGGAAGCTCCTCTACGAATCGAAGCTTGTGTCCGAGCCGCTGACCTACGAAGAGGATTCGCGCCTGCCTGAGTGGAAATTGGGGTTAACGAACATTATCCGACGCCCCAGCGCGGGGATCGATGTTCTGAGGCCGCACGAATATGCGGCCGGGCGGAAGCGGTTGCTGGCCACGGCGAGATGCTACCACCCCAGAATAATGGCGCTGCTCGGCGTGACCATGTATCGAATGCTGTTTCCCGAAGCGCGCATCCGTCGGGTTCGTCTCGGATTGCAGTGTGACCGCTTTGCGGGGACACGCGTGTATGTGCTGCCCAACCCCAGCGGACGGAATGCCCATTATTCCTACCAGGCCATGCTCGCGGCATTTCGCAGGCTTCGAAAAGAAGCCGGTTCACAGTAACCACGAATCGTGCTATCTTCCGTGTCCGCGGCACGGCGTCCCTCGTCGCTCGTGAAGCGTATCTCGTGCATGTCGAAAATCCGCTTTCCTGCGAGATACGAGAGACGAACGACGCTTCACGCCTCTAACCAAGTGCACCTTGATCTTTAAAGAAGGAGAAAAAGTGTCAATGTTACTGGAAGGAAAGAAGGGCCTGATCATCGGCGTGGCCAACAAGCACAGCATCGCCTGGGCCATCGCGCAATCGACGGCGATTCAGGGAGCCCAGCTCCTGTTCAATTATCAGAATGAACGGCTGCGAGAGAACGTCGAGGAACTCGTCGGCACGATGCCAAGCGCCAAGGCCTTTCCCTGCGATGTGGGAAACGATGCCGAAATTGTCTCGCTTATGCAGCACGTGCAGAAGGAATTCGGGCGGCTCGATTTTCTGGTCCACTCCGTCGCCTTTGCCCTGCGTGAAGAACTTACCGGCCAATTCGTGAATACTACGCGACAGGGATTCGCCACGGCCCTCGATGTCAGCGCCTATTCGCTCGTGGCCGTGACCAGAGCTGCGTTGCCGCTGATGACCAACGGCGGCTCCGTCGTCACGCTCACCTACCTCGGAGCCGAGCGGGTCGTGCCGCACTACAACGTCATGGGTGTCGCCAAGGCTGCGCTGGAATGCACCGTCCGCTATCTGGCCTACGACCTCGGCCCCAAGAACATCCGCGTGAATGCCATCTCCGCCGGACCGATCAAGACGCTCGCCGCCCGCGGCGTCTCGGGCATCACCAAGATGGTCGATCATCATAAAGAAGTCGCCCCGCTCCGCCGGGCGACCGAACAAAGCGAAGTCGGGGATACCGCGTTGTTCTTAGTGAGCACATTGGGACGGGGAATTACCGGCGAGGTGATTTACGTGGATGGAGGTTATCATATCCTAGGTTCACTGGCTTCCTCCGAATAACGTGAAGCGTCTCTCGTTTCTCGCAAGACAAAGCCTGCGCTTCACGCTTCACGAGAGACGCTTCACAAGCGACGGTTACTCGATCGTTCCTCGCAACGCCTTCAATCGTCCCTGCCGCTTCTTTCTCTCAATCCGTCTGTTTTGTGAACTCTTGGTCGGCTTCGTGGCTTTTCGCTTCTTGCGCGGGATGGCCACGCTCTGGATGAGCATGCATAACCGATTGAGCGCATCCTCTCGATTTCGTTCCTGCGTCCTGTGCTGTTGCGCCTTGATGGTAATCACACCGTCATCGGAAATCCGATGGTCTTTTAGCTTCATCAGCTCTGCCTTGTAGAACGGCGGCAGCGACGAAGCGCCGATATCAAAGCGCAAATGCACGGCAGTCGAAACTTTGTTGACGTTCTGTCCCCCAGCCCCCTGCGACCGCATCGCATGGATGGAGATTTCAGAATCGGGGATCGTGACGTGTTGTGAGATGCGCAGCATCGAGATTACGGTTGTTCGTGAGAGCGGCGTCCAATTAAAGGGACTGACCTTTTATACTGCTTCAGTTTCTTGCAGGGTCTAGAAAGTGAGCTTACAGAATCCGGCTCGAATACTCTCTACGAAACTCCTCATAAACAATGCGAAGGACTTTAGCTCTGTCCTCGGTCTCGTCAAACTGCCCAGCTAATTTAAGCACATCTTGCTTACTCAACGACTGAACCTTCATGCTGAAAAGATATTGTTTTACCTCTCGAGAAATATCATCAATCACCAGTATGACATTTCCATCTTGCAGACGCTCACGGTCGAAATTCGTCCTGAGTTCAGAATAGATCGTTCTGGCAGCAGCCTCTGTCAGAATCTTGAGCTTCTTGATTTGGTAAACCACTCCAAAGTTTGTGGAAAGGTCTACGCCACCGTCATGTGATGCAGTTCGAGTGTCTCGGTAAATCTTGCAGGAGAATCTTTCCAAATGAACCCTTAATACTGCAAAACTAAAGATTTCGAAGTTGGATGGAGTTTTGTTAATGTGCTCAGTAACAAGGTCTAAAAACTTTCCCTTTGACTCTGCAATCTCCGTCCGCGCTTTCGCA
This sequence comes from Nitrospira sp., assembly GCA_005239465.1. Classification (GTDB taxonomy): domain Bacteria; phylum Nitrospirota; class Nitrospiria; order Nitrospirales; family Nitrospiraceae; genus Nitrospira_D. Next base: position 85,496 of record SPAW01000002.1, on the reverse strand, counting down.
TCATTGAGGAAAGGAACAATCCCGAGCCGGCTATTGATATGCTCTCGAATCCGCTCGGGAATCCACCCGGAGAGTTCCTTGGCGTGGTCGGTGTACGGAGGAAGGAGCTCATATTTGAGATGGCCAACGGACTTTACGACTGAGTATCGTGGGAGGTTTCTGGAAGGATATGCATCGTAGTATTTGCCTCCGATGTGGACATCGTGTCCGAGGAATTCTTTAAGGTTATGAACAGTCTTCTCGTAGACGTGTTTGATTGTCGCGTCCGAAAATATACGGGTTCCTGAAGTCGAGAATTCTCTCAATAATGCTAAAGTGATGACGGGAAAAATAACCTTCGTCTGCGAGTTCTTCAGCATCCTCTCGATATTGGACTTGCAGAATTCTTCCGTGCGCATAGTCGGAAGTCACTTCAGACAACTACTCTCTCCATCTCAGATTCGAGTCGCGCCATGAAGCGTTTTAGAGGCTCAGCAGTTGACAAGCTCGGTTCATATGGCGCTTCAAGGCGTTTCGTATAAACCGCTCTGGAAAGAAAAAGCTTCCCCTTATCCGTCTGACCTATGGGCCGTTTCAAGTCATAGATAAGCCATGCTATATCGGCTTGTTCCTTTGAAACCTCTGGAAACCGCTGGAGCGCTTGGAAAGAACCTTCGTTAAGCGCTACGGCCAACCTCTTTCTCCAAGCGTTGAGGATTCCACTCTTGAATAGAAGCTGATTCGCAAGCTGCTTCCGTGATGGGGAAAGATAGTCAGGACGAGGGTAGTTCTCCTCGTTTCTCCAATCCATGCCCGCGTGCTTCTCTGGATTTTGCATGTAGCGCTCGAATGGATTACGAATGTCCCCGGATAAATGAACCGCCTGAACCTCCAGCGCACCGAAGTCAACGATTTCGCCTGCTTCATTGTAGGCTGCTAGAACGATACCAATATTTCCAACGGATTTGCCGTTTTTGTCGTTAAGACACACCTCGGTGAGTGTTGTCCACTTGGTTTTTGGTGGGAAGAGAAATTCAGCCGCATCGTCTACAATAATCCAGTCCTGCCTAAAGCGAGTAGGACAGGTGATCGCTATCCCTGTCTCCGCGTAAACGCTGCAGACTCCCAGAGGATTAATCGCTTTGTCTTTTGTGCAATTCGGCACTTTGTTATTAAAAGGGCAAAGACAACGAGAGCGATATCGTTCTGCCTTACTTGATTGATCGGTCAAAAGATGACCAAACACCTCTGCAAGTGGTTGAGACGGTTCCTTCATATCCCCCAGTTTCTAACAGATGATCTAACCGCCGCGGGAAAGTACATCTGGTCGGGAAGGAGTGTAACGACCTTCTTATACTCCGTCAAACAGATGTGGACCACCTTGCCCATTACTTCTTGGAAAACGCTAGGGAGGCTAGACGGCGAACTTTGCAGAGAAACAGGGCCCCACCAGACTTTGCACATCTTGCGCACACGTCATTTCTGACATACCCTGGGAACTGATTGTAAGGAGCAATGATGATGGACAGACAAAACAGAAACAGCTTAAAGCGCGGGGTTGGCGTTTGGGAACAGCCAGCACCTTCTTAGGACTCAGCCTGGAAGAGGCCGCACTGTTTGAAATGAAGGTGAACTTGAGTCAGGCGCTGCGAGCGCGTCGCGAGGCTCGTGGGCTCTCCCAGTTGGCCCTTGCCAAGCGACTGCAATCGAGTCAGTCCAGTGTGGCGAAGATGGAGGCGGCTGATCAGACGGTCTCGATCGATTTGCTGGTGCGGGGGCTGGTGATACTTGGCGCAAAGCCGCGAGACATTGCACGGGCTCTTGGTCGAGAAGCCGGTGCTGCTGCCTAACTTACCGTTCCCGACACGTCACCATGCGCTCGCCTTTGAGAAACTTGCGGTTCTGCAATCTCATGCACATTACAACCCGCTTAGCATGGCGGATTTTCTTGGCCCAGCAAAGCTAAGAAGGTGAGGCTACTGCAGTTCCGGCAGGCGGTCGATGATACGGAGTTTTACGACTTCACCGAGCTGGATCTGGACCATCTTACTGGAGAGGTTCTCGCGGATCTGCTGTACCTCTTGGACGCTGAACTGCAGCTGTCCCCCGCACCGTTCGACTAGGTGGTAGAGCAGCAAGGTAGTGAGGTAATGGACCTCTTCGTCGTTGGCGTGCTGGCTGAAGTTTAAGATCTGAGCCATCGTGTTCCGGACGCAAACTCGTCGCGAGGGTTACTTATCGCCGAATTGCCGGCCGCACGGCAATGCCCCAAAGGAAGGGGGAGACCTGCCTCTACAGCGAGGTATTCCCACGCCGGTCACATTGGCTCACGCATAATTGCAGTACCATTACAATGGTTTACAGATGGTCGGCTGCTCGCAGTCTGCGGAAGCACAATTGTGGCGCGCCAGCAATTTAGTGGTTCACACGCCTTGGCAACTGGAGTACGCCGCATAGGAAAAGGCGCGTCTTGGCGCGCCTATTGCCTATCTTTTTTCATCAGGCCGGAGTGGTCGATGCCAGTTTCTTTTTACGAGCGGCAGCCACATCCTCTGAGAAGGGGCGATGCTGATCAAGTCCTGAGATCGTCAGTGTGCGATTCTGCGAGGCCAGGTCTGCTTGCAATTCATGAAGTCGCGCCATCACGGTATGATCGACAAAACGAGTATCTGCAAGATCGAGCTCCACATCATGCTGCAGTGCCAGATCCTGGATCCGCCTGCGTAGCGGGATCCAGGTCGTAAACACAGCCGCTTCTTTTACGGAAAGAAGCGTTGTCCGATCGCTCACGTGGCACGGCCTATAGTGAAGGCGGACGAGAGAACGGAGAGGCGCCCCGTTCACGAGGTGCGACAGTATTTCTACCACTATCCCGATTACGATCCCGATCAACAGATCAGTGGCGAGTATCGCGATGATGGTCGAGAGGAAGATCAACAATTGCTCTTTTCCCACGTGGTAGACATGCAGAAACACAGCGGGAGACGCCAGGCGAAATCCTGTGTAGACCAACATGGCGGCGAGCGCGGTCAAGGGAATTTTGTTGATCAGTCCAGGCACGAGCGCCACGGACACGAGCAAGAAGAGTCCATGGTAGAGGTTGGAAAAGCGGGTATGGGCGCCGTTGTCGATATTGGCCTTACTGCGGACAATTTCAGAAATCATCGGTAGACCGCCGACGCAGGCTGCCACCGTATTGCCGATCCCGATCGCCGTCAGATCGTGATCAAAATTGGTTTTGCGCTTCCAGGGATCAATGGTATCAACAGCCTTGGCGCTCAGCAGCGATTCCAGGCTGCCAATCAGAGCAAACAGGATGACATACTTGATGCCGGTCAGTGTGAGCAGCCCAGAGAAATCGGGAAAGGCTATAGCGTCGAACATGTTCAGCGGTACATTGACAAGAAAGTTCGGCCCGACTTGATACTCGTGATTATTGAACGAATAGCCATGAGGATGGTCGAGACCGAAATACAACCCCAATGGCACGGCGATCAAGAGGGCGACGAGAGGCGCTGGGATCTTCTTGAGCACGTTACTTTTAATAAAGGGATAAGCGACCATAATGGCGAAACTAAGCAACCCGATCGCGCCGATTTCCGGGTTCATGTCAATGATGAAGGACGGAATGTTCTTCAGTAGCTCCAAAGGTTCGCCTGAGGCACTGAGTCCCAGCATGACCGGAAATTGCTTGGCAATAATGATGATACCGATGGCTGCGAGCATGCCGTGAATGACCGAGCTCGGGGCAGACTCAGCTAGGATACCTGCTCGCAGAAGGCCAAAGAGGATCTGGATGATGCCCGCAGCTACGCCGACTCCCAGGGCCAGTCGATAGGCTTGGTAATCGGCCGCGGGATCTGTCCCACCCGTAAATCCGAACTCAACAACGCACCCGATCGCGATCACGATAAGACCGGCCGCCGGTCCCTTAATGGTGAGCTCTGAATTGCTCAACGTCGCACCGACGAGTCCCCCGATAATCGCCGTAAAAATACCGGCAATCGCGGGGTAGCCACAGGCCAGTGAGATGCCAAGGCAGAGCGGAAGCGCAATCAAAAACACCAAGAAGCCGGAGACCAAATCGTAGCGCGAGTACCGCTTCAACCCGTCAAATGTTCCCGCGGGTATGTTCTTGCCTGCTGGGACGCCCAACGATGTGGATCTGTTCATCAGACGTTTTTCTCCATAAAAAAAGCCAGCGGGCGCACCTCGTCGAGGTATGCGCCACACTGGCTTGTATTATTGTCGGCCGCTGAACAGGAAGCCGACAACCTTACGCGCCCTATGGTGGAGTTGGGTTTACACCCGCCGGAGTTCCCAGCGACCGGTTCCGCCCGACCGTTTTACCAATGGAGCCTGGCGGCGTTGTCTTCCAATTCAAGATGTAGCAGGATTCCAGAGTCAAACGCAAAGAATTTCGGTCTAGAGACAGAAGAACATTTCAATGAGTTGACGACCGCTGGCCTCACGGCGTGGCGATCTCTGCGAAACCGCTTGAAGCTGGTGTCAACGAAAGGACGACCGGGTTCACGCTCGCCTGAGTCAGGCTGGATGTAGGGGATGCTGTCAACGATTGCCCTGCCCAGACCAAGAGAGATCCCACCGCCTCGATGGTGACAACAGGGCCTGCAGTTTTTCGAACCAACTGTCTGATAGTTCCACCCTTCTTGTGGATCATGCCGGTTGTCAAGTGTTCTCAGAGCGGAGATACGAGATCGTAACAATTGGAGATAAGAAGAGGATTAGGAGTGCGTTAAAAACCCCTAATCCCCGCCGATAATGCGCGAAGCCTCATTCTTATCATTGCCTTGTCTCTCTCGTGGTTACTATAATCTACCTTGTCTGACCATGACCAAGTGGAAGGGCACAGTCTGGCGGTCATCACCCGGTGAGGTAGGGAGACATGTACAACGCAATCAGACAGGCGATCATCAGGTTTGAGCAGGACTTTATGGGGCGCGGACCGACGGATGTGCGAGCCTTAATCATCCGCGACATGGTGGTCGTCCGGCTGAAAGGGGTCCTCACCCATGCCGAACGTCAATTGGCCAAGAACGCGGACGGTATTGAGATGGTCAAACGCATGCGCCAGAACTTGATTGCGCAAGGCCGGGACAGTTTATGCAACGAGATCGCCAGAATTACAGGTGTGAAGGTAACGGGACTGTTCACGGACATTGACACGGAAATCGGAGAGCGGATTATGGTGTTTACCCTCGATCAAGACCTTGGCGCAGTTCAACCATCCGGCCAGTAATTCTTCAACCACGACAGGCTTCCCAGCACGGACTCTCGTAGGGAACGGCTTTCCAGATCGGAGCTGTCGCGATCGCCACATCAGAGACACTGAAACTCCGAATTAGAGCCCTCCCACGACTGAATAAAAGATAAGGCAGAGGTGGACGAACAATAGACATGATTGCTGATTGGCAAGGCCCAGTGTAGAGGGAAGGAATCGGGGTGAGTCTGAAAAGAAATCAACATCGCCAACTACGTGATGTACCGCCCGAAGCCACCGACACCCCCAGCAAGATTTGTAATCCTCCGCCCAAGATCACGGCAGTGAAGGCTAAGGCCGGTTCCTGGCCGAACTGGGCGATAATCCCGGCCATGACGACCTTCATGGGTCCTGTCTAGCCGAAGACCTGAGTCAGCGTCCCACCGAACAGCGGGGCGAAAAATCCCACGAAAATCGCGCCGTACAGCTCCACGATAGCCCCGGCTCCTGAGGCGACACCGAAGGCTAATGCCAGGGGCAGGGCGACCACTGCGTCGACCAGCCCTCCATAGATATCCCCCTGGAGGTTCTTGAAGTGGAGGCAGTAGAAGAGCTGCATGATTAGGCTATCTCCTTGATCAGGTCCAAGGGAGCGATGATCCCTAGGAAGCGCCCTGACTCATCCACAACGGGCAGGAGATAAACCGTCTTCGGCGTATTGAGCATGAGCGCAGCGCACTCCAGGACTGAATGGTCAGGCCGCACGGTCGGCGGTTTCCGATTCATGATAGCACTCACCGGCTGGTTCCGCATGGAAGCCAGCCGCTCATGAAGCTGGTTGAGATCCGGCGCGAACCGGACATCAACCAAGTCGCCCGACACTATGTAGGGCGGCAGTACGTGGCGGAGCAGCCGCCAGATATTAACGATGCCGAGCAGGTTCCCATTCGCGTCCACCACAGGAAACGCCTGCAGCTTCATCTCGGCTAATTTGCGGACTAGGTCGCCGATCAAACAATCCGGCGGGAGCGTGATCACGTCCGTCGTCATGATGTCGCGCGCTTTCATAGGTACCGCCACCAGACATAGACGGCGCTGATGCCGACTTGGAGCAGCATCAGCGGAAAAGCGACCTTGAGGAACGGGAGGAAGCGAAACGGGACACCGTTCCGTTCTGCGATGCCGGCCACGATCAGATTCGCGGACGCGCCGATCAGCGAGCCATTTCCACCAAAACAGGCTCCCGCCGCCAGGGCCCACCAGAGCCCTTCAAGTTGGTACGGTGGAACGCCAGCGGCTTCGAACACTGGCAGCATGTCTTTGATCAGCGGGATCATCGTGGCCACGAACGGGATGTTATCTACGATCGCTGAGAGAATGGCCGAGGTCCAGAGCACGACCATGGTGGTTACGGCGAAATCACCGCCGGTGAAGCTCAAGGTCCATTCGGCCATCAGCTTTAGCAGACCCGCGTGCTCGACGCCAGCGACAATAATGAACAATCCTATGAAGAAGAAGATGGTCACCCACTCGACTCGCGTGAAGAACTCGTGCAATTTATGACTGGCCTCTTCCTGACCAGCACCCAGCGTGACGAGCAAGAGGAGCAGCGCGGCTCCGCCCATGGCGATCGTCGCTGGTTCAAGGTGCAGAGGGTGTGCGAGCACGAATCCCGCGATCACGAGGCCGAACACCGTCAGCGATTGCTTCAGGAGTCTGACATCCCGGATCGCCGCATACTCATTGAAAGCCATCACCCGCTCCCTGGCCTCCGGCGAGACGCTCAAGTGCCGGCCATAGATGAACCAGAGCGGGACCAGGGTCACCGTAAACACGACAAGGCTCAGTGGGCTAAGGTGCAGGATGAAATCATTGAACGTCAGATGCGTGGCCGACCCGATCATGATGTTCGGGGGATCCCCGATCAGGGTTGCCGTGCCTCCGGAATTCGACGCATTGATCTCGGCAAACAGTAGCGGATAGGGATTGATCTGCAGCTCGTCGGCGATCAGCAGCGTGACGGGGGCCACCAGGAGGACGGTCGTGACATTGTCGAGGAAGGCCGACAGGACTGCAGTAATGATTGAAAGCATAACCAGGATGCCCCATGGGCTGCCCTTGGCCATTTTCGCCGATTTGATCGCCAGGAACTGGAAGATTCCGCTTTCCTTCGTGACACCGACCAACACCATCATGCCGGTCAGGAGCCCGATGGTGTTGAAATCTACGCCACGGATCGCTTGCTCCTGAGTGAGCACACCAAGCCCCACGGCCAGCGTCGCGCCTAGAAGCGCGACGATCGCGCGGTTGAATCGCTCGGAGACGATCACCGCGTAGGACACGACCATGATGAAGCTCGAGAGGATGAGCGGCGACCAGCCGAAGATGATGTGAGGTGACGCGTCGCCCATGGGTGGAGTCCTGGCGAGGTATGCTGTCGTTAGAAGTGAGCCGTGGTCTTCAGCGGCGGACCGGCATCGAAACCCTGGATGAGGCCTGTCACGGTTGCATCCATGGCGTGGATCAGCGGACCAGGGTAGAGCCCGATCGCAAAGACCAGAATCGCGAGCGGAACGAGCACCACGATTTCCCGCATCGTCAAATCAGGCAGGCTGGAGGCGAAGCGGGTAGTGACCGGTCCAAGCGCCACGCGCTGCAACATCCACAGCATGTAGGACGCAGCCAGGACTATGCCGCCCATCGCCAACAGCACCATCACATAGCTGCGCGAAGAGGTTCCTACCAGCACCAAAAACTCACCGATGAAACTACAGGTGCCCGGCAGGCCGAAGGAGGCCACAGAGAAGATGCAGAGAAACGTCGTGAATCGTGGCATCAGCTTGTGTAGCCCGCCATAGTCGTTGATCTCGCGGCTATGGGTCCGATCGTAAAGTTGGCCGACGATGAGGAAGAGCGCTCCGGTGGTGATCCCGTGATTGAACATCTGCAAGATGGCTCCATGGATCCCCTGAGTGTTGAAGACGAAGATGCCGAGTGTCACGAAGCCCATGTGCGAAATGGACGAATAGGCCACCATTTTCTTGATGTCTTCCTGAGCGAGCGCGTTGTACCCGCCGTACAGAATTGCTGCCACCGAGAGCCAGAGGATGAAAGTAGCAAAGTCCGCGGACGCCTGGGGGAAGAGAGGCAGGCAGAGACGCAGGAAGCCGTACCCGCCCATTTTCAGCAAAATACCGGCAAGGATGACGCTCCCCGCCGTGGGGGCCTCGGAGTGGGCCTCCGGAAGCCATGTGTGGAACGGAAGCATCGGCATCTTTATGGCGAAGGCCAGGAAAAGGGCGAGGAAGATCCAGAATTGCGTATCGACGGAATAACTCACCTGCGACAGTGCGATCATGTCGAAGGTCTTGCCACCTTCCAAGTACAGTCCGAGAATTGCGACCAGGAGCAGCAAACTTCCGGTCAAACTGAAGAGCACGAACTTGACCGCCGCGGGAACCCGTTGCGGACCGCCCCACAGCACGATCATGAAGTACATGGGAATCATGGTGACTTCCCAGAGCATAAAGAAAAGGAACAAGTCGAGCGCGGTGAACACCACGATCATGGCGGATTCCACCAGAAGGATCAGCATCATGAAGGCCTTGACCTTCGTCTCGATGGCGTTCCAGGAGGTGAGCACGCACAGCGGCGGGAGGAGCGTGGTCAACAGCAACAAGGGCAGGCTGATGCCGTCGACGCCCACAGCGTATTGAATATTGAACGTCGGCATCCACTCGGCTCGTTCAACAAACTGCATGCCTTCCCTCCCATGGTCGAACCGAGCCCACACTACCAAGGACAGGAGGAACGAGACGAGCGTCGAGGCGAGGCTGACCCGTTTGATCAACTCTTCGTCACGGAGCCACGCGACAAGAGCTAGCCCCGCCAAGGGTGCAGCAATGATCCAACTCAAGAGGTGGTCGGTCAGGAACGTCACCATACGTGGCTCCTGATGGAGATCACGGAGCGAACCAATAGAAGAGCGTCAGTCCGAGCACCAACCAGGTGATCACGACAAGAATATGGTGTTGAAGCGTCCTGGGCTCGAGTCTCGCCAGCCTTTGTCCAGTGGCGTCGCTTTGGCGGCCGACTTCTTCTGCAACCCTCTCGATTCCCCGCACGTCGACCTTCCACAGCCATCGGGCAGTCGTGAATGACGAAGCCCCGAGGTCGGTCACGGCCCGGTCGATACCCCGCACGTCGATCACCCGCCACAACCAGCGGGCAAGGGTCAAGGACGAGGTCCCGAAGCCAACTACCCCACGATCGATCCCGCGTACATCGACTACCTGCCACAGCCACCGAGACAAGGCCAGTGAAAAGGTGGCCACAGCCCGGTACATTCCGTCGATCACCATAACATCGCCGGAGATCCATACCCATCGGGCGGCGCGCAGCGTGGGCCGCACGACGAAGACCTCGTAGAATTCGTCAATATAGCCACGGTTCATGAAATACACGTACAGACGGTCAAGGGCAGCGGTGACCCAGGATGGCCTCGGCCAGGGTCGTCCATGCACAGTAAGAGCCAAACCCCAGCCTGCTGTTGCGACGAGCAAAGGCATGATCAAGTGCTCGAGGTCGAAGGCACTTCGAATCAGGTTATCCAATGCCGGAAGCCTTTGCACACCACCCGGGACGAGGATGTGAGTAAAGGCCGTCCAGAGGAAGGCCAAAAGAACCGCGAGTCCCACTACAAGAGGAATGAACCCAAGGATCAGAGAGGCTGTAAAAAACCGAGGGCGAGCCAACGAGGCGGGCAACGCCTGCTTCCACACGAGCGGGATGGGTTTCTGGAATGTTTCGAGTACCAGCCGAGAGAGATAATAGGCTGCAAAGAACGAGGCAGCAGAGGCGAGCATTAAATATAGGCCAGCGGCCGGTGCCTGGCCTGTTGAGGTCCAAAGCGCGGAGAACGGCGCCGAGAACAGGAAAACCGACGGCAGCAGGGCGAGCAGAAAGCTCCCGCAATAGAGAGGCCATGCGTCGCTGCATGGGCCCGACCTAGGTACGGCAGGGTGATGGGACTTGGTCCGCATGACTGCCGCGACTGCACTTCCCGTCGAAAGGAAGAGATAGGCTTTGAGTGCTCCATGGGAAATGAGATGGAACGTCGCAGCGCGGAAGGCGCCGACGCCGCAGGCCATGATCATGAAGCCAAGCTGGCTGATCGTCGAGTAGGCGAGGATCCGTTTGATGTCGCATTGCGTCAGGCCGACGATCCCGGCGAACAGCGCGGTGAGTCCTCCGGTCAGTGCGACCAGCACCATTGCCCCGGGGGAAAGGACATACAGCGGCGCGAGACGAACCAACAGATAGACGCCAGCGTTGACCATCGTCGCTGCATGGATCAAAGCAGAAACGGGAGTGGGGGCCTCCATCGCGAAGGGTAACCACACGTGGAGCGGAAACTGTGCCGACTTGCCAACGGCTCCGGCGAACAGGAGGGACGAAATCAGGAACAGCACCGGAACGGACCATTCCAGGCCAACGAGCGAGAGGACATTGACTGTCTTGGGCACGACCTCCGGCGCGCGGGACAGAATCGTTTGAATGTCGAGCGTGTCAAAGGTCGACCAGGTTAGGATCACCCCGAGCCCGAGCCCGAGGTCGGCTACCGCGTTGACGAGATAGGCCTTGGTCGCCGCCTGACAGGCTGAACGACGCTCGGCCCAGTGGGAGATCAGTAGGTAAGAACAGAGGCCCATTACTTCCCAACACATGTACAGCATCATCAGGTTGGCGCTCAGGACCAGCAGAAGCATGGCGGAGGTGAACAGCGCGATGACGGCGAAGAAACGAACATATCGAGGATCGCCTTGCATGTACCGTGACGAGAAGACATGGACAATGGCGCTGACACCGCTCACGAGCAGGAGCAAGGCCATGGCAAACCCGTCTGCGTAGAGGCCGATTTCGACAGTCAATGGGCCGGACTGGATCAACTTGTACAAGGGCAAAGCGATCGGGCCGCTTGTGACGACGAGAATGGTGGCGAGGATGCTGAGGGCGAAGGAGGTCGTCACGGCGACGATGCCGATAAGGTGGCTTCGCTCACCAAGCCAACGGCCTCCTAGTGCAATTACCAGGAAGGCGATGACTGGACTTGCCGGTATGAGCGCGATCCACATGCGTCAAGCTCCTTGCAGGCAGGCCAGACTCATAGCAAACCTCTTTTCTATCCAAGCCCCGGCGGTACCGCCGACCGGAGAATCAATCCCACGATCCGATCGCTGAATAGACCGAGAAGAATAATACTGGCCGCCAGCGCTCCCATGCTGACACGCATTTCCACCGGTTCCTCAGATGCGAGCTGGGCGGCCGATGCATTAGACGGCTTCTCGCCGAACATTCGCTCGATAATGCGGACAAAGTAGGCCAGCGTGAGGAGCGTGGACGACAGGATTGCGGCGACCGCCAGATAATTCTTCGCCTCCAATGCACCCAAGACCATGTACCACTTTCCAAAGAAACCCCCGGTCGGCGGGATGCCGATCATCGAGAGCGCCGTCACGATCAGCGCAGCCGAGGTCCAGGGCATCTGCGACCCCAGATGGCCCAACTGATTCAGGTCCCTTGCCCCACACCGATACATGATGATCCCAGCGATGAAGAAGAGCGTCGCTTGCATGACTGCATCATTCGCCAAATAAAACACGCCGCCAGAAAAGCCAGTTTGGTTGCCGGCCGTGATGCCGATCACGATCAAGCCGACGTGGGAAATCCCGCCGTACGCGAACATGCGGCGGAGATCCTGCTGAGTGAGAGCTAAAAAGGCCCCGACAACCGCCCCAACTGTACCGCCCATACTGAGTAAAAACAGGAGGGGGAACTCATAGGTGAGGGTGCTGGCACCCAGCACCCAAAATGTAATCCTGGTCATGGCGTACAGTGACACCTTGGTAACCAACGAGGCCAGTAATGGCACCACCGCGTCCGGCGCATGAGCGTAGGCATCCGGTAACCATCCATGAAAAGGCACCATCGCAGCCTTGATGGCCAATCCGAGAAGGATAAAAGTCAGGCCGGTCAGCACGGCCTTAGAATGAAGCGCGTCGGGCAACCGGTTGAGAAAATCCTCCATATTGAGCGTGCCGGTGGCAGCGTAGAAGTATCCAACTCCGAGGAGATAGAACGACGCGCCGATCGTCCCCAGGATGAGGTACCGGAATGCGGCAATAAGGGCTCGGCCTCCGCTCAGCCCGACCAGCGCATAGGCGCAAAGCGCACTGACTTCGAGAAAGACGAAGAGGTTGAATAGGTCACCGCTCAGCGTGACTCCGGCAAGGGCAGAAATCATCAGCAGAACCAGCGTGTGGTACGGTACCACCTTCGAGCCGAGATCCTTGGGCAGCGCAGGACCACCGAAGAACAAGCAGGCTAGGCTCACGAGACTCAAGGCCACCGCGAGGAGGCCGCTCAATCCATCGAGGACCAAGACGATGCCGACCGGCGGATCCCACCCGCCCAGCGCGTATCGAACCGGACCCTGTGTAAGAACGTCGTAGCAGGCGGAAAAAGCAAACAGCGCCATGAGCCCCACAGCCGAGAGCGCTAAGGGCCGGCACCAACTGCGACGCCAGGCTCCCAGCATCGGCATCGCGACGGCGGCTGAAAAGGGCAGGAGGAATATCAAGCACACCGCCTGGCTAGTCATTCCAACCTCTTGAGGATTTCATCCTCTTCGAGTGAGCCGTAGCGTCGAAAAATAGCGATGGTGAGCCCGAGCGAGACGCCCAACGTTGAGACCCCAACGACAATCGCCGTCACCACCAAGGCGTGGGGAAGGGGATTCGCATAGACATGGGGCTCGATCGGGCCTGCTGCCGAGAGGAGAATGGGCACGGTGCTGCCGGATTTGGCGCCGATGGTCACGAGGAAAAAAATGATGCTGGTCTGGACAAGGTACATGCCGATCAACTTCTTGATGAGATTGTGGTGGGTCACCATGATCGTCAGACCAAAAATAAACAGGGTGATGAAGGTCGTGAAGTTGGGAGAGAGAAGGTTCTCAAACAAGGCGCCCCTCCTCGTCGGCAAAAGAGAGACTGTCAACGATCGAGATTGACGTCACAGCGATGTCGACCGCCACCCCGATCATGGTGCCAAGAATCCCTAGCGATCGCGTTGCTGGCGGGTCGAACCCTGGTAGCGGGACGGCGGAATAATTGAGGAACTGTCCCGCGAAGATCATGCAAAGCCCACCAATGCCGGCATAGATGATGAGGCCAAGTCCGTCGGCACGGAGTGCCCGCTTAGCGAGATAGTTCTCGTTCGACCTGGCCCCGAAGACGAGCAGTGTGAGGATTAAGCTTGCTCCAAAGATGACTCCGCCCACGAATCCCCCTCCCGGGCCGTATTGACCGAAGAACAGGACATAGATCCCGTAAAGCTGGATGACGGGCAGAAGCACTCGGGTGATCATGTGTACAATCAGACTGTCGTGGGCCGCGATCATGAATCGTGCCTCCGCAAGAGAAGCGCGCAGGCCACGCCGGCCGTGAAGACCACCGCGGTCTCGATCAGCGTATCGAGGCTTCGGTAGTCCATCAGGATTGCGGTCACGATATTCGGCGTGTTCATCTGCTCAAGGCTCTGTTGTATATAGGTTGGAGAGAGATACGCGTTGGCTGGTGCTGCGATATCGCCGAAGCGTGGCAGGTCGATTGCGCCATACAGCAAGAGCAGGCCTAAGACCCCGAGCCCGAGCGCGACAAACCAGGGCGTATCTCGATGGCTCGACGGATCCTCCTGGGGGACCGTTTGAAACAGGGCAAACAAGAACAGCACGGTCGACATGCCGGATCCCACCACTGCTTCGGTAAAGGCCACATCGGGAGATCCCATCCAGGCCCAGCACAGGGCGAGAAAGAAGCTGTAGGACCCAAGAATAAGCACCGCGCCGATCAGGTCCCTCACTATAACGGCACCAAGGGCAGTGACCAAGAGCAGGATGAGTAGCGGCAGATCGCCCCAGATCTGCATCAAGGCTCCTTCGTCCATGGCTTAAGACCGACGCGAAGCGCGGCTCGGACCGTCGCATGGGAAATGACCGGGTTGAGGAACAAGAGCAACAACAGGATGACCAGAATTCTTCCTGCCGTGAGCGTGAACCCTTGGTGAAACGCAAGGCCGATCAGGACCAGCGACGCACCCAAGGTATCGGTCACGCCGAGCGCGTGCGAGCGAGTATACACATCGGGCAGTCGGAGCATTCCTACGGCTGCGACGGCCAAGAAGAACAGCCCCACGGCAACACAAGCCCAGACCAGGATAGTCATCTAGACAGACCTTCGATGTTCAAAGTATTTCGTGACGGCCAGGGCGCTCACCAAGTTCAGCAACGCATAGCCCGTCGAGATGTCCACGAACATGTCGACGCGCCCATAGATCGTACCGATAACCACCACTAAGAGGATCGCCTTCGTGGAGATACCGTTAAGGCCGAGCAACCGGTCGAAGACCGTCGGGCCCGCAATCACCCGGTATAGATACACGAGGATGAGTATCGCGAGAACAGTCATCGTGCTGTATAAAAACTCGCTCATCGCCCTCCGTGAAGGTCGCGTTCGAAGATCTGCGCAACCCGGCATTCCATCGTTCCGTTCACGATATCCTCTCCTGAACGGGAATCGATGGCATGGACCAGCAGTTCATCGGGGGCAATCTCCACCGTGATCGTGCCAGGCGTTAAGGTAATCGAATTCCCCAACAGCACAAGACCGGCAGGATCCCGAAGCCGGGGTTTGTAGGGAATGATCTGTGGGTCGATCGGCAATTTGGGGTGGAGAATCAGACGCGTCATGTGTAGCCCACTTTTCACCACCTGCACGACAAGCCAGGGCACATACAGAAAGAGCCTGACCCAGGGAAAGGATCGAGCAGGTGGGGGGGAGCGGTGGAGATCAATCCACGCAACAATGAACGAGCAGAGCATGCCAAGCAGGACGACGTACAGGGTCATTTGTCCCACCACGAACAACCAGATGATCCAATAGGCGACTGTCTTCTTGAGCAGTCGAGGAATCTTCGTCACTGCGCTTCCTCACGAGAAGCCCGCACCGTCACCGTGCACCACTGGCCGCCCGGTCGATATTCCTGCAGGTCCCAGGTCCCAGGATTCATGGCTACCAGGTGGACCCATCGATGATCAAAAAACTGTTGCAAGATTTGATGACCGCTGATGATCTGGGACAGCCGCTCGGTTGTCGCCTCGATGATCGCGAGCAGCCGCATGGGCTCGTGATAGAGTCGAGCCCCGTCCTTGACGCTTTGCAGGGGGAGGCCGGTCTGCAGATCGCTGTGACGGCCCAGCATCACACCGATGCCGCCTACGACATTGTGCAGAACCTTGCTTCCGCTCCCATAGGTCCAGCTATCGACCGCCGAGAAATAATATTGAAGATTAATCCACACGGCCACGACCAGTGGCGCGGTCATGATCGTCTCCAAGACTTTGCCTGACTCGTCCGCCGCCGAATCGTAACTGTGAAGGAAGACTCGCCCGTCCAGGGTCACGTCCCGGGTCAAAGCCCGCCGCCCGATGATAAAGGCCGCATTGCCGGAGAGACCCCATTCCGGTCTGGTCTGCGCCCAATCGAGGCTGCGAACCCCGACATGACCGGTGGCGAGGTCGGTTGTCGCAAAGCGGGAAGCACCTGGAATCCGTCCACACCGCTCCGCCGCAGTTGCAGTCCCAGCCCGTTCGAGATCCCGCGCGAGCTGCTGCCATTCTTCGCGATACGACGAAGGCAGATCTTCCAGGTCAAAGAAAGTCACCCGGTCGGTGGTCGTGTTGTGTTCGGCTGCTAAGAACCTGGTGTCATCCGGGATAGCGATTCCGTGAGCCCGCAGCGCGGCACGAGTCCCCGAACCGTTCGCCAGGCGGGCCAGGACACGGGCATTGGGACCGCCGTGGTTTCCGCCGCAGGCTCCACAGTCATAGGCGGAAGCATAGGGATTGTTCGCAGTTGCACTGCCGTGTCCGCATAGCAGAACCAGTCGGGCAAAGTTTCTTGTCAGCCCCATCAATCGGAGCGAGTTTTCAACTACCATAGCCTGTTCGTCCGCTGCGAACCCGTGGGGCAATCCCGCCTCTTTGTGCTGAGTCTGAAGCTCGGAGGAAGCCGGGCGTTGCTTCTCGGTAAGAATGATCGTAGGCACTGTCGGGATGAACCACCGCCGTAGCCGAGACATCATACGGTTATAAAAGGATAGCAGGACGGTCTTTCCGGCCAGGGCGAAAACAAACAGCGCGCCCGTCACATCGATCAGCATGTAGGAGCTGAGCGGGTTCGCCTTCAGCCGATGGAATAAGTGTTCGCCGATTTCGTGCCAGTAGCTCCCACGGAGGTGGGCTTCGGATGCAACGGGTCGATCGGATCGCGGTGTCTCGCGGACGGAGACTTTGGGCTTGATCAAGACCGGACAGAGGGACAGATCTTCTTCGTGATGGAGGCCTCGATAACAGAGCGGGACCCCGAAGAACCCGGCGAAGCCGATCGTGTCGTATGTGCCCTGTGCTTCGAGATGCCGCCGGAATGGTTCGGAACGAACATCGATGCAAAAGACGGCCTGGGCCAGGGGATGGCTCTGTAAGGGAACAGAAGTCTCATCGGAGAGAGGATGATGTAATCGGCTAAGCAGGTCCCGGCGGTACCGACGCTCGTAGGCCTCCTGCCATACGGGGTGATGAGTTTCGGTTGGCATCGAGTCGAGCCATCCTAGGAGAGTTCGAGCGTCGCCGCCGCGAAGCGTACGGATGTCCCGTGGGGTGAGCCCAAGCTGCTGCGCCAATAGAAAGAGCCGCCATGCATCTCCTAACGTACAATCGGAATCGGTCTCGCGCGTCGTGTGGGGCCCACCTGAGTCACCAGAGCGTCTGAGCAGCGAGGCGTGCAGTTGGGGGAACGTGGCTTGCCCATCAAGCGAAGCCAAACAGGTCGAAGAGGCCAGCTCCACTTCGTAAAAGAGCCGCACCGCAAGGTATTGAACCAGGTCGATGGAGTAGTGCTGGTCGGGCTGCTGACCTTTCCAGCGAATGTATCCACTCCATCCGTGGAGATGGGCCAGGTGTCTGGAGCAGTAGTCAATGCGCTGCTGTCCTGGAACGTCAAGGCGCTGGAGCAATTGAATCAATGCAACCTCTGCCCGATCGGGCAAGACCTGCAGCTTCTTCGAGAAATTCTCTATCCCGAGAAACCAACCGGAGGTGTCATGTCGAGCGAGAGTGCGCCATGCGCCGTAAAACCCAGAGTGGCGACTGGGCATGGCCCAGTCGCCGAGACCTTCGTCGGTAAAGGCGACCAGCCATTTGATCATTTCGTCGTTGAGGGTCTTCAGGAGTGTCGAGCCGGTCAAGTGGTCAACCAACTCCACGACGGTCTGAAGGGGTAGTCGATCAGCTTCCCGGAAGGAGGTGGAACTGCGAGGTGCGTCGCCTAAGGGCAACGGCAGCTTCGCATTGATCGCTTCCCAGAGAGCGGTGAGAAGATGGGAATCCGACGGGTCCCCGTCCGAATCGGCCAAGAGACGTGCCTGCGTCGCTGCCGGTCGAGCTTCTTGAAACCGTCCGAGAGCATGCTCATTCAGAGCCCTCCAAGAACACGTTGCAGCGTCAATCGGATCAAATCCGTGGATCAGGTGCAGGAGAAGCACCTCCTCCGCCTGAATTCGCTTGCTGCCGGCTTGAATGGAAGCACCTACGATGGCTTCCGGCCCCATCTCTCTCAGGGCCTGCTCAAGATCCTCTCGGACGATCCGTCCCCGCGCCCAACAGGCACGATACTCCGTCAGTGACAGATAGCCCTCACCGCCCAACAGGTGCCGCGCCCGCATGACTGCTTCCCCGAACGGCAGATGTTCAAATCCAGCCAAGGGACTGCGTGAAATAAAAGTGCGTATGGGCCAGTTCAGTGCGATCACTTCGGCGGCAAGGGACACTTCCTTGTGAAGCTGCCGAAGGGCTTCATCGGTGATGACTGGCTCGTCAGTCTGAGTGAGCATCACAGTTCCTCTCCTCATGCTGGAAAATACCGCCTGCGGACTCCTCACAATAAGCAAAAAGCCAGCCGTCGACTTCCTGCCGCGAGGAACACGACTGGCTGGCTTGCACTGTGACTGGTCCTCCAAGGAACCAGTCACCCTACTGCCTATATTCTATCGAAATTGATCGTTCCCCCTGTCCACTGAGAGACAAGGAGCACAATCGAACGAACAAGGATATGTTTACTCTATCGCCTATTCATCATTTCGGAGTCAAGATATCATTCACATTGGTAACACTGATCGGTGACCCTGGGCTAGGACTTTAGACCTTGGAGCAACTCTCTGACGGGTCAAACACTGGTGCTGCTGTATTGTAGCGCTCCCAATGGCGCGCGCAAATTATATTTTATTAATCTTTGGATATGCGCGCTGTCGGCCGAGTGAGGAGGCGTCTTCACAACCGACGGACCAAAGGCAAAATCGATGTGGCAATTCGTAGGCAATCATCAAATTCGAACAGAAATTCATGGGGCGGGGGCCGTACGACTCAAGGCCTTCATTGTTCGGCGGCCTGAGCTGAACCTGGCCGATTAGGTTCTGCGCCCAGAGGAGGGACGGCGATTGGTTCTGAGGCCATGATAAAGATAAAGAGATGGCCATTCTGCGGAAACTAGAAGAGCTTTCCTTCGAGAACAGCTACGCGCGCTTGCCGGAAACCTTCTATGACAAGCTCTCGCCGACCCCCTTCTCTGACCCTCCGGACCTTGTCAGCTTCAATCCCGCCGCCGCGGAACTGATCGACCTCGATCCCGACGAAGCGACACGTCCTGAGTTTGCCGGCGTCTCCGGCGGAAGTCTGCTGGCGCCCGGGATGGCCCCGTTGGCGATGCTCTATTCGGGTCATCAATTCGGCGTCTATGTCCCGCAGCTTGGGGGTGCCGTGCGATTTTACGAGGTCAGAATTGCTTGAGGGGATGGTTGTGAAAGCCGACGTTGAAGAGGGCCACGTTGGGGTGCTGGAAGTCTAGCCGCTTCTCTCGAACCGGGAAATTGCGATCGCCGATGGCGAGGAGCTGTTGCTTGTTCAGGAAGAGATCTCGTTTGTCATAGACCGACCATTCGTACTCGCGAGTCATGGCTAGGGCATCGACTGGACAAGCTTGCACGCACATTCCGCAAAAGAGGCAGCGGGTCATGTCCATATAATATTCTTTGGCATATCGTTTGATGGGTTCCTCAGGCACTTCGGCACTCACAACGGCGATCACTCGAGACGGGCAAGCCGCTTCGCATAAATCGCAGCCCACGCATTTCTCCGTTCCATCGTCATATCGCAGTAAGGCGAGCATGCCGCGGTAATTATCCGGCAAGACCCGCTTTTCGTGGGGGTACTGGAGTGTAATCGGCCGGTAGTGGATCAGATGCATGAGCGTCGCCTTCATCCCGACCGCAATCTCATAGAATGTGATGGTCTTCAGCCACTCGATCAATCGGTCGGTCCGGCTGAGCCAATGACCCGTGTGTTGTGTGGGAAGGGACGGTGAGTCAGGCATGGATCAGGTCTCTCTCTGGCGAGGCGGCGATGACGACAGCTGCCTCTCTCGTGCTGAGTCCTTACGGCGCATAGAAGAAGCCCTCCTTACGTAAAGGCGAGAAAGCGATCACACGCCTCAATCATGTTTGACAGCACGACCAACCCACACAAGCTGACATGTGGATCCAGATCGGCGGTTGACACCCCATGTTGCTGGCATCCGTAGGCGCAGGCGAAGAGCTTCATGCCTTTTTCAGCTAATGTCACAAGCCTGGGATCACGGATATTCTTGACACCCTCGTCGATGAGATACAGATAGACATCGCTCCCTTGTTGAAGAGCGGCGTTGCAGAGACCCACAACCGTGTCTACGCTGGGATGGGAGTCGGGCGTCGAGAGGAGGATCCCCAGTTTATTTCCCGCTACCGTGGCCGCCATGCTGCACCGTACTCATTCAGGCAGAGACTCTCCGCCCCGGATTCCTGACAGGCCCAAGGGGAGTTCAACGATACCGAAGCACCGTCGGATCAACCTGTACAGACCAGGCGTCGATCCCGCCGGCGAGATTCTTCACCTGTGTAATCCCCTGCTGCAGGAGAAATCCGACGGCATCAGCACTCCGCATCCCATGATGACAATAGGCCACGATCTCCGCGTTCCGATCCAGCTTCCCTAAGGATTGCGTAAGCGTTCCCAACGGGAGGAGTTGAGACCCTTCGAGTTTCGCCAGTGCATATTCCCACGGTTCTCGCACGTCAAGGAGAAACAGCTTCTCTCCACTCTTCAATTTGTCTTTCAGTTCGCGCGGCGTAATGGTGGGTATCATTCAGATCCTCCTTGCCTTCTCAGGGTGTGTCGGTTAGGGTTTCCTCAGGCACTGAAGGAACTTCCGCACCCGCAGGTCGTCTTGGCCTGAGGGTTCTTGAGCGAGAAGCCTGATCCTTGCACACTGTCAAGGTACTCTACCTCAGTCCCTTGAAGCAGTGGGGCACTCTGTGAGTCCATGATGACCTTCACATCCCCTTTCTCGATCACAGTGTCGTCTTCGGCGATCTTGGACTCAAACGCCATGCCATATTGGTATCCGTGACAGCCTCCACCGCGAACGTAGATCCGCAATCCAACGGCTTCGTTGTCTTGCTGCATCAGTTCACGAATCTTTTGTTCTGCTTCCGGTGTGATCGTAATCATTAGTAGCTCCATTTGTTCGGTTGAACCGTGCGGACCCTCTCAGGTATGGCTTCGATTATGATCTTTGAGCCACTGCCTGACTTCTTTCGGTTGTGTGACGAACACCCGCTTCTGCATGATGCGCTCTTGCAGCTTCAAGATGCCGTCGAATAGGGCTTCCGGCGTCGGCGGACAGCCGGGCACATACATGTCGACTGGAACGAACCGATCAACCCCCTGCACCACGCTGTAGCTGTCGTAGATGTTCCCGGACGTGGCGCAGGACCCCATCGCGATGACGTACTTCGGTTCCGGCATCTGGTCGTAGATTTTCCGGATGACGGGCGCCATCCGTCGACACACCGTTCCGGCGACGATCATCAAATCGGACTGCCGCGGCGAAGCCCGAAACACTCCGGCTCCATACCGATCCATATCGTACCGCGAGGAGACGGCAGCGATCATCTCAATCGCGCAGCAGGCGAGCCCAAAGGTCATGGGCCAGAGGGAACCTTTTCTCGCCCAGTTCACCGCTTTTTCGATCGTTGTGATAATGATGTCACCCGACCCGTCTTTCGAGTGCCGCCCGATCTGAATCAATCCCATTGCATACTCCGGTGATCCTCACGCTATAAGAGAATTTTCACGTCATCGTCATCGACCTTTACCTCATACGTCTTGACGGAGGCGGACGGAGTGGTCAATGAGATGCCGGTCCGGACGTTGTATTCCCAGCTGTGCCAAGGACAGGTCACGACTTCCCCGTCGAGTTCTCCTTCGCCGAGTGGACCGCCTCGGTGGGCGCAGGTATTATCGAGTGCGAAAAAGGCACCGTCCACATTAAAGATTGCAATACAATGCCCATTGACTTCCGTAACATGGCCGCTGCCAGGAGGGATGTCTCCGACCTCTATCACCCTGATGTAGTCTGCCATCGTCGCCTCCCCATTGGCTGACGCGTTAGGACGAGTTCACCCGCGGACGCCACTCCACACTTTGTCGGGATGGATCTCCTTCTCCGGATTGAGGCGTTGTGCTCGCTCCAATAAAACCTCCTTCGACTCGGGGTAGGCCGGATCAGAAATGCAACAATTGTCGACCGGACAGACTGCGGCGCACTGCGGCTCATCAAAATGGCCGACACACTCGGTACAGCGGTCATGGGTGATGACGTAGATGCTGTCCCCTACGCCCTGGCCATCACCGACATGATTTCCCTTCGCTTCTGCGTCACCGCGTGTCTCAAAGATCGCTTCGTTCGGACACTCCGGAAGACAGGCACCACAGGAGATACATTCATCGGTGATCAATAGAGCCATGCGTTGTTCTCCTTACAATCTCCCTCTTATTCTCTCGGAATCTCGAAAACATTCGGAATGATTCGTTCACCGCACGCTTACATCTCCCAGCTCCACGAGGCTAAGATCTGCAAGGTTACTAAGCTCCGGCACCCCAGCGGAGGGGGCAACCCCACCTGGATCATCCCCAAGCTCCCTATAGGGATCAGACCTTCTCGCCCTGTGTTCTCCTGTTGATACGCATTGCACCTTGGGCCGATGACGTCCGCGATCAACCATCGGTTTGGGCCGCGCGCTTCGATTCTTCAGAATCACAGGGTCAAGGACTTCTCCACAGATCAAGCATCGCCGGGCGACAAACCAGCGCTGGCCAGCCTCGTCCTGCAAGTCGAGAAGATCATCCGGTACCATCAACCCTCTGCACCGAGGACAATCCATCTCCTCTCCCTTCAAGCTCCATCCATCACTCGTGATCCTCCCGGCCAAGGTTACGTGACATCGCGTGAGGGGAGCCAGCCACATTGGTTATCCGACCGTCAGCGCAGTGCCGGCTGTGCTCTTTCGCTGATAGTCTGCCAATGCCGCTTTGATCGCATCTTCCGCCAGGACCGAACAATGGATCTTGACTGGAGGGAGGTTCAGTTCCTGGACGATGTCGGTGTTCTTGATTGTGGCCGCTTCTTCGACCGTTTTCCCCTTGAGCCATTCCGTAGCCAGGCTGGAACTGGCAATCGCGGAGCCGCAGCCAAAGGTCTTGAATTTGGCGTCGACAATGGTGTCGTTGTGCACCTTGATCTGGAGTTTCATCACGTCGCCGCATTCCGGAGCCCCGACCATACCGGTGCCGATGTCTGGATCGTCTTTTGGAAAGCTCCCCATATTTCGTGGGTGGTTGAAATGATCGACCACTTTCTCACTGTAGGCCATATTCCGATCCTCCCTTCGTGAGCCGGACGGTGGGAAAGTCCGACTCTGCTAGTGCCACAGAATGCGTCCTTCGGCCCGGGCAAAGGCCTCCATGAATCCTAGTCCAAGACGAATAAGTCCGTCCTCATCGGTGAGTCGAACAAGTCGGTCAAGGCTCATGGCCTCACAATCTTTTTCATAGGTCTCTCCCTCGTGATGATCGACAGTGATCATGGTGAGCAAATCTTCTTCAGCCATCGTCTCATCCCCGGAAAGGCTGGCAGCGAAGACACCAATCCCTGTTTCTAGGCAATGCAGCTCAAATGCCAGATTTAGAGAAAAAGATTGAACGCAGAACTAGCTGATTTGTATGGGGTATGATGAACGAGCGAATGGGATGGTCGCGTCAAATAGCATCACTTTGAAACTATAATATAAATATACATTATTATCGATATCTTATAAGTGTCAATTTGAATCCTAACAGTTCATATTGACTTAGACTTGCGATTCAAGTTGTAGGTCTTAATGCGACGGAGTAATGTGGAGCGGCTAACTCCTAAAATTCGGCAAGCCTGCCGGTAATTCCAATCAGTTTGCTCAAGTGCTTGGACAATGGCTTCTTGTTCCATGAGAGCGAGGGTAATTCCCTTTGTCTCTTGTGCACGGGGTGATTTTAGCGGATGTGGTCGATCTGGTAGCAGATACTCAGGTAGATGTTCTGGACGGATGGTGTGGTCTGGGCATCGAATGAAGGCATGTTCCAGAATATTCTCTAGCTCCCGCACATTCCCTGGATACCGATGGGCTTCCAACAGTCTGAGTGCGGGTCCGTCGATATCTCTCACGTTCTTGCCCATGGCCCGACTGAGCCGTACTATTGAATGCTCGATAAGGGGCAATAAGTCCTCTTTCCGGTCGCGAAGCGGGGGGACTGTGATTGGGAACACCTGTAACCGATAATAGAGATCATCCCGAAACCCCCCTTCTTCAACTACCGTCGTTAAGATTTTGTTCGTGGCAGCGACGACCCGCACATCCACTTTCACGGTCTTGTTCCCGCCGACCCGCTCAAACTCCCCTTCCTGAAGCACTCTCAGTAACTTGGCCTGAGCCATCGGAGTGATGTCTGCAATTTCATCCAAGAAGATGGTCCCCCTGTGCGCCAGCTCGAATCTCCCTGGACGGTCGGCGATGGCCCCGGTGAAGGCTCCCTTGACGTGACCGAACAACTCACTTTCCAGCACTCCTTCGGCCAATGCCGCACAATTGATGGCGACGAATGGTTGGTCTCGCCTTGGGCTCAAACGATGGATCTCTCTGGCAATCAATTCTTTCCCGGTGCCGCTCTCACCTTCGATCAACACGGTGGTTTTAGAATTGGCAACCTGGGGCAGTAAATCCAGAATGCTCTGCAACGCCTTACTCCGAGCCACAAGCGGACCTCGAGTTTTGGTGTTGCCTTGGTGTTCGAGCTTGGCCTTGAGTTCGTTGATCTGACTCAGATCGCGATAGGTCTCAACAATGCCGATCAGATTGCCTGTTTCATCCCAGAGCAGGTCGGTATTCAAGCTCACCGGAATCTTTCGGCCCTCTTTGTTCTGGATTACGGTTTCATAATTCCTGACTTTTTCTCGATTGCGAATGGCCCGTTCCAGAATGCAATCCTGCGTGGAGCAGATGCTGCCTTGCACCAAGAAGTGGCAGCTCAGCGGCTGTCCCAGCAACTCTTCCTGCTCATAGCCCAACAACTCCCGCATCGCCCGGTTCATGTAGCGGATCCGCATGTCCAAGCCGATCGTGACCACCCCGTCTCCGATGCAGTCGAGCAGCACCGCTTCTTCGCAGCGTGTCTTCTGAACGATCTGTGTCATGCTTCCGTCCTTTGCAAGATTTGTGGACGAGGATCATTCTAATCCCCTGCCTCATTGATTCGTCAAGCAGTATACTCAGTTGAGGCCGCCTTTTTTAGTATGGGGGGCTAATAGGCTTCACATACCTGATTGCGAGTTCAGACCTGGCGACCTGCAAGAGTTTGGGCACTTCAGCGAACGCCTCGGTACCTGTTGGCGAGGAATCTGTCGAACGGTTGAAGAGCATCTCAAAAAGGCCGCTGTTGTTCCCCAGAAACTGACTGTGGGTAATCTCTCGATAGCGCGCCAGCCAGATCTTACACAGAATTGCCTGCTCCGTCAGTTCAACTCGCCTCTCTATCATCGAGATTTCAGGTGTCGCGTAGGTGTCGATGGGACACTGTCCCGCCAGGGTGGTTTCTTCATTCCGGAACATACAGCATTGCAGGACACCACCAGGCGCGAGGGCGACACCAAGCGTGAGTGAGGACCACCTCAGAGATCATAGGGACTAGGAGCCTGTCCGACCCCGACCTTTTTACTGTGGCGAACGATGCACAGGAATCTGCTTTGTTCTCGGCCCCGAACAATCCTCACCGTGTTTCAGCGAATACGCCTCCTGTTCTTCAGGGCCTGCGGTCGCGCATCAGCCTGTCCCTCCTCCGCCTCGTGACGAACGGCAATATCTGACAGGCTCCTAGAGTCAGAGCGTTTCAACCTAGGCACTGGGCCAAAAGAGTAGGTATCGTGATAGTTGGAATGGGCGGAAGATGGCGGAAATCGAGGAGGTCGTGATACACAAGAGCATGCGCCTACACACACTCGAAGAACTTCCATTCGACAACAGCTACGCGCGCTTGCCGGACGCCTTCTATGCCAAGCTCTCGCCGACTCCCTTCTCTGACCCTCCGTACCTTGTCAGCTTCAATTCCGCGGCAGCTGCCCTGATTGATCTCGACCCTGAAGAGGCCAAGCGTCCTGAGTTCGCCGGGGTCTTCGGCGGAAGTCTATTGGTGCCCGGGATGGAACCGTTGGCGATGCTCTATTCGGGTCATCAATTCGGCGTCTATGTCCCGCAGCTTGGGGATGGGCGCGCCATCCTGTTAGGTGAAGTGCGGAACGAGCGAGGAGAGCGATGGGATCTGCAGCTGAAGGGCGCGGGCCTCACGCCTTTCTCGCGCGATGGGGATGGGCGCGCGGTCTTGCGTTCGACCATCCGCGAATATCTCTGCAGCGAAGCGATGCACGGGCTCGGCATCCCCACCTCGCGCACGCTCTGCATCGTCGGCAGCGACCATCAGGTCTATCGCGAACAGGTGGAGACCGGGGCGATTGTGCTCCGCATGGCGCCTTCGCACATCAGGTTCGGTACGTTTGAGGTCTTCTACTATCGGAAGCAGCATGAGCAGCTCAAAGTCCTGGCCGACTATGTGATTGCGCATCACTATCCTCATCTGATCGACGCAGTCGATAAATACGCACGCTTCTTTGACGAGCTGGTCGAACGCACTGCAAAGTTGATTGCCCAGTGGCAAGCTGTCGGCTGGGCGCACGGCGTGATGAATACCGACAACATGTCGATCCTTGGGATTACGCTCGACTACGGTCCGTTCGGCTTTATGGACGACTACGATCCTGGTTTCATCTGCAACCATTCGGACCACAACGGCCGCTACGCGTTCAATCAACAGCCCTATATCGGCCTATGGAATTTGAGCTGCCTCGCTCAGGCACTCTTACCGCTCGTCACGAAGGAAGAGCTGAAGGCAGCGCTGGACTGCTACACGCCGCTCCACCAAACGCGGTATTCGGAACTCATGCGTCTCAAACTGGGCCTGGAAGATGCGCAGCCCGAGGACGAATCCCTGGTCAACGACCTGCTCGCACTCATGTGCCAGAGCCAGGCGGACTACACGAATGTCTTCAGAGCGCTAGGCGATTTCCAATCTCTTCAGGGCGCACAAAACGAAGGAATACGGGATTTCTTCGTGGACCGAGGCACGTTCGAGAAATGGGCGGCAAGATATAGCAATCGCCTGCGGAAACATAGGAGTTCGGACGCGGACCGTCGGGAACGCATGAACCGGATTAATCCCAAGTATGTCTTGCGGAATTACCTCGCCCAGATCGCTATCGAGAAGGCCCAGGAAAAGGAATTCAGCAAGATCGATCGCCTCCTCGCCCTGCTGCAAAATCCCTACAGTGAGCAGCCAGGCATGAACGACTACGCAGCCCCGCCTCCCAACTGGGGCAAGCAATTAGCAGTCAGTTGCTCGTCATAATTCCATGCGCAGGGATCGATTCGGTGGCCTGGATGTAAGGATTGTAGGCGGCACGGACGGTCAAGGCGGCGGAAACGGCCCGATCGTCATACTCGTCCATGGCTTCGGTGCGCCGGGAGACGATCTCGTCCCGTTGGCCGATGTGCTGGATGTGCCGGCAGGAACACGGTGGATGTTTCCGGAGGCGCACCTGTCGCTCAACATGGGCTTCGGCGATTCGCGCGCCTGGTGGATCATCGACATGTCCCGCATTCAGGCGGATCGCGCCGCTGGCCGCATCCGTGACTTGTCGATGGAGATTCCGATGGGACTGGCCTTGGCGCGCGAGCGCCTGCTGGCGTTTTTCAAAGAACTTCCGTGCCATCTGCCGATCGACTATAAGAAAACCGTCATCGGAGGATTTTCGCAGGGCGCGATACTCACGTGCGACGCGGCGTTGCACACCGACTACCCCATTGCTGGCCTTGTGCAACTCTCCGGCAATTTGTTAGCTCAGCCCGAATGGGGTCCGCTCATGCCGAAGCGCAAAGGCCTGCCGGTCTTTCAAAGCCACGGAACGCAGGATGACATCCTGTCCTATGTCGGAGCGGAACGTCTCCGCGAGTCGCTGAATAAATCCGGCCTCGCCGTCGAATGGCACAGCTTCCGCGGTGGGCACGAGATTCCCGAGTCTGTGCTGAGAGCCCTGAGCGTTTTTCTGAGAACAGTTCTGGCGAAATCATGAGCATCGCGGCAGTCCGGAGTAGGTTGACACATTCCGACGAATCGTGGTGGACCAATCGTAAGGCGACAGTATGCTGACGCTCATCCATAAAGAGTGCGGAGGTCCGGCACTGGAGACCAACACCTCCGTCGGCGAAGTCTGCACCCTTCCCATCGACCGCTTTCCTTTTCCCTGCTTCACCTGCCTGGAAGAGATCCTCGAGGAATCGGAAATCAGGCTCTCCGAAGAGATGGGAATCTAATCGATATTACCGCCCAGTCACACAATCCAAGTTAGTCAAGCCGTGAACAACATTGGCGAGGCTTGCAAACAAGATTGGAAAGGGGAACATCCGATCGCTAATTAGGAGCCGGCTTGGTTGTCTGACTGGTTGAAGACTTACCTCCCACTGCACGAGCCAAGGCTGCTCGCAGGCCTGCCGAGTGAGGATTTGCCACAGTGCGTTTCACAAGAATATCGGTCGGCCGCACCTCTTTGGCGTAGTACCTTCGATTGGCCTCGTCCCACGTGTCGATCACCGCGGCTTCTAGCGAGATCCCGCCGAAGAGGCCCTTCGCTCTGGCGAACGTCAGCATATCCGCGCTCAGAACCGCGGTGGAGCCCTCAATCCCGGCGCCCACCGGACCGACTGCCACCGAGACATCGACTCCGAGCTTGAAGGTGCTGGTAAGCAACGACTCCACCCCCCGCTGCGACATTGCCAGCAGCACAATCTCCGAAACCTGCAGGCCGGCCTGCAGCCCGCCGCTGGCCGTCCCCATCGTGTAGAAAGCCGGCTGACTCCATTCACCCGTCTTCTCGTCTTTCACGAGAAAGACTCCTTTCCCGCCTTCCCCCGCGATGATGAACCCGCCCTTCCACATTCGCGGCACGATGAAGATCCCCTTCGCTTCATCGATGTGGTCTCGAAACCATCCCATGTTCGAGTCGGCCATGAAGTTATCCAGCGTCGTCCTCGACCTTTCGACCAGGTCTTTCAGCTTGGCCTCCTCGGAGGCAAAAGCAATCGGGTGTTCCACGATCAGTACGAGTAACAGCGCAAGCGAGAAGGTAAGGGGTTTGATCAGTCGAGTCGTCATCATGGTATGTCCTCGCAAGGTGAACGTATAGTTAGCTCTATCAAATTCTGACCTCCAGCATCGTTTTATGCAAGTGACCGGCCAATCGGTAATGTTTTTGTCTCACGGCACGATGGGCGGCAGCCGCATCGTGGATTGGTTGTGGTCGAAAGGGTTGTCTGGTATGGTGCGCCCTTCACGCAGTGCAAACCGCAGGACTAAGGAGGGTGGTAGGATCCATGGCAACAAACGATAAACAGGTTATTTTCTCACTCGTCAATATCGGGAAAGTGTATCCACCGAAGCGGCAGGTGCTGCGGGAGATCTATCTCGGCTTCTACTATGGCGCGAAGATCGGCGTGTTGGGCTTGAACGGCTCGGGCAAGAGTTCGCTGCTCAAGATCATCGCGGGCGTGGATCCAAATTACACAGGCGAGATCACACGGTCGAAAGGCTTTAGCGTTGGTCTGCTCGAACAGGAGCCGCAGCTCGATCCAAACAAGACGGTCAAGGAAGTGGTCGAAGAGGGGAAGGCCGAATTAGTGGCGCTGCTGCACGAGTACGAAGCGGTGAGCAATAAGATCGGCGAAGTCGGTCCCGACGAAATGGAAAAGCTCATCGACAAGCAAGCCCAACTTCAAGAGAAAATCGAAACCGCCAACGGCTGGGAATTGGAAAACGAGCTCGACCTTGCCATGGATGCCTTGCGTTGTCCACCAGCCGATCAGAAGATTGCCACGCTGTCCGGTGGTGAAAAGCGTCGAGTTGCGCTCTGTCGCCTCATGATCCAGGAGCCGGACATTCTGCTCCTCGACGAGCCGACGAACCATCTCGATGCAGAGTCCGTCCAATGGCTCGAACAACATCTCAAACAGTACAAGGGCACGGTCATTGCCGTCACGCACGACCGCTATTTCCTCGACAATGTGGCGGGGTGGATTTTGGAACTGGATCGCGGCCACGGCATTCCGTTTCAGGGCAATTACAGCTCCTGGTTGGAGCAGAAGAAGGACCGATTGGAGAAGGAAGAGAAAGCGGAATCGAAACGGAAAAAGACGCTCGAGCATGAATTGGAGTGGATCAGGATGTCGCCGAAGGCCCGGCAGTCGAAGGGGAAAGCACGCTTAAATCGATACGAAGAACTGGTCAACCAAAAGCAGGACAAAGTGGCCGAGGATCTGGAAATTTTTATTCCGCCTGGACCACGGTTAGGTGATGTGGTCGTCGAAGCCAGAGGGATCAGCAAGGCCTTTGGCGACAATGTGCTCTATGAAAACGTGAATTTCAGCCTGCCGAAGGGAGGGATTGTCGGCGTGATCGGACCGAACGGCGCCGGCAAAACCACCATGTTCAAAATGATTATCGGCAAAGAAAAGCCGGATGCCGGCACAATCAAGATCGGTGAAACTGTCAAGCTCGGCTATGTCGATCAGGATCGCATATTGGACGGCAACAAAACCGTCTACGAAGTGATTTCTGACGGACAGGAAACGGTCAAGCTGGGCAAGGTCGAAGTCAACGCCCGCGGCTATTGTGCCCGCTTCAACTTTGCCGGCACGGATCAACAGAAGAAGGTGCAAGACCTCTCCGGCGGCGAACGCAATCGCGTGCATCTCGCGCGTATGCTGAAAGAAGGGGCGAATCTCATCATTCTCGACGAGCCGACGAACGACCTGGATGTGAACACGCTCCGGGCACTGGAGGAGGGTCTGGAGAATTTCGCCGGCTGTGCCGTGATCAGCAGCCACGACCGGTGGTTCCTCGACCGCATCGCAACTCACATGCTGGCCTTCGAAGGCGACAGCAAGGTCGTGTGGTTCGAAGGGAACTACAGCGAATACGAAGCGGACCGGAAGAAGCGCCTGGGAAAAGAAGCCGACCAGCCGCATCGGATCAGGTATCGGAAGCTGACGCGCCAGTAAGCCGCCCGCCATGGCACCTCGTGCGATCATCACCGGGGCCGCGGGATTGATCGGGCGGTACCTCCTCAAAACGGCTCCTCGATGGGCGCCGGATTGGGACGTGCGAGGGCTTACCCATGCCGACCTTGACCTCACCGATTCTGTCACTGTCGGGCGCACGTGGCAGTCCATCAAGCCCAGCGCGATCATTCACTGTGCGGCTGTGAGTCGAACGAAGGACTGTGAGCAGGATCCGGAGAAAGCGCGCCGGGTCAATGTGGATGCGACCGCTCATCTGGCGAGACTGTCGGAGCAGATCCCGTTCATCTCTCTTTCAAGCGGAGAAGTGTTTGATGGGAGAAAAGGATGGTACAGCGAGGTGGATACACCGAACCCGATCAACGTCTACGGTCAGACGAAGCTCGAAGCCGAGCAAGCGGTGTTACAGAACGCCCGGCACACGGTCGTGCGTATCGTGCTGACGGCTGGAACGTCGCAGCACGGAGACCGGAGTTTTGTCGAAGATATGTGTCGGACAGCCAAGGCCGGCAAGAACGTAACGCTCTATGCTGATGAGTTCCGTTGTCCGCTTCCCGCCGGTGTCATCGCCCGAGCCATCTGGGAATTAGCCGGTCGCAAGCAGCCGGGGCTCTATCACCTGGGCGGGAGCGAGCGGCTCTCGCGCTGGGAGATCGGACAGGCGTTGCTGCCCTGGTATCCCGAACTGAAAGGCCGTTTGGTGAAGGGTTCTGCGCAGAACCAAACCGGAGCGCCGCGGCCGGCTGACCTCTCGCTCAGGTGTGACAAGCTCCAAGGTCTGCTGTCGTTTCGCATTCCGGGATTTCGCGATTGGCTGGCCGGGCGGTCGCAATCTGGTCGGGACCTGTGGGACTATGTTTCGCCATGACTTCTGACCCGCTTGTCCTTGTTGTCACAGCCTATCTCGTCATGACTGTCATCATGGCGGGGCTCTGGGTCCTGCAACTTCGGGTGCGCAATGCCTCGATTGCAGACGTGGGCTGGTGCATAGGGCTCATCGCAGTCGTGTTGTGGTACGCCACGCAGGCCACCGGAGAAGTCGAGCGCAAAATCCTCGTGGCGATTCTCGTCGTGCTCTATGCGGGTCGATTGGGATTCTACATTCTCCTCAATCGTGTGATCGGTAAAGCGGAGGATGCTCGCTATCGCCACTTGCGGGAGCAATGGGGTGCATCCGAACGGCTCAGGATGTTCGGGTACTTTCAACTGCAAGCACTGGCCGTGGCGACGTTCTCCCTCCCGTTTCTGGTGCTCATCCAACATCCACAACCTCCATTTGCGCTGATTGAGGTGGTCGGGTTATTGCTCTGGACTGTCGCTGTCACTGGGGAGGCCAAGGCCGACCGACAACTCGCGCAGTTTCGCGCCGATCCGCGGAATCATGATCGTGTCTGTCACGACGGACTCTGGCGCTATTCGCGCCATCCGAATTATTTTTTCGAATGGCTCCTCTGGTGGGCCTATGTCGTGATGGCAATGGGAGCGCCCGGCTGGCCTCTCACCTGGATCGGGCCGGTTGCGATGGGATGGGCGCTGCTCAAGGTGACTGGAATTCCGTTGGCGGAGGCCGAGGCGTTGCGAACTCGCGGGGAAGACTATAGGAAATATCAGCTCACCACGAACGCGTTCGTTCCTTGGTTTCCGAGATCACATCAGTAGCGTTGAGATTCTCGAGGAATTGATCCAGTCGAGCCCGCGCTTCTTCATCGATGCGGGTGATTTCCCATCCCGCATCCCGACCCTCAGACCACCGCACGACGGCGGCATCGACGAGAACGGTTCTTGATTCGTCGCCATCGGGGAGGGTGAAGTACACCGTCGTTTCAGAGCCTGCCTTTACGGGTTGCTCTCCGGTTGCGCGCCAGCCCGTTGCCGAGAGGTCCCAGATCGTCCCCTTGTCGAGCGTCCCGTCGCAGAAATAGCAGAACGGACAATGAACGGGAAATCGAGGCCCCTTGCGGACTGCGTAGGTTTTCGTCATTTGGCCCATCTAGCCGGATACCTGCTTCTTACTTATATGTCACCGCAATCGCCATCTTATTCACTTTAGAGGTATGGAGAAGTTCCGCTATGCCTCATAAGTGGGGAGACTAGGACCGCAAAGGTAGGGTTTCACGCGCCGTCAGAGATGGGCTGATCCTCGCTTGCAAGGCTCCTCAGGAGAAGATCTGAGTGATCTGCTGGAGGTCAGGAGGGGAAATCGGCACGACGGCTGGGCTACTGGCCGGTTTTCAGTTGGGCCAGCCGCGCTCGGGCCGTATCGGCTTCGTGGCTGGTCGGATAGAGACGGATCACATCTTCGTACAACTGTTTTGCGTGCGGCAGGTTCATCTGGCGCTCTTCGAACTCGGCGGTCTCGAGCAGTTCCTTGGCCTTGTCGCCGGAACAGCTCAGTAGCAGCATGCAGTAGAGGGTGCAGAGCACGAGTCGTGTGGTCATCCTGGCTACCCTTTCCTGAGCATCCTACTGGCTTGACCCCTTGCTGTCCACCCGACCAGATCGTGAGCTGACCGAATCGATGCCGTAACGCGGGGCGGTGATGCCTTCGCTCCGACAGTGCGGGCAACGGCTGGGCCGGGTGAGCCGTCGGCGATCGCGGAAGACAAAATCGCAATCCTGACAGCGGGAGGGCTCCAGAATGAATCGCCGAGTTTTGTCCCGTACGATGGATTTCACCGCGTGCATGAGATGATCTTCGACCTGCCGCTCGGGAATCCCGAGCATCTGGGCCAGTTGGTGTGTCGCCAGACGCGTGCCGGTCAACAGCTCCATGATGCGCTGGCGCGGGGTGCGCTCCGGAGGCAGCATGGTGTCATGGTAGGCGAGGAGACTAGGAAAAGCCAGGTCAAAGGACCATGGCCCTCTGTAGGTTATTTTGACTGCGTAGTGGTTGAACCTAACCTACCAATCTGTCAGAATTCGTGCCCTCGCTGGTTGGCCGGTCAGGACCAGCCATGTTGTCCGGACCAGCACTACTGATGGGTCACCGGCGCCAGATACGAATCAGGCCAAGCGTTTTATAAAGAGGAGGTCTGAGGAAATGAAATTCCTCACGGTACATCCCGGTCCGCTCATGTACACCAAGA
Source organism: Nitrospira sp. (assembly GCA_005239465.1). Lineage (GTDB taxonomy): Bacteria > Nitrospirota > Nitrospiria > Nitrospirales > Nitrospiraceae > Nitrospira_D. The sequence continues at coordinate 51,455 of SPAW01000002.1, read as the reverse complement.
TCTATCTACGCCTGGAACCACTCGGGCTCGAGATGGTGGGCCAGGCCGCCCGCCAAGCGGGGCATGACGTTCGCCTGATCGACCTGCAGGTCGAAACCTGGAAAGACTATCTGGCGCTCGTCAAGACCTGGAAACCCGACGTCGTCGCGTTCTCTTGCAACTACCTGGCGAATGTGCCGGAGATCGTGGATCTCGCGAAGTTGACCAAAAAGGAATTACCGAACGCCTTTGTCTTCGTCGGGGGGCATAGCGCATCTTTTGTGGCACGAGAGTTTCTGGAGCATGGGGAAGGCGCAATTGATTGCGTTCTTAAGGGCGAAGGGGAGATTTCTGTTCCCAAGCTGCTGCTGGCCGTGGAGCATGACCGCAAGTCGATCACGAAAGTCCCGGGAGTGGTGACCCTCGACGGTGATGGACCTCCGCCACAATTCATCGAGAGCCTCGACGATGTGCGCCCTGCGCGCGATCTGCTCCGGCACCGGCGCAAGTATTTCATCGGAGTCCTGGATCCCTGCGCCTCGATCGAGTTTGCGCGAGGCTGTCCCTGGGATTGCTCCTTCTGCAGCGCCTGGACGTTCTATGGTCGCAGCTATCGGATGGTCAGTCCGGAGAAGGCTGTGGAGGAGCTGGAACAGGTTCGGGAACCGGGGATCTTCCTGGTCGACGACGTCGCATTCATCCAGGCGAAGCAGGGACTTGAGATCGGTGAGGCCGTTGCGCGGCGAGGGATCAAGAAACAGTACTACATGGAGACACGCGGCGATGTTTTGTTGCGCAACAAGGAGGTGTTCAAGTTCTGGAAGACGCTTGGACTCCAGTACATGTTTTTGGGTGTGGAGGCGATTGATGAGGAAGGGCTCCGGATGCATCGAAAGCGCATCTCGCTGGGAAGAAACTTTGAAGCGCTGGAATTTGCCCGCTCCCTTGGCATCACCGTGGCCATTAATTTGATCGCCGATCCTGACTGGGACCGAAAACGGTTCGAGGTGATTCGGCAGTGGTGCTTGGAAATCCCGGAGATCGTGAACATCAGCATCAACACTCCGTACCCCGGAACCGAGAGCTGGCACACGGAATCGCGCAAGTTCCAGACAAGGGATTACCGCCTTTTCGATATTCAACACGCCGTGCTGCCGACAAAGCTTCCGCTTCCTGAGTTCTACGAGGAGCTGGTCAGGACTCAACAGATTCTCAACAAGAAACATCTCGGTTGGGCCGCCCTGAAGTCCACCGCAACACTCGCGGCCGGGCATCTCATACGCGGGCAAACCAACTTCGTGAAGATGCTGTGGAAGTTCAACAGTGTGTACAACCCGAAGCTCCAGATGGCCGACCATCAGCGCCCGTTGTCGTACCAAATGGCGCCCCCGCCGCCCGTGCGGGAAAACCTGGACTCGAAGCTCCTCTATATCCTCCCGCCAAAAGGACGACGAGGACGTGTCCTCGACGACTCGACCGAGCAATTCATCGAAACCACCCGCATGGGGAGCAGCCTCTAGCTGCTCCTCTGCCTGGGCCCTTAGCCGCCGGCACCCTGGTATACTGTTGCTGCCGCACCGGTCGAATCTGTCTTGCGATGATGAGCACACCAGACTGGGCTGAACTTGCCGAACTTGCGTTGGCGCACATCCGCAGCGCGGGTGCGGACTATGGCGACATCCGCATCCTTCACAGTTCCAGTCAGACGATCACCGGCGAAGACTGCCGCATCGCGTCGATTCGAGATGTCGAGGACACGGGGTTCGGTGTGCGCGTGCTCTATCACGGAGCCTGGGGATTCGCGGCCAGTTCCGTTCTTTCGCTCGAAGAAGTCCCGCATGTGGCCGATCTCGCTGTCGAGATTGCGAAAGGGTCGGCCTCGCTGGCGGTTGAAAAAGTCCGATTGGCTGAGGAGCCGGTGCATCACGACCGGGTCCTGACCTCCGTTCACCTCAATCCCTTCACGGTGCCGCTAGAAAAAAAGGCCGATCTGTTGCTAGAGACCATGGAGGCTCTGCATCGTCAGCGGGGCATTGTACGGAGCAGCGCCAGCCTTTGGGTGCACCGGGACCGCAAGCGCTTTGTCTCGACGGAAGGATCAGCCATCGAGTTCGATCTGCTGGCCTCGAGCGGAGATTTCAGCGCGACAGCCGTGCACGACGGGCGATTCGCCACCCGGTCGTTCAACACGCCGCATCTTCGGAAGGGCTATGAACTGATCGAGGAAACCGACATGCTGCGGGAGGCTCCGCGGGTCGCGACTGAAGCGGTTGAGAAAGTGAACGCGCCCGTCGTTGATCCCGGGAGGTACGACTTGGTCCTCGATCCAGAACATCTCTCGCTGACAATGCACGAGTCATGCGGCCATCCGAGCGAACTGGACCGCGCGCTCGGGTACGAGGCCAATTATGCCGGCACCAGCTTCCTCACCCCGGAAAAGCAGGGTACGTTTCGCTATGGTTCTCCACACGTGACTCTCGTGGCGGATAACACCGAACCGGAAACGCTGGCCGCGACCGGCTATGACGACGACGGGGTGGCCTGTCAGAAATGGGATGTCGTACGTGACGGCATCTTCGTCGGGTACTGCACGAACCGCGAAGTCGCGTTGAAAATCGGGGAGTCACGCTCGCGTGGCTCCAATCGGGCTGACAGTTGGGCAAGCGTTCCGATCGTGCGCATCGCCAACATCGGGCTGGAGCCAGGCTCGGCGACGCGCGAACAGCTCATCGCCGACGTGAAGCGCGGGATCTATATCGAAGGCCACGGGTCTTACAGCATCGATCAGCGGCGCTACAACTTCCAGTTCGGCGGCGATGCGTTCTGGTTGATCGAGAACGGCAAGCGCACCCACATGCTGCGCAACGTGATCTACCACGGGATCACGCCCGAGTTCTGGAACAGCTGCGATGGCGTCGCCGACCGGTCCTCCCGCCGCCGGTATGGGTTTATTACGTGTGGCAAGGGGCAGCCTGGTCAATCGGGCTGGATGACCCATGCGGCGTCACCCGCGCGGTTCCGGAGTGTCCAGGTCATCAGAGGGGAGGGCCAATCATGAGCGTCGCGAGCGCCAAGCCCTGGCCGAAGATGACCAGCCGTGAAGAGTTTCGCTTCCTCGCCGATCTGATCCTCACCCGCTCGTCCGGCGATGACACGATTGTGACCCTCCACGATCACCACTCCGGGACCACCAGATTTGCCAACAATCAGGTGATCCAGAATGTCGATGCGCGGCGCGGCACGCTGGCGGTGACGGTCGCGTTCGCCGGACGGCACGGCACAGCCACCACCACGGATCTTACAGCCGGGTCGATTCAGGAGACGCTCGCGCGCGCCGAGCGTCTCGCCAGTGTCTCGCCGGAAGATCCGGAATACCTTCCACCTCCTGAGCCGCATGCGTTTGCCGTTCGTCAAACCGCAAGGCCGGAGACGGTGGCTGCCGGACCGATGCGACGCCTCGAATATGCGAACGAAGCGATCGGGCAATGCCGCATGGAGAATCTTATGGCGGCCGGGATCATCTCGTCCTCGGTGTCGTCGGTGGGGATTGCGGCCTGCAACGGGCTCTTCGGCTACGAAGCCCGGGCAGACGCACGGTTCAGTCTCACGGTTCAGGCGGGCGACGCCACGGGGTGGAGTGCGTCGGCTCACCGCTCAGTCGATCATTTGAAAATTCAAGAGCGGACCTTGGCGGCCATCAACAAGGCGAAGCACGGCTGTGATCTCAGCGAACTCCCTCCAGGGCGCTACCCCGTCATTCTAGAGCCCGCTGCCGTTGCAGGCCTCTGGACCTGGCTGTTGGGGTCGCTCGACTCCAAATCCTACGAGAAGGGCACCAGCCCCTTCGCCAACAAGCTGGAGCAGCGGATCGTGGACGAACGGCTGACGTTGCAGAACGTGCCCGGTCATGCCGATCTACTCGGGGTGGGGTTTACCCACGAGGGATTACCGAGTGAGTCATCGTCGTGGATCGACCACGGGGTCTTGAAACAACTCGCGTACGACCGATTCATGGCGAAGGTCCACGGGGTGAAGGAAATTCCGACGTTGGAGGCTCCTGTCTTGTCCGCCGACGGTACCGCCGCTAATACTGTCCAGGATCTCATCAAGCGCACAGAACGCGCCATTCTTGTCACGAACTTTTGGTACATCCGATCCGTCAACGCCAGTGACCTCACCCTGACCGGCATGACCCGCGATGGGACGTTTCTTGTGGAAAAGGGAGAGATCGTCTCGGCGGTCAAGAATTTCCGATTCCATGAGAGCCCGCTCCAGGCATTTCGACACATCGATGCATGGACGGCGCCGATGGAAGCCGTGACGTCGGAGACCGGCAAGATGCTGGTGCCGGCGATGGTCCTCCCCCAATTCAATTTTTCGAGCGTGACCCGATTCTAGGAATCCCACAAGTTGCACCGGATCCCTTACCGCGATCCTCGACTCAGATGAAAAACGTTGACTCTTCCCTCCGCCAGGAGTTGACAACACCTTGTTTTAAAGAGCATTCTGGATTCCAACGCAACGTGCGCGAGTCGATCCCACCAACAGGGATCGTTGACACTGCTCCACATGCGTTCGGGCCAGTTGGTTGGTGCGCCATCCTGTTCAGCGTAGACTATTCATGAATAATCCGCGCGAGGAGGTCTGCTATGCCCCGCCGATTTAGCGATGAACCGATCAATCTGATCCATCGCATTCCCTCGCCGGAACAAATATCCGCGGCCCGACCATCGAAACAATCGTTCAGCCAGACGCTCGTCGAAACCGGAGCGGCATGCGTGCGCGCGGTCGCCGAGGGTGTTGCTCAGCTGAGGCGAATAGGACGAATCACGCATACGGCCGTCAGTAGGGGAGCCGCGTCGAAAGATTCCTTACTGGGGCGAATGACAGAACGGGTCGGCGGCAGTATTCGAATCCTCGCCTCGAGATGTTTCCGTTCGTATGACCGACTGGCCGAATGGATTGCCAATCTGGATGTGACTGTGCAACCGGTTCGTCCGGTCTCTTTCCCGCTGTCTGAGATACCGGCTGATGCGCCGCCGGTGGCTGCAGCTATAGGCCCGTCCATTCAGCATGAAGAATTGGTCGAACTGAAAAACTATATCCTGAGTCAGCAGAAAGACATTTCCCACTTGTCGGCGCAACTCCAGGAACTCAAATCCTTAATCGTGTTTCAACAGCAAGTCCTAGTCTATTTTGGAAAGGAACTGGAATCGACCCAGACCCAGGATCCCACCATGACCGCTGTGGTGGCAGCCCCTGCAGAACAGAATCGCGTCGTCCACGAGAAGCCGATCGTGAAGGAAAAGGGAATTCCGCGCAAGGGAGTCCAGAATCCGTCACTCAACCTGCTGTTGGGTCTAGCCTCGTTGTTTCTTGTTGAGTAGGACTGCCTGTCCGCAGCCGCAACAGAAGAAGCCCTCGGGCTCGGCGTCGTCCGGGCACAGTTGGAGCATATCCAGAAGGTGAAACACGAATAGCCCATCCGAGAGTCGCCGAGTCTTTGAGAAGGTATGTCGTCGCGCTGGAGGGGGCCTAGGTGCTGCGTTCCCTCGACGGCGCTGAGTATAAGATTCCGTTAGGCGAGAATATGCGGATTGATCTCCCCGCTTCTATAGGCGACAGAATTGAAGCCTTCCTGGATAAGGAAGGACGTGCGGTGCTTATTCGCAACATTGATCACGATATTGACCACACATTCTAGTATCCGCCTGTCCTTGTCCGCAGGACGCCGGTCGACAACCACTTACCGTATCCTCCGTGAATTTCTCCTGTGCAGCGTGGTATGGCTGACGGTGCTGTCACCGATCCAGGTCGGTGCGGAGTCTCAACCAGACTCGCGTCGGATACCTCTCTATGAGAATCTCGGCACGCTGCATAACGCCATCACGACGACCTCCGAAGAGGCCCAACAGTTTTTTGATCAGGGCTTGCGACTGGTCTATGCCTTCAACCATGAAGAGGCCATTCATGCGTTTGAAGAAGCCTCCCGTCTCGATCCCACGGCGGCGATGGCCTATTGGGGCATTGCCCTCGCGCTAGGCCCCAACATCAATGCGGCGATGGATAAGCAGAGTGAGCGTCGGGCCTGGGATGCGGTGAAAAAAGCGCGCGCACACAGCGCCCATGTGAGCGCAGCCGAGCAAGGGTACATCGAGACCTTGAGCAAGCGGTACAGTCCCAAGAGTCGCGCGCGCGCAGCACTCGACAAGGCCTATGCGGATGCCATGAGATCGCTGTGGCGGCAGTTTCCCGATGATCCGGATGCCGGTGTGTTGTTCGCCGAGGCCTTGATGGACTTGCGGCCCTGGGACTTGTGGACAGCGGATGGCCGGCCAAAACCTGGTACTGAGGAGATCGTATCCACCTTGGAATCGATCCTTGCGCGGTATCCCGACCACCCTGGGGCCTGTCACTACTACATCCATACAATTGAAGCCTCCCCAGCGCCGGAACAGGCGCTCCCCTGCGCGGAGCGATTGCCCGCCCTTATGCCGGGCGCCGGTCACTTGGTGCACATGCCGGCCCACATCTATTTCCGACTGGGCCAGTACCATGAGGCGGCCGAACGCAATGCGCGTGCGGCTCACGTCGATCAGGAATATCTGGCCGGGCGGAACTTGAACGGCGTCTATGCCGACGGCTCCTACACGCACAATCTCCACTTCCTATGGGCCTCATTAGCGATGGAAGGACGGCGAGCCGAGGCGTTGAAAGTTGCGCGCGAGCTAACGGGAACGATCACCGAAGAGGAGGTGCGGAAAGAAAAGTGGAAAGAGCTGTATCTTCCGACACCTCTCTGGTCGATGATTCGGTTTGGACAATGGGATGAGCTGCTTCGAGAGCCGGCTCCTCTCAAGACCCTGCGCCTGCAACAAGGCATGTGGCGGCTGGGTCGAGGATTGGCGTTAGCGGCCACCGGCCGCCTGCCGGGAGCCGAGGGCGAACACGTCGTCCTGGCAAGCCTGGCGAAACGTTTGGGGCGCGATCGGACGTCGGAGGAAAAAACGGAACGGGCGTTGCTCAAGATCGCGGAACGTCTGTTGGCGGGAGAGATCGCCGCCCGTCGACAGAAATACGATGACGCGATCAAGCTGTTCAAGGACGCTGTCAAGTTGGAAGATGCCCTGCCGTACACCGAACCTCCCTTCTGGCCGATTCCGGTTCGTCATTATCTCGGCGCCACGCTGTTGATGGCCGGTCAGCCCGTCGATGCGGAGGCCATGTACCGGGCTGATCTTGCCAAGAATCCCAATAACGGCTGGGCGTTCTTCGGATTGACGCAGAGCCTCCGCGCTCAGCAGAAAGGCGGCGAGGCGGAGACCGTGGAGCAGCAATTCATAACCGCTTGGACTTATGCGGATGTGACCTTAACGGCCTCTCGTTTCTGAAACACTGCGCGACTTTTTGGGAGGATCGATGCGATTTGTAGTGGGAGTGATGGGGCCGGCGAAAGCAAAGAAGAAGGATCTCGATAACGCGCGGATCCTGGGAGAATTCATTGCGCGGCGCGGCTGGGTCGTGCTGACGGGCGGCCGTGATGTCGGGGTCATGGATGCGGCGTGCGAAGGCGCCAAGCGGGTCGGGGGAAGTCTGACCATCGGTGTCTTACCCACCGCAAAGGACAAGGTGTCGCGTCACGTCGATGTGCCGATCATTACGGAAATGGGCAGCGGCCGCAATAACATCAATGTGCTGACCAGTCACGTGGTCGTGGCCTGCGGGTTGAGCGGGTCGGGTACGGTGTCCGAAGTGGCGCTGGCCGTGAAGGCAGGGAAGCCGGTCATTCTGGTGGAGGCATCCCCTGCGGACCTGTCGTTCTTTCGCAAGCTCGGAAAGCGGCTGGTCTCTGCCGCTTCCTCACCGGAAGAGGCGATTGAGCTCATCATGAAACAAATGGAAGGACGCCGCCGCCGTGCGCAGCCTGTGGAGAAGAGTGAGTATGACGAACTCTCGATGTGAGATGAGTTAGGGACTCAGAAGGCCGGAGAGCTTACCCTACTCGACGAGGATTCCGGTGTTGTCGAACGGAATCATACCCTTCCTGACTCCATCTCTTAAGCGAAACATACCGCCTAATTCTATAGGAAAGATTTCCTTGTTTGCTGAAGGTCAGGACGGATCGGACCACATCAAAGGTTGAGGTGCTGGTTTCAATTGACGTCAGAGAGTCTCCGAGACGGGGTACCCTGAGTTCCTTGTTATCCAGCCCCCGCGCCAAGAGTTTGCCATTAATGTCTAGATGGAAATCGAGCCCTGTTACGATAAGGTTGGTGTCGTTGGGGTTTCGAACTCTGAGGTCGACCTTGAGACGCTACTCGAATACTGTACCATCTAGAGGGGTGACATTGGTGATGACAACCTCTGGAGGGAATTATCCCCTAGTCCAAGGATCGCATCCTGTTAAGATCAGCAAAATCAGAATTTGAAGAAGCGCGAGCGGACTCAATACTCATGTTCTTACACAGCATCTGAACGATTGCGATGGTCGTAGTAGGATGTAAGAGATCTCTCGTTCGGGCGACGTTGCATGGGGAGGACGCAGCCATGATTGCAATTCGACGTTTTGTGGGTCTCGCGGTCGGTCTTTGTGCGCTTGGAGGAATCGCTGTCTGGTCCCCCATTGTGGCGATTGAAGCGGCGCCGCCGGCCAAGGCCTATTTTGCAGGAGGCTGCTTCTGGTGCATGGAAGATGCCTTCGAGAAAGTGGATGGCGTCATCGCGGTGGTCTCCGGCTATATGGGCGGGACGGTGGCCAATCCGACTTACGAGCAAGTTTCTGCCGGACAGACCGGCCACGCCGAATCTGTCGAAGTGAGTTATGATCCGGCGAAGGTCAGCTATCAAAAATTGCTCGAAGCCTTTTGGCGCAACGTCGATCCGGTGACACCGAATGCTCAGTTCTGCGACCATGGGAGTCAATATCGGTCAGCGGTCTACTACGGAACGGATGAGGAAAAGCGGCTTTCGGAAGAATCCAAGAGCGCGATTGAGCGATCCAAACGGTTTTCCGAACCGATTGTGACGCAGCTCGTTAAAGCCTCGATGTTCTATACTGCTGAGGATTATCACCAGGATTTCTACAAGAAGAATCCCATCAGATATAAGTACTACAAGTTCAACTGTGGTCGTGCGCAGCGCTTGGAGGCGCTGTGGGGAAAGTCGTAGACACAACTTGTTGCGTGCCATACCCGATCCGCTGCTCGTGCTGATCCGCACAATCGCGGCCTTAACGGCCTGCATGCAATCGATCACATCCTGCGTGGTGACTTCCACCCACCTACGCAGGGAGCCACGGCTGCCCGTCCTCCGCGGTAGCCCGCTACGGAGGGTGGATGAAGCCATGGAGGAATGCACCGCGGGTGTCCTCCGTAGCCTTGGCGAAGGAGGACATGCTTCGACGGGTTTTGCCGAAGATACGAGAGAGACCACGGCTGTAAAGCCGTGGGGCTCCACTGGCCGCTGGAAGGTCAGTCGATGGGGTTTCTTGCGGACATTGTCACAATCTATATGGTCATCGGGGTTGGACTTACCCTCTCACGTCGGGACGTGGTCGGTCCTCGATTCTGGGCAATGATTGGGGCCGGTGGCCTGGCGCTTGGGTGGCTCTCGCATTCCAGTCCGTTCACGGACCAGCCCGTATCCGCCATATTTCATGCCTATCACTCCACGACAGCAGGGATACTCGCCGTAGGCTGTCTTGTCCTCCGCATGGTCACAGTGCTGCTTGCGACGCTGCAGGCCTTGATGCTCTGGAGCCACCGGGCGACAGGTCACTTAACAAGTCGCCTGTAGCCGAACTGACAATAAATGGCCGGAATGTCCTCCCAGAGCACCCCCTGAACATTAGAAGACTCAAGTTCGTTCAATTCCTCAGTGGGTTAAGACTTGCGAGGGCGGCATGGCTCTTGAGGTAAGAGACTAGTGACCCGGGTCCTTCCAAGAAAAAATGGAACGATCAGGTCACGACATGGCCCTATTAAGCTTGACATGGCCGAACTGCCCTGCCTCTCTTCCCCTGCGCAACATCATCACCATGCTTCTTACAGGCGTGATGGTCGTGGCGACCCCTATCCCTACGAAGTCCGATTTTGAGGGACGTGCCCGCTATTCCAAACAAGAAATCAGTCGGAGTGTCACGTTTTACGCGAAGCGCTATCGTCTCCATCCGGCTTTACTGCGAGCCGTGATCAAAGTCGAGTCGGATTTTCGTCAGGATGCCGTTTCGCGGAAGGAGGCCATCGGGTTGATGCAGTTGACCCCGGATACGGCGGCGACGTTGCGAGTGGCCGATATCTATGACCCCCTGCAGAACATCAGAGGGGGAGCCAGGCAACTTCGTCATCTGTTGAACCTGTACGAGGGCGATGTGCCGTTGGCGCTCGCTGCCTACAACGCCGGGGTCCATCGTGTGAAGAGGGGCAAGATTCCTCGGATTCGTGAAACTCGGTCGTATGTCCGGAAGGTGCTGAGCTACTACGAGCGATATCGCATACCACGACAACGTGGGAAGCCTGCGGATCTGTCTTCTCCCTCTAAATCTGGTTCTGCTCCCAAAGAGTCGAAACGAGGGCTAGTACGAACGGAGCCCCACGTCGGGGGTGACTCAAATGGGAAAAGTTGATTCGGGGAAGGGCTGGTGGCTAGGCCTTCACCTTCATGATCATCGCCCTAAGTCGTTCCCGCTGGGCGAGTCGAATACTGGTGAACTCCAGACCAAATTTCTGGCCGTCGATCCACCGCACAATGGCCTGATCGATCCGCAGGGGCCACTTATAATCAGGGAGGAACAGGGATATCTTCAAAACCATCCCGATCTTCAGTTCGATGGGTGACAAGGCTCTGCAGCCGTTCGTCGAAATATCAAGCAACTTTGCTTCGCCCTCGAACTCCTCGTCCCCGAAGAAGAACATGCGGCATGACAGTACAATTCTCCGCCCCCGCCGGTCCTTTAGCGCCGCTTCCCCGTGACTGTCGGGTAGCCGCTCCTCTCTAAAGGGCTCTGACATCATCGCATTGCTCCCCTCTCAATAATAAGAATAATAGCATGATGTCGAGTCCGCATTCCCTGATAGCAGTAACCCGGAAGAGGCCGCATACACAGTTATTCTATTCAGGGATTTGCGGCTCCGCTCAACATGATAGATTGGAGGTAGCATAAGCCATTAATGGATAGCAGTAAACAGAAGCCATGTTTCAGTCCTCGATAAGTCCGCAAACTCCCTTCAGCCAGCAGTCCCGATCCGGAGGCTATCTTGACGCACACCTGGGCATTTGCGACAAAGGAGGCTGGCAACTAGGAGAGGGACCATACGATGGCACGAACGGTCAATCGGCGGATGGCAGATCTAGCTCAGTCGGAAATTCGAGCGATGACGCAGGCCTGCGTGAGCATGAAGGGACTCAACATGGCGCAAGGGGTCTGCGATACGCCGGTCCCTCCTGTTGTCCTCCAGGGCGCTGAGCAGGCTGTCAAGCAAGGCTACAATGTCTACACACGCTTCGATGGGTTACCGGAATTACGGCAGGCTATTGCCAGGAAACTGGCGCACTACAACGGCATACAAGCCAACCCCGAGACGGAAATTACGGTCAGCGCCGGGGCGACCGGCGCGTTTCACTGTGCCTGTGCGGCGCTTCTGGGTCCCGGCGACGAAGTCATCCTGTTTGAACCGTACTATCAGTACCACCTCAGCGCCTTGCTGGCCGTCGAGGCTGCGCCGGTGATCGTGAAGATGCGGGCGCCGGAATGGACCTACACATTGAGTCAGCTTGAACAGGCGGTCACGTCGATGACAAAGGCCATCATCGTCAATTCGCCGGGTAATCCATCCGGCAAGGTATTCACACGAGAGGAATTGGAGGCTGTTGCAGGATTGGCGCGTCGACACGACCTCTTTGTGTTCGCGGACGAGATCTACGAGTATTTTCTCTACGACGGGCGGAGCCATCTGAGCATCGCTGTTTTGCCGGACATGGCTGAACAGACGATCACCATCGGCGGGTATTCCAAGACCTTCAGCGTGACCGGCTGGCGCATCGGCTACAGTGTGGCAGCCGAACCGTGGGCTCAGGCCATCGGCGCCATGAACGATTTGCTCTATGTATGTGCCCCGGCCCCGCTTCAGATGGGAGTAGCCAGCGGTATCAACGAGCTTCCCGATGCCTTCTATCAAGACCTTGCGCGCGAGTATCAGCGAAAGCGAGACCGATTTTGCAGCGTGCTGGCCGAGACAGGGCTAACGCCGTCGATTCCCAACGGAGCGTACTACGTGCTGGCGGATGTGTCGAAATTGCCGGGCGCGACTGGGAAGGCCCGCGCGATGTACCTCTTAGAAAAAACCGGCGTGGCCGGTGTGCCGGGAGAAGCCTTCTTTTCAGGCCAAGCAGGGGCCAACTTCATTCGCTTCAGCTACGCCAAGACCGACTCCGATCTCGATGAGGCCTGCCGGCGCCTGACGCGAGTCAGATTTTAGTTCACCTCTGATCGCAGGCGGTTCAGTGCTTGTCTGGACGAGCCCGCCGTGTTATGAATTGAACACATGAGCCCGCGCGCATTTTTAGTTGTCGCCATAACTGCCGCACTGATGGTCACGGGATGCGGCCACCCGTCGGTCGGTCGGCCAGCTGTCCAGGCTGATTTCCCCACAGATGATCGGTCCATCCTGGCAGGGGAATGGGAGTACGAAGACGGAGCGGCAGTAACGTTTCGGCTTGACGAGCACGGCAATGGGATCTATGCGTGGAAGAAAGGGCGATTCGAAACCATGCGATTCGGGGGCCGCACCTGGGCGGGAAAGTGGTATCAGAAAGAAAATGATCGCGAAGGCGGCTTCGTTGTGAAACTATCCCCTGACTATACGGAAGGTGAAGGCACGTGGTGGTACGTTCGGATCGGTTCAGACCTTGCCCCGTCAGAGAAGGGCGGCACTTTCCGTCTCAGCAAGAAGACATCCCTTACGAACCTCAGCGACACACCGCCTGCGCCATAATCTCCTATCTAGTACTCGGGGTTGGTCTCCTCGTACAGGGCTGAGTAGTCCACAGCGCCTTGTCCCTGCGCAATCGCACCTTCCAAATCGTTACTGACCCCGTCGAACGTTCGGGTGGCGAGTCCCTTCTCCTTCGCCGCTGCCAGAATCAGGTCCACAACTTTGAGCAGGTGGCTGGCGGAGAAGTTCGGGTGGTCATAATGTGCCTGCCTTCGCTTCGACAATGCTGCCAAAAACCGGCACATCCTACATATTCGCCGCCAACATCTGTAAAGGCGTTGTGAAACTCTCGACTGTCCTGTGGGCCTATGGTTCCCATCTGGATCATGGTTCGTCCCGCAAGGGGCGGACGCCCTTCGGCGCTCGAAACGACAGATCGGATGGCCTCTGCGCCGGCCAAGAACTGCAAAGTACAGTCTGCCCGTTCGATCGTCTCACTTGCCGATGTTGCGACGTCGATGTCGAGGGTGCGTAACGGCTCGGCTTTGGTGCGGTTGTAAACCTTGACCGCATGACCCGTGATCTTCAGCCGTGCGGCTGCGGCTCGATCAAGCAAACCAATGCCGAGGACGGTAATATTCTTGAACGGTCCTCCTCGATTACTTCGCAATGCGGGAAAAAGACCGAAGCTGTTGTGCGAAGGGATCGGGACAGTGCGCGCTTGTGGCGAGGATCCCCCGATAGCGAGGTTCAGGCCGGTTGAAGCTGAGGGCCTGTCCACTCCCGTCATGCATGTTGCCCCCTGCCTCTTCGATCAGCAGGGCGCCTGCCGCGACATCCCATTCATTCTCAAGCTCGAACGTGGCGACCGCATGAATCCGCCCACTTGCGGCAAGGGCGAGGGCCCAGGCGATGGAACGCATAGGGCGGCTGGCGGCGTGTGCTACGACGGACTTGAATCGGCCGATATGCTGCTCCCATGGGCTGAGCGCGATCACGGGTTGCTGGTCCCTCCGGCGTTCCTGTGGGGAGACCGGCTTGTGATTGAGATGAAGGCCTCCGCCTCGCGTAGCCGTGAACAACTCGTCTGTCGAGGGATTGAAGATTGCCGCTACTACAGGACGGCCCTCTTCGACGAGAGCGACGGAAATGCAAAATTCCGGTTCTCCCCTGATAAACGCTTTGGTCCCGTCAATCGGGTCGATCACCCAGACACGCGCTTTCTGGAGCCGGGCAGGATCATCGGGCGACTCCTCTGATAACCAACCGTCGTGGGGAAACATAGCCAGCAAGTGAGATTGGAGAATGTGATTCACCGCCAAGTCTGCGGACGTTACAGGGGATTGATCCGACTTGGTATGGGTCTCAAATCCATCGGACACAAACCGCAAGGCTTCCGCGCCGGCGGTTCGTATCGCATCATTCAGAATACGGAGTTCGTGGTCCCATGTCATATCGGCAGAGTAACAAGGCTTGAGGTAGAAGAAAAGGAGGGTGGTATCGTGACAGACTTGACCTCGTACCGGAATCTGCGTACAAGCAGGTGACTATGAAACTGGTCCAGAAACGATCGAAGAAGACGGGATTGCCGCCCGGCACGTTGATCCACATCGGTGAGCAGAGGACGGAGGCTGTCAAAATCGCTCTGTTCAACTACGCCGGCGCGCGGTGCGACGAGCGCGTTGTCACGATTTTGGACGAGCTCCAACCGCCTGCTGATGAAACTGTCACATGGGTCAATGTCGGCGGCGTACATAAGGTCGACGTCCTCGAAGCCTTTGGGAAGCAGTTCAACCTCCACCCCTTGCTCTTGGAGGACATCGCCGATACGGATCAGCGACCCAAGCTCGACGACTATGATACCTATATCTTTCTGGTCATGAAGATGCTGGCGACGACCGACCGGGGGGGATACCCTCGTCGAACAGGTGAGTTTCGTGCTCGGGCACAATTACGTGCTGTCCTTCCAAGAGAACGGGACCGATGTTTTTCGTTCGGTGCGCGATCGCTTACACGGCGGCAAGGGGCGGCTCCGCCAGGACGGGTCTGACTATCTGCTCTATGCACTGGTGGATGCCATCGTCGACCAATATTTTGCCGTCCTGGAGGCGCTCGGCGAAAAGATTGAATTGCTGCAAGAGCGGGTGATGGCCGATCCGAAGACCGACACCCTCAAGGGCATACATGCGCTGAAACGACAGTTGTGTTCGTGCGCCGGGCAGTCTGGCCCCTCCAGGAGGCGACCAACAGTCTGTCCCGTTCGGAGTGTCCGTTTCTTCATGAGCCCACGAAAGTATTTTTCCGCGACGTCTACGATCACGTCGTGCAGATTGTCGATATGATCGAGACCATGCGCGAAATGGTCTCGGCGAGCCTTGAAATCTATCTCTCCAGCGTCAGTTTTCGGCTCAACGCCGTGATGCGGGTGTTGACCGTCATCACCACCATTTTCATGCTCCTCAGCTTCATCGCCAGCATTTATGGGATGAATTTCGAGCACATGCCGGAACTCAAATGGGAATGGGGTTATCCCGTGGCGCTCGGGGCGATGGGAATGGTCGCTACCGCGATGCTGATTGGGTTTCGGCGGAGAAAGTGGCTCTAGGATGAGATGTTACGGCAATTCTTGGACTTCCACGCGATCGACGAAGTAATCCGTTTCCCCGAAGCAGGTGGTCGGGAGGTAGCGGTACTCTTTGTAATGCAGAATGACTCGTTTGCCCATCACGCGTGAAAGGTCATCGGCTACTTGCTTGTCCCAGATACTGAATTCCCACAGGACCGGCGCCACGCCGGGGACCGTCGTCATTGCCAATTCACCTTCGTAGGTCTTGCAGAGCCAACCTTTCTTGGAAAACTTCTGGATGTAGCCGGCGCGATTCCCGTCTGAATAACTCCAGTTGAACGCAATCATGAGATAGGCCGCTGCGACGAAGATTCCCAGAGTTACCATCACTCTAAGCCGCGAGAGCCACAGCATCGGTGCAAAGATGGCGGTCCAACTCATCGACGATCCTTACCGGCGCGCTACCGTACATCCGCGAAGAGCCACGGCGCGTCCTGTTGTCTGCGTTGTTCATAGGCCGTGATCGCGGCCTCATGCTGGAGCGTGAGGCCGATCGAATCAAGACCGCGATAGAGGCAATCCTTCCGGAAGGAATCGATGTCGAATCGATAGGCCGTTCCGCCCGGTGTCGTCACCGTTTGGTTGCCGAGATCCACCGTGAGCTGGTAACCCTCTGTGCCGACTACCTCTTTCATGACGGACAGCACCTCGTCCGCCTTCAGGACGACCGGCAAGATCCCGTTCTGGAAACAGTTGTTGTAGAAAATGTCGGCGAAGCTCGGTGCAATCACGCACCGGAAGCCTTGATCGAGCAGGGCCCAGGGCGCGTGCTCGCGGGATGAGCCGCAGCCGAAATTGTCGCGGGTCAATAAGATTGTCGAAGATTCGTAGCGGGATTGATTCAAGAAGAAATCCGGATCGGGCGACCCGTCTTTCTTCCTCCTCCAATCGAAGAAAAGGCCTTCACGGAGGCCTGTCCGCTTAATGGTTTTCAGAAACTGCTTGGGGATGATCTGGTCCGTATCCACGTTGACACGATTCAGCGGTGCGACGAGGCCGGTTATTTGGGTAAAAGGCTGCATAATGTTTAATGATGAATGGTGAATGTTGAATTGGACCGAAAATTCAACATTCAAAATTTAACATTGAGAATTCATGACCAGTTTCTGATGTCAACAAAATGCCCCTCGACCGCCGCGGCCACGGCCATCGCGGGTGACACAAGATGAGTCCGGCCTCCGGCACCCTGGCGTCCCTCAAAATTCCGGTTGCTGGTAGAAGCGCAGCGCTCGCCTGGCTGGAGCACATCCGCGTTCATCGCCAGGCACATGCTGCAGCCGGCCTCCCGCCACTCGAATCCGGCCTCGCGGAACACGAGGTCAAGCCCTTCCGCTTCAGCCTGCTGTTTGACGAGCCCTGATCCAGGGACCACCATGGCGTGCACCGTCTTTGCGACCTTCCTGCCCTTGGCGAAGCTGGCGGCGAGGCGGAGGTCTTCAATCCTGGAGTTCGTGCAGGAGCCGATAAAGACCTTGTCGATCTTAATGTCGGTAATCGGCATATTGGGAGAGAGTCCCATATATTCCAAGGCCCGCTCCGTCGCGTTCTTCGTTTTCTCATCCGACATCATTCGGGGATCCGGTACTTTCTGATCCACGCCGGTTACCATGCCGGGGCTAGTTCCCCAACTGACCTGGGGCGCAATATCATCTGCACGGAAGGTCACTGTGGCGTCGTACCTGGCATTCGAATCAGTCTTGAGCTGCTGCCAAGCCTGAACCGCCCGTTCGAAAAGATCTCCCTTTGGGGCAAGCGGCCGTCCCTTGATATAGGCGATCGTCTTGTCGTCGGGCGCCACCATGCCGGCGCGGGCGCCGCCCTCGATCGACATATTACAAAGGGTCATGCGGCCCTCCATGCTCAGGGCGCGAATAGCCGAGCCCGTGTATTCGATCACATAGCCGGTTCCCCCGGCGGTGCCGATCTTTCCAATGATGGCGAGAATGATATCCTTGGCCGAGCAGCGGTCCGAAAGGGTCCCGTTGACACGGATCTCCATCGTCATTGGTCGCTTCTGAACCAAGCATTGGGTGGCCAGCACGTGTTCCACTTCGCTGGTCCCGATACCGAACGCCAGCGCACCGAACGCCCCGTGGGTCGACGTGTGGGAGTCTCCGCAGACGATCGTTGTGCCCGGCAGGGTGAATCCTTGCTCCGGACCGATGATGTGGACGACTCCTTGCCTGATGTCGTTCATGCCGAACAGGGTAATCCCAAAGTCTCGACAGTTTTCCTCCAGCGTTTGAATCTGCTTGGCGCTGATTGGATCGGTGATAGCCAGTTTCCGGTCGGTCGTCGGGACATTGTGATCGGGGACCGCCAGCGTCGCAGCGGGTCGTCGAGGCCTGCGCCCGGCGAGCTTCAATCCCTCAAAGGCCTGGGGAGATGTCACTTCGTGGACAAGCTGCCGATCGATGTACAGAAGCGTCGTGCCATCCGGTTCTGCGCGGACGACATGCGACTCCCATATTTTGTCGAATAGCGTTGTACCTGCCATGACACACTCCTCGTCGTGCTACCTTCATTGGAGTTGGAAGGAATCACATTATACATAGGCGTTTGGTCGCATACCAGGGACGGGGTTGCCGGTTGAACGGGAGCTTTAGCTTTCCCATCGTCCTGCCGATAGGAAAGGTGATGGACAAATCGACGCTCAATCCCGAATCCATTTCCATCCCTCGCTGGACCATCAAGCGGGATACTCAGTCGCTTGGCGGCATGTTTTGCCACTCGATCATCGTCTGTGTGACGACTGAAACCCGCCAGATGGCTTTCTGCAGTTGCCGCCTCGTTGAGTATCGTCTTCTTCTTCGACCCAACATCCGCAAAGCTAACTCCGGCAAGTACTGAGGGCCAACCTTGCAACCACATCCGGGACGTGGTACCAGGACACCGCTTGGGTTGTAAACTACGCACGTTCTGAAGTGTGAGTGGGGGAGAGGTTGTGGTCGATCAAATTTGGACCCATGACTCGATCATCATGTGGTCGCACCGGCTTCTCGACAGTTTCCACCATTGGACTGGCAAGGAACTGCTCGCTCGCGATGGGAGTGTTTCAGAACAGGCCCGACGACTATTTTTCACGCACTCTGTGGTGGTCTCACACGGGTTGGAGGCGGATCCGATCTTGAACTATGGCAACCAAGCCGCCCTGGACCTTTGGGAGATGACATGGGAGCAACTGACTCGCACCCCTTCGCGTCAGACGGCTGAGCCGGTGAATCAAGAAGAGCGGGCTCGCCTGCTGCGGGACGCGGAGGAGCAGGGCTACTTTGATCGCTATCGCGGAGTCCGAATCTCGGCGACGGGCCGCCGATTCCTCGTGGAGGAGGCCATCGTGTGGAATGTCATGAATGAGGAGGAGCAGCGCATCGGACAAGCCGCGACGTTTTCACGCTGGACCCGGCTGCCCTAAAAGACCGCTAGAACGCAAAGTACACTTCAAATCCTCCATACGGCAACAGCCTTTCGAGGAGAATGCAAATGAACCTATTGATGGGGTTGGCGATTTATTTTGGCGTGCAGAACGGAACGTTTCGTCGAAAGAGGGGAAGGTTAGGTCCAGAGTTCGATAGGGACGTGGTTCGCAATTCCGCGCAGTAGTTCGTGTGTGGAAAGAATGCAGACTAGACTACGGATGCCGTCCAGAATGGGGACCGCATGGATCCGCTCATCCAGCATGACCCGCGCAATTGCTCGAATGTCCGTCGTGGGTGT
This sequence comes from Nitrospira sp., assembly GCA_005239465.1. Lineage (GTDB taxonomy): Bacteria > Nitrospirota > Nitrospiria > Nitrospirales > Nitrospiraceae > Nitrospira_D. The sequence goes on along the minus strand of SPAW01000002.1, from coordinate 32,201 downwards.
GGCTGAGATGACCCGAAAGGTCATGATCTCCGCCAATCTGCGCTGGACCGCTTGGCTGGTATTTGCCATGGTGATCAGCTCTGGCACATGGTGGAGCAGATCACGATCGGACACCATTCCGACGAGCGTGTCATGCATGGAGGTCACCGGGATGTGGCGGATGCCTCTGCGTTGCATCACAGCCCAAACATCGATCAGTGTGCTGTCCGAGGGAAGAGACAGGACCGGCGCCATCATCAGATCACTGGCCAGTACTGCCGGCTTAGGGTGCTGGCCTTGGCCTGTCTGTTGCTGATAGGCGGTTTGCGCAGCCAACCCCGCAACCAAGGGCGACGAACGACTTTTCACGAACGACGAGGGACGCGTGACGGCATGTCATCAGGCGAGGGGCACCGTGATCGTCACCTCGTTGCCTCGATCGTTGTAGGTCAGGCTGGGAAAGAAGGACCGAGCGAGAAAGATCCCTCTTCCGTTGGCCTCCTCTGAACTGCAGACGTCTGGGGATCGATGGAGCATGCTGCGCCAATCGAAGCCGTTTCCTTCGTCGGCGATGCGATAGACCAGGCGCGTGGCGCCTTTCTCGTAGCGGACATGAATGGTGACCTGCCGGTCTTTGAACCGAGCTTGGGTGAGACGCTGCCGGAGTAACGTCTCGTATCCATCCTTTTCCAGAGCCTTCTGTTTCTTCTGAGAGAAGATTTCGAGAGTGCCATGTTCGACGGCGTTGAGGAGCAGCTCGTGAAGAGATCCGTGCACGTGCAGTTGCTGTGTTTCAGGAAGCGTCGAGGCAGTCGTTTTAATCAGCCAAGAAATCACCCTCGGAATGCAAGCAGGATCGGAATCGATGGTCAAACGGAACCCCGATCGGCGGACGCAGGGTACGTTTGCGAGACCTCCCGGTAGCAGATGTCGCGCATGGTGCAGGGCAGGGGCCAGCTTTTCTTCGGCAACCGGCTTGGGCAGATAGTCGACCGCTCCTGCGCGGAGGGCCTGCACGACTGCAGGCTTCGGTGCATCCGTTGCGGACTTGAGGTGGCCGGTCTTGCCGAATTTTTCGCGCGCTCGTGTGGGTTCCAAGGCGGCGGGGACACCATACGGCACGAGCGCGCGTTTCACGCGAGGGGTGGTTCGCGCGAGGCCGGCAGCAACCTGTGCGGCCGAGGGTGCCTGGGGTGCCCCCGAGTCATGCGAGCCTTGCTCCATCAATAACTCAGCCATCGTCGGAACCATAGCTCGGTCGTGATCGACGCGGGCCACCGCCGCCTCGAGACGGACGCTCGTGTCCTGACTCATGGATGCCACTCCGTCCACCGCCCAATCGAGAGAGGATCAGACGCTGATCGCGCGGCCGATCATGGCTGCATCATCGGGAAAGCGGTCGTGCCCCAGCCATTGGGTCGCCTGCTCGACGGTTCGCGTGATCACCTCTGCCAACGGCCGGGGGCCTCGTGCACGAACGGCTGCTTCTAATCGGGCTTGTCCCCACAGTGCCCCGGTGGGTGCCGGCACTGCATACAGACCATCGCTGACGCAATCCAGGCGGTCGCCCGGTGACACCGCGCGGTCGACGGTGCCGTAGGTATGGGGCAGGGCGAATCCGAGGGGCAGCCCTGGGGGCGTGCGCCAAGACACCGCACCGGAGTGGTGGTGAAGAAACGCCCCGTTATGGCCCGCGGTGGCGTACGAGAGCGTATGGGCGCGGAGGGCGAGTCGGGCAACAATGATCGGACAATAGTTGCCGTCGTCCGTGAGGGGGAAGTGTCGATTTGCTTCCGTCAGCATCGCACCGGGATCGTGCCCCTCCACCTGATGCCGCAAATTGTCTTCGCGCAGGAAGGTCGACAACGAGGCCGACCGCAGCGCGGGAGAGACGCCGTGGCCCGAGGCATCGAGCAGGGACAGCCCGAGCCCGTGCTCGCCCCAGTGCAGCACAACTTGAAGAGATCGCCGCCCAAGGCGCGGGAGGGCCGATAGGCAGAGACCATCTGCACGCCCGGCAGGAGCACGCCGGGGATGGGTAACAACGATTCGACATACTGCGCGGCGGAATGCAATTCTTGTTCGAGGGCTTCTTGTTTGTGCTGAATCTCGTCCCGCGCCTGTTCGAGCGTGCGCACGAGTGTGGCCGCTCGTATCCCGGCCTGGACGCGCGCGGTGATCTCGTGCGGGCTGGCCGCTTTGCTCAAAAAATCGTCTGCGCCGCGGGCCAACCCCTCTGCAATTTGCTCCGGTTCATCGTGGCTGGTCATCAAAAGAATCTGGCTGGAACGGAGTTCGGGATCGTGCCGCACCCGTTCCCAGAAGGTGGGGCCGTCCATCCCCGGCATCATCCAGTCGAGAATCGTCAAATCGGGCCGCTGGCGCCGAAGGAGATCACACCCCCACCCGGCCGTCGCCCGCTTCGAGGCCCCAATAGCCCAGCCGCGTGAGGCGCGCCGCCAGGCTGATCCGCGCAAGAAGCTCATCGTCCACGACCAGCACGGTGTGCGGAGGTGCCGGTGCGGCGCGGCTCTGCGGAGCTCCTGACGGTGACGTGAGCGGCATCGGCGCTCCCTAGACGGTTGGTTGACACCCCGCCAGCGCATCCTGCTCATTGTCATACACGGGGATGAGCTTTGTGATATTCGTGAGGGTCATGATTTCCCGNACATANNNTTGCGGCTTGACCATGCTCACGGTGCCCTGGCTCACCTTGAAGTTCTGCGAGACGAGCGCCAGCAAGCCGAGCCCGGAGCTGTCCACAAACCGGACNTCGGCCATGTGGAGAATCAGATGCCGGCAGCCCTTCTGGCGGATCGCTTCCACNGCCGTCTTGAACTGCTCCCGATTATCAAAGGTAAGATCGCCCGTCAGTTCCAGAATCACCCCGTTCGGCACGGGGCGTTCATTGGTTAGCATCGACATAGTAGCCTCCTTTATGGTCAACAGCACGGACGAGTTGGTGTTGGTTTATACACATGGTCATGCGGCCTGACACCTGTGACTGTTTTTTCGGAATGGAACACCGACAGCAGCTTGTGAATAGTGGCGCCGAAGACTCAGCAGGAACCGCGTGTCCACCTTGTCGTCGAGGATGAAGATTCTTGTGGTTGCCATGGAACCAGCTCCTTTCATGCTGTGGCCATCAGGATTCGAACCAGCCTGCCGCAGGACTTCCAGGCCAAGATCTCTTGAGGATCGGCCAGCGCCGGATCTTTCGGAGCCGCCATGTCAGAACTCCAACCGGGCATTAATGATCGGAGATTCTGACTGTCCGACTGCGCCCTCCACCGCGGCGATCAGGGTTTCTTCCTGCACGGGCTTATGCAGAACGGCCACCGCGCCGGCTTCCAGTCCTTTGAATTCGCTTTCCGGAGATTCGTCGGCCGTCAGAATGATCACGGGAATGCCGGCGAGCACCGTATTGGTCCTCAACCGTTGCAGCACGATGAACCCATTACCGCCCGGCAGGCCCAGATCCAGAATGATGGCATCCGGCTGCGCCTGCCGTGCAACCGCGATCGCCCCCAGCGCATCGGCCGCGAACACCGTGTCGTACTGGTGTTTCTTCAGCCGCGCGCTCACGAGAAGCCGCGTATCGGCATCGTCGTCGACGATGAGAATCTTTTTCTTGGCCATGAGACAGACTCCTTTTGTCTTCTTATGATGACGGGTGCCGAGCACGGACGGACGTGGACCGGTCTTCCTCCTGCAGGAGGGCCGCGCGCACGAGCGTAAACTCCGCGGCGAGGCGGGCGAGCCGGGCGCCGACGGGTGCCAGCTCATTGGCGCGGCCGAGCCTTTGTAGCTCGCCGCAGAGCTGCTGCATGCGCGTCGCACCGACGCTCCCGCTGGAACCTTTCAATTTGTGGGCCGCCTCCACCAACGCCGTCGCGTCGCGCCGGCGGAACGCGGCCTGCATCTGCTCCTGTAAGCGGGGCGTTTCATCCAGAAAATGGGTCATGAGCGTGGTGAACAGCTCTCCTGTGTCATCAAGCTGCCGCAGATCCGTCAGCACCGCCGGGTCGACAGCGGCGGCTCCCTCCCCTCTCTCCTGGGACGGGGACGCCGGCCGCTCGCCGGATGAACCGGCGCGGCCCGGCTGCCACCGCGCCAGGACGGCTGCCAGGTCTTCGCACCGCACCGGTTTGGGCACATAGTCGTCCATCCCGGCCTCCAGACACCTCTCGCGATCTCCTGTCAGCGCATTCGCCGTCATGGCGATGATCGGCACGCGAGGCGTGCCGCCTCGCGCGTCGAGCGTCTCTCGTCTCTCGTCCTGCACGTCACGCTTCACGAGCGACGCTTCACGTTCCCGTATCGCTCGCGTCGCGTCATAGCCGTCCATTTCCGGCATCTGGCAATCCATGAAAACCAGCGCATAGGGGACCCGCGCAACTGCCTCCACCGCCGCCCGGCCGTTCGCCGCGACATCGACGCGATAGCCCGCGCGCTCCAACATCTTGGCCGCCACCTTCTGATTCACGACGTTGTCTTCCACCACGAGCACCCGAGGGCAGCGCCTGGCCTGCGCCTCGCTGACCGTATGGCGGGTGACGAGCGGGGCGGGGGAGGGATCGGCGGAGCCTGGGAGCGTCGGCATTCCTTTCACAAGCATGCTGAGACAATCATAGAGCTGCGATTGCCGGATCGGCTTGGTCAGGTAAGCCTCGAAACCGGCGGCTTGCGCGGCCTGGGCATCGCCGCGTTGGCCGGCGGAGGTCAGGAGGACCAGCCGCACCGACCGGATGGCGGGCTCTTCCTTGATCCGGCGCGCGAGGGTCCAGCCATCCATGCCGGGCAGCTGCCTGTCCAGAATCGCGAGGTCGAACGGCCTGCCCGCCGCCACAGCCGTCCGGAGCTGCTCGATCGCTCGCTCGCCGTCTGCCACGGTCTCGGGTACCATGCCTTGCTGCAACACCTGTTGTTCCAGAATGGTCCAGTTGGTCGCGTAATCGCTCACGATCAGCACCCGGCGATGCCGTAAGACCGCCCAGGAGGTCGGGAACGGAACAGGCGGCTCGGTCTGGCGGATCACGTGAGCGGTGAACCAGAAACGGGTGCTCTGTCCCAACGTGCTCTCGACGCTGATCCTGCCCTGCATGAGTTCCACGAGTTGCTTGCAGATCGCCAAGCCCAGCCCCGTCCCGCCGTACTTGCGGGTGGTGAAGCCATCGGCCTGGATGAAGGGTTGAAACAGTTTTCCGCATTGCTCGGGCGTCATGCCGATGCCCGTGTCGCTGACCTCAAACCGCAGCGACACCGTTCCCTCCGGCTCGGCGGCCACCGACTCGTCCAGCCCGACGCGCACCACCACCTCGCCTCGCTCAGTAAACTTGATGGCGTTGCTGATCAGATTCATCAGGATCTGTCGCAGTCGTCCCGGGTCGCCTCGCAAGGCGGTCGGTACGGGCGCCTGCACGAGGGTGCCCAGCTCCAGGCCCTTGGCGTAGGCCCGTTCGGCCAGCAACGTGGTGACATCTTCCACCAGCGTCCGGAGATCGAAGTCGAGGACCTCCAGGTCCAGTTTGCCGGCTTCGATCTTCGAGAAGTCCAGGATGTTGTTGAGGATGCCCATCAGATGTTCGCCGGAGCGGCGCACGGTTTCTGCATACTCTCGCTGCTCGGACGTCAGGTCCGTTTCGAGCATCAGGCCCGTCATCCCGATCACCCCGTTCATCGGCGTCCGGATCTCGTGGCTCATCATGGCTAAAAAAGACGCCTTGGCGTGCGTGGCAGTCTGAGCTTGGGCAAGCAACAGATCCAGCGTGCAATTTTTCTCCACTAGTTCTTGCATGTAGATATTCATTTGAGCCTCCACCCGCTTGCGCTCGGTGACGTCGCGAATCGCGGCGATGGTGAGCAGGCCCCCCACGGTCGTCAAGGGGCTCAAGTTCATTTCCGCGCTGATTTCGCTGCCATCTTTTCGCCGCACGAGCAACTCACGACCCATTTTCATCGGCTGGACTCGCGGGTGGTCAACATTTCCTGCCCAGTGATGCCCATGGGCATGCCTCAGATGCGCCGGCAACAGCATCTCGACGGGCTGATCCAGCAATTCCTCACGCGCATATCCGAACAACCCTTCAGCCTGGTGGTTCACGATCACGATCCGGCCTCCACGATCGGCAATGATCATGGCGTCGGGCGTAGCGTCCAACAGGTCTCTGAATTGCTGTTCCGTCTGCTTGTGTTTCAGGAGGCTTACCTCGGCTCGGACGTACTCATTCTTCAAGCATCTTGTTGACCACAGTAGGAGCCCCCACAGCGGGCCAAACACGAGCATTCCCGCCATTCCCAGATTTCTGAGCATTTCCCGGGTGGGCGCCACGATGACATCGCGATCCAGCCGGACGAGCAGGCTCCACCCAAGCTCAGGTAACTGTGGCAACCCCTTGGATTTGGCATACCCCGTCACCACCTGAAGGTCCCTCCGCCGATGGTACTCCTCGACATATCCAGATGAACTCGTGCTGACCAGCTCCGCGGAGGGAAGACCAAGCTGTCGAAGGTTCGTGGTTCCCTCCTGCCGCAAGATCGAATCGACAATAAGGTCTCCTTGTCCATTCAAAACCTGCCATTCGAGCGACTGTGATATTCCCATTTGGGCCTGGAGCGCGATCATTCTCTGTGTGACCACATCTTCCAACACAGTAACCCCCACCTCCGCTACCACCACGCCATCAAACTCTCCGGCCCTATTGAGAACGGGAGCGCTCATGGTGACTACGCGGCTACCGTCCCCTAGCATAGAAGGAGTTGCATCTTCCATGTGTGGGACATGGAGAAGCCGGCCAGTCCGAAACCACGTGCGCTCACTGATGTCACGTCCGATGGTTGCAGCATCCGTGGCGGTCATGACGCGCCCGTGTCGGTCAGTACTGGCGAGCCACAGATAGACGGGATAGGCTTGTTGAATCCGCTCGAAGTATCTTGCCTGTGCGGTCGAACCTCGGTTTTGATGGGCCGCGACGTAGGCCATCATCTGCACATCGCCATAACGTTCGGCCAGCATCCGGTCCAGGGAATCGACTGCGCTGACCGCTGCGAAGGCGAGACTTTCCCCAGTGCTCTGTAACAAACGCGCCTCCACGTAGTGCAGGGACAGGCCTCCGCCCAGGAGTGCAATCAGAGTCATTGCGATGATGAGAGGATGCAGCCAGGAGTACGGTTGGCGAGACGATTGGCGATGTACAACGGTGCCGGAGGCGTGAAAGCTTGATTGGTCTTGATCATTCATCTGGTCGTTCCATTCTCAGCCTATGGACTGAAGCGCAGCGATCCCATTCGTGATGGCTGGCCTTCTGCCCGCTCCCTCGGATCGTCGAACCCGATCTCAACCTGGAAATACTTCTCTCCAGGCGCGGCGTCGGCACATCGAATCCGGCGCCCTTCGCGGAATCGGTCAGCACGACGTCGGTGGGCTATTCCCGCCGGAGCGCCATCTTTTTGTGGCCGTCCGGAGCGCCGAGGACCGTATAGCCTGCCCGTTCCGGGATGCTCCGCAGTACTTGGCGGAGCGGTAGTTCATCGTCAATAACGAGCATGCGCGTGATGGTATTGCTCTTTTCGCGTTAGGCCAATGGTTACGTCGGGAGATCGGTTGTGGATGCGCCTCGCCTCAGTCGGCCTCACTCAATTCGCGGTTCGTCTTGAGGTAGAAGACGGCAGCCACAAGGGCGACGCTCACGCCGGTCCATCCTGTAGTCTCGGTGAATCGTTTCCGCATCAGGTCAATACCCCTCAGCCCCTGACACCAGATTGACGGGCGATCGCTCCAGATAATGTGTTTCCTCCTCAACCATTCGCAAAAAACCGACTCGTTCTGACGCCCGGCGCTCGGGACAGAGGCCATGCTCTGCGCGATGGATTATCCGTTCAACGGAAGAGGCATCGCCGCCCCTAGTTCGTGAGGCTCCCCAAACTCAGCGGGCGCGTGTTGAGGAGCTGGCGCACTCGGTTGGCCAACGCGCCGGTGGTAAACGGTTTGTGGAGGAAGTTCGTATCCGCCGCGCTGAGCCCGCGCCGTAGCACGGCATCGTCCGGGTATCCCGACATGTACAGCACTTGGAGTTCCGGCAGCTTGGCAACGAGCCGTTCCGCGAGTTCACGTCCGTTGAGTTGCGGCATCACCACGTCCGTCAACAACAAGTGGATGGCTTTCGTATGCTGTTCGCTGATAACCAAGGCCTCGACGCCGTGGGACGCCTCCAAGACGGTATAGCCGTGTTGCCGCAGGGTGTGAGATACTAGGGCGCGCACCCCAGGCTCATCCTCCGCCACTAGGATTGTTTCACTGCCGGTTAACGTCGATCCCTGATTGCCATCATCCCCCGTGGGGTCGATGACGTCTTCGACTCGCGGGAGATAGATCGAGAATGTCGTACCCTGTCCCATCGAACTGTGGACATGAATGCACCCGCCGCTTTGCCTCACGATGCCGTAGACGGTGGAGAGACCCAACCCCGTTCCTTTGCCCTTCGGCTTCGTGGTGAAGAACGGCTCGTAAATTCGAGCCAGGGTGTCGGCGTTCATCCCAACACCCGTGTCGCTCACAACGAGCTGGATGTGCGGGCCAGGTTTCGCTTCCAGATGATCCCGCCGGATTGTCTCCTCGTCGAGATCGACGTTGCCTGTGGAGATGATAAGCCGACCTCCCTGGTGCATCGCGTCGCGCGCGTTCACAACCAGATTGATCACCGACTGCTCGATTTGTCCTGGATCGGCTTTGACGCACCCAAGCAGGGGATCTGAGATGAATAGGTACTCGATACTCTCGCCCACCAGCGTCCGCAACATGTGTTCCAGGTTACCGACCAGCTTATCCAGGTTGACGACTTTCGGTTGCAGCACCTGTCGGCGACTGAAGGCCAGCAGTTGGGTCGTCAGCCCTCCTGCGCGTTTGCTCGCCTGCCTAATCTGTTCCACACTGCTGCGCTGATCCTCGGTGAGCGCGGCATCGTTCGCGAGCAGGTCGCTGAATCCCCCAATGATCAGCAGCATGTTGTTGAAGTCATGGGCGACGCCGCCCGCCAGTTGCCCGACCGCATCCATCTTCTGCGACTGCCGCAACTGTTCCTCCAGTTGGCGGCGATCGGTAATGTTCCGCACGACGACTTGGATCGTTGCGGAACCCTGATCGGCCAAAGGAGACCCGGCAAGCTCGACATCGATCATTGTCCCATCGAGCCGAAGCATCTTGCATTCCAGGAGCGGGATGCGTATCCCGTTTTCCAGCGCGTGGCGGATTTGCTGGTTCGTAGCCGGGTCGTGCTCGGGATGAAGAAAGTCGAACGCAGATCTGCCGATAATTTGCTCCGACGTCGCCGCTCCCAGGAGCGCCATGCCCGTGCGATTGATGAACACAATGCGATTGTGCTTGGTGATGAAGATGGCATCGGGCGAGACTTCCACCAGGCAGCGATAGCGCTCTTCGCTATGCCGAAGAGCCTGTTCGGCTCGCCGTTGCTCGTTCATAGAGTCAAGCAGAGCCGTCTTGTCGCGGTTGAGCATTCGCGCCGCTTCATTGGTAAGCCCGTAAAAGACGGCAAGAAGAAGGAGAATAGGAATATGCAGAAGACGGCCTCCGTCCAGTTCGCCCGGTTGGTCGATGCTTAGGAACAGAGCGCTTCCGTACACCAGGCACAAAGTTACGGATAGCCCGATCATTTGCTTTAGTGTCGGCGCGAAGGCGGCAATGAGCATGATCAGGAAGTAGGTGATGTAAAGGTCCGAGCTTGCGTTGCCCGATAAATAAATACTCAGCGTCGTCATGATCGTGTCGGCTAAGGCCAAGGCGGCGACGGACCAGGTGGACGTGATTATCCGGATCGGTGCGACGACTAAGCCGACGATGGTCGCCAATAAACCGAGGGCGATGAGATCCAGAAACAACGGAGCGACCAGCGGTGCCTTGCTGAACAGCAACTGGTAGCACAGAACGATGGTAACGAGTGTATGGAGAAGGATCAGCTGGTAGCGGGTCGGTGCCGATGTCGGCACCAAGCCCTGGGAGCGTTCCGAGGCGACATCTTTGAGTCGTGAACGGAGGTTCATGGTTTTACGAGGGTCACGCTCCCGACAGACTGATAGGTCCAGGTCTCCAGAACGGGCACCACCTGGTCACGGCGCCCCTGCTTCGCCGATCCATAGGGCACATCGAGACCGAGCAGGATCGCCAGCATGACTGCCGCGACGGTGCCGAGGGATCGGTAAGTCGGAAATCTCGCAATTAAGATTTCTCGTGGTATCCGATTACGCCGATTCGCCATTGTCATCTTCCCGGAAACCGAGGGCGCTGCCGGGCTCTCTTCGACTGCGAAGCCTTGTAAACAATTCTGAAGCCGTCGTTGCTGCTCCGGATCCATCCGGATGAATTCCACCCCGAATTCTCTCCCCCTCGACCACCGCGTCGTGGCCAACTCGACGCGGAGCAACCCGTCGCGGTGCGGCAACGCGATCACCATCTTCAAATAGTCGCCCCTAGCGACCGATGCGCCACTGCACAGCCGAGCGCCTTCTTTAGAGAGATCGAGCACTCTGCCTTCACCCGCAAAATGCTCACCAAAATATTCACACCGATAGTCGACCGCAAAACGCGGATGTTTGCGTCGGTCCATACGGAAGGCTACCTCGCATTGTTCAGTGAAAGCGTGTCCTTGATTGTCGACAGCAACGTTTGTCGATCGAAGGGCTTGAGCAGGATCCTTTCGGCTCCGAGTAGAAGCGCCGTGGGATTCACAATCGACCCAAACGGATCCACCGGCGATCCGCCGGTCATTACGATGATTCTGCACTTCGACCACGATGACCTGATTTCTTGAATGACCTCGATGCCGTCTTTCTCAGGCATGAAAATATCGGTGAGCACGATATCCGGCGGCTGGTGACATGACGCGGCGAGACCAACCTGTCCGTTGGGCGCATCGATGACGACATATCCCGCCTGCTCAAGCTGGCGCCGAAGCACCGTCCGGATCGCTTCATCGTCATCGATTACGAGGACGCGGTGCGGCGTCGTGAGCTCAGACACATTCGCGGATACATGCGCGGTCATATGGCGATCCCGCCCCTGTGGGTGTCGGTCTGACGGGCGTCGTAGGCATCACACGCCCGCTTCATCGCCTGTCCGAGTTCATGGAGAGAAAACCCCTTCTTCAGGAACTCGGTCACCCCAAGTTCCTTAGCCTCCCGTTCCAGCTCCTCCGTCCCCGCCCCCGACCACACGATAACAGGCGCCTGCCGGTCGACCGCACGGATACGTCTGAGAACTTCGATCCCGCTCATGCCAGGCATGTTGAGATCGAGGATCGTGGCCTCTGGTCGATGATTCGTGAATACACGGAGCGCAGCCTCTCCACCGTCCGCCGCCAGTACCTTGTGGCCGAGACGCGTAAGAATCGTTTTTAGCAGGTGGATTACCATAGGCTCATCATCAGCTATCAAGACCTTGGCCATACATCACCCTAAGGTTGCGACATGACGCCCCTGGTTGATCGACGCCCTGCGCGATGCATTCGCAGTAACGAACCGCTAGCTTCTTAAGTTTTATTGGATATTGGGAAAGTCGGTAGACAAGTTTTACTCTACTGCTGAGATCTTTTATCCAGGGTCGTATAGAGGAGAACTACTCTATAAAGGATTCCGCACGCGCCTCAGATTTAACGAAATGCACAGCCGCTTGGGAGCGCGAATGCACACGGAGCTTTTGAAAGATGATTCTGACATAATTGGTCACTGTCTTTTCGCTGAGGGAGAGGGCAGCCGCGATCTGTCGATTAGTTTGGCCTCCCGCCAGCAAGGCCAAGACCCGCCGCTGTTGGGATGGGAGTACAATTTTCCGCCTGGTCTCGCCCGACGCCGCGGAGGCCCGTAGCTGTTGTACAATCGCGTCCGTCATGGCCGAGTCGATGAAAGATCCGCCGCTTGCAACGGTTTCAATTGCACGGATCAATTGTTGGCCGGCAATCTGTTTCAGGACAAACCCGCTCGCTCCGGCATAGGTCGACGCCATAAGCGCGCTCTGATCCTGAAACGAGGTAAGAAAGAGAACGCGCGTGTGCGGGTGGGCGGACCGAATGCGTCGGCAGGCCTCGACACCCGATGCATCGGGCAGCCGAAGATCCATCAGCACCACGTCGGGTTTGAGGCGGTCCGCTTGCATGACGGCGTCGACCGCGTTGCCAGCTTGGCCAACCACGCGAATCGTCCTCGATCCTTTGAACAACTTACAGAGTCCCATCCGCAACACTTCATGATCGTCCACCACCATGAGACGGACTTGCGTCATTGGACATTCCTTTTTCCGATGGCTGCGGCCGGCAGGTCCACGAAGATCTGCGTCCCCTGCCTCGGTTTAGAAACCAACTGGAAACTGCCCTTAAGCCGTTCCGCTCGCAGCGCCATATTGCGAAGTCCATAGGCCGTGTTCTTGGTGACGCGGGGGTTGAAGCCCACGCCGTCGTCCTTCACGGCAAGACGCGCGCCTCCCTTGTGCCGCTGCAGTATCACGGTGATCGTTCTTGCTCGGCCGTGTCGCACGCTGTTGCTGACGGCCTCGCGCGCAATGAACAGGAAATGCTTTGCTTGTTCGGGAGTCAACTGGCTCACGACCGACGGCATCAGACGGACACGGTAACGAGGGGACTTGACGCCAATGAGGGCAAGGCTTATCCGGCGCAGCTCCGCCCGGAACTGCGCCGGGCTGAACTGCAGCGCGGGATCAATCCCGATGATATAGTGACGGATGTCCTCGATCACCAGGTTGAGTTCGGTGATCACACGCGTGATATCGCTAGCCGCTTCTTTGTGATTCGTCTTAATGAACCTCCGCAATCCTTCGATGCCGAGGCCGCAGGCCATCAGCACTTGAATGATGTTGTCGTGGAGATCCTGAGAGAGCCGCGTCCGCTCGTCGAGTGCGTATCGCAGCTGCTCTTCGCTCTCGCGCAAGGCCTTCTCCGCTTTCTTGCGCTCGGTGATATCGGTGACAATGCCGCAAACGGCATAGATGTTCTTCTGCGCATCTCGGAGGGGAAATTTGATGACGATACTGGTATGCTCGCCATCTTCATATCGAACCACCTCTTCAAATTGGGTAAATCTGCCGGTTCGCAACACTTCACGATCGTTGTTCCGAAATGCGGCTGCTTGCTCGGAGGAGAAGAGGTCGCCGTCGGATTTTCCAATGGCCTGGTTGTGGGAAAGGTCAAATCTTCGTTCGAACAGCTGGTTCGTAAAGAGATATCGTCCATCCCGATCCTTCAAGAAAACAATCAGCTCGTTGTTGTTAAGAATGGTTTCTAAGTTGGCCTTGCTGGTCCGCAATGCCTCATCGGTCCTCTCCCGTTCGATAGCGATACCGAGCGCTTGGCTGGCCGCCCGCAACATACCCAGCTCGAACTCCGTCGGTCCGCGCGCCGCAGTGAAGTACATCGCAAGGGTACCCAGGACGTCGCCCTGCGCGTTGAGAATCGGTATCGACGTGCAGGCCTGCAGTCCATGCCGGAGAGCGAGGTCTTTGACTTCGGGCCACAGAGTCCACAGGGGATCGGTCGCGATGTCGGTGACGACGACCGGTGCTTTGCGATAGGCCGCCGTCCCGCATGAGCCGTTACATGGACCGATGGATGCGCCGTCCACCGCCCGATTGAACGCCTCAGGCAGAGCCGTGACGGCGCCGCGATGCAGGGTCTTTGATTCTGGGTGAACTAGCAGGAGGGAACAGACCCCGCCATCGGACAGCGACTCGATGGATCGCACCAAGAAGTCCATCGTCTCGGCCAACGGTCTATTCATCACGATGCGTTCGAAGAAGCGCTGTTGAACCGCTTTCAGCTCATCGGCCCGCTTGCGTTTGGTGATGTTCTGAATCTGGGCGATGAAATACAGCGGAGTCCCCTGGGCATCACATACGAGGGACTCCGACAACAGAATCCAGACCACGTGCCCTTCTTTGTCCAGGTATCTCTTTTCAATTTCGTAATTCGGAATCTCGCCGCTGAGCAATCGGCGAGCCAAACCCATATCGGCTTCCAGATCGTCTGGGTGGGTGATGGCTTGGAAATTCATTTCCAACAGTTCTGATTCTGAATAGCCGACGATCTCGCAGAGCGCCCGGTTTACCTGCAGCCAACGGCCGTCAAGAGCGACGAGCGCCATGCCGATTACCGCTTCGTTGAAGGCGTTGCTGAATCGTTCTTGGCTTTCCCGCAGTGCCTCCTCGGAGTTCGTGAGATCGGCCACGTTGCGAGTAGCCGGCGACCGGCTCGTCATCTGAATTTCCCTCTCCTCAATCGGCGAAGAGCCGCGCAGCATTCCGCTTCGATCATGAGATCGAAGTGGGTGAAGCTGAGCAGCGTGTGGTGACGAGAACTCATGCACTTCTTCAATACTGACGAACAGGCTTCCGATGCAAATTCTACTCGTTCCTTTGAACTATAAAGCTCGTTCACCAGAACCACCTCTAAGAAACACACCGACGGCCGTGTGGTGAGGAAGGCGTGCGAGGAAACCGGTTCTGTCACAGATCGCTTAGCAGGCAGGGCCAGAAACCAAGAATCCATGCGATCAACCGCCTGGATTCTTCCTTCACGAGGTTGTGCTCAGCAGCACGGGTAGGGGCACCGCCCCTGCCACCGACTGCTCCGCTTCCTGGTCAACATTTTTGTCTGGCAACCCCAGATTTTCGACAACGAGAGCTCAAAACCCTTCTCCTAAGCGGCAGGACTAGTCCCGCTCCAAAGCACCAACTCTATGAAGCATTATCACCCGGAAACATCGGACTCTCTCACGGTCCCTTATGAAATCGGTCCGGTATAGCAAGGCGGATTTGGAGTTTCGAGCCTTACTTATACCTTCTTCAGTATGTACTTTTGTATTGTCTAATCTAAGTTTTCTTGGACAAAAACTGGCAGAAATTATGGCCCTACAAAGGAAACCTAGCTAGGGCCGTTTGTCCTGTCTATGAAGCAAAGTATAATGAACATGGATGACAAGACGTCCGCCCAGGACGGATGGTTGAGTTCGGGTTGAAGCGACCATCTCCACGCCTCTGGAAACCTATAGGTTGTGACGGCGGCGTCACTCTTGCCGGCCTGATGACTACACGGGGGTATCGTTTCGCCACTTCTCCGGTATCGTTCCCTCACGACTTGGAGAACAGAAGAAAAGATATTCCGCACGTTGGCCGAGCTGGTGGATTTGGCTGCAGGGGAAAGGTTCGTGACTCCCTCCGACGGAGAAAAAGGAGCAGAAGCGGCAATCTGTGAGGCAATGAACTTCATACCCCTGCGCCGGCGCAGCGCTGCTCGTTGAAATCCTCCGATTCGGCGCTCACGAGGTGGTGGCCCCCCTCGCATGATGCGCTGCACCAGGCAATCAGCTGTGCGCTGGCAAGAGCCGGAGTCCTTGCTGTGAGCCCGAGCTCAGAACAGACGTTGACCAGTCAGCGCCATGTTGCGGTACGCACTCGCCTCCGGCACGACTTCAACATCCTAATTACCTCCAACACCGGATTCGCCGATATTCTGCTGACTCGACTGGCTCTGGACGATCCCGCACGCCCATGCGTGGAGAAAATCAAGAAATCAGGAACGCGCGCAGCCATGCTGGTGAACTCGTTGAGCCCGCTATCGGACGCCCCACTGTCTTCCCCCTCACCCCATCCGACGACCACAGCCCAATAAGCCTGAGGATGTTGCAAATGCCCTCCAGCGGCGTTCTCGCATCGCTCAAGGCCTCAATGGGCCTCGGGGGACAGGCTCCGGCATTGCCGGTGCCTGTCCCGCTATTTAAACAGGGACAGTCGCCGGTCGGAAGAGCGACAGTCCCTTTCACTCGCTGCGGCCTGGCTGGGCGGGCTTTTTCATCATCCCCTGGGTTCCACCCTGCCACCTGCGGCCTCCTCCAAGGAACTCGCGAACCCCTGGGCCTCTGGAGGTTTTGCAATAGTCTCACACTGCTGCGGCTGGGGGGCTCGCCGCTCGCGGCCTCAACAAACTATTGGGGATTGGCGCCCTTCTTCGTGGCGCCTGTCCCCATTTCCGAGATGACAAAAGCGATCCCCCAACTGATCACAATCACCTACCAGAGGGGCACGTTCTTGTTTTTGAGATGGCCATACCACACGATCGTCATGAAAATATTGGAAACAGTCAGCAAGAGGATCGTGTGAATAGGCTCCTTTCGTCGAAACGCTTCCAGCTATCAGCCATCACAGCTCCCAAGGCCATTTGGATTGTTCTAGGCACTGCTTGCTCAGATTCCCCAGAATGTTTTCTGTCGTTTCAAGGAGTATAGATCCTGTGATCGCATGATTATCTTCATAGCGCACGCTGTCGCTAATTGTTGTAACGCTCCTAACAAGGGGAAAGCGGCCCCTGTGAACGCCGTGACAGCGTACGTAACGATAGAGCATCTCACAAAGCGAGAAGAGAGGGAGATGCCGCTGAAGATTCTCTCGATCAAAGCCTTGGAATGGTGCCTGATTTACGGAATTTACAAAGTCTTGCTGTGAGACATAACGTGTTCCTGTCCTGATTTGCTCTTCATCGCCGTAGGTTGTTT
Source organism: Nitrospira sp. (assembly GCA_005239465.1). GTDB lineage: Bacteria > Nitrospirota > Nitrospiria > Nitrospirales > Nitrospiraceae > Nitrospira_D. Next base: position 15,656 of record SPAW01000002.1, on the reverse strand, counting down.
TTATTATGTTGGCGATGCTCGCGTGACCTTTTAATTTGAGGTACTCTCTATCATTCGAATAATCAGAGCGCGGCCACTGCAGGAAGAAAAGTAAATCCACTTGGTCGTAAAAATCTTGTTTCCCAGAGTATTCACGCACAACTGTTTTGTAGGCCTTGTTATCTTGCTTGCCTGGATATCGGAGTGAACCAAAGGCCCCAATGTAACAACTCAGAACTAATATGGCCTCGAGGTAGTATTTGGGGTTGCCCAGCAGCGACTTGACTCTTTCGAGGTCTTTTTGCCACCCCCCGAAATAATCTCTTATGACGTCTGCGTTTCCAGTCAAGGTATGTCACTAATCGGAAACCAATATCAATGACCTAGATAGTTCGATGCTGCGGCTGACGGCCATTAGCGCCATCAGCCGCTCTCGCCCCTTCCTCTTGGTAGGGGTGGAATGGATGGATATGGAGAGAGTCGCCATCGCATTACCTCATCCTGGGCGGGATGGCTGAGTTATCCTTCACTGCGCGCATGCAACGAGCACCGCCCGTTGTGACAACCATTCGATCAACATTGTGTGCGCGTTGCGCGAGCACGAAGGATAACCAGCCGTCCCGCTCTATCTCCTCTATCCAACGCATGATGGCGGCTCCCGGAGTATCCGCCCTTCGTCACCCCCTCACTATCATTTCCCACCATCACCCGACCCCTGCTTCTTTCAACACCTGTCCGGTATACGACCGCTTGGATTTCGCCACGTCCCGCGGCGGTCCTTCAGCTACAATCTCGCCGCCTCGGTCACCGCCTTCTGGTCCCAGATCGATAATCCAGTCGGCGTTCTTGATGACATCGAGATTGTGTTCGATGACCAGTACGGTATTGCCGGCTTCGACGAGCCGATCCAGCACATCAAGGAGTCGCTGCACGTCAGCAAAATGGAGTCCGGTCGTCGGCTCGTCCAGAATGTACATCGTCCGTCCGGTCGCTCGCTTGGAGAGTTCGCGCGAAAGCTTCACCCGTTGCGCTTCACCGCCGGACAGCGTCGTGGCGGACTGACCGAGTTTCACATAGTGCAGCCCGACATCGTGCAGCGTCTGGAGTTTGGCCTTGATCAACGGAATGTGTTCAAAGAACTCCAGCGCATCATCCACCGTCATGTTCAGCACTTCGGCAATGCTCTTGCCCTTGTGAAAAATCTCCAGCGTCTCCCGGTTATACCGTTGGCCCTTGCAGACTTCGCAGGTCACATAGACGTCGGGTAAGAAGTGCATCTCGATCTTGATCAGCCCGTCGCCCTGACAGGCTTCGCAGCGTCCGCCTTTGACATTGAAGCTGTAGCGCCCCGGTTTGTATCCCCGCACGCGTGACTCCGGCAGATTGGAATACAGATCCCGAATGTAGCCGAACAGCCCTGTGTAGGTCGCCGGATTGGAGCGTGGGGTGCGACCGATCGGCGATTGATCGATGTCGATCACTTTATCGAGCGTGTCGACGCCCTTTAATTCTTTGCAGCCGTCTATCTTCGGCTTTTTGTGGTAGAGAAGTTGCGAGAGCGAATGGAACAGTACTTCCAGCACCAGTGTGCTCTTTCCCGATCCCGATACGCCGGTGACGCAGGTAAAGAGCCCCAACGGAATTTTCGCGGAGATGTTTTTCAGATTATGTTTTTGTGCGCCGATAACGGACAACAACCCTTTGGGTTTCCGCTGCCGCTGCGGCACCAAGACAGTCTGAACCCCTCGCAAGTATTGCCCAGTCAACGAATTGGGGTCGCCCATGACATCTTGCAGCGTGCCCTGCGCGATGACGTGCCCCCCCTGCGAGCCGGCCCCCGGGCCCATGTCAAGAATGTGATCAGCCGCCTGCATGGTTTCGGCATCGTGCTCAACCACCACCACCGTGTTGCCGAGATCCCGCAATCGCCGTAGCGTCTGGAGCAGGCGGCGGTTGTCCCGTTGATGCAAGCCGATTGACGGCTCGTCGAGGATATAAAGGACGCCGACAAGACCCGATCCTATTTGAGTGGCCAGTCGGATGCGCTGCCCCTCGCCGCCGGATAACGTGGCCGCCGCGCGATCGAGGGTAAGGTAATCGAGGCCGACGTTGACGAGAAATCCCAACCGCTCACGGATTTCTTTCAGAATGCGATGGGCGATGACCAACTCTCGGTCAGTGAACTTGAGCGTGAGAAAAAATTCGGCGGCTGCACGCACCGAGAGCCGCGTCACTTCTGAAATCGATTTCTTCGCAAGCTTAATGGACAAACTTTCCGGTCTGAGCCTTGCGCCGTGACAGACTGCACAAGGTTCTAACAGGGTGAAGTCTTCTTCCTCCGGACAGCCCGGCGTCATGGCATAGCCGATACCGTCGCAGGTCGGACAGGCGCCGTGCGGGCTATTGAAGGAAAACACCCGCGGAGTGATCTCAGGATAACTCACGCCGCAATTGATGCACGCAAGCTTGTCGCTGTAGAGCCGAGTGTTGCCGTCCTCCGTCATGACGCCCACGAGCCCACCGGCCAGTTTGAGCGACGTTTCGACGGAATCCGCCAGCCGACGCATGAGCGCGTTACCGGGTTTCATTATGAGCCGGTCGACGATGATCTCGATCTGGTGCTTTTTCTGTTTATCAAGCGCAATGTCCTCGCCCAGGTCGACCATGTTGTCGTCGATGCGGGCGCGCACATAACCGGCGCGGCGCATGTCCAACAACTCTTTGCGGTATTCACCCTTTCGCCCGCGCACGATCGGCGCCAGGATCTGAAACTTCACACCCTCCGACAACGACGCAATCGCATCGACTATCTGCTGCACGGTCTGCGCGGTGATCTCCTTGCCGCATTGAAAACAGTAGGGACGCCCGACCCGGGCAAACAACAATCGAAGGTAGTCGTAGATCTCGGTAACCGTGCCGACGGTGGAACGGGGATTGTGACTGGTACTTTTCTGTTCAATGGAGATGGCAGGGGATAGGCCCTCGATGGAATCGACATCCGGTTTGCCCATCTGTTCGAGAAATTGGCGGGCATAGGCCGACAGCGATTCGACATACCGACGCTGCCCCTCGGCATAGATGGTGTCAAAAGCCAGCGACGACTTGCCGGAGCCGCTCAAACCGGTGATGACGATGAGCTTATCGCGCGGAATCTCGACGTCGATATTCTTAAGATTGTGCTCCCGCGCACCCTTGATGACAATTGAGCCGGACATGGGACGCGGATTATACCATCCGGCCACCTTGCCTTGACAAAGCGTCGAGGCAGGTGCTACCTCCTCGACATGATGCAGCTGGAGGAACAGCCGGTGCAGAAGAACGCTGAACCGACAGTGCCGGCACGGGTCGTGTCGACCTGGTCCGGCCAGGCTCGCGAGCAAGCCGTGCAGCGTATGTTCACCGCCATTGCCGGTGTCTATGACCTCAACAACACGCTCTTGAGCTTCGGCCTCCATTACCGGTGGAAGAAGGTGACGGCCTCGCTCGTTCCTTCAGTCGAACAGGGTACGGCCCTCGATGTGGGAGCCGGGACCGCCGACCTCGCGCTCTTAGTCGAGCCGCGAATGGGCCCGAAGGGACGTGTGGTCGCCTCTGATCTGAATCACGCCATGTTGGTGGAGGGGTTGAAGAAGGTCGCTCACAAAGGGCTCATCGGAAAAATTACCTGCCTGCAGTCGAATGCAGAGCATCTGGGATTCGTCGATAACATGTTCGACGCGGTGACGACCGGCTTTTGCATGCGCAACGTCGGAAACTTGATGCGGGCATTTATGGAAATCCGACGCGTGCTCAAACCAGGCGGGCGCTTCGTGTGTTTGGAGTTCTCACGGCCGGTGAAAAAATGGCTGCTCAATCTGTATGACTGGTACTCCTTCCGGCTGCTTCCTTGGATCGGAACAAAAGTCGCCCGCGACACCACCGGCGTGTACGAATATCTCCCGGCATCGATCCGCACTTTTCCGGATCAGGAACACCTGAGCCAGCTCCTGCGCGAAGCTGGTTTCCGGCAAGTCGAATATCGTAACTTGACCGGCGGCATTGTCGCGATCCATGTGGCGACGAAATGACATGGTGAATTTTGAATGTTTAATGATGAATTGTGAGTTGCTCGTCCTCCGGAATATTCAACATTCACTATTCAACATTCATCATTGGCGAGTTGCATGAACTCGATTCTCTACATCTTCCTCCCCTGCAAGAAGGTCTATCCCATCGGGATTACCTACTTGGCCGACTTCATCCATCGACGGAAGCCCGAAGTTCGGCAGCGCATTCTCGACCTGTCGTTGTTTTCTGTATCTCAACGGACGCGGGCAGTCCGGGATGCGGCTGCTGAATTCAAACCAGACCTTGTCTGCTTTTCATGGCGCGACATTCAGATTTTCTCGCCGCATGAAGGCGATTCGTCGCTGGAGCATGCCTTCAACTTTTACTTCGCGAGCAATCCGCTGAAGCGCATTGGGGCATCGTTCGAAGGCGTGAAACAGCTCTACCGCTACTACAGCCATATTCGGGCGAACCTGTCCTATCCCTGGTTGATCCGCAAGGAGTTTCCCAAGTCACAGATTATGATCGGGGGCGGCGCCTTCACGGCCTTCGCCGATCAGCTGATCGAGAAGCTCCCGGAGGGGACAATCGGGATTCTCGGCGAGGGAGAGGATGCCATCCTGAAAGTGATAGAGGGCCAGACGCTTAGCGGCGAACGTTACATCATCCGAGCAGGGAAGAGAGTCGTGAAGGGCGAGCAGGGCGCGGCGGCCCTGTTGGATGCCTTGACGGTCGACCTCCCATACCTTACCGCGATCTTTCCACAATACGGGCAGTATTTCGGCGAATCGATCGGCGTTCAGTCCAAACGCGGCTGCCCCTATGACTGCGCCTTCTGCCTCTATCCCTATATTGAGGGTAAGCGGGTCCGCTATCGGCCTCCTGCGATGGTCGTGAAAGACATCTCGCAGCATTACCATCAGTGGGGCGCGCGGCGGTTCTGGTTCACCGACGCGCAATTCATCACGGGGAAAGAAGCCTATCCACAATGCACGGAGATCCTCGAACGGATTCTCGCCGAGAAACTCGAGATCGAGTGGTCCGGCTATATCAGGACCTCCTTGATCACGCCGGAATTAGCCAAGCTGATGGTGCGGTCCGGCGTCGGCGATCTGGAGGTGGCCATTACGTCTGGTTCACAAGAGGTCCTCAACAACCTCCACATGGGATTTAAGCTTGAACGGCTCTACGACGGCTGTCGCTATCTGGCGGAAGCAGGCTTCAAGGGCAAAGTCATTCTGAACTACTCGCTCAACAGCCCGAAAGAAACCGAAGAGTCGCTGTTGCAAAGCGTGGAATCCTACAAAGTGGTTGCATCGATCCTAGGGGAGGAGCGCGTCTTCCCATTGATGTTCTTCTTGGGTATCCAACCGAACACGGATCTGGAACACCGATTGCTGGAAGAAGGTTACTTGTCTGCCGGGTACAACCCCCTGATGCTGACCCCCACTAGCATCAGGAAGCTCCTTTACAACCCGGCTCCTTTGAATAAGTTCATCGCCAAGGCCTGCCTCCGAGCCTGGGAACGGAAGGAGGGAAGTCGGGACCCCCGGGCATGGACAGGGTCTCTGTCCCAATCTGCCGGCGAATCCGGCCCCTATGCCGATCAGAGCTTGAGCCGTGGGATAGAAGGGAACTCCGGTCGCGATGCCCTGCTCACGCTCGAAGAAATCATCCGTTCTCGACATCACATGCAACAAACGTCAACCGTCACTCATCAACCGCCTAAACCAGAAACCGTCAACCGCTAACCGTCCTCCTTGCATTCCAGTTCTACCCAGTGCTATCATTCGTGCTCTTTGAGACTTGGGCAGTACGTCAACCATCTGGATTTTCTCACAATTATGCCCGTTTGCCCATGTCCTGAAAGCGCCTTAAGGAGGCGCCGAGATGTATAAAACTATCTATATCCCGGTCGATAACTCCGACCATTCCAATACGGCGGTGGATGTCGGTGTCCACATGGCAAAAACCTTTGGTTCCAAGATTGTTGGAAGTCACGTCTATGCGGCCAAGATGCATGACAAACGCTTCAAACAGATGGAAGCAGGCTTGCCCGAGGAATACCACGATGAGAAGGAACTCGACCGTCAGCGCCAGATCCACGATTCGCTGATTACTCGCGGGCTTCAGATCATCACAGACTCATACCTCGACTACGTTGACAAGAAATGCAACGAGGCCAATCTGCCGATCGAACGCCGTTCGCTCGAAGGCCGGAATTGGAAAGTCCTCGCCGAAGATATCAACACCAATGGGTACGACCTGGTGATCATGGGTGCGCTGGGCGTGGGAGCGGTGAAAGACAGCGTGATCGGGAGCAATACCGAGCGCGTGGTCCGTCGCGTCCGTAACTCCGACATGCTGATCATCAAGAATACCCAGTCGATGACGAACGGAAAAATCGTGGTGGCGGTCGACGGGAGTCCCTATTCCTTCGGCGGGCTCATGACAGGCTTGGCGTTCGGCAAGGCGTTCAATCGGCCGGTTGAGGCAATCTCAGCCTTCGATCCCTATTTCCATTACGCGGCGTTTCACAGTATCTCCGGCGTCTTGAACGAAGAGGCCGGCAAGGTGTTCCGCTTTAAGGAACAAGAGAAGCTGCACGAAGAGATCATCGACAGCGGCCTCGCCAAGATCTATCAGTCGCACTTGGATATTTCGCGCGAGATCGCCCAAGCCGAACAGACCGACATCAAGACCACGCTCCTCGACGGCAAGGCCTTCGAGAAGATCATTCAATATGTCCGCAAGGATGTTCCCTGGCTCTTGATCGTCGGCCGCATCGGGGTCCACAGCGATGATGACATGGATATCGGCAGCAACACCGAAAACCTCTTGCGCACCGCCCCTTGCGACGTGCTGATCTCGAACAGAAAGTATGTGCCCCCCATCGACACGCAGGCGGAATACACCATCGCCTGGACCGAAGAAGCCTTGCGGCGGATGGAAAAAATCCCCGTCTTCGCGCGCGGGGTCGCGAAGACGGCGATTCATCGGTATGCAATTGAAAAAGGCCACACGATCATCAGCAACACGGTTGTGGATGCGGCGGTAGGGCATATCCTGCCCAAAGGCGCCATGGACGCGATGCGAGCGTTGGGTGGAAGCCTCGACGCGGCCGGTATCGACCGCGACAAGATGCAGGCTGACGACGCGGTGGCCAAAGACCTTATGGGCTCGACATTGAGCGGGATCATGACCCAAATCGTCGAGGAGAAACCAACACCCGCCAGTACGACCCAGGCCTATCTGGATCGCATGAGCCAGAATTATTTCGTGTGCGATGGCTGTGGCTACATCGGCAAGGGCGAGACCCCGGTGCAATGTCCCGTCTGCGGCGCGGCGGGGGCGAGATTCAAACAAGTCGACAAGACGATCTTCGAAGCGGCAGCGAAAGCTGAGGGTGAACTGGAAACGGACGTCGCCTACGACGACGTCCCGATGCAATGGACCAAGGATGTCAAAGAAGCGATCCGCGCCGTGCCGGCCGGCTTCCAACGGCGGCGTGCGAAGGCCAAGATCGAAAAGAGCGCGCGCAAGCTTGGCATGACGACGATTACGCTTGAATATGCCGCGCCTATGATCAAGGAAGCGGCGGCCGAAGACTACACCCCGATTTTTGCCAACAAGGGAACAGGCACATCGGCAGCAGCAGAAGCCACGCTCGCAGCCACGAATGGGAACGGGTCGAACGGCCATGGCGCCCGCGAGAATGGCAACGGCCATGCCGAGCCGGCCTCACCCTACACCTGGACCGTGGAAGCGCAGGCCAGATTGGAGCGGGCGCCGGAAGGCTTCATGCGCGATTGCACCAAGGCGCTGATCATCAAGCATGCCGACAAGATCGGGACGACCGTCATCACGATCGAAGTCGCGAACGAGGGCATCGAACAGGCCAAGGACTACATGGCGGAAGCCATGAAGACCGGCAACCTCAAGGACATGATCGCCAACCTGACCGGCAAAGCTAGCTCCTAGTTTTGCCAATGTTAAATTTTGAATTCTCAATGTTGAATGACAAGCCAGTCCGGACGGGTACGCTTCCCATTCAACATTCATAATTCAACATTCACCCTTACCGAAGGTTATGGGTAAATCGCTACCGATCCTCAGCATCTCACCGCTTGCGGGAAAGCGGGACGCTCTTCAGGAACAGATCACCCGGTTCATGGCTCCCGGCCAGCCCATGCCGGGCCCGAACGACGGTCGGACCGTCGATGACTTCAAGCCCTACCTCGTCGCGCTGAATCTCACGAAACGTTGCAACCTGAAGTGCAATCACTGCTACCTCGACGCGACCACCAAGGCAGCCGGGGGAGACGACGAGCTGAGCACCGAGGAGTGCTACAAGCTCATCGACCAAATTGCTGAGGTGAACAAGGGCTGCCTCCTCGTCATCACCGGTGGCGAGCCGCTGGTTCGGCCGGACATCCTCGACGTCGCGCGCCATGCCGTGAAGCTCGGCTTCATGGTGGTGTTCGGCACCAACGGCATGTTGATCGACGATCGCAAGGCCATAGAGTTGGTCGAGATCGGCGTCATGGGCGTGGGCATCAGCATCGATTCGCTCGATCCGGCAAAACATAATGCCTTCCGTGGGGTCCCGGGAGCATGGGAAGCCGCCGTCGCCGGCATTGAAGCCTGCAAACGTAACGGCCTCCAGTTTCAGGTCCACTTCAGCGCGCAGCCGATGAATTATAAAGAACTGCCTGATGTCATAGACTGGGCTCATCAACTCGGTGCTCGAGTGTTAAATGTCTTCTTCATGGTCTGCACGGGACGTGGCGAAGAATTGACCGATATCACGCCGGCCCAGTATGAAGAAGTACTCGGCTACTTGGTCAACTGCCAGGATAACTATAAAGGCATGCTGGTCCGCGCTCGCTGCGCTCCTCACTTCAAGCGGCTGGCCTATGAGAAGGACCCCAATTCGCCGATCACCAAAGCCACCGGCTACATGGGCGGAGGCTGCCTCGCGGGCACCAACTACGCCCGCGTGACGCCGAACGGCGAATTGACGCCATGCCCATACATGCCGCTGTCTGCCGGAAATATCCGTCAAAACAGCTTTGTCGACCTCTGGGAAAAGTCGGATGTCTTCAACTCGTTCCGTTACCCCCAGCTCAAAGGCAAATGCGGCGACTGCGAGTACAGTGACATCTGCGGAGGCTGCCGCGCCCGCCCCTATGTCGATCACGGCGACTGGCTGGATGAAGACCGGTGGTGCCTCTACACCCCGAAGGGCGGCGAGAAGATCAAGGTGGCCTTCAATATCCCGGAAGAGTCCGAAGTGGCCTGGGACGAGGCTTCCGCGCTGCGCCTCAGCCGCATCCCCTACTTCCTTCGCGCCATGGTGAAAAAGGGCGTCGAGAAACACGCCCGCGAGAGCAATGTGGCCCTCATTACCGTTGAGCTGATGGAAGAACTGCGCAAGAAGCGATTCGGAAACGAGGCGCCGGTCTTTAAGTTCTGAGTTCTGAGTTATGAGTTCTGAGTTTCCGTAACTCAAAATTTAAAATTCAACATTCAAAACTGCTTTCCGATGGACGCATTGCAAAGCATCGTCACCGATCTCAACACGCTGATTCCGATCATCAACCACTGGTTCCATCTCCTATCGGCGGTAATTTGGATTGGCGGCTTGGCCTTTCTCGTCATGGCGGTCACGCCGGGGCTACAAAAGGCCGTGTCGAAGGAGCAGATTAAACCCATCACGGATATTTTCTATCAGCACTATAAGAAAGTCGCCGGCATTCTTTTGGTGGTCCTGCTGTTCACCGGCGGCATCAACCTCCATTACGTCAATCAAGTTCTGACCTCGCAAACCGGCAACGGCGTGCAGCACCACGCCAAGTACCTGACCGTCTTCTTCATCAAGCTCTTTCTCGTCCTGTGCCTCTTGACGCTTTTTCTCTACACCGTCATCTTCAAGTCAGACGACGAGGCCGAAGAAGGCGAGTCCTATGAGGCCATCCCATACCAGCGCGCCGCCCTGTGGATGGGATTCTTCATTATCCTCTGCGCCGCCGCCATGAAACACCTGCATCAGTAGTATTTCCCTTATTGTCCTAGCCCTGGCCTGAAACCGTTGCCCTGTAACAAACGAGGTAATCCTCGTACCTAATCTGATACAGCCCTATCATCATCCTGAAATCGCCCTTCCCCATGCGGCTGACAGGTCGCTCATTGTTTTCTCAGTAATTCAACCGTGTACGGTTGTGCATGTCACAGCCGGGTAGTCTTGTCTGTGGTACGAGCATTGCTGTGCCAGCACTTCATTCAATCACGAAGGACTGTACAACCATAGGATTCACGCAGTTGATTGCCGCCGAATCACCGGCTGGGATGTGGCAATGCGTTGAGCCTGTCGAGAAGGACGCCGGCTGACTTTTCGGCATCCTGCTAGAGCGGATTAGCTGGAGTGCTTTGAACCGGAGAACGCCCGCTTGAAGACCGTTTTGAGGCCAAAGTAGGCGAATGAATCTTTCAGGTTTGAATAGAGCCGCTTGACGGTGCCCATCTCGGGATTCGTCACGTATTCCATCGTCAGCGCAATCCGCTCTTCCCCCTCCCCCAGAGGCGTCACGGCATGCCACAGCTTGTCGCCGTTAAAAATCACCATGTCGCCAGGCTCAGTCACCAATTCAAGATGACGCGGCTGTTTCGTCGGATGATCTTTGAAGAGCTCGCACACCAGCTTGCACTGTGTTGACCGATCGACAAGGCCCATCAGTATCGTATAGCGAGCCCCTTTATAATACGACGTATCGTAGTGGAACCCAATGTGGTCGCCGGGCTCGGTGTAGTAGTAGAGCGCGCAGGCATGCGGATCGTTGACCGGGCAGAACGCAAGCTTCGCTTCGACGAGTCGGTCCAAGAATGCCTTGAAGGATGCGGACCGGTAGAGATCAAGAAAACGGGGAGCCTTCTCCTGGACCGTGTAATAGCTGACGCTGCCCCCTTTCTTATGGCCCGGGATATAGTTTCGATTGAGCTCTGCCTTGACGCCCTGCGCCTGGGGAACCAGGGTTTCTTCCACGAAGGCTCGCGGTAGGAACTGCTTGATGACCAGGAACTCGTTTTGATCCCAATACTCCCGGTGCAGACGATCAACATCCAACGCTGTGACCGCTCGTTCTACTGCCTCGCCTACTGAACTCACCGTTGCAACTTGCATAGGAGCACCTTGGTTGTTATGGCCCGGGCAAGAAATTCTTCAGACGCTGAGGAACGACGCTTACGGTCCATTCAGCACCGGGGCTTTGACGACTTCGACATCCGGTGGCGTCTTGAAGTCGAACACCTCATTCCCCAATCCGAGGTTGGGCTTCAAGCCGGAAAATTCAAAGGTCGCCACATTGCCGCTGATTTCGTGCAGAGACACCGTGCGGATAAAATAGGTCTTCGGAAACACCTCGACGACGATCCGCTGGAGGCTCCGCGTCGACTCATGATCCTTGGCTTTGGGAATCAGCGTGATCAGGCGAATGCCGCCGACTCCGCGATCTTTTCCCGCGGTCGGCTCGATGTCGAACGACTCGTCCAACTTGGCCGCGCCCTGTAAGAGCTCCAGCGGCGCCTTGGAGGCGGCCATCTGCGTCAACTTTCCAACCAGCACCTGCTTGTGCTCCGGCACGTAGACTTTTACGTCGTCGTGATTCACATAGATTTCTTCGTTCGCCGGATCGAGATAGTCCCACCGCAGGCGTCCCGGCTTCTTGATGTACACTTTACCGGACGAGGTCACTGGCCGTTCGAATCCTTCGATCCTGGTTTTCTGGGAGAAGTCCGCTTGGAGATCTTTGGTTTTTTCGTAACGTGCTTGGAGTTGCTTCACGACGTCGCGGACTTCTTGGAGCGCCTTCTCGTCAGCCGGTCCGTCAGCCCCCCATACCGGTGCGACAAATAAGACGCTCAGCACAGCCCCGGACCACCAGCGGTTCATGCTTCCGCCGCTCCGACCGGACCACGCCGCCCAAGGACTTCCCGACGTCCATCCCGTCCCGCCGCACCCACAATCCCATCCACTTCCATCTGTTCGATCATGCGGGCCGCGCGTGGATAGCCGACTCGCAGCCGGCGCTGAATCAGCGAGGCCGAGGCTTGCCCAGTGGACAGCACAAGCTCTTTGGCCTGTTCGTAGACATCATCTTTGGCCTCTTCCTCCGCTGCCTCTTCCAATTTAAGCGATTGCAGCTCCTGATTGTAGGTCGGCAGCCCCTGTTTCTTCACAAACTCAACGACAGAGCGCACATCGTCGTCTGCCACGAAGGACCCATGTAGGCGAACCAGACGGCCGGTGCCGGATGCCAGGTACAGCATATCACCTCGACCGACCAGGGCCTCGGCACCGTTGGCATCCAGGATGGTCCGCGAGTCTGTTTTTGAGGAAACCTGGAAGGCGATGCGCGCCGGGAAATTCGCCTTGATCAAACCGGTGAGCACATCAACGGACGGCCGCTGCGTGGCGAGCACGAGATGAATGCCTGACGCCCGCGCCATCTGCGCGAGTCGGGCGATCTTGTCTTCCACATCTTTGGGAGCCACCATCATCAAATCCGCCAACTCATCGATCATCACCACGATAAACGGCAACGGTTCCGGCGGCGTCTGTTTCGGCTGCATGCAGCCGGGCTCGCCTTCGGCGATCGCGGTTTCGCCGGCAGAGAGCCGTTCTTCCTCGGAGAGGAATTGCATCGGGAGTTCGCCCTGTTCGACCTCCGACGCAGCGCTCTCAGCGAAAACCTCGTGCAAACCGGCCACTTTTCGATTGTACGCCTCGATGTTGCGCACACCGGCTTCCGCCAACAGTTTGTAGCGCCGTTCCATTTCAGCCACAACCCACCCCAGCCCCTTTGCAGCTGACTTGGGATCCGTAATGACGGGGCGCAAGAGATGGGGAATCCCATCGTACGATTGAAACTCCAGCATCTTCGGATCAATGAGCAGCAGTTTGACCTCGCTGGGTTTCGCGGAGAAGAGGATGCTCAGCACCATCGTATTCAGACTGACGCTCTTGCCGGCTCCCGTCGCACCGGCTACCAAGAGATGCGGCATCGTCTTGAGATCCACCGTCACCGGCGCGCCAAAAATATCCTTGCCCAACGCCATCGTGAGTTTGGACCGGGCCCGCGTGAAGGCGTCGCTCATCACCACTTCTTTTATGGACACGGTTTCGCGTGACAGGTTCGGTACCTCAATGCCGACCACCGATTTGCCCGGCAGAGGCGCCACAATGCGGAGGCTCGTGGCCTTGAGCGCGAGGGCAAGGTCGTCGGCTAGACTCACGATGCGGGCCACCTTGGTGCCCGGCGCCGGTTCAAACTCATACATCGTGACGACCGGACCAGGCCGGACTTCCGTCACCTTGCCTTCAATGTCGAAACTCGCCAGGGCCCGCGACAAGACCTCGGACTGTGCTTGCAGCTCCTCATCGGACATGCGGCTCAACGGACCGGAGGGATCGCTCAGCAACTCAACGGGATCAGGCAGGCGATACTCGCCGGAGTCCGCCTGCACAGCCACGACTTCCGGTTCGGCCTCTTCTCGATCCACCGCAGTGGCCGTTGGAACAGCGAGCGGTTGAATGATGGGAGGCGCAGGCGCAAACACCGGTTCTGACTCCTGGGATATCTCGGCAAGTATCTCTTCTACAGCATCAGCTCGGCTTGGCTTGGGAGCCTTGGTTTTCTGCCTTCGGTTGCCGGCTTCCGCGGGAGCCTCAATCGATCGCTCCGGCATCATCGCCGCCACCCGCTTACGGAGCGCCGCCAATCGTTCCGGCACTCGACGAACCGCTTCGGCGAGTGACAGGGAGATCGTGAACAGGAGCGACACGAGGAATCCGGCGATGATGAGAATATGCGCGCCGGTGCCGGCGAATCCTGCACGAAGCCCGTCTCCGATAACCTGGCCGAGAAACCCTCCGGCCATTCCGCGCGAGATCATCCCACTCGTCAGCGTCGGAACCGCCGTCGCCTCGAGATGGAGAAAGGCGCTCAAAAAGAAGACGGCGGCAAGGGAACTTCCAGCCGTCCTGAGCCGGATGCTCACAGGAGTCTGGGAGAAGCAGCGAAGCCCCAGCCGGCCCAACAACAGCGGAAACAGATAGGCCGCCCCGCCGATGAGATAGAAAAACCCGCCGGCCAACACAGCGCCGAACGAGCCGATGAGATTGCGAGGTGGGCTGGCCGCCGGAGCCCCGGCTGCCACAGTCTTCGCTTCCCCGGGCACAAACGACAGGAGGCTCAATAACGTGAGCAGGCTCAACGCGATCAAGATCACGCCGATCACTTCCCGCTGAATATGAGAAGGGGGAGAAGGGGCGCGGCGGGCTTCGCCCCGCTTAGCCGAGGTGGTGACACCCATATTGCGGATGCTAACACAGGGGGAAAGTCATTTCAAACGACGGCAGGCGTAAGCACCAATCAAAGGCCCCATATCCAACTAAGGACTCTTGCTATCTCAGGACGATCGTTAAACCACTTGGGCATTTTGAGTCCGAATCATGCGGTCGAGATTCGCACGAACATAGCAGTCGATTTGAGGCGCCCGCCCGATCCACCCGCCTGTGTGGACTCTGATACAGACATTCGTTCGTTTGATGTGAATGGAACCATCGGAAGGATGGAATCCACGCAGCTGCAGCCACAGGTCGCTTCATACCGAAGACAGTACGGGAATTAAGCGCACCAGACACGGCTTGACTGGGCAGAGATGCCTCGTGCAGGGACAACCAACTCGTATCGTGCCGGAGGACTTAGGAAGATACGGGTGGTGCAGTGTGGCGAATGATCCTGCCCTCCACGAGGTAGACCACTAGCTCGGCGATGTTGGTGGCATGATCGGCCATCCGTTCGAGGTATTTGGCAATGAAGCTCAAGCGAATGGCGCGTGAAATCGTGCGCGGGTCCTCGATCATGAATGACAGCAGCTCACGGAATAACTGCTCCATCAGATCATCGACGAGGTCATCGTCCGTGAGCACCTTCCGGGCGAGCGCGGCATCGTCCTTGACGAACGCATCGATGCTTTCCTTCACCATCATCCGCGCCAGATTACCCATCCGCGGGATATCGATGTAGGGTTTGAGCTGCGGCTCTTCGTTCAGCTCGATCGATCGCTCACAGACATTCTCCGCCAGGTCACTGATCCGCTCGAGTTCGGTGGAAATTTTCATCGCCGTCGTCACCAGCCGCAAGTCTCGTGCGGCAGGCTGATGGAGGGCCAGCAACCGGATACAGTCTTCGTCGATCTCCACATCCAACGCGTTGACCTTGTGGTCCCGTTCGATCACCTGGCGGGCCAGGGTGGAGTCGCGCGTCACCAGTGCGGCGAGGGACTTGTCGATCTGATCTTCTGCCAGACCCGCCATTCGCACAAGCTTGGTCTTCAACTCGGCGAGTTCTTCGTCAAAGTGGCGCTGTATCATAATAGCGTTCAACCAAATCGTCCGGTGATGTAGTCTTCGGTCTGCTTCTTGGAAGGCGTGGTAAAGAGCTGCTTCGTGAGGCCAAACTCCACCAGTTCGCCGAGGTACATAAACGCCGTCCAATCAGACACCCGCGCCGCTTGCTGCATGTTGTGCGTCACGGTCAGGATTGTGACACGTCGTTTCAAGTCGAGCA
>SPAW01000019.1 GCA_005239465.1 Nitrospira sp. | reverse complement strand
TGTTGATGGAAAGATTAAACAGCAACATGCGGCGTTTTGTGTTGATGGAAAGATTAAACAGCAACATGCGGCGTTTTGCGGGGCGTTTCTTTGGCTTGGAGGGTTTGAGCGGTTCTCCAATGGCAGCTTCCACAACCGATCTGGCGAGCAAGAGGGGGTCTGTGGGGTTCTTTTTCGGCATGCCTCATGATGCCATAGGAGCAAGGGAGAGTCACTAGGCGATGAATTCAAACTTTACCAGTACCCAGAGGCGGAGCCTCGCTCGTTGACAGGCCATCAGCGTTCTGCTACTGGCAACGATCATGAACAGCCTGGGAGTCATGGCGTCTGTCGTCGTTGCCGTCGCCTCTGTGCCATGCATTATCCTCCCATCAGTCGCCATTGATTCTCAACCGACACAAGAGCAAATCCGCGCCGCACTCGATCGGGGTAAAGAAGCGGCGCAGCAGCATAGTCCGCCGGATACCTTTTATGTTCGATTTGGGGGAACGGATGACTTGCATGCCGGCGGGTTCCTCATCACGAAACTCGGAAGCCTGTCGGTTATGGCAACGCACACAGCCTTACGTGGTTTCGAACCGAGCCCAACCGACATTACTCAGGCGATCGAGGCGCCGACGATGCTGGTCAGCACCGTGATCTTCGGGAACGTTCCGTCATTCGCCGTCGGTAGTTACATGGTGTTCGATCAGAATGGAAAGACAATCAAACCAGTCAGCGTACGGTTCGATGGTCGGGCTAATCGGAGCGCTGCGTGGCCGGATCATCCACGATTCAAGGCGAAGGTTGTGGCCTCGTTCAACTACGCCGACTTCGATCCGACGGCCAAGACGACCATCACCGTGTTTCCGGCGAATGGGGGTGAAGTCAGTTTCCCCCTCGACTTTGCACAGATCAAATAGGTACTCTCGTTCCGCCATGCCCCGCCGTTCCCCATCAGATCGATCCTTCGTCGCGGAAACCATCGCGATCGGCTCAGAGCTGTTAATAGGCGTCCGATCCGACAGCAATTCTCTTTTCATCACCGACGCCCTCGGCAGACTTGGCATTGAGGTCCGGTTCAAATCGATCGTCGGCGACGATCAGCTCGACATCGTGACCATGCTGAAGACGGCGGTGCGTCGGGCGAAGGTTGTCGTCATGACCGGCGGGCTTGGGCCGACAGTCGATGACTGCACGCGAGAAGCCATTGCCGCCGCGACCGGCCGACGGCTGAGTCGCCGCAAAGAAGCGCTCGACAGCATGACGGCTAGGCTGACTCAGTGGGGGCGTACACCGAACGAAGGACAACTACGACAAGCCATGATTCCATCCGGGGCAACTGTGCTACCCAATCCGGTCGGGTCCGCGCCGGGCTTTTCGCTGTTGTGGAAGGGGGCTACACTGATCTCGATTCCTGGTGTCCCGCGCGAGATGGAAGCGATGATGCAGGAGTCCGTGATCCCGCGCTTGGCGGCTCAGCTCGAACAATCAAACATTGCGCGTCCAAAGCCGATGACGAGGCTGGTCTTTCATGCGTGGGGATTGCCGGAAGCTGATATCGATGCGAAGTTGCATGGGCTCATTCCAAAGGGCGTGCCAATCGATCTTGGGCTTCTCGCCTCGCCGATGGGGGTACTTGTCTCGCTCACAACCAAAACGCATCGTTCAGTGGGTGAAGCGGTCCTCAAGTCCCTGGCGGAAGGGGTCCGTGCACGACTGCGCGAGTGGCTCTTTGCCGAGGGGTGCGACACAATGGAAGAGGTTGTCGGTCGATTGCTGATGAAGCAGGGGCTCACGGTTGCGGTTGCCGAATCCTGCACGGGCGGATTGATCGGCCACCGGCTCACGCAGGTGCCGGGATCGTCGGCCTATGTCGATCGCGGCGCCATCTGCTACAGCAATCGGGCGAAGACGGACATGCTGGGCGTGCCGGCGGAACTGATGGCCAATCATGGCGCGGTCAGTGAAGAAGTCGCCGCCGCGATGGCCAGGGGTATCCGCGAACGAGCCGGTGTATCGGTGGGGCTGAGTGTGACCGGCATAGCCGGGCCCGGCGGTGGAACTGAGACGAAACCGGTTGGTCTGGTCTACGTCGGGCTCGATGGCGGAGGCGACGATGCAATGACGAAAGAATTCCGCTTCCACGGCGACCGTTCGATGATTAAACAACGTTCCTCCCAGGCGGCGCTCGATCTGTTGCGCCGCTGGTTGATTGGCAAGGGCAGCACATGATTCGAGCCTTCCTTGCCGTTGAGTTGAGCGAGGATCTCCGAACGCACATTGCGCAGGTTCAACAAGACCTCAAGCAACGCCTCTCCCGCGACCATCCAAAAGGCATTCGCATCTCCTGGGTCCAGCCCGCTTCTATCCATCTCACCATCAAGTTTCTTGGAGACATAGACGAGCTGCTTGTCGATCCCCTGCGTGAAGCCGTCTCAAACCTAATGAAGGCCCATCGACGTATTCAGATTCCAATCGAACGACTCGAGGCTTTCCCACATCCTCACCAACCACGAGCGCTGTGGGTGGGCCCATCTGAACCGTGGGAGCAGGGCGAAGACGCGAAGCGGCTGGCTGCGCTGCATCAAGCGGTGGAAAGCTGCTGTCAGTCATTCGGCTTTGCGCCGGAAGGCAGGCCCTTGAGTCCGCACCTCACGCTGGCGCGAATCAAAGAAGGTGAACGCCAGGTAGGGCAAGCGTTGGCCAAGAACGGCGTGATGGACCGCCCTCTTTCATTGGGATTGGTGGTGGTGGGATTGGTCGTCCTGATGAAAAGCGAACTGCGGCCCACCGGGTCTGTCTATACGAAGCTGTGGGAGGTTTAGATACCAGACCAATAGGTTATTGCTCTCGTCGAGCCGCATCAGTTCCGGCGGCGCACATACTGCCTGGCTTGGCAGTTCCGGCAACGCCAGGGGTACCAGCCGAACCAACTCCTCAGACGATCGCTCCATCCGTGTCGAGATGAACGGTAACAGGGTTCTTTGCATTCTCGACAAAGGACATCCCATATCCGAGGATCAATCGCGGACGATTGACCGGCGGATGCCGGCTGTTGATGGTCCTCGATACGTGAGGGGCCCGTTTGCATCAGAGCACCGATATAGCAAGACGACAGCAGCGCGCCCGCAAAGATTCAGATGAGATTCAAGTCCCCGATTCTCGTCCCTGGACCTAGAAAAGGATACCGCTCTTTCTTGCGAACTCGCAACAGGAACCGCAGTTATCGCTCCGTCAAATACGGGCATTTCCTGCATGAAGGTGAACGGGTAGAATCTGTGGTGACGATGAAGTGCCAGTTGCGATCCGCCGGTTCGGTGCAGATGAAGCTGTGGGAGATCGCGTGAACCACTTACGATTCCCTGAACTTCTCTACCAGCAGACGCAGTCGCTCGCGATGGACCGGTCGCAGACTCTGAAACTCCAGCCCGCAAGTTTGCCCATGGACCCATCGGACAACCGAGCGGTCAATGTGTAGTCGCCAATCATAGTCCGGTAAAAAGATCGAGAGTTCGAGAATCATCCCCACCTCCACCGCGGTCTCAGATTCCGCCGAGCATCCCGACTTGGAAAGATCGACAATATTGCTTCTCCTTCATGATGGTCCTCGTTGGAAAAAACAGCCGACAGCCCATTCAAATTCGAGGGGCGTTTCGAGTTTCCTCCATCGCGAGTCACCCAAGGCCTACATCGTGTCGATCTTTGCGATACGGTTCAATCTGCCGAGCAATTTGCTAGTCCTCCAGGCCTCAGCCTTGATTCGATGTAGACGGGAGCTGTTGAATGGTTTTCGTTAGCCGCTCAAACTGCTCAGGCGCGATCGAAGCAAATTCGAGTCCGAATTGCTGTCCAACGACCCACCGGACGACGGCCTGGTCGATCTCGATAACCGACTTCGGCTCCGGGATATCGATCGAGAGCTTCATACGTATGCCGGAAATGACAGGGATGAAGCTATGGACACGACAGCCGCGGATGGAAAGATCCACAGCCGTCCCGGTGCCCTCTGGAATTTGTGGCGTAGACAGTACGCTTCGAAAGTGTACGGGATAACGGGAACAACGACGCTGATACATCGGAACCTCCTGGTTTACTGAATCGGCTTCCCTGAACCGACTTCAGTAAGTGTCAAAACTCCTAGAACAGCCATAATGATCGGCATACTCTGGACGACACCTCAGTTCCGGCCACTTGGAATTTATCGATGCATCGCTATGAAAAAATACTCTCTTGCGGTCCGTAATACAATATGAACCTCAGCAGTAACCGCGCTCAATCAATATGTGTATTGGCGAGCGAACGGAAGGCGTTGGAGTAGTGCTGATAATGGTCGAACTGACTCGACCGGGGCGATCTATACAAAGCTGTTCTCTGCCCCGCAGATATTCCTATTGACAGAGCCTCACTGAATCCGGCTATCGTGCGGTACTGGCCGGCGCCTCCTAGGGGCTGGAGTGTTACCCAAACCAACCTCATCGTGTGTGTATAGCATGGAAATCAGAGTGGTCCGGGATATTATTTCGCGAAGCGAGCTTGCAGAGATGGCGAAGCAGCAGTTCGGTGAAATGATCAAGGCCGTGGTGGACGNGGANAGCGGCATTATGGCGATCGGCGGAGAGCTTCACTCGGATGAAGAAGCGGTGCTTTTGGACCAAGGGTCTCAACTGCATCACCTGTGGGGCATCAACCTCTATCCTGACAAGCCGCTCAGTGAGTGGATCGAATTTGACTCGATGATCAACGTACGCCCCTCCGGTGGCAACCGGTCACGGTACGTGGAAAGTTCTGAACTGCGAGAAGCCGTCACCAGGATTGTCAACCGATTAGTAAAGGGCTAAAGAGGATGTCTCATCAGCATGCGAGCTTAGCCGCGGGACGTTGGCAGACGTTACCGCTTGCAGAACAACTGGCCAATATCGGCAGTGACGTCGCCCGGGCTCATCGATGGCAACATAAAGATTCGCAACTGTGTGAGAAGGCGTTCGTCCGCGCGTTGGAACTGCTGGATTTGACGATCGCCGATGCTCGCTGGAAAGGTCGCAGGAAGGAACTCACGCGTGTGCGGGAGTTATTGTGTGACGCGATGCTGGGTGGGAAAGAGTATGGGAGTGACCTCGCAAGCCTGGATCGCTATTTCTACCCGTTTGCTGTTCTTGCACGAGCCGGCCGCTGAACCGCCTTTCACGCTTTGAGTAAAAGTGTTGTCCAGCACCGGTTCTTCGTTCGATGCCTTCGTTAGGCCGCACCTTTGCGAGATTCGCGGTGCAAAGCCTCGGCAACCGCCCGCGGATTGCGGGCTGCGACGCGCAGAAGTGCGAGAGCCGGGCCATCCGGCGTCCGGCGTCCCTGCTCCCAGTTACGCAGTGTCGCTATGCTCACGCCAATCATGAGGGCAAACTCGGTCTGTGACGCTTTGAGTTTATAGCGGATCGCCTTCACATCGGCTGGTCGAAAGGTCAGAACCCGAGTTGGCTTGAGCGTGCCCCGGCGAATCCGCCCAGCCTGGCGGATACTCGTGAGCAGTTCTTGGAACGCCGCACCCTTCATGTGAATTCCTCCCGAACGAGCCGCGCCAACGCCTTCGTCTGAGCCGATGTCAAGTCGCCTTGCTCGTTCTTCGCGTAGAGGTAGAGCATATAGAATGTCTGGCTCGCAGTATCCCAATAGTAAATCAGGCGCAGACCGCCTCGTTTTCCTCGTCCCTGCGCGGACCAGCGTAGTTTCCGCAGTCTACCCCCGCCTGCGATGATCGGGCCTTGCTCGGGGCGGAGAGCGAGAGCCGACTGGAGGGCACGATATGTGTCATCGTCGAGATGGCGCCGAAGCGCCGCGGTAAAGACCGGGGTCTCGACAAAGCGCATGAATTATCATACGCCAATGGCGTAGCGCTTCGCAAGGGCGTGATCCAGGCAATGTGGACCAGCTACTGTCGTTAAGGTCGCTTGCGGTGGAATCGGTGGCGCTGATGAAGAGTGAGTTACGACTGAACGGATCGATGTTTACGAAGTTGTGGGAGGTGCGGTTAAGAGCGGGTTAACAGATCCGTTCGACGGTCAGTCTGATCGTCGACAAATTCTTTCTGAGTAATAGCTAATGAGAAATAGATGTTGGGCAGCTAGCCTGGGTGGATGTTCAGAGAAGTTGTCCCGCGAGCACATAATTTCTGCTGCTTTCTTTGAGGGCAACAATATTAAAGCAGCAGGATTTGATTGGACAGGAGACAAGGTAGCGGAAATATCTCTCAAGAACGCTGTGGTGAAAGTCTTGTGCAAAAGCCACAATAGCAAGCTCTCCGAGTTGGATACTGAAATCAGGAAGATAAGCGAGTGTTTCAGTCAGTTCAACCAAGCAGTAGTTGGAGGGGCAGATTCGTCGAAACACTCCAATCAATTTGTCGGCCAGGTAAACGGAGTGAAATTTGAAAGATGGTTGTTGAAAACCACATTGAACGTAATTTGTGCTTCTCCGAAAAAGTACATTAGCTTTTGGCCAGATGAATTCTTGGCCAGTTTGGTTTTTGGAAAAATCAAGTTTGATTATCACACCGGAATGGGCCTCTATTTTATTCATCCTAATCTGTATGGAAATCTTGTTAGCTCGTGGAACTTTGTGAACGTAAGGCCAGCCATCTTAACGATTGAAGGTGATACAGGACTAATAGGGGCAATCATCTCGTTTTGGGGAATGCCGTTCTTCCTCAAAGTTGCTGCGTCTACTGAAAACCTATGTCTTAATGTGAAGGGTTTAACCTGATTGACGAAAAACTCTATCATGTGAAAGTTGTTAGATCGTTTAGGGACGGCCAGTTTGTAGATTTTCCGAGATTAGAGTTTGCGTATGATGGCTAGGGTGGCGTGGTCGGATTACTTCTCCTGCACTGAGAATCGAAGAATCCAGCACAGCACGGTCGCGCAGTAGGTCTGATGCTCGGTGCCGAACCTGCGACCGAGGGCAAAGAAGCAGGGCCATTCTACTTTTCTGATCGGCTCGGCGGCACGCGGCACAATAAGATTCTGATTCGTTGCACGCTTTCTGATTCGACAGCGAGAGAGACCTGGTGCTAGGCCCTTGACCGGGTGGTGATTGGGGAATAGATTATTCGTATGTTACGAACTTTGGCATTGGCGTTCATCTTGCTGTTTACGACCACTTTTGCATGGGCGGTTGAGACAGAGCCGTTCGATCCTGAGCAGCCCTTCCAGCAGGCGTTCACAAGCAATCTGCTCCGTTCACTTCTCAATCAAGCGCTCGATGCGCTTGAGGACCACTTGGAAATCACTGGTAATGTAGACCCGGATGATGTGACAGGAGATCGTAGCGGGAGTCTGCGGTTCAAATTCTATCCAGATGGCAAGTCGAAATCAGATCAGCATCTCACTGCCGAAGGTTCGTTCCACTTCTCTCTGGAAGGCAGGCAGCATGACTAGCATTTCAGGTTCAAGCTGCCAGAGGACGTTTCGAAAAAATTACCCCTCCGGTTCGAGGAACCACTGTAAGTCGATCATCGGTCGCTCTTCTCCCTTCAAGGCTTATGCAGTTGAAGTCGCGGATAGAGGCCGGACACGTCGCTCATCGGTAGTCTTACGAAATGCGCTTCACCGTTCGGCAAGCTCACGGCCCTGAGTTACACCGAAGGGCGAGCGACGCTTCACGTGATCAGGTTAGTTTTGATTACTGACTTACGTGGCCATCGGCACGCGGTCTTCTCCGGTATATAGGACAAACCGTTTACCACGGAGGAAGCCGACGAGCGTCAAATTGAATTCCCAGGCGAGTTGGACAGCCAGGCTGGAAGGTGCAGAGACGCAGGCGACGACAGGGATCCCGGCAACTAGGGCCTTCTGGACGATCTCAAAACTCCCCCGACCGCTTACGAGCATTACTGATTCCTTAAGCGGAAGCCGTTTCTCCAGCAGTGCCCAGCCGATCAGCTTATCCACGGCATTGTGACGTCCCACGTCTTCTCGCAACGCCATCAACTTGCCGGTCGTATCGAATAAGCCGGCTGCGTGAAGTCCGCCGGTTCGGCCGAACAGAGTCTGGGCTGACCGCAGAGCATCCGGAAGAAGGCACAGGATATCTGGAGCGAAACGAAGATGCGGATTGGGTCGGGTGATGCCGCGCACTCGCACTGTGTCGATCGAGGCTTTCCCACAGATCCCG
>SPAW01000018.1 GCA_005239465.1 Nitrospira sp. | reverse complement strand
TGGTTTGTTGCTCCCAGGCTGCTTATCGGATTCTTTTGAGGTAAAGGAGCCTCTGACCGGATCTCCGCCTACTTTCACGTTGGCTTCTGAGGTTCTACTGGAAGTCGATGATACGGCTGTGAAGTGGGGAAGTGGCCAAGTGGGTGAGGCGCTAAGCGCTGTCTTGGTAAAAAACCAGACCTTCCGGCAAGTGCACTATCCCATTTATCCTACTCACAAAGTCCCGCTCACGCTTAAGGTCGTTGCCAGTGGCAGCATTGCCTCAGAGGAAGGTCATGGCATAGGGAAAGCCTTTATCACAGGGCTCTTGTTCTTTCTTCCTGCCGGAGTGATTCAATACGAAGATACCTTCTCCATTACTGGCTCGGTGTCATTAGTAGGCGACAGACAAAGCTATGGACCGCTCACCATCCAATCCTCCGTAGCGGCCAATCATATCCTATTCTCAAACCCCGAGCAGTATGCAAGGCGTGCTTCTGCCTTAGCGCTTGAAGACTTTGCAAACCGCGTCTCACTTGTACTTAGCCAGCATCCGGAGTGGTTCTCTCAGTAGGCTTTTGCTCAACCATCTTTGGTATTCCTCTGAACTCCAGAGAAAGGATGTTTGTAGAGAAACCAGCTCCAGGAACCGTTTCCTATTCACTGTTAGCGGACGTCAGTTGCAAAACGCGAAAGCACCAGGCCCCTCCCCGACCACCAATGCATCGCGGATCATGGCGCTGGAAGGATTGCCGGTGAATGACCCGAACCGCGACTAAAAGTATCGAAGACCGAAAGAGAGGCCCTTCGCGTTTTTAGAGGAGACGGAGCGGATGCTGAATAAGCGTCTATTGCCTCGCATTCAACAAAGTGATTTCGTGCATTGGATAATCTTTCACGTTGCCGGTCGCCAACGGAGCCCCTTCGACGAAGGCGGTCGCGGCAATCAGACAATCGGCCAGCTCCAGCCGACGACTCGTGGTTCTCTTCTTGAAACGCCCGGCCACTTCAGCAATCTCGAGCGACACGGGAATGGTCACGAGCGAATCGAGCAATGTTCGAGTTCCGGTTTCTTCTTCCGGCCTCATCCCGACGTAGAGTTCTGCAACCGAGATGACCGAACAGCAGGGGACGAAGCGGTCCGCCACGTCCTGAAGAAACGACCGGGCTGTTTGCCGGCCTCTGAGCACGTCGATGAGGACATCGGTGTCCAGCACGATCTTGGTCACTGGATGCCCAGGCGCCTAAGACGGACGGATCTACGGAGCGAGCGGACAAACCGGCGAGTGCCTGTGGACAGTTCCGGATGCGAGCCCTTCTGCCAAGCCCCAAAACTGCTCTGCAATGCCTTCTTGAACTTGATTCGCTTGAGCTCATGGCGCAAGGCGTCTCCCACGACCTTGCTCTGCTCCCCCTTCGGAACCGTTTTCTTCAATTCTTCGAGCAGATCTTCGGGCAACGTAAAATTCGCCTGTCTGGTCGAACTCGCCACGATAGGCCTCCGTCAAACTATACCACGACCTATATAACGGCCTACATGATGACATAGGCACCGGGGACTGTCAAAAAGACGCTTCCTTCCCCGGCCCCTGCCCGACCACCAATGCATCGCGGATCATGGCGCTGGAAGGACTGCCGGTTCCTCCACCTCAGGCCTGAGCGTTGCGGGCTTTTTATTCCGTACCTGCTGTGCCATGACTCTGCGCACGATTCGGGCGCATTCACCGATCTGGGGAGCGCCATGACCATCCAACCCTGGGTAGGGAAAACAGTTCCAGGACCCGTTTGCTGTTAAGGATCTGTTTCCTGTTACTTGCGATGGCTCCACAAATTGGAAAGCGAGATGACCGGGCAACAATCACGAGGACACAACCTCTCAGACAAACCGTAACCTCCCTGAGTTTCCACAACAGCAATACAAGCAAGTTGCACGAGAAGCTTATGAACGATCGTTCATAGATTGTGAACGAACTTTCGCAGACTGCACGAAGGTGCTTGTGAGGTCGTTGTGCGCGGCATGCTTGTCAAACGATCCACTTCCCGATCGAAATCAGTTCCTTTGTATCTGATTCGATACCTCCAAATACTCAAATAGATCCAGCACGAATCGCTCTTGCCAACGCAGAAGCCTGTATCTCATTTCGGGATATGGTCTTTCCACAACCTCCGCCATCGGCACACCTCTTGCTCAAACCACAATTTAACTTACTCTGACTCGGTAGCTGATTGTCCCAACCTGCACCTTATCACGGCAGACACGAAGAGCCGGCAGGAGGTGCGCCATGAAGATGGTTGCATGCATTCTCGGTCGTGTTGGTCACTTCTCTCACACTGACCGCCTGCGCCCCAGGTGGAGATGACCTTCCTCCGTTAGTCAACGATCGCCGTATAAGTGGTAGATGGAGCCAAAGCCAATGAATACCTGCTGGTCAATTCGCGGCATGCCAATTGCCATTTCAAGACATCAGTTCGTCTCTCAAGATCGCGGTCCAGGACCAAGCCGACTCTCCACAGGCTGGCGTGAACATTGATGATCGTTTCGTGAGCAATCACCGAGGGGCCAAGAGGTGGACCGATGGATGTATCGGCTCTCGCAACCGTGAAGGGGACCATGAATGAGAGTAGATCAAACCGGCATCGCTGCCGCGCCCGCACGTTCGCCCTTCTCCGATCAGCCCCCCGTCGATGCCTGAAGGAAATGCGCGGGCATTGGGGCAAATGGAGCAGGTGGACAAGTGCGATGCCACATCGCGTCGGGCTTCTGATCGCTGCGATAGCTGAAATGACGGTTCTGATCGGCTGCGGCGGTCTCCCGCAAGCCTATTTTCATGAGGATGAATCTGGCCGCTATTACGACACGACATCTGGCCAGGTGCTGTGGGTCACTCCGGATGGAACGGTCGCCGATGTCACCTTTCTTCGCCATACGCTCTCTCACCGGGCCAGACCCTCCTTCGGCGAGAAGGCCGAGCCATATTGGATTGATGGGGACAGCAAGGTGGTTCTGTTCCAACCTGATCGCTTGGGAAGAGCCCTGTGGACCGACGGAGACTGGGATCTCTCGGATTATGACACAGCACCGGAGACGGGCATGTGCAGGCCGCCGATGACCATGACACTGTGGCCCTTGAATGCTCCGCTCAACCGCTACCGGTATGCTCTGGAAAACAAGCGGAACTCCTGTCTGCCCATGATATGGAAAGCGCCGGTTGCGGTGACAGAATCTGCCATCCTCTACGGGGCGCTGCTCGTGGATGCGGCCGTTCACTTTCCGTTGGTGCAGTTCTCATCAGTGGCTCAGGCATTGCGCTCCGACTAAGATCCAATGTGAAATCTGCCCGGGCCTTTGGTTCTCGGAGGTGCGTCATGCTCGTCAAGAACATGCACCGGTTCAATCACCTCTGGATCTTCCTGGCGTGGCTGGCTTGCTCGATTCAGACGACAGCTGCCGCGTCCCACGCAACCGAGTTCGTACGCACGCTTCCGCTCCATCCTGAGGTCGAGTGGTTCCGCCAGCTCCATGAGCAGGGCGTGCAACTCAGACATCAGTTCAACGACGTACAGGATGCGGCTCGCCAGGGTCCCAGGATTACCGATGAGCTCAGGAGGGAGTATGTCTCGCTGCAAGCCGGGCTCTCCCATTTGGTGGAGACTCACCGACTCACGATGCTCAAAGGCCAGAGGGAGTCAGGCGGACGACGGACCCTCCTGCACACCAGTCTCGCGGTCATGGCCGGCAGTGAGTTGCTGGCAAACTTCCATGCGTTCGCCGCTGTACGGAATGTGTGGCCGGACGAATTCGTGGGGTGGAATCACAGGCATCCGCTTGATGCCCTTCAGGAGGTGAGCCCGGACGCCGGCAGTACACAGGACCAAGGTCAGCAACAGAGACGGCTCTTCAGAACGGCGCTCCACTCGCTCAGGCAACTACAGTCGGAGCTCGAGTCGCTCTGGGTGGAACGTGATCAGGATATCCGTGCCCTGTATCCAATCGGAGTAGAGGAGAGGCTACACCACGCTGAACAGCAACTGGCTCTGCTCCTGGCCGGGATGGGCGAAGAGGACCTGGGGCGGGACTTACAGGCACTCCAGGCTCTCATCGAGCAATCGACGGAAGCGCGCCAACATTGGGCGAGCATCGCGTCGGCTCTCGAAGCAGACATCGCGGATGAGGGGGGGATTATCCGTGGAGATAGGCACGTCCGCATTCATACGGTAGAAGAAACCTATCTTCGTCTTCGGAGAGATCTGTACCGCCTCACGTTCAAGCACCTGCCGAAGCTCAGCCGACAAGGCATCCCGTATCAGAATGCGTTCCGCCTGCGAGCCATCGGTCTCGCGCTGCTGTCTGCCATGACGTTGTACGACAACGCGGAATGTTTGCGCAGCCACTTTGTGGTCATCCCGGGGATGAGACCATTGCTGAATCAGGAAGACCCTGCGCGACAGATCCCATCGGCCTTCTGGGATCAAGTCGAACGCGAATTCGCAAGACCAGAGTATCGAGCCTACGTGGACGCCGGCCTCACCGCCCTTCAACAGGAGCTGGCCCGTGCCGGGAAAGCAGGGGTAGTGGGAGACCCGTTCCTGACCGAGGTTCTCCATCAAGCAGCGAGGAGTACTGCCTGGGGGGAGCGCAAGCAGGCTGAAGCCAAGACGAGAATGATGCGCGTTTTCGACCACCACCGGAAGCGTATCCACCAGTTTGAGGCCTCCCTGTTCCCGTTTATCACGTTCAACCTGTCAAAGGTGTTCGGAAACGTGATCGGTCTGGTCGAGTTCCGGAAAGGTAAGCTCTTCGAGAATATGGAATGGACTCGGTACGTCCGCGCGCAGCTCCAGCCGGGGGACCTGCTGCTGGAACGGACCCCGTTTAGACTGACCGATGTATTCATCCCTGGACATTTTGGCCATGTCGCGCTCTACGTGGGGACCGAGGACGAACTCCGGACCATGGACTTGCTGGATCACCCTTTGGTGGTCTCCCACATCCAGGAGATTCGTGCAGGTCGCACGATCGTCGAGGCGCTCCGCGATGGCACCCAGATCAATACGGTCGATCATTTTTTGAACGTGGATGACCTGGCGATCCTCAGACCCAAGTCCGATGCCATCGACCGGCAAGACGTCAAGCGCGCAATCACGCTGGCCTTTTCCCATATCGGCAAGACGTATGACTTCGGGTTCGATACAAACACGTGGGATAGGATCACCTGCTCCGAGTTGGCGTTCGATACCTATGTGAACGTGCGATGGCCGTTCGG
This sequence comes from Nitrospira sp., assembly GCA_005239465.1. GTDB lineage: Bacteria > Nitrospirota > Nitrospiria > Nitrospirales > Nitrospiraceae > Nitrospira_D. The sequence continues at coordinate 7,248 of SPAW01000018.1, read as the reverse complement.
CAAGGTGGGGAACGCGTACACGATCGCGCCGGACGACGTGGCCTCGCTGGCAGGTTCCCATACGTCACAGCCATTCGAATTGGTGACGTTCATCCACGATGGGCGGGTGATGCATGATCGGACGAGTGGGGTACTGTCGGAAGAGAGCTACGCGCAAGTACTCGACCGACGCAAGAAGCCAACAGAGTACGGGGCCTGGGTCAGAGAGTGGTAGAGAAAACAGTTCCAGGAATCGTTTGCTGTTACGATCGCTGACTTCGCAAATTGGAAAGCGAGATGACCGGACCCCAATCTCAAGGGCACACTCCCTCAGACAAGCCGTAGCCTCCCTGAGTTGCCACAACATAANTANNCCCTTGNTGCACCAGGATCTTATGAACGATCGTTCCTAGATTGTGAACGANCNTTCGCAGACTNAACGAAGGTGCTCGTGTGGTCGCTGTGCGCTGCATTCTTGTCAAGCAATCCACNTCCCGATCGAAATCACTTCCTTTGTATCTGATTCGATACCTCCAAATCCTCAAATAGATCCAGCACGAATCGCTCTTGCCAACGCAGAAGCCTGTTTCTCTTTTCGGGACATGGTCTTTCCACAACCTCCGCTATCGGCACACCTCTTGCTCAAGCAACACAGTGAACCTGCACTCAGTGCCTTAAGGAAGTGCCCCATTGGCAGACGTTCGACGGTCAGCGTATCCTGTGCCGAGAAGGAATTCGTGGAACGCAGAGCCTACACGCCGAAGGAGGGACATCCGATGAAACGAACATGGCTGGTAGTGGGACTGTGTCTGTCCATCGCCGCAGCAGGGTGCGAGGGCGGAAGAGCCGAGATCAAAGACGACAAGACCAAAGAAGACCGGTTGACCGTCGGGAAGGTCCAGGGAGAGATCAAAGTCGGCATGCCCGCCTCCCAGGTTGCGGAGCTCCTCGGCAGCCCGAACATCGTCACAACGGACGACAAGCGCCGCGAAGTCTGGATCTACGACAAGGTCTCGACCGATCGAGTGGACTCGGCCAGTTCTTCCTACGCGGGGCTGATCATCCTGGGTGCCAGATCGAGCGAGAGCTCAAGCTCGCAGCGCCAGCGCACCCTCACTATCATCATCAAGTACGACGAAGAGAGGAAGGTCCGCGACTTTGCCTACAACTATACGCAGTTCTAGCAAGAGTGCCGGAACCGGGATGCGGCGAGCGCTGCTGGCGGGGGCTTGCCTCGTCCTGTCGAGCCAACTCGCCGGATGTATCACGCATACCCAACCGGAAGAGCTCTTTCAGCTTACGGCGGAGAGTCCCCGCAACAAGGCCATGCAGACCCGCTTCTTCGAGACCAAGGATGAAACGGAATTACTGTCCGCCTCGGCCGCCGTCCTGCAGGACCTCGGCTTTCAAGTGGAGGAGAGTGTGCAGGACGTGGGGTTCCTGCGAGCCACCAAGGAGCGGAGCGCCCGGGAGTACGGTCAGGACATCGGTCGGTTCTTCGCCTTCTTCCTCTCCTTGGGCAAATTCATCATGCCCGTGGATCTCCACCAGAGAATCGCCGCCATGCTCATCGCGCGGCCGATCAATCCGGAGGCCACGCGCCAGGAAGTCCGGATCATGTTCTACCGGGTCGTATGGAAGGGGGATGGCCAAGCCGATCGCCAGCACATCCCGCCGGGCCAGCAAAAGATGGAAATGCTCCGCGATCCCGTAATGTATCAGCAATTCTTTGCCAAGTTGTCGAAGGCGGTGTTTCTGGAAGCGTTCACACTCTGAGATGAGGCCATCATGACGCGGCGAGCCGTTTGGGAAAGCATCGTGCTGGCGGGTGTCCTACTCGTGCAGGGGTGTGTGGCGCCACAACCTTCCCAGGACCTGCTTGCTCCGACCGAAGCGCAGATGAAGATCCGGAGTGTGCAGACTCGCGCCTTCGACGTGAAGGACCGCCAGCTGGCCATGCGCGGGGTCATCGCCGCGCTGCAGGACTTGGGCTTCATCATCGAGCGGGCCAACGAGCCCTTGGGTCTGGTGACGGCTGCGCGTTTCGCCGAGCCGAACTTTTACGACGTGTTAGGCGTCACCGTCACCGTGCGCCCGCAGGCGGAGGGCCGCATGCTGATCCGGGCCAATGCCATCTACAACAACAAACCCATCGAAGACCCCAAGGTCTATCAGAATTTCTTTGCCACACTGGAACGGTCGCTCTTTATCGCCAAGGAGTAGGATCCCTGAGGCTATTCGTGCTGCACAATCACAGGCACATGAGCCGCCGGCTCAGCACGATCTCTCGAAGCGGGAGCCTCCTCCTGGTTGCCGGGCTCTGTCTGCTGTTGCAGGGCTGTCCCACGCCCTACGAGTTGCGTCATCAAGCGCAGTGGGATTCGCGGGAACAGATCTGGCTGTCGGAAGAAAGCCAAGTCAAACTGCGTGTCGCCCAGAGCCGCGTATTCGACACCACCGACCGTCGACGGACGCTCGAAGCCGCCGTCGATACCATGCAGGACCTCGGGTTCATGGTGGAAGTATTGGATGAGCAACTGGGTATGGTCTCGGGCAAGAAGTTCGAGCCACTCGAACGGCCCAGCATCGGCACGGATCCCTACTACCACCTCTACGACGATCAAAGCCTCCTGATCTTCACGAAGTCCTACCACACGTGGGGTCCCTTCTGGCACCGCAGTGATCTCGTCCGGCTCACCATCACCGTGCGCAAGCGAAACGACACCCAACTCGTCGTGCGCGCCAGCGCCCAGTATTACCTGCGAGCCGTCGAAGATCCGGCCCCCTACCAAAAATTCTTCCGCACCCTGGAGCAGGCCCTCTTTCTTCAAGGTCAGTTAGTGGAATAACACCCGCGCAGCGCATCGCCATCGGCCAATTGAAGCGGAACTTTGAACTCGCCATGCGGTAGGCCGCGTGGCAGCTTACCAGCGGGTTCCGCGAGATCCCAGAGGTACAGCATTGGCTGGTCGAGCAAGCTGTCCGTAAGGACTAGGCGAATATTACAGGGTCAGGCACTGGATCGGAGGGGCAGGGGCGTTCGGATGGATATCGGGCTTCGAGGACCCGACTTGCCACTGGATCAGGAACACATCAAGGTCTCCGTAAACCCCGGAGTAGGGCACGAATTCGGAGATGCACACGAAGGGTGTGTGCAAGCGAGCCAGGTTCATCTGTCTCCTTGCTCCCTTGGTGATCCGTCGACCGCGCTCACTTGTGAGGCGAGCTCTCGGCGCCGGCGGGAATGCGGGCGTGTTTCGGGGGTACTGGGGTGTCGAAGACTCCCCCCAGGGGTTCACCTCTTTCCAGAGTCGAGATTGACTCACTCAGAAGGTAGTACTAGAATTACAAGGTACTACTAAATCGAGGAGGTAAGAATGCAGGAATCTACTATGACCAGGAAAGGGCAGGTCACGATTCCCAAGGCGATTCGTGACCGCCTGGGAGTGAAGGAGGGAGAGAAGGTTCTCTTCGTGATGAGGGATGAGGAAGTCGTCTTGAAGGTCGTGAAGGGAACCATTCTTGATCTCAGAGGCTCGGTTCAGCCGTCTGCGCACCCGGAAGATTTTGAGAAGATTCGTCAGTCTGTGAGACAGGCCGTAGCCAAGAAGGTGGCCGGGCATGGCTAGTCTCTTCGTGGATACCAATGTGTTTCTTCGTTTTCTAACCAACGACGATCCGGCGAAAGCCAAGCGAGCCGAGACCCTCTTTCGCGATGCCCTGCGCGGCAAAATCAAATTGGCGACGAGTCTGCTTGTCATCGCCGAGATCATCTGGACGCTGGAATCCTTCTACAAACTAGAGAAGTCGGATATAGCCGCGAAGGTCGAGAAGATCTTGAATACGCCCAATCTGGACTGTCCCGAAGCCCCGCTGCTCTTGATGGCTCTAGATCTCTATGTCCACGCAAACATCGATTTCGTGGACGCGTACAACGCCTTCCACATGAAAGCGCAGGGACTCACACAGATTCTCACTTATGATCGCAAACACTTTGCCCGAGTTCCGTGGGTCCAGATCGGGGACTTGTGATCGCAGAGCAGTGGGGATTTTGAAGGGGACAATATAAGAATCCCTCGTTACCCTGCGCCAAGACGAACGAAGTGGGTCAGCAATAAGATTTAGCGCTTAAATTACGGGGTCAGACCCCTGTGCTGACCCACTATACCCTCTCGTGGAGGTAACCCGAAGAAGACTTGTTGCAAATTTCGACGAAGATTACCTCTTGACCATCATCCCCACCAACGTTTCTTCCCATTACCACCCAAATCGGTAGGTTATTCCCACCACGCCGCCATTGGTTTGGAAGGTGGGTTGATATTGCACGACGCCACTTCCGGTGTTGCTCTCTAACGTTGGACGGACTTGCAGGTAGCGATACTCCGCAAAGATCCCAAAATTCTTCGTGAGAAATACCGCGATCCCTCCGCGGAGATCAAAGCCGAGGGTCATTGAAGAATCGTCGAGCACCGCCGGGGACTGTACCGTGTGCCCGGCAAATTCTGACAGCACCGTATAGAAGAAGGTCGGCCCTCCCGCAACGTACGGTTGAATTCTTCCCTTTGGAAACTGTTCACTCTTGTCTAACGGCAACCGAACCATAACCAGCGGGGAAATTGCTGCGACGGTGAGGGATTCCAGCGAAGAGAGTTGAGGTGGTCCGATGTCGTTGAAATTGAGGTTCCACGTTGAAAGATCGAGGGCGAGGCCAAGCCAGGGATAGGTCTCGAACCAGTAGCCCAGTCGCCCTCCGCCGGGTGTTGAGATGTCCGACCGTTCAAGATCACGGACGACAGTCCCATTCACTTGGAACCTGTTATTGCTTGCAACGGTGGAACTGCCGCCGATGTACGCGTCGGCAAACCATTCCGCTGTTCCAACACGAGGGGTGAGAATTATGAGCAATGTAATTAAGACTCCTAGCGTGGCCAAATCAGCTCCTCGTTTCGCCGAAGAGGGAATCGGCGAGCTCGCGCGCGAGACGATCAGAGAAAGAAGGAGCCGCTGAACAGTCATGGGAAACCCCCGTTTGGATCGGTACCTCTCTGCGCAGAGATACAGCAAAGCCTGTACCGTTCCCGTTGGCCGGCTGCTGTGCAACAGGATCGTTCGAACCTGCCCCTATTGATCCAGGGGGTTGCGAGCGGATTGGTGGGGGAACCGGAGGTTGGAAGGTTTCTCAGACTGATGACCAGAGCGGCCTGAACTATGAATCGCGATTCATAGGACGGAACCGCTGTTCATAGTCCAGGCGTGATGATCCCGTCACCCCGGTTGCCTCCCGGTCCGGCCAATCGAGAAAAGTTCCTCAGACCACACACTTCGACGAAACCGTCCAGCTTGACCGTCCTCGGCGCGTTCCTTGCTCACGCGTCACAGTGAACCTGCACAAAGTGCTCTGAGTGAGGCGCTCCATGCGGGAAGCCGCCTGGAAACTCACCAGCGGGTTCCGCGAGATCCCAGAGGTACAGCATTGGCTGGTCGAGCAAGCTGGCCGTAAGGATTAGGGGCAGACCGGGAAGGCACTTCTGTAGGAAACGTTATGGAGGAGAGAGCGGTTCCAGCAACCATCATAAACATCCTGCTTCTTTCGCTGTTCCTGGGGCTACAGGGCTGTGTGCCCACAGTAAAGGGGGGAGGCGCACAGATGCTGTACGAGCAGCATCGGTCGCCACGCGTCACCGAGGAGGTGCGAGCCAAGATCCGCACCATCGGAGTCGTGGTCTCAGAAGAGCTGCCTAATATGTCCCTTGATCGTTCTGTGAGCATCGATCGTCACGATCGTCCGTTGACGGGCCCTGCCAGCAGCCGCCCGGGACTGAAGGAGGAGGATCTCCGGCCTCTAATGAACAACCCGATTTTAGGACTACCCGCAACGATGTTATTAGGCGCACTGTTTGGGGGCGCGACCGTGTACGAGTATGTCGGCACCCTGATTGAGGAGACTGAGAAGCCCTCGGCCGAGGCAGTCAAATCCGGGGAGGCGCAGGTTCACGGGGCCTTACTAAGTGAGTACTTGATTCATCGGTTGAAAAAGCAGGTGCTCGCGCAGGTGACGGAGCGGACCGATGTCGAGGCAACCATTCTTCCCAAGGACGCTGGGGATCAAACCAATCATCGGGAGGCCGTTACGGCCAAGGGCGGCCAACCTGATGCAAGACTCACTATTGTCCTGACGTCCGCTGAGTTACGGAGGACGTTGTCCGAAATCGACCCACCTTTGGCACTGCAGGTCGAAGCGCGGGTCACCCTCACTGGTCCTTCTACTGCATCGCGGCCGCACCAGGATTCCTTCCGGTATGTGACTGGGGCGCGTCGGCTCACTGAGTGGTCGGCAGAGGATGCGAAGGGCCTCCGAGAGGCCATCGATGTCAGCCTGGCTCGGCTGGCGGAGTTGATTGTGGACGACCTGTTCCTGACCGATTCAAAGGTATCTGGTCTGAAGCCAGCAGCTCCCCTCGCCGAACGAGAATCGCAAGTCGCCACGCTGCGTCCGACCTTCCGCTGGGAACGATTTCCCAGATCACAGGATCGTGACGAGCTTGACCCTCGTGGGAAACGAATTACGGCCGTGACCTATGAGGTGCGGCTGTGGAAAGTGGGAAAACAATTTCCTGAGATCAGCAACTTGATGAAGGCCGGTACTGGTGAGCAGAGATATTTTGATTATAAGTATACGTGGGGCCATGGATGCCGGGATACGGATCCCGGCGAGCTGGTCTATCGCCAACAAGGACTCGGGCAGCCGGAACACACGCTGGAGATTCCGCTTCAGCCGAAGTCGCGCTATTTCTGGAGCGTCCGGGCCCAGTTCACGTTTGACGGGAAACGCAGAGCCACGGAATGGAGTGCGCAGGTGATCAGAGATCCAAGTGACCGGTTTGAAGGTCGAGCACGTAGCTGTGCCCATCCGGCGACCTTCCATCTGATTCAAACTCCGTAGGCAGAAGAAACGCTTCAAGGGAAGGAATTCTCGATGCTCGCAGGCGGGTTTAAGCCGGTTTTCTCAGGCGACGTTTCACCACCGCCAATGCCGCCTGCTCCCAATCCAACCGTTCTTGCACGACACGACGGACCCATGAATCGAGGTCGCGTGCATGATGCAGACGCGCAAAATATGCCGCTTGCGCAGCCTGAGCCGGAGAGAGCGAGAACGCCGCAGGCTTTGGTCTGCGGACCAATACCGGAGCCGTCCAGGCCCGCTCGTCATCGGCCTGGGCCGTGACCAGTTCGTCAACGGCAGACTCGTGAGGGACGCCCGGTCGAGAC
>SPAW01000017.1 GCA_005239465.1 Nitrospira sp. | reverse complement strand
CACTGTCGGAAGGTAATCTCCTCAGCTGTGTGGCCTGCGGGCAACTGGTTAGTCAGATCCGTGAATCCGCCTACATCGCGTCCATGGCGGAGTTCGATACCTCAACGGGAACATTGCCCAGTCCGACATCTCAACGACGGCACGATCAACGGGCTGCCCGGATGTTCAGGCAACTCCGTGAGATGTTGCGGATGCAAGAAGGGGCGCACATCCGACTGCTCGATATCGGTTGTTCGACCGGTGCGCTGATCATGAGTGCTCAGCGGTGCGGAATCGACGCGGAAGGACTAGAGCCGGCCGGGCGTGCCGCCCAGGCCGCCCAAGCGGCTGGGCTCAGGGTATTTCCCGGGACGCTGGCAGAAGCAGGATTTCCTTCGGCGAGTTTTCAGGCTGCGACATTGATCGAAGTTATCGAGCATCTCCGCGAGCCCGGTGATATGCTGCGAGAGATGTGGCGAATACTGGAAGCGCGCGGGATCCTCATCGTGGGAACCGGCAATGCCGCCAGTTGGACCGTGGCGGTTATGAAAGGCGGGTGGGACTATTTTCAAGTCAACCGGCATGGAGGGCACATCAGTTTCTTTACCCCGCACTCGCTCGGCCGTCTAGCGATACGATGCGGATTTCGGATCGAACGGATCGAGACCAGGCACGTCCGGTTTGTCGAATCCTATCAGGCGTCGCCGGCGGTCTATCGAGGATTGAAAGTGCTCGGAGAGGTCCTCAACGTTCCGGCGAGACTTCTGAATAGGGGCCATGACATGCTCGCATTTCTGAGAAAGGTGTAGCGGGGTGCTGAAAAAGCCCGCCAGCACCGTTCTCGCGGCGCTTAGAGACTCCAGGGGACTGGCTCCGGCATTGCCGGACTTCGGCGAGCTCAGCCGAGCCGTGCCCGCGTATCTAAACAGGGACAGTCGCCGGTCAGAAGGGACTTCGGCGAGCTCCCCTCGACAGGCTCGGGGCCTGAGCTTGCCGAAGGCAGTCGAGCCGCGACAGTCCCTTTCACTCGCTGCAGCCTTGCCGAGGAAGGGCGCGTCTTGGCGCGCCTGGGCTGGGTGGGTGAGAATGACAGACTTTTTGAGCACCCCGCGGACTAGGAGATGAAGCGGGAAATTCACAGTGCCTTGGTGGTGTGCACCCGGCGGATCGGGGACGTGTTATTGGCAACGCCTGTGGTGCGATCGCTAAAGGCCGCCTATCCGGATGCGGCTGTCGATATGCTCGGTATGACCTCGCACTCTCGGTCTTGGCCGGCGATCGTCCGACCTTCTACGCCTGGGTTGCGGGACGGCATCGTGTGGGGACTCTGTTGACGGACAATAAATCGCGATGGAAACGCAGCTTGCTCAATGAATGGGTTCCGTTTGATAATTTGCATACTCATACGGTCGCCATGAATCTCCGCCTCCTTAAACCTTTGGAGGTAACGCCTCTTCCGACTCCTGTCGTCAGTTGGAGCCGTGAGGATGAAGAATCTGTCCGCCGAGTGTTCCCGGGCGTGGATGGCTTCCAGCGATATGCCGTGCTGCACGTGTCGCCGAAGTTTGCCTATAAGACCTGGACGGTGGCCGGCTGGGTTGCACTCGGACAGTGGCTGGCTGTCCATGAGCTGGCCGTGGTTGTGACAGGAGGCGCCTCGTCGGATGAACAAGCCTACTGTGAGCATGTGATCCAGAATTTGCCAGGTCCATCAGTGAATCTTGTGGGTCAAGTCAGGTTGCCTGCCATTGGCTATCTCTTGAGTCGTGCTGCTCTCTATGTCGGGACGGATACGGCTGTGAGTCATATGGCGGCGGCCGCAGGCGCACCGACTGTGGTATTGTTCGGGCCATCGAATCCGGTCAAGTGGGGGCCGTGGCCAAAAGACTTTCTTGCGACTGCTCCAAGTCCATGGAAAACGCATGGGTCGCAACGACAAGGGAATGTCTTTCTCGTTCAGGGTGAAGAAGATTGTGTGCCCTGTTTGCACGAAGGGTGTGATCGTCACATCAACAGTCTGAGCGACTGCCTTCAGAAGCTGCCTGGGAGTCGCGTGATTCAGGCTGCCGAAGTGATGCTTGCAGGGCAGGAGGATCGGGCAGACGATAAAAGAGCCCCAGTTGCACGCGCACAATCAGCGGCATGTGAGGATCGGGTGCGATGATGGGAAGCTCCTTGTGATACATCGACGACATTTTTCACTATAGTCCAGTATTCAAGGCCACGTATGAGACAACTCACGGCGAAGCTGTTCCACACCTTTGCAGGACGGTACGGGAGACTGTTGCTCGACCATCGTTCACTGCTCGTCGTTGGCGCGCAACTTAGTCTCATTCTGGCGGCCAACCTCACGGCCTTTGCGTTGCGTTTCGACGGGGATATTCCTCCTCCCTATGACGGGATCATGTGGAGAAATCTGCCGGCTGTCTTGCTGGTATTTGGTTCGGGCCTGTGGGTCTTTGGGATTCAGCGAGGGTTGTGGAGGTACGTTGGTCTCCACGATTTGGGAAGGATTTTGTGGGCGTCTCTTGCGAGCGCCGCGGTAGTTTACGGAGTCGTCCATCTAGTGCTTGGACAGACCGAGTATCCTCGTTCTGTCATCATCCTCACCGGTCTCCTGAGCGGAATGTATTTGGCAGGTATCAGACTGGCGGTTCGATGGTTTCGAGAATGGCTTCAGATTATCGGGCCTACGGCGCGGCGGGTGTTGATTGTTGGAGCGGGGAACGCCGGGGAGCTGCTCGTCAGGGACATGTTGTCGGATGCAGGCTATAACAGCCTTCCGGTCGCCTTCGTAGACGACGATCCGGTCAAACGCAAGATGAAGATTCATGGGATTCCCGTGATGGGCACGACGGCCGACATCAAGACGGTGGCGAATCTTGCGGGGGCGCATGAAATTATCGTGGCGATTCCGTCGGCCAGTACGACGGTGAAACAGCGCATCCTCGCGGGTTCAGAAGGATGCACGGTCCCCATCAAGATTCTTCCCAGCGTCAAGCGGCTCCTTGGCGATCCTGTCTCGCTGCAACAAGTACGACCGATGAGTCTGGAAGACTTGCTCCAGCGTGAGCCGATTCAGACGGACTGCCAGGAGATTCATCCGCTTCTTGAGGGCAAAACGGTCTTGGTCACCGGCGCAGGAGGATCGATCGGTTCCGAGCTGTGCCGGCAAATCGCGCATTACAGGCCGGAGTCTTTGGTCTTGTTCGAACGATATGAAAATGCCCTGCATGCGCTCTTGCTGGAGTTGAGAGCGGCATATCCGCAGGTTGGTGTCCTCCCCGTTATTGGAGATGTCACGATGCCTGATCGAGTGGCGGAAATTTTCCGGCAGACTGGTCCGGACATCGTGTTTCATGCGGCGGCGCACAAGCATGTTCCGCTCATGGAGCTGAATCCCAAAGAATCGGTGCGAAACAATGTATGGGGTACGCATGTGGTGGCGGAAGCCGCGTTAGCCGCCGGGGTGGATCGATTCGTGCTGATCTCCACGGACAAGGCGGTCAACCCGTCGAGTGTCATGGGGGCCACGAAGCGGATCGCCGAGCATTTGATTCAGGGGCTCAGCCAGCGGGGGGCGACGAAGTTTACGGTGGTTCGCTTCGGAAACGTGTTGGGGAGTAATGGAAGCGTGGTGCCGCTGTTTGCCGAACAGATCAGGAAAGGCGGGCCGGTGACGGTGACCGACCCGGAAATCAAGCGGTATTTCATGACGATTCCTGAGGCGGTCCAGCTCGTCCTTCAGGCGAGTGTCATGGGGAAGGGAGGAGAAGTATTTGTGCTCGATATGGGAGAACAGATCAGAATCGCCGATCTTGCGCGGAACATGATTGTGTTGTCCGGTCTTGTGCCGGGGAAAGATATCGAGATCGCCTATACAGGTTTGCGACGGGGTGAGAAGCTCTACGAGGAGCTCTTCGAGGGAAGCGAAGAAGTGGAAGCTACGGCTCACCCCAAAATCAATCGGGCAGTTGGGGCTCCTCTTCCAGTGGATGATCTCGAGCGATGGGTGAGGGATTTACAGATGAGACTTTTGGAGAAGGACGAAGATGATCTGCTTCAGGACCTCAAGCGACTCGTGCCGAGTTTCCACCCAGTGTTGTCCCAACGAGTGTCATGACAGGATGCTGAAATAGTCCGCTAGCTTTGTTCTCGCTCCGAGGGAGAATCGTCCCCCGTCATTGGTCAATCGTGAAGCGTCGTTTCCGGTGTTGCCGATCACGACCGCACAAACCGGTCGTCTGGCCAGGCGTCCAGCCTACTCCATCCTCAGCCAGGGTCGCCTTACCTCGTTAGGTCTCATGCTTCCACCCTGGAGAGATGCGCTGAAGCGATTCATTTAAGCTCACCGGCTCTCTCTCGCCATTCCACAGTAATCCGGTTTCGTTCCCCTCATTATGTATGGCTCGGCTCTAATTCGACAAAATTGTGCTATATAAATCTTGTTTCCTTCGTAGGATGCTGCCCTGGCGATACGTTCTTAGGTGTTTGCACCGGGCAAAGAAATAATGAAGAAAAAGATACAGCGAGTGGCCCGACAAAGTAGGAGACCACTCCTAGCCAAGTTGAAGGGGATTCATCTATTTGCTACGGACGTTGATGGTGTGTTGACGGATGCCGGAATGTACTATTCCGAGTCGGGAGATGAATGGAAGAAGTTCAATACGCGTGATGGAATGGGGATCAAGCTGCTTCAGAAAGCCGGTCTCATCACGGCGATCGTCACGCAGGAACGAACCAGATTGGTAGCCCGCCGGGCGGAAAAACTTGCAATACCCGAATTACATCAAGGTGCCATGGACAAATTGTCGGTGATTCGTGGCATGGCGATGCGGCACGGCGTCTCCCTCCGTCAGGTAGCCTACATTGGCGATGACGTGAACGATCTTGAGGCATTGAAAGCAGTGGGATTCTCTGCAGCGCCTGCCGATGGACTGCCGCAAGTTCTTCAGATAGTCGACTACGTTTGTCAAAAGAGAGGCGGGGAGGGGGCTGTGCGCGAAGTTGTTGAGATGATTCTGGAGGCGCAGCAGCATCGGCCACGTTAACCGTCAATCGTTCAACGTGACACGAGCAGATGGATTACATTTATGGCAATTCACGATTCACGTATCACGAATAACGATCTGAACTCTCATCTCTATCCCGTGATCATGGCGGGTGGGAGCGGTACGAGATTTTGGCCGTTGAGCCGGCATCTGTTTCCGAAGCAGCTCTTGCGTATCGGCGGTGAGCATACGCTGATCCAGCAGACGATGCAGCGCGTCCTTGGCTGCGCGCCTGCCGCCAACGTGTTGATCTCCACAAATGCGGCGCAAGCCGACCTGATTCGTGCGCAACTGATCGATTGGAAAGACGATATCAAAAACGGATTTGTCCTTGAGCCGGAAGGACGTAATACGGCTCCTGCCATTGCGCTGGCCGCGCTCGAAGTTCTCAAGCGCGATCCGGATGCCCTCATGTTGGTCGTGCCGGCTGACCATGTGGTGACCGGGCAGCGAGACTTTGAAACGGCGGTCGAGTTAGCCGCGCAACTCGCGGGCGAGGGCTACCTCGTTACATTTGGGATTATGCCGATCAGGCTTGAGACGGGCTATGGATATATCAAACCGAATGTCAGGGTTATACTGGGCAAACAAGGCAAGCTTCGCGGATATCGAGTCCAGAAGTTCGTAGAAAAGCCCAATGCCTCCAAAGCAGCCCAGTATCTCAAGGCGAAAAATTATTTTTGGAATAGCGGCATGTTTGTCTGGCGCGCAGCGACGATTCTTGAGGAAATCCGTCTGCATCAGCCCGGGCTGGCCAAGGCTATGGATCAGATTGGGGAACTGAAAAACGCCGGCGCATCAAAACAGGCGATTGATGAAGCCTATTGCCGCGTCACGTCAGTTTCGATCGACAATGGCGTGATGGAAAAGTCGGCGAAAGCGGCAGTGGTGCCGGTGACATTCAAATGGTCTGATGTGGGGAGTTGGGGGAGTCTGGACGAAGTGGCGGAGAAGAACAAGGCCGGCAATGTGATGACAGGGCGAGTGGTCGATATCGAGAGCACTCGTTCGATTGTCTATGCCGACCGACGAATGGTGGCCACGATCGGCTTACATGACATGGTTGTGGTGGATACGCCTGATGCCACGTTGGTCTGTCCGAAGTCGCGCGCGCAGGATGTCAAGAAGATCGTCGACATTCTCAAACAGCAGCAGGCACCTGAACATCTGGAGCATCTCACGGTTCAGCGGCCGTGGGGATCGTATACCGTTTTGGAAGAAGGGCCTGGATTCAAGGTGAAACGAGTGACGGTCAATCCAGGCGGACGGCTCTCGCTCCAATTGCACCACAAGCGCAGCGAGCATTGGGTGGTGATTGCCGGTACGGCGCGTGTGACCAGGGGCGATGACGTGTTCGATTTGCAGATTGGGCAAAGCACGGCCATTCCGATTGAAACCAAGCATCGATTGGAAAATCCCGGCCCAGATACGGTGCATATTATTGAGGTGCAGAACGGGCCCTATCTTGGCGAGGACGACATTGTCNGNTTNNAGGATGACTANGGNNGNGGCGCGGAAGGGCCGAAGAGTTAGAAAGTGTAAAAGTTTGAAAGTTGGAAGGTTGAGATGCTGCACGGAACAGAGTGAATGCCTCCATAAAGTATTCCAAGTTTTCCACTTTCACACTTTTTAACTTTTAAACGAGAAAGTATGGCTCTGTTCCGAGAATATGATCTGCGCGGGATCGTCGGCAAGGAACTGACGGAGGAAGTCGCTGAACGGTTGGGGCGGGCCTATGCCACCTACGTCAACGGGCGTGGAGTCAAAACCATCAGTCTTGGTCGTGATGGTCGGCTAAGTTCGCCGACTCTGCACAAGTCTCTTTTGAAGGGCCTCCTTGCCGGCGGATTACACGTCATCGACATCGGTATCTGTTCCTCGCCGCTGGTGTACTTTTCTTTATTCACGCTTCCGGTAGACGGCGGCATGATGATTACCGGGAGCCACAATGCAGCCGAGTATAATGGATTTAAGGTCTGTATCGGCAAGACAGCGATTTATGGCGAGGAGATTCAGGAACTCCGGCGAGTGATGGAGAAGGGCACGTTTGTGTCGGGGACAGGTCATCTTTCCGAGCACCCGATTATTCCGGACTATCTGGCCTATATCAAGAAGAGCTTTTCCGGTGTCAAGGCGCATCGCCTGCATGTGGTTATTGATTGTGGAAATGGCGCTGCTTCGCTTGTGGCCAAGCAAGCTCTCGAGTTGCTGGGGTGTAAGGTGACGGGGTTGTATTGTGATCTCGATGGGCGGTTTCCAAACCACCATCCGGATCCGACGGTCCTCGATAACTTATCTGATCTGATACAGGCGGTGAAAGATCACAAAGCCGATGTTGGGATTGGGTATGACGGCGACGCGGATCGGATTGGGGCCGTGGATGAGCAGGGTGACGTGTTGTGGGGCGACCGCCTATTGGTCGTCTACGCGCGGGATATTCTTGCCACGAAACCAGGCAGCACGATCATTTCTGAAGTGAAGGCCTCGCAGAGCCTCTACGACGATATTGCGAAACGTGGCGGGCGTCCGATCATGTGGAAAACGGGTCATTCGCTGATCAAGGCGAAGATGAAGGAGGAGTCCGCCGTGCTCGCCGGTGAAATGTCCGGGCATATGTTTTTCGCCGATCGATACTTTGGGTATGACGATGCCGTCTATGCGTCCTGTCGGCTCGTTGAAATCCTGGCAAAGGGAACGCAGCCGCTCTCAGCGTTGGTTTCCGATTTGCCGAAGACGGTGGTCACCCCAGAGATTCGTGTAGACCTGCCTGATACTATAAAATTTGATGTGGTCCAATTGATTCAGGCCAGGTTTGAGGGCTACCTCAAGACGAAGCAGGGTCTCGGACCGGCGAATCTGCTGCTTCGGGATCTCATAACGATCGACGGCGTACGTGCGATATTTGATGATGGGTGGGGTCTCATAAGGGCTTCCAACACGCAGCCTGCTCTGGTCTTGCGATTTGAAGCGATTTCGTCCGAACGAATGCACATCATTCGTTCCATTATTGAGAGTGAATTAACTGAGGCAAGACAAGCTTTCAGCCAGTAGAGCGTGTTCGGTACCTATCCCCTGCCTGGCCTTCTCGAATCACCCGCGTGCGTGTTCAAGTCGCAATAACAGCCAGTGTCTTGGCTCTGTCGCTGTCCCTGCCTGCCCAGTCCGCTGAGGGGCCTGCTGTTCCGAAGCATCCATCACCGCGGGCACCGCCGTCATGGAAGTGGCTGGGATGGAGGGCCAGAAGGACCGATCGCTCGCCAAGTTGGTGGCGACAGCACAGTCCAGGCCTATCATCGCGAAGTTTTTTCCGGTCGACAATCGCGTAGAGTCAGAACTGGATCTCACCGCGCTGGTTCCGGAGCATATGACTTTCCGGCGACGAGAAGGTAAGAAGAAAGAAGACATAGAATACATGTTCCACCAAAAAGAAGGGACGGTCACGGCCGTCAGAGGCGGAACCACAGAATCATTGCCTATACCGGCTGGGACTCAGGACATCATCTCATGCCTGTATTACACCCGCAGCGTGTTGCCGATAAAGCCTGGGGCGTCACTGACCATGAATGTGTATCATGATAAGAAAAATAGGCCTGTAGAGGTCCGTGTTGAAGACGTTGAGACACTAGGGGGTCCCTGGGGGAAGGTGGAAACGGCGCGAGTGCTCGTCATCATGCCGTTCCATGGACTATTTATGAACCAGGGGAATATCCGTGTCTGGCTTACTACGGATGATCGCAGGACTCCTGTGCGGATGAAGGCGAAGGTGGTGATCGGGTCGATTGTCGCCGATCTGATTGATGGCCTACCAGGGAACAATAGTGCCAAGAAAAAGTTCTGATCATTGATTGCTCGCGCGTTCTAAACCCGCTATACTCATCCTCATTATGGGACAATTTCCCCTTACTTTAAGCAGATTTATCATCCAGAATCAGGACTCGCATCAAGGCGCGACGGAGGAGTTTTCCAGCCTCTTGACCCAGATCGGTCTCGTCGGCAAACTCATCGCCCAAGATCTTCGGCGTGCTGGGCTGATCAACATTCTCGGAATGACAGGCGACACGAATGTACAGGGGGAAACGGTCAAGAAGCTGGATGCAATTGCGAACGACACCTTTGTCAAAGTCTTTCAGCACAGCGGATTCGTCTGCGTCTTGGCCTCGGAAGAAATGGAAAAGCCGATCTCGCTGCCGGGAAATTGGCCGCACGGCAAGTACATGCTGCTCTTCGATCCGCTCGACGGCTCCTCCAATACAGACTGCAATATGCCGCTCGGCGCCAGTTTTTCTATCCTCAAGTGCGACCGGACCGATCGCTTGCCGACTGAAGAGGAACTGATGCGCAAAGGGACCGAGCAGGTCGCAGCTGGGTATCTGCTTTACGGTTCGAGTACCATGTTGGTCTACACAGTAGGACAAGGCGTGTATGGCTTTACGCTCGAGCCCGGCATCGGAGAGTACCTGCTTTCGCATGAGCAGATCAGGATGCCGGAGAGGGGCAGGGTCTACGCCGCCAACGAGGGCAACTATCACAAATGGCCGGCCGGGACAAAAAAATATGTTGACTCTCTCAAGACCAGCGATAAAGCGACAGGCCGTCCCTACAGCGGCCGGTATTCAGGCTGTTTGGTGGCCGACGTGCATCGCATTCTTCTCGGAGGCGGGATCTATCTCTATCCGGGTGAAGTCGACAAGCCCGACGGGAAGCTTCGACTGCTGTACGAAGCGAATCCCCTGGCGCTCGTCGTCGAGCGGGCCGGTGGGAAAGCGACGACGGGAATGTCCAGAATACTGGAAGTGGAACCAAAGAAATTGCACCAGCGCGTGCCGTTGATCATTGGAAGCCGCCGCGATGTTGAGACGGCGGAAGCGTTCATTCAGGGAAGAGCGTAGTCGCACTCATCCATGTTATGTTGTCGGGGAGGGGAGTTATGGGAGACCGGGCACAAGAGATTCTGAGCTGGTACGGCAGCGATAATGCGGGCACCAAGACAAATCTGGCCAGGATGCTGCATTCAGGGAAATTGGCGGGCACCGGAAAGCTCGTCATCCTTCCGGTCGATCAGGGCTTTGAACACGGACCGGCGAGAAGTTTCGCGCCCAACCCGGCCGGCTACAATCCGCACTATCACTTCCAACTTGCGATTGATGCTGGATGTAATGCGTACGCCGCGCCACTGGGATTTCTTGAAGCCGGCGCGAGCCAATTTGCCGGGCAGATTCCGCTTATCCTCAAGCTGAACAATCATGACGTGCTGCACGATGAGAAAGATCCAAAGCCCTCAGTGACAGGAAGCGTCAAGGCCGCGCTTCGGCTGGGCTGTTCCGCCGTTGGGTTCACGATCTATCCCGGTTCCGCCCACTGCAACTCCATGTATGAGCAATTGAGAGCGATCGCTGAAGAGGCGAAGGAGAACGGATTGGTTGTAGTGGTCTGGTCCTATCCGCGCGGGTCGGCTATCAGTAAGGAAGGTGAAACGGCATTAGACGTCGTGGCCTATGCCGCGCAGATTGCCGCCCAACTCGGCGCACATATCATCAAGGTGAAGCTCCCCACGGCCCATTTAGAGCAGGCGGCGGCGAAGAAGGTCTATGAGGCGACTCAGATTCCCCTCAAGACCCTGGCCGAGCGGGTCAGGCATGTCGTGCAAAGTTCGTTCGATGGCCGTCGCATCGTGATTTTCTCCGGGGGCGCGAAGAGCGAAGATCAGCACGTGTTCGAGGAAGCGCGGGCTATTCGGGACGGCGGAGGATTCGGCAGCATCATCGGTCGGAATTCGTTCCAGCGTCCCAAGGCGGAGGCAATCAAGTTTCTCCATACGATCATGGGCATCTACGCCGGTGAGATGCAGTAGGCGCGAGCGAGCGTCAGAGGGACGGACAACAACATCATGAACCCGTTGGACATCGACAGGAAGTGGACTCAAGGGAACCGAAGTTGGATCGTCGCCGCGACGTTGTTGACGGCCGGGATGATTATTGGATTTGTCGTCGCGTCCGATCTCGGATGGTTGCCGACCGGCCATGCCGTTCCTGATACTTCTTCCGCCCCATTTACCCCTTCGATCGCAAGACCGGTCGCCACAGTCCCTCAACCTGTATTGTCCGGTGGAGGCGGGCAGACGTTTGTGGAAATTGCTAAGGCGGTGAAGCCGGCCGTGGTGAACATCTATGCCACGAAAAGTGGACGAACCGATGGATCGCATGCTACACCGTTCGACGACCCGTTCTTCAGAAAGTTTTTCGGCGACGAGTTCTTCAAGCGGTTCGATCAGCAGCCAAAGGAACGGAAAGAGCGAGGGCTGGGGTCAGGCGTCATCGTTGACTCGAATGGGCTGATCATCACCAATAATCACGTGGTCGGCAAAGCGGATGACATCCGCGTCACGCTGTCGGATAAGCGGGAATTCAAAGCGAAGCTTATCGGCACTGATCCGAAAACAGATATAGCCGTGGTCCGGATCGACGCCACGGGACTGCCGACAGTGGCCTGGGCCGATTCAGACAAATTGGAAGTAGGGGAATTTGTCCTCGCCGTAGGGAACCCGTTTGGATTGACACAGACGGTGACATTGGGAATCGTCAGCGCGCTGGGGCGAGCCGCCGGGATTGCCGAGTACGAAGACTTCATCCAGACCGATGCGGCAATCAATCCTGGAAATTCCGGGGGTCCGTTGGTCAATGTGCGGGGTGAACTGGTAGGCATCAATACGGCAATCTTTAGTCAAAGCGGCGGCAACATGGGCATCGGCTTCGCCGTGCCGAGCAATATGGCCCAGTCGATCATGGGGCAGCTTGTACAGACGGGGAAGGTCGTCCGAGGCTGGCTTGGCGTGTCGATTCAAGAGCTCACGCCTGAATTGGCATCCCAATTCGGTGTCGGCGACACAAAAGGTGTGCTGGTCAGTGACGTCATGGACGACAGTCCTGCCAAGAAGGCCGGATTCGAGCGAGCTGACGTGATTGTCGAGTATGACGGCAAATCGATGGATTCGCCGACCCATCTTCGCAACGCGGTGGCGCAGACGCCGGTCGGGAAGAAGGTGTCGGTCAAGATCATTCGTGACAAAAAGCCGAAAACGATAGATCTCACCATCGTCGAACAACCCAAGTCGATGATGCAATCTGGTGAAGAGGACACGGGTGAATCGGCAACAGCGATCGGGGTATTGTCCAATCTCGAAGTACGAGAGCTGAATGACGAACTGGCGAGCCGTTATGGTCTGAAACCCAGCGAGCGCGGTGTGATCGTCGTCCGGGTCAAACCCGGAAGTACGGCCGAGGAACTGGGAGTCCGTGAAGGCGACATTGTGGTGGAAGTAAACCGCCAGGCCGTGACATCGATCAAGGCCTATGAGCGGATTGCCGGCAAGTTGCCGAAGGATCAGGCAGTCTTGCTCTTGCTGAAGCGACAGGGGCGAACGATTTATCTCACGCTTCGTCCATGATGTGTGAGTCGGAGTGTCCTGAACGTGCACTTAACGGAGAGGAGGTCGCGGTATGGTCCCTCGTACCATATTCATCCTTCTCAGTGCGCTGGCGGGGATGGCTTTGTTCATTCGGGCCGAAAGCGCCGGCGGGTTGTTTGGGCTCTACGGGTTCGGAATCGGTGCTGCCACGGGCGCGCTGATCGTTGCCGGCGAGTATGCTCTCCGGACTCTTTCATTCGGCATTATCGTTGGTGGGACGGCTGGCTTGTCGGTCGGGCTTTTATTGACGGGACTTGTCGAATGGGTAGGGGGAGAAATCTTTGATGTCCAGACGTTTCTTTTTCACATCGGGGGGCTCGTATTTTTGCTGGGCCTGCCGTACCTCGGCTTGGTCATAGGGGCTCGGTTTGGTCAAGAGCGGTTGTCAGGCGAAGCGCATCGAGCCACAGGCATATCAGGGAGGGGCAACAGTCTGAAGGTACTGGATACCAGCGCCATCATCGATGGACGGGTGGCCGATCTCTGTGAGACGGGATTCCTTGAGGGGACTTTTCTTGTGCCGCAGTTTATTTTGAACGAATTGCAGCATATCGCCGATTCGTCCGATTCATTGAAGCGGGCACGCGGGCGGCGAGGACTCGATATTCTGAACAAGATCCAAAAAATGGCCGAACTCGACGTACGCGTCGTCGAAGAGGACTTTCCCCAAGTGAAAGAAGTCGACGCCAAGCTGGTTGTCCTGGCAAAGAAAGTCGGTGGAAAAATCATTACAAACGATCTCAATTTGAACAAGGTGGCTGAGCTGCAAGGGGTCCGTGTGCTCAATATCAATGAGCTCTGCAATGCGTTACGTCCGGTGGTGCTACCTGGTGAGATGATTCGAGTCTTCGTGTTGAAGGAAGGGAAAGAAGCGGGTCAAGGTGTCGCCTATCTGGACGACGGCACCATGATCGTGGTGGACAACGCCCGGCGCCACATCGGTCGCAATGTGGATGTCATCGTGACCAGCGTGTTGCAAACCACAGCTGGGCGAATGATCTTTACCCGTTTGAAAGAAGAAACCGAGCGCGAGGAGCTGCAAGTCGCTCGTGGGTAGACACGCTGGTGAGTAGGAGCCCGGCGAGGAAGGCGTTTCGGCTGCGGCAAACGATCCACGGCCCTCTGCTTCGTTCTCGCGAACCGCTCCCTCGTCAGGCTCCTCGCACTGTAGCTCTCGTTCCGGCCGCCGGACGAGGGCTTCGGATGGGCGGTTCGATGCCCAAGCAATTTCTGAGGCTCGGCGGGCAGCCGATCATTCTGCATTCTCTCCGCATCCTCCAATCCTCTTCCGTCATCGACGAAATTATTTTGGCCGTCCCCCAGAGCGACATGGAGTACTGCCTCACCAAGATCGTGACCCCGAACCATTTCACCAAGGTGACAAAAATCGTTCCCGGAGGACCGGAGCGGCAAGATTCAGTCCGACATGCGCTTGAAGAGGTCCACAAAGACGTCGATGTGGTTCTCGTGCACGATGCGGTGCGCCCTTTTCTCACCGAACACATGGTGGAGGAGGTGGTGAACGTCGCACGGGCAAAAGGCGCGGCGATTATTGCCTTGCCGATGAAGGATACGGTCAAGCAGGTGGGGGCCGATCATGTCATTGAATGCACGGTCGAACGGCGACCATTGTGGCTCGCCCAGACGCCGCAAGCATTTCGCCGAGACTGGTTGCTGACGGCCCACCGGAAAGCTCATGGGGAAGGGGTTCATGCAACAGATGATGCCTATTTGGTCGAATGGTGCGGGCATCCGGTGTCCGTGGTTGAAGGGAGCGGGGAAAATATTAAAGTCACAAGACCTGAAGACATGATCATTGCGGAAGCTATTTTGGCGTCGCGGGTAAAAGGCGTCAGGTTGCAGGGTGAAAAGTGACCAGGCTGACAAGTAGCATAAAGTTGCAAGTTAGAAAGTTACAAGTTGGAAAGTTGAAGTTCGTGAAGGTGCATTCTTGGAGAACTTTCTAAACTTGCAACTTTCGAACTTTCTAACTTGTCACGAATGACCGGCCAAGTGTCAGCACATCTCGGTCATTCGGTGGGAGAGCAATTCTGGCCTCGATATGCGTCGCACACAGCGACTTTACATCCATGGCGTCGTGTCAAACACGGCGCCAGCCGTGCATTATTCAGGGTCGGCCAAATTGATGGTCCCAATGCATCTATGCGGCATCCAGAACCAAGATTCAGATACTTTTCTGACCGAGATGTGCTGACACTTGGCCAATGACCCATGACCACTGACAAAAGGAAAACCATGCGAATCGGTTATGGCTATGACGTGCATCCCCTTGGCCCGGGCCGGAAGCTGGTCCTGGGTGGAATTGAAATCCCTCATAGCAAAGGGCTCTTAGGCCATACGGATTCTGATGTGTTGGTGCATGCCGTGTGCGATGCACTGCTTGGCGCGATGGGGGAGGGTGATTTAGGCCGCCACTATCCCAGTTCCGATCAGCGGTACAAGGATATCTCCAGCCTCAAGTTGCTCGAAGACGTGGCTTCGAAGCTGAAAAAAAAAGGTTATCGAGTCGGCAATGTGGATACGATCATCGTGGCGCAAGCTCCACGGCTTGGCCGGCATCTCGCTGCCATGGGAAAGAAGCTGGCGGAAACTCTGGGGGTGGAAGTCGATCTCGTGAACGTGAAGGTGAAGAGCGGGGAAGGGTTGGATGCGGTGGGCAAAGAAGAAGGCATGATCGCCCATGCAGTCTGTGTGATTGAGCCGATCTAACAGTTCAGAAAGTGTGAAAGTTAGAAAGTTGGAAAGTTTGAAGGTTAGGTAGGACAGGATTGGCAAAGATTGAGCGGTTCGAGGACATCAAGGCGTGGGGCATGGCCAAGGATTTGGTGATGGTAATCTATCGACTTAGCGGGAAAGGAAGCTTCTCGCAGGACTTCGCCCTGAAAGATCAAATACGAAGAGCCTCGGTTTCCGTGATGTCGAACATCGCCGAAGGATTCGAAAGGGGGTCCAAAGCGGAGTTCGCCAGGTTTCTAAGGATTGCCAAAGGATCGTGTGGCGAGGTCAGGAGTCAATTGTATGTTTTGCTAGACTTGGATTATGTTAAACGAGAGGAATTCTTATTGGCAAAGGCCAAGGCAGAGGATTTGTCGAAGGCGTTGTCGGGCTTCATTAACTATCTGGTACACGGAAGCGGAAGATCAGCGAGTGAGAAAGTGTGAAAGTTGGAAGGTTTCTCCGCGCTATTGCGTACTTTCTAACTTTCCAACTTTATAACGAGATATGTTGAACATCATCCGTCAGGACTTAAGCGCCGTCTTCGACCGTGATCCGGCCGCTACCAGTACGCTGGAGGTCATCTTCACGTACGCCGGGTTTCATGCCTTATTGGCCTATCGCATCTCGCACTGGCTGAACACCTATGGTGTGCCGTTCTTCCCACGTGTTATCTCACAACTCGCACGCTGGCTCACCGGGATCGAAATTCATCCTGCTGCGAAGATCGGGACAGGGTTTTTCATCGATCATGGGATGGGCGTTGTGATCGGCGAAACAGCCGAAATCGGTGACTACGTGACGCTCTTTCAAGGGGTCACGCTGGGAGGCACTGGGAAAGAGCGTGGCAAGCGGCATCCCACACTCGGCAATCACGTCGTCGTTGGTGCAGGGGCTAAGATTCTCGGTGGTATCAAGATCGGCGACAATGTAAAGATCGGAGCCAATTCGGTCGTATTGAAGAACGTCCCGGCCAACTCGACGGTCATCGGCGTGCCGGCTCGCATCATCAAATCCCTGGGCGAACGCCTGCCTGACGCTACCATGGATCACGCTAACCTGCCCGACCCCATCAGCGATCGGTTCGTCGCCCTTGAGCAGGAATTGATTGAACTCCGCAAGAAACTCGAAAACCGCGACTCGCAACTGCCCTCCTAGCCTACCCGTTCAGTCAAGAGACGTGCCTTCCTCTCCTTAGGCCTGTTCAGGCCAGTCTTGTTCTTCCTAAACTCCCTCGTTCAAGGTTGTCTGGAAATTTTTGATGGTGCGATACCTGCATCTTGGCAGGGTGCTGTGTTTTGGGGAGATCATGAGGAACGGGTGTTATTGCTAGGGAAGAGAGCCGGGCGGTTCGTAGTCGACCTGCACCAGGAAGAGTCCTTGTGGGGGAGCGGTTTTGCCGGCGGCTGAACGGTCGCGTGCGTTGAGGATCGTTTTGAGGCTGTCTGGTAGGCGTTTGTCCAAGCCGACCTCCACGAGCGTCCCGACGATCGAGCGCACCATCTGCTTCAAAAATCGGTCGGAGTATGCTTCGATGCGGAGGTACTCGCCTTGGCGATAGACGGTCAATCGTTGGACATGGCAAGTGGGATCGTCGCTTTCGGTAGGTTGTGTCTCGAACGACGAGAAATCATGCGCGCCGATCAGGGCCATCGCTGCCTGATTCATCGCCGCGTCGTTTAGTGGCTTATAGACATGCCAACAATAGTGCCGATCAACAGCCGGACGATCTAGCCGATTGAGAATACGATATTCATAGAGCTTGCCCTTGGCAGAGTGCCTAGCGTGGAAGGTTTCCGGCATGATGGCGGCTGATCGCACGGCAATGGTCTCCGGTAGGTGTGCGTTGAGTGCTCTGGTCCATTCGCGCGGCGTCATGTCACGGTCGATGCGGAAGCTCGCGACTTGGCCGAGGGCGTGGACTCCTGCATCGGTTCGTCCCGCTCCCATGACCGATACCTTTGTTTGCGTGACGCCTTCGATCGCGGTTTCGACCGCTTCCTGGATCGTGGGCTGGTTGAGTTGACGTTGCCATCCCGCGTAGGCGGTGCCGTCATATTCGAGTATAAGTTTGATGGTGGGCATGGGCTTCTACCAGGATGTTGAAAAAGGTCCGCCAGCTTTGTTCTCGCATCGCCCTTGAAATCCGTGAAGCGTTGTTCGTGAAGCGTATCCCGCAGGCTAACACCGAGGGACGAGCGACGAGATACGAACGACGATTGCATGGGCGGCCTTTTTGAACATCCTGCAGACGATCCGGTTCGATCTGCCGCCTTAGTGACTCGATCTCGACGCTCGATGGATCATCGGATATCCGACTTGTTGTTGGCGAGGAACGAGTTGACACCCTGGAAGAGAGATTGAGCGACGTCCCTGACGAACGTGGGCTTCCGGAGCAGGTCCTCTTCGGCAGGGTTAGAAATGTAGGCAATCTCTGCCAGGATGCTCGGCATGCTCGTAAATCTCAACACGTAGAACGGGGCGGTCTTTACGCCGTGGTCGTTGACCGCATAGTGTCCGTTCATGTGGGTGACCAGCGCCTCTTTCGCGGTCCAGGCCAGTTCGAGCGACGCCTCGATTTTCTTTGTTGTCAGCAGGTCGGCCACGAGGTATTCCCATCCGACACCGGTGCTGCTGAGCGGGGTGCCGTTTTCACGCGCGGCCACTTCAAGGGCTCGCTGATCCTTGGCTTCTCCAAAGTGATAAATCTCGATGCCTTTGACCGAGCGTGAGGGGTGCGAATTCACGTGGATCGAGACGAACAAGTCGGCTTCGTTCCTGTTGGCAAACTTGGCACGGTCTTCCAGGTCAACGAAGACATCGCGATTCCGCGTCATAAGCACGCGCACTCCCGGCCGTTTACTCAGGAGCTCTCGGAGTTTTAATCCGACCTTGAGCGTGATGTCTTTTTCTTCAGTATGCCGCAGGCCGCGTGCTCCGGTATCCTTCCCCCCATGGCCGGGATCGATAACAATGGTCTTGTATCCTTTGGCCGGCGGCGCGACTGGTTGAATTGCAGGGGGGCTTGGGATCGGGAGTGGCTCCTGTGCGGTCATCGGAGGCCGTCCCTGTTCAACCGGAGGCGTGACGTCGACGACGAGGCGAGGAGGATTCGAAAGCGTGAATTGTTTGTATGTTCGAAACGCCGTGGTCGGGAGCGACACGGCGACGGCATGCGTCGCTGTCTGCGTAACCATGAATGGAGAGGGCACTGTGCCGTCGGTTGCCTTGATACGCGCAGACTGACTCATCGAGGCGTTCGGGAGGGCGATTACCACACGACTGGGATTGTTCGCCCGCTGTTCGATGACTTTTGCATGTCGGTCCAAATCCAAGACCAGCCTGGTTTTCTCAGGGCTGGTCATGACGCGGAAGTCATGGACGGTGACAGGAGCAAGCGAGGCGGTGGTAGCCTTCACGCGCGGTTTCTTTGAATGGGTCGATGCACGGGGATGATGATCACGATCGACAGCTGACGCAGCCCAGGCGGCTTGGATAGATGTTGCATCTGTTAAGGGGAAGATGGCACAGCAGAGTAGGACTGCGAGAGACATGAAAGAAGTCCGTTGTGGGGTCCGTGTTTGCATGGGTTTTATAGGTGGAAGGAATTCCAAACTATTCTCAGATGTACTGCGTCTTGTCAAGGATTTACGCGAGGCTGGTTTTTCCCAATCACTGCGTTGACAGGGCGCTCTCGCCCACGGTAGCGTGAGTCATCATGCCGACTCATCTTATCATCGATGGCTATAATCTGTTGGGCCGCACGGGGAGTCTCTCCGGTCACATCGAGTCGGCGCGCGAAACACTGCTTCACGCTTTAGCTGCCTATCGGCACCGGAAGAATCACCCCATCACCATCGTATTCGATGGCTGGCAACAGGGCCAACCGCTGGAACAGCGTGAGCATCGGGCTGGTGTGCAGGTCATCTATTCGAAACGAGGCGAGCGAGCGGATCAAGTGATACAACGATTGGCGCGAGAGTACGGGGCCGACTGTGCCGTGGTGAGTTCCGATCAGGAAGTGGCGCGATCTGCGAAGGTGTCGGGCGCGTTTGTGTTGGGCGCACAGGAATTTGCCATGAAGCTTTGGGCTTCTCCAAGCGGCGGCGGGGTAGTTCATAAAGAACTGGATATGCAAGAGGTAGAGGCGCCTCCTCGCGATCCGAAGAAGAAAGGCAATCCTCGAAAACTCCCCAAAGCTCTTCGTCAAAGATCGCGGCAGCTTAAGCGATTCTAAAAAGCCGCTTCGCGTTGCGCGTGGTGAGTCTGCCGATCGCTTCAACCGACATCTCCGGCTCGCTGGCTCGAATTGTCGCGAGTTGCTGTGCGACGAAGAAAACAAAGGCCGGCTCGTTCCGCTTCCCCCGGTGAGGCACGGGCGCGAGGTAGGGGCAATCGGTTTCGATAAGAAGTCGATCGAGCGGAACCGTTTTAGCAATGTCCCGCAGCACCGTGGCATTCTGAAACGTCAGGATCCCTGAGAACGAAAGATAGAACCCCATGTCTAACGCGTCCTTCGCCAGCCAGGCATCCCCGGAAAAGCAGTGAAACACCCCACCGACTTCTGACGCACGTTCTTCCTTCAAAATCGCGATCGTATCCTCCTGAGCCTCCCTGGTGTGGATGATCACGGGCAGCCTGAGCTCGCGCGCGAGCTGAATCTGCTCGCGAAACCGTTCGCGTTGCTCTTTTGGTGAGGAGTGGTTGTAGTGATAGTCCAGGCCGATTTCGCCGTAGGCGACGACTTTCTTGTTCCTGGCCAGGCGACGGAACTTGTCGTACCAGTCGTCGCAGGTATGTTTCACCTCGTGAGGATGAACCCCGATGGAGGCATATACAAACGGATGCTGCTCGGCCAGCGACACGGCTGACTGACTGGTCGCGAGATCGCACCCAATGGTGACGAATGCGTCAACTCCGGCGTCGCGCGCGCGCGCGATCATCGCGTCCCGGTCGTCGTTATAGCGGGCGTCATCCAGGTGAGTATGGGTGTCGATCAACATCGCGGCGGCATCCTAACACGATGATGGCAGACGGAAAAAGGATGGAGCGATCGTGAGGCTCAAGGAGTGAAACTATGCGGGGCGGGGTGTGATGGCTTCGGCTAACTCGGTGAGCAGAGTGGCCGTTTCGTCCCAGCCGAGGCAGGCGTCGGTGATGGAGACGCCGTGGGCCAGCGAGATGCCCTGTTTCCAGGTTTGCTTGCCGGGGTTAAGATTGCTTTCGAGCATCAGGCCCATGATGGATTGGCGGCCGTCGCGGAATTGGCGGAGGACTTCGCGTGCGACCAAACCCTGGCGCCGATGATCTTTGCTCGAGTTGTCATGCGAACAGTCGATCATGATCGGACGCGCGATGCCTTCTTCGGCCACAGCCGCTTCGGCCTTCACGACATGTTCAGAGTCGTAGTTGGTTTTTCCGCCGCCGCCGCGCAAGACGATGTGCCGATCAGGGTTTCCCATGGTTTTGATAATCGAGGTTTGTCCATCGGCGTTAATGCCGACAAAATAGTGGGGGGATCGCGCGGCGGTCATGGCATTGACGGCGACTTGTAAGCTGCCCTCAGTCCCATTCTTGAAGCCGACCGGCATCGAAACGCCGCTGGCCATTTCCCGATGTGTCTGGCTTTCTGTGGTTCGGGCCCCGATGGCCGTCCAGCTGATCAGGTCGGCGATGTATTGAGGGCTGATGGGATCGAGTAACTCCGTTGCGCAGGGCATGCCGGATTGGTTGATTCTCAGCAGAATGGTCCTCGCCAACTCCATGCCGGTGGCGATATCGCAGGTGCCATCCAGGTGTGGATCGTTGATCAGGCCCTTCCATCCCACAGTGGTTCGAGGTTTTTCAAAATACGTCCGCATCACAATCAGCAGTCGATCGTGCAACATATCGGCAACGGGCTTCAGCTTGGCGGCGTATTCGTAGGCGGCCTCAGGGTCATGGACAGAGCAGGGGCCGACGATCACCAATAACCGCTCACGGTCCTGCCCATGCAGAATCCGGCGGATGGCCACTCGCGTTTCGACCACCAGGGCGGCGGCCTGGTCGGTGATGGGGAGCTTGGTTTTGATAGCGCGGGGCGATGGCAGCGCCTTGATTTCTATGACGTGTTGGTTGTCGATCGGTCTATTCATGGTTTATCCAATGTCCTGCATGTAGGCAGGGAAAATATAGTTGAGCCCGAAAATAAGTATTCAACTTATCGAATTGCTGGTGAAAAGTCCATACCCGTTGACAGGATCACCCAGATCAGCTTACTTTCTCTAGGATTTCGGTGCAGTTTACAGAGTCAGACCTGTGTTCCCATCCTGACACCATGAAGACGCTGCCAATGCTACTCACGCGCCTCTTTGGTCTGCTCCGTGCGGGAGTGGCATTGGGGATTATCTGTGTCCTCCTTGGACTCGCGCCCTTTGCTGTCGCGCAGGATGTACACCACGAACTGGCGGCGGCTGACACGGATGGGCATGAGCACTCCGATACGGACCTCTGTCAGTGGGTTCAACACCATACGGCTGGATCGCTGGACCTCGACATCCCGAAATTAGCCGTCTGTGAACTGGTTCGCCATCAGGAATTTCCAACTGAATCCGTTCTGCTTTCCGTCGACCTTTCGTTTGTCGGTCCCTCGCGCGCGCCTCCCCGCAGCTAACGTCCAACGCCAAGCATTGCGAGTGGCAGGTGGGTCCGTATGGTCGGGTCCATCCACCCGATCCAATTTATCTCGCCGTCATTGGCTAGTGAGTAAGGGGGCGTCCGATGGAGCGCGCAGTCGTCATACGTTTATTCTCTATGTGGTTATTGGCTGTAGCCTTGTCAATATCGTGGGGTAGTATTTCACGCGTTCTTGCGGCAGAGGGCGATCAACTTACTACAATTAAGGGAACGGTCCAAACCCAGGATCTTCGCCGAGTGCCTCAGGTTCTGATCGAGGTCAAGAATCAAGAAGGTAGCCTCGTGTCATCCGGGGTGTCCAACGATGCCGGTGAGTTCGCCATTTCCGTTCCGGCTAACGGGACCTATTCTGTCAGCGCGGTGCAGGAGACCTATCGCAGCGAGTATGTGGTTCTTGCTATAGGGGCCGATCAGCCCAAGCCGGTGACCCTGACTCTCTCGCAGACGAAAGAGATTGCGCTGGACGTCGTGTCGCCATTGCCGCCGATCCAATACAAGGCGTCGAGCGAGACGTATTCGGTCAGTCGCAAAGAGATCGAAGCGCTGCCGCGCGGGAACAACGTCGAGCTGCACGATGTGTTGTCAACGATTCCCAGCGCGACGTATGGGTCTCTGAAGCAGATACATATCCGGCAGGACCACGCGAATTTGCAGTTCAGAATCGATGGGGTGCCGATTCCAGACACCGTTTCTTCAACCTTCTCCGATGTGATTTCGCCGCGGGCCTGGGAGCGGGCCGATATTGTGCTTGGCGGGATGGAAGCGAATGTGGGAAACAAAGCCACCGCGCTCATCGATATTACGACCAAGAGTGGAACAAAACCGGGGTTCGGCTCGGTCCAGCTCTTCGGCGGGTCGAATCAGACGATCAATCCTTCGTTTGAATATGGAGGAACGGTCGGGGAGAAGTTCCGCTTCTACATTGTGAATAGTCACACGTCGACGAACAGAGGGATCGAACCGCCGACCCTCGGCCACTCGATCTTCCACGGGCAGAGCGAACGGAACCAGACGATGTTTCGCGGTGACTATCAGTATGACAACAAGAACAACTTCACGTTGTTGTTCTTAAATACCCTCGCGAAGTATCAGATTCCGACGCTCCCGGGACAGACGCAGAATGCCACCATCGCAGGTTTATTGCCCGGAGGTTTTTCTGCAGTGCCGTCGGAAATGGTGGATGAGAACCAGAAGGAAAACAACCAATACGCCCATCTGGTATGGCGGCGCGATGTGTCGTCGAATCAATTCTTCAGCTTGGCGGGATATTTCCGCCATACGAGAGCCACATTCAGGACCGATCCCCTCAATGTGCTGGCGTATGTGCCGGATGAAACCGAACCGTTCTCAGCTGGGAGTCAAGATCGCACAGCCTATTCAGGCGGAATGCGGTTGGATTACACCTATGTCCATAGCAAGGGACATTTAATCAAGACGGGGTTCCAAGTTGATCGAACCCAGTCGATCAACAAGACGAGGTTGTTCACATTTCTCGACGATGGGGCTGGGAACCCGACTGGGGGAGTGCTCAATGTCGATTCCGACAATCGGCTGATCGGGTGGCGGCAGGAGTTCTGGATTCAGGATCAATGGACTCCGAACGACCAATGGACGTTCAATCTGGGTGTCCGGGGTGATGCGGTGCAATACCTTCGCAATGAAGGTCAGATCAGTCCAAGGGTTGGAGTGACATACAAACACAACCAGTCGAACGTCTTCCATGCGTTTTATGGACGTCTCTTTACTCCTCCGAATCTGGAATCGATCTCCTTTGCCAAGTTAGCCACTGCAGGTACGAAGGCGGCTCCAGAAGACACGACCAACAACACCGTTCGGGCTGAACGTGCGCATTACTTCGAGGTGGGCAGCTACCATGCTCTGACTCGCTACGCGACTTTAGAGCTGGCGGGCTATTACAAGCTGGCCAACTTCCTATCCGATGCGGGCCAGTTCGGGACCACACCGTTGTTGAACTACTTCGCCTTTGAACGGGGCTGGCAGCGGGGGATCGACGGGGCGTTGAAGGTGCAGGTGATGGAGAACCTGACTGCGCGCGGCAACGTGGCCTGGGGACAATGCAAGGGCTACGGGCTGCAATCCGGCCACTTCCTGCTGGATGCAGCTGAGATTGCCGATATCAATTCAAAAGGCGGCGTGCATTGCGATCATCAGCAGACGCTGACGAGTTCCGCAGTGGTCAGCTACCGTTTGCTCGAGCGGACGACCTTCACCGGGCAGATGCTATTTGCATCGGGATTGCGAACAGCGGAGGAAGGTGGAAAGACCAACTCCACCCATAGTCCGTCCTATACGATCTATAATTTGTCAATCACCCATGTGATTCCGTTGCCATGGCATGGTCAGAAGTTTCTCCTCGGTTTCGATGTAGTGAACCTGTTGGATCAGAAATACTTCATCAATCAAGGGGAGGGGAGCATCGGACTGGACGTGTCCCATGCCGGGATGCCACGGTCGTTCTTCTTCCGCGGACAGTGGTTTTTTTAGCCGGACGCTGAAACGGGCCATCAACTGCGTTCTCGGCTCGATAACATCTCAACGTAGCCCGCTCGGGAAACGAGCTGTCTTGGCAGCTCGGGGGTGGGCGGGTGAGAAAGGCTACGCCTCCGGTGTTGTCGTCGCCTGCGGCCTTCCTGGGCAAGCGCGCTTGGACTTCGGCGAGCTCCCCTCGACAGGCTCGGCCTGCGATCGTTCGACCCAGAGGCTCTCGACGGGCGAGCTCAGTCGA
>SPAW01000016.1 GCA_005239465.1 Nitrospira sp. | reverse complement strand
GGAGCCGTGCGAGTTCTGCCTGCTCGGGCTTCATCTGCCCCTGGCCCGGAAAGGCCTGCTGCGCATCGGCGGCACACTCCTGCACCCATCGGCGCAACACCGTGCCATGCACGCCCAAATCGCGCGAGGCTTGCGCCACCGTCACCCCGCGCTCTCGAATCAGCTTCACCGCCTCAACCTTGAATTCGCGCGTAAACTTGCGTCGCTCCATGCCGCACCTCCAGTTTCATTCATACACCTAACTCGGTGTCTTTGAAACTGGCAGCAGCTCAAAACTCTCGTCAGTGTTTCGGCACCACCTTTTCTCCAGTACAGATTTTTTAACCAATTCTGCACTCAGGCACCGCGAAAGCTAACCAATAGCTAACGGAAATCATGGAGTCTGACACTTTCAATATCAAAGTCTGTATAATGCGCCTCTATCATGGCCAGAGAGCGTCATCTCGCCAAGGCTCCTATAACAGAGGCACTCATCGACATTCGAGTTAAGCTTCCTCTGGACAAGCAGGATCCAACATACATTAAGGTGTTCAATCAGGAGATGCAGAAGCTATTTCCGGGGCAGTTTCCACAGGAAAAGGAACTGCGAGATGTCCAAATGATGTTCGAGATTGGTCCCCCTCCACGACAGGAAACTAAGTCCAGCCATGTTGGTTATCGATATGACAGCGAAGATGGCAAACGGGTTATCCAAACCAAGCTGGATAGTTTCACCTTTAGCTGGCTCAAGCCATATGAAAACTGGGAAGTCCTACGAAGAAATGCCTACACCATGTGGCAAGTCTATCGGGATCTAATGAAGCCCGAAGCGATTACTCGCATTGCCACCCGTTTCATTAATCAAATTGAAATTCCTGGACCTCTCATCGATTTCGACGACTACTTAACAGCAGCTCCGGTCATCCCAAAGGCACTTCCACAAGCATACTCCAGTTTTCTCACCAGGATGGCTATTCCAGACGAAAAGAATCAGGTTATGATCATCATTACTCAGGCATTCCAGCAGGGAGTCAATCCAAAGATGATTTCTGTTGTGATTGATATAGATGTTTTCATGGAGAAATTGTTTGAAAACCAGACGGAATCTTGGGATACAATGGCATGGGATACAATAGATAGCCTGCGGGCTATTAAGAACCGGGTCTTTTTCGAAAGCATTACCGAGACTACAGCGGGGCTTCTCGAATGACTACAGCAGCACTTCACTATCCAATGGTTAACCTCCTGGGGTATGCAGGTCCGAGCAGCCAGGATGCCGTTCTTAATTTTATTCGAAAAGCTTCCGAGCATTTTGATTCCCCAGCCAGCAGGCAGAAAAGGAAAGAAGCGATAGACTCTGTGATGGACGCCTACGCTGAATCCAGACAAGCTGGAGAGGTTGCACCAATCTCTGAGGTCACCTGCAAAGAAACGATTGATTTTCTCAGAAAGCTTCCATCTACTATCCCAATCCCAGAAGTAGTAGTTGAGCCCAATGGAGATCTTGCATTGGAATGGTTTGTTAGCAACTATTGCTCGTTCTTGGTTGGTTTCTCAGGAAAGAGCACTATCACTTACTCGGGCCTATTTGGGAGAGGGCAGAGAACATATGGGACTGAGTTCATTTCTGAGGCGATTCCTTCCCTCATTGTCGAGAATATTCGGCGAGTCTTCTCCTATCGCTGAACTTACCCCCGTTGTTTCTCGCCTCGAAACAGTTAGCAAATATCAATTAGAAAAGAGAGACCTTAGAAGCAATCGTACGGTGCGCCACAGTGCATTTATGCCAGCTTCGGATGGTGCTAGATCAGTTTTCCGTATCTTAGGGTTGAGTGATTCGGAGACATGGAATCTTGGATTAGAAAAGGTGGCTCGTGTCAGAAATCTACCTCTGTTGGGACGCTTCGATGTGAATGCCGGTCTTGTTTACGACCAAGAACTGAGGTTCAATCCCGATGCGGACCGTCGCTCCCGCCATGCTGATATTGTTGGATGGCCTCCGGAGAAAGAGAAGCAGCAATCGATCGCACAAGTCCTAGCTGCTGAGGCGCGAGCTATCCCCTCACCAAAGCCTATCCAACGTCCCACTTAGTCAACTCAGCAGGAAGGAAATTTTCATTTGCCCGCCGACCGAAAACCATTTCGGCTCCATTATGTAGAGGAACGTCCATACAATAGCTGGCCTAGCTTCTCGGCGGGTTCCTGCTGCACCGAAGGCAGGGCATGGACGTAGATGTCGAGGTCATTTTAAACTTCTTATGGCCCAATCGTTCCGAGACCACCTTGATGGGAACCACCAATTTCAGCATAAGGGTGGCGCATGTATGTCGAAGTCCATGGAACTTAATCAGGCGACCCCCACTGCCTGAATCAGCTTCCGATATTCCCGCTGCCCTAGATTGTTCGATTGCAAAGGCTCCTCGAAGGGCTTAGTAAACACAAGCCCGAAGTCCCAATAAGCACTTCCCAATTCCCATCGCTGGATTTCTTGAGTGGCTTTCTGCTTCTTGAAAAGGACCACGGTTTGCAGGCGTAGAGCAATGGTCCAGGCCTGTCGGCAGTTTGGAGGGTCGAGCAACGGCTTCGGCACCATGCCTCCCATCTTCTTTTGCTCCCTGAGTCCCTTCAAGAGTAAAATCCCTCCCTTACAAAGCCACAGCGGTGCGTAGTGGATTCGACTGAGCAAATCCCTGGGAGCTAGCATTCTATGAAAATCGTGATCAGCGGAGGGACTGGCTTTATCGGTCGGGCGCTCTGTCGGTCGCTGGTGCGTCAGGGCATGGGCGTCACGGCCCTGTCTCGGAATCCGCTTCAGGCGAAGGCGATGCTGGACCCTTCGATCAAGGTTGTCGAATGGGATGCAATAGGCTCAGGACCGTGGGAGCACGAACTGGACTCGGCCACTGGCATTATCAATCTGGCCGGTGAACCGATTGCGGCAGGCCGGTGGACTCAGAAGCGGAAGCAGCTAATTGTGGACAGCCGGGTGAACGCCACTCGCTTGTTGGCCCAAGCGATCTCCCGCCTTTCGAATAAGCCGCGCCTGCTGATCAGTGCCTCGGGGGTAGGTTATTACGGCACAAGCCAAGAAATACGGTTTGATGAAAGAAATGGACCAGGCTCCGATTTCTTTTCGGACCTCTGCGTGGCCTGGGAAGCGGCAGCGCTGGCAGCTCAATCCGCCGCCGTTCGGGTCGTATGCCTGCGGATCGGGATGGTGCTTGAACAAGACGGCGGCGCGCTCGCCAAGATGGTGCCGCCGTTTCGGGCGTTCGTTGGGGGGCCGGTTGCTCCAGGAATCCAGTGGGTGTCTTGGATTCACCGGGCCGATCTGATCAGCCTGATCGAGTGGGCGTTGACGAATGAGCAGGTCTCTGGCCCGGTGAACGCGGTTGCGCCAGGGGCAGTGACCATGAAGGAATTCTGCGGAACATTAGGGAAGGTTTTGTATCGACCATCCTGGTTGTCCGTGCCGGCGTTCGCCCTCCGACTGACGTTCGGTGAACTTGCCTCGTTTATGACCACCGGCCAGCGCGTGACTCCAAAGGTGGCTCTCGATGGCGGGTATCAATTCCGGTATCCCCAACTAGACTCCGCGCTCCGATCAATCTTCATGGGGGCACCGGCTTCAGAGGTGCGATCCTGAACGCCAATCGAATCCGTCTTGGCATCAGCCGCTGTCTGCTCGGCGACCACGTCCGCTACGACGGCGGGCACAAACGTGACCGGTTTTTGACCGATGTTTTCGGCCGCTACGTCGAATGGGTCCCGATCTGTCCTGAGGTAGAAGCGGGGTTGGGGACGCCGCGCGAGGCGATGCGGTTGGTGGGTGACGCATCGCAGCCGAAGCTTATCACGATCACGACGGAGCGGGACATGACCAAACCGCTCGCGATGTTTACGGAACGCAAGCTTGACACACTCGAGACCGCCGATCTCTCAGGCTATGTCTTCAAGAAGGATTCGCCGAGCTGCGGGGTCGAACGGGTGTGGATGTTCAATCGACATGGTATGTCCGTCCGGGATGGCGTCGGGCTCTTCGCGCGGGCCTTCATGGAACGATTTCCGCTCGTCCCGATCGAAGACGAAGCACGCCTCTGCGATCCCGTCATCCTCGACAACTTCATCGAGCGAGTGTTCTTCTATCACCGCTGGCAAACGCTTGCGCGGGGACCGCTCACTCGCAAGGTGGTCGTCGAGTTTCACACCATGCACAAATATATCTTGTTGGCCCACAGCCGCCAACACTACCAACAATTAGGTCGCCTGGTAACCCGGGCGGATCGGTATCGGCCGAAGGTCTTGATCAAGCGTTACGGCGCCCTCTTCATGAAGGCCTTGACCGTGACGGCGACGCGACACAAACACATGAACGTGCTGCAGCATGTGATCAGGCACATGAAGGATCAGCTCGAGCCCAGCGAGCGGGCCGAACTGGACAGTGTGATGGAAGACTATCGAGCAGGTATGGTCCCGTTGGTTGTCCCGGTCACGCTCGTAAAACATTACGTCGTACGCAATCGAATCGACTATCTCCGCGACCAGATCTATCTTAACCCACATCCGAAAGAGATGAAGCTCAGGAATTCAATCTAAAGGAGGCATGATGGGCACAGTCACGCGCGGGGTGATTCTGGTCGGTCACGGGGGCATTCCGAAGGATTGTCCGTCCGAACTCGTCACGAAACTGAAACGGTTGGAAGGGCAGCGGCGAGCGGCGGGCACGCCGATGTCGGCGGAGGAACGTGAATTGGACACGAGGATCCGCCGGTGGCCCAGGACCGCAGCGACGGACCCCTATCAAGCGGGGCTCGAAGCGGTCGCAGCACAGCTGAGACCGAATCTGGATGGAGCCCTCTTCGCCGTGGCCTACAACGAATTCTGTGCCCCGACGTTGAAAGAGTCCGTGGAAGAGTTGATTCAGAAAGGCGCTACCCACATCACCGTGACTACGACGATGTTCACGCCGGGTGGGTCGCATTCGGAGATCGAGATTCCCGTAATCCTTGAACAACTCCGGAAACAATACCCGAATGTTATGCTACGTTATGCCTGGCCGTTCGATCTGAATCTTGTGGCGAACACATTGGCGGAGCAGCTGAAGCGCTTCACTCCATAGGGACCATCAACAGACCCCTGAAAAGAACTGTCATCGGCTGAACGAGCAGTGTAAAATGTCTCCGTTTCTTCTTCACCCGCCGCTCGTGGATGCAGGATGGTCACAATCAAAGAACAACTGGCGAAAGCCTTCCATGACACACAATCATTCGAATGGGATCCGCATGGCGGGTTCAAGTTGGCATCGGGACTGACAAGTCCGTTCTATGTCGATTGCCGATCGCTGATGGCCCACCCCAGTGCGAGGCGCCTCGTTGCCCAACTGGCGTACGAGGCATTACGTCCCGTCGAACCGAATTGCCTCGGCGGATTGGAAATCGGCGCCATATCCATTGCGACGACGATATCAGACTTTGCGTATGCGGCGCGACCACAACAAGAATGGCGAACTTTTGTGGTGCGAAAGCAAGCCAAGGATCACGGGCTTGGGAAGCTAATTGACGGGGCATACCGCGCCAGTGATCGAGCCGTAATCGTTGATGATGTCCTGACGAGTGGAGGATCGCTCCTCAAGGCTGTGACCGCTGCCAGAAGCGCCGGGCTCATCGTCACCCA
Organism: Nitrospira sp.; assembly: GCA_005239465.1. Lineage (GTDB taxonomy): Bacteria > Nitrospirota > Nitrospiria > Nitrospirales > Nitrospiraceae > Nitrospira_D. The sequence continues at coordinate 25,419 of SPAW01000016.1, read as the reverse complement.
TGCCTTAGTGATTGTGGATCGGAACGAGCAAGGCGGCAGGAAGAAGGTCGAACAGGAAGGACTGACGCTGATCAGTCTGTTGACCATCGATGATTTGATGCGGCAGCAGTCGAAGTAAGAGGGAACCGGTTCGCACCTACCGGCTAGTTGTCTACTTGCACTGAAACTGAATCCCCCACCGCCGTTCCTGCACGATTTCTTGCTCACCTTCAATCGGGCTGACGAGTCGTGCGCGGCCTTTGGTTTCTCCCTCGCGAACGATGGCATAGGACCCACCGCCGCATTTGTCCCTCATAATTGCGAGGGCCTCCTTGCGGAAGGAGGAGAGCATGGAACCCTGTTCTCCTTTGAAGGGGTAGATGACCACCCCGCCGGTGTCATGTTCCTGCACCAGTTTTGCACCGACGGCACAGCCGGTGAGGAAGATGACTGTGACGACCGCTGCGGCTCTTGACCAGACTATCCTCATATTTCTATTATGAACGGGCCTGGCTGTGGTCTCAATGAGCACGTTGAAGGGGAAGGGTACGATGAAGTCCTCTAGTGTCGTAGCACTGGGGTGCATGCTTGCCGCTGGCCTTGTGTGGAGCGAAGGAGCTTGGTCTTACCATTCCTATCTTCTGACCGTTCAACAGTTGCAATCCGGGCTTTCCAAAGCTCGGTCTGGGGACAAGAAAGGGTTTGTTTTGGTCGATGTCCGCTCATTCGAAGAACATGTGTCCGGTGTTATCCCAGGGACGGACCTCAATATCGAATTCCGCGAGATAAAATCTCGGCATCGTGAAATCGGCGCGCATCTCGATGACCACATTGTCGTGTATTGCCAGTCGGGACATCGGAGTAACCTTGCCGCGGAGACCCTCGCGGATCTCGGCTATCGCCATGTGTACAATGTGGCCGGCAGCATGAACGCGTGGGTAGAAGCCGGGTTTCCTGTCGAGCGCCCTCGACGCTAGGCCTTGGCCATCCCTCTCAAGGGTTGAGGTATTTATCTCGGGCTGATGCCGATGACGGTGGGGAGTGGAATGTGGGTGACCGTGCTTCCACCGAACAAGACCTTCCATGAAGCGCGGTCCTGTGTCTGACTGTCTACCTGCCAAAGCGACTCTGAAACGAGAACATCAGAAGACGAGCCGCCGTCCATGGCCATGGCCTGACGCACCACGGGCAGTGCGTCCCTCAGGCATTGGCCGATGTCGTACAGAGTCACGAGGTCGAGACTCTTGAAGATGAGAATGTGTCCGTTATTGGCTTCGGCGACGATCGTCTGATACGCGTGTTTCCCCGTCTGGCGAACGCGGATCTTACCGGTATGGTCTATGAGCATCAGCGCCTGTGCGGCCTCTCGGTACGGTGGCTGCTGTTCATCGAAGCTCTCCGAAGCCAGGTCGAGTATCCGTGCTCTCTTCAAACCGGAGGTCGACGGTTCCGCGACGAACAAACCCTGCCATGACGTATGGCGGCGGCTTCCCAATGACCGCCCGTCTTTATAGAGGAGGCCGAGGTAGGCGAAATCCTCCCGGAACAACCCCGCATTGAACAGGACATGATGGTCTGTCCTCTTCTGCCATTCCTCGATCGTGGGAGGCTGCGAGAGTCCTTCCTGAGCGTAGTGGTGTACGGAGAATCGTGTGTGCTCGGGATCGATGTCGGTGGCTAACATAGCGGGCACTGTAGGACAGGTCTCTCCTGGTTTCCACACTGAAACGGCGAGACTGTCTGAAAGCCGTTCCCACGCGATGTTCTGGGCGAGGCCGATACTCGGTAGCGCGACGGCTACCAGTAAGAGGCAACAAGTACGAAGTGTGGATCGGAGGGTATGAATGCGGCGTCGACGATTCGAGTTGGGCCCAGATATCCTGCGATGAAAAGAAAGCAGGCGGCGGTGGCTCATTGCTCACGACCGGTTATCTTGCGATGGCTGTTGGATTGTCTCAGGTTGCCGATTCGCTCTCGTCGTGTTTGCCGGTGTCAAATCGAGGAGATCACGAATCGTCTTCGCCAGGGCCTCCGGTGTGAAGGGCTTTTGAAGGTAGGCGCTGGAAGGGTCTCCAGCTCCGATACCGACGTCGTCGGTGTATCCGGATATGAAAAGGAGTTTCAGGTCCGGCTTAATCACGCGAAGGTGCTGAGCCAGTTCCGTCCCGCTCATCCCCGGCATTACCACGTCCGTGAGTAAGAGCTGGAGTCCTCCCAAATGTTGTGTGCCCACCAGACAGGCTTCCAGACCGTTCTTGGCCTCGAAGACTCGGTACCCCAGCTTGCGGAGCTCATCGCGAACCAGTTCGCGCACCGCGGAGTCATCCTCTACCAGCAAGATGGTTTCATGACCACGCATTGACTGCTGCGTTGAATCCTGACCTGCTGCCTTTTCGAACTCGGCCGTGACACTGGGAAGGTAGACGTCGAAACGAGTACCCTGGCCGATCGTGCTGGTGACATCCAACCCTCCGCCGCTCTGAGTGACGATACCGAACACCGTTGAGAGGCCAAGCCCCGTTCCTTTCCCCTCTTCCTTGGTGGTGAAGAAGGGCTCAAAAATGTGAGCTTGCACCTCCGGCGGCATTCCGCCGCCGGTGTCGGATACGGAGAGTCTGACGTAGGCACCCGGGGGTAAAGGACTGAGGTGATAAACCGGCGTGCGGCCGAGATTAGCTGAGGCGGTTTCGATGATCAGCTTCCCGCCTTTGGGCATGGCGTCCCGGGCGTTGACGACTAGGTTCATGACGATCTGCTCGAGCTGTGCCGGATCAGCCTTGACCCGGAGATTCTCCTGGCTTACTCTCAACGCCAGCTCGATATCCTCCCCGATCAGCCTCCGAAGCATGGTCTCGACGTTGGTGATGACGGGATTCAGGCTGAGCACTTTCGGATCGGAGGGCTGTTTCCTGCTGAACGTGAGCAATTGTCTGATGAGGGCCGCCGCGCGGTCACCGGCCTTTTGCATTTCTTCAATCTTACTTCTCAGGGGATGACCGGGTCCCATGTCGTTGAGCAATACCTGGCTATGGCCCATGATGACGGTAAGCAGATTATTGAAATCATGAGCTAGCCCCCCTGCCAAGCGGCCGACGGCCTCCATTTTCTGCGCCTGCCGAAGTTGCTTCTCGCTCTGGCGTAGGGCTTCCTCGGCCCGCTTCCGCTCCGCACGATTGTGCAGTTCGCGGAGCGTCCGCTGAACCGATGGAACAAGTCGGCCGAGCCGCTGTTTCAGAATGTAGTCCGTGGCGCCGCGGTGCATGGTGTCGATGGCGAGTTCCTCGCCAAGCGTGGCAGAGACGAAGATGAAGGGGACATCCGGGCACAGCTTGCGGGCCAGCTCGAGGGCTCTGATGCCGTCAAATCCGGGGAGCGAATAGTCGGCCAAGATCATGTCGATCCGGCCTTCTTTGAGGGCCGCGACAAAGGCATCACGACTTTCGACGCGTCGTGGCGCACAAGAGATCCCCCCCTCCGTCAACGTCGCGAGAATGAGATCGGCATCGATAGGGTTGTCCTCCAATTGGAGGAGTCGCAGCGGAGTCGTCACGGGACCTCGATTGAAGGGCTAGTTACTGGAGCAGGATCCTTCGGGAGGCGGTTCGTTGATCACGCCCCAGAACGTGCTCAGCTCTTTGACTGCAGACAAGAACTGATGGAACTCGACAGGCTTGACCACATACGCGTTCGCTCCCAAGGCATAGCTCTCGGCGAGGTCGCGTTCTTCTCGGGACGAGGTCAGCATGACCACAGGGATCGTCCGGAGATTCGTGTCGGCCTTGATGATGCGCAAGACCTCCAGCCCATTCACCTTGGGCATCTTGAGGTCGAGAAAGACAACCGCGGGGTTGCCCTTGAGCCGGGATTTGAACTGCCCACGACAGTACAGATAGTCAAGGGCTTCAGCGCCATCATGGCAGAGGACGACCTTGTCGGAGATGTGTTGTTCCTCCATCGCGGCCAAGGCGAGTTCGGCATCGCGCGGATTGTCTTCAGCGAGCAGAATCGGTTTTGCGGCGGTCATGATCGAGGCCTCCTGGTTGGGAGCGCCACGTAGAAGGTCGCTCCTTTATCCGGCATGCCTTCGGCCCAGGTACGTCCGCCGTGCCGATGCACGATGCGCCGCACATTGGCGAGGCCGATGCCGGTTCCTTCAAATTCATCTACCCGGTGGAGCCGTTGAAAGACGCCGAACAGCTTGGACGCGTATTGCATATCGAACCCCACTCCGTTGTCGCGAACAAAAATGACGACTTCCCCCGAGGTGCGCCGGTTGACGCCGACCTCAATCTTCGCTATCGGTCTGGTGCTCGTAAACTTGACGGCGTTCGCAATCAGGTTCATGAACACTTGCCGGAGCATGGCCGGATCGCCAGGCACTTCCGGGAGTGGGTTAATTGTCCAAGATATCTCGCGTCCTTGCAAGTCAAGTCGTAATTCGTAACGGATGGTCTTGACCAGCTGATCCAGATTGACGCTCGTGAGGAGCATTTCCTGACGGCCCATGCGAGAGAAGACGAGGAGGTCGTCGATCAGCTGTCCCATTTGTTTAGCAGAATCGGAGATCGTTTGGAGATACCGGACAGCCTTCTCGTTCAGGGACTCCCCCACCGTTTTGCGTAGGAGCGAGGCATAGCCGCCAATATGGCGCAGGGGGGCGCGAAGGTCGTGGGAGACCGAATAACTGAACGCTTCGAGCTCTTTATTCGCGGCCTCGAGGAGCTCCCCGCGCCGCTGTAGTTCCGTGGCGATACGCCGCCGCTCCGTGATATCATGCCGAATCAAGTAGTACACGGATGCCAGCAACACAAGTTGGAGCAAGGCTCCGATGCTGAGGAGCACGATGGTATTTGTCGTGCTGGCGGCAGACTCCAGCACGCGCCGCCGCAGTGCCTGCCGCTCGTACGACTCCATCTCGGCGATGATTCGATGGATTGTGCTGAGTTCCTGTTTGGCAGCTCCTTCGAGGGCCATTTTCCTGACGGCTTCAAACCCACCCCCATCGCGTTGAGCAATCGCACCGGCTTCGGCATTCAGCTGCCGATCCATCATCTGGTTGAGCAACCCGACGCGCTGCTGTTGTTCGGGAGATCCCCGTGTCAGATCATTGAGGTACTTGAAGAAGGTGGGCTTCTGTTCGACGACAGTCTTGTAGGCCTGGAGATATAACGCCTCGCCTGTGACGAGGTAACGGCGGTGACTATTCTCGGATTCATCCATGGCGACGTCGATATTGCTGAGGAGTTGCACGAGCTCGTGGCTGCGGGTATCGAGCCCGCTGTTGGCGATCAAGACGCTGGTGTTGCGGTAGGACACCGCACTGATGACGAGTATGCCGACAAACACCAGGCTGAAGCCGGCCAAGATCCGCCGCTCGATGGTGAGTGCGCGAAACCAAGTGATCGGTAGGCGCCAGAACGGTTCAGGATCTATGGGAATGGCGCCGGTTGCGCGCGGCTTGGGCTCCTCAGCCGGTGCGAGGGGAATCTGCGGCCGATCGTTCGTAGCTGATTCCATGGACGAGGACGACTCGCGATTGGAGATAGAGGGTAATCGTGAGGGGACTGTACTGCGATACCCCCGTAGGCTACAAGATTTAATTGTAGCAGAATTCCTATGAGGCGAAACCAGGAAAACTATCCGCCGAACGGTGGAATGAGAGGTATCACGGCGGCTGTAGGAGCAGCAAGATTCGAAAACATCATTGTCGCCGCCACGACCCAATCAATGAACGGCTGGGGATAAATACCGATCAGCAACGTCCCCGCTAGGCCGACATAGACCACGGCTTTCATCGGGCCGGAAATCGATACGGGCGAGGGGTCGATCGGTTCGTTGATGTACATTTTCTTCACGACGATCAGGTAGTAGTACAAGGAAATGATGATGTTGATCAGCCCGACGGTGATCAGCGTGTACAGCCCTTCTTTGATGGCGGCGACAAAAATATAGAGCTTGCCGATGAACCCTGCTAAGGGCGGCACGCCGGCCAGGGACAGGAGAAACAGCAACATCGCGAAGGCCAGAAACGGCGAGCGACGGTTCAAGCCGCTGTAGTCCTCAATTTCATCGCTGCCGATGGCGTGACTGACGGCGATGACGACGGCAAAGGCACCGATATTCGCGAAAAGATACGCCAAGAGATAGAACAGAATGGCATCACTCCCCATTTTCGTTCCGGCTGCCAAGCCGATCAACACGTTTCCGATCTGGGCGATGCCCGAATAGGCCAGGAGGCGCTTGATGTTCCGTTGGGCGATGGCCACGATGTTGGCGTAGGTCATCGACAGGATGGACACTCCGACCAATAAGAAGATCCACATCGGTTTGAATGCTGCCAAAGCGACGAAGAAGATCCGGAGCAGGATGGCAAACGCAGCGCCTTTCGGGGCGATCGACAAGAACGCCGTCACAGGCGTCGGGGCACCATGATAGGTATCCGGAATCCACGAGTGGAATGGGACGGCGCCGATCTTGAATCCGAGGGCGGCAAATATCAGCAGGAAGCCGATCATCAATCCGGGTGTGGCGGGTGCGGGGGCCATATCCGAGAACACGAGCTTGCCGGTTTCACCGTACACGAGACTGATGCCGTAGGCGAGGAGCCCTGCGGCAAACACGCCGAGGATGAAAAACTTGAGCCCCGCCTCGTTCGAGGCCAGGTCGTCTCGGAGATAGGCCACCAAGACATAGAATCCAAACGTCGAAAACTCCAGGGTCACAAAGACGGAGAGCAGGTCGTTGGCTGAGGCCATGAACATCATGCCGAGTGCCGACATGACGACCAGAAAATAATATTCCCCCCGGAAAAACGCGAAGCGGTTGACGTACTCGATCGACACGAGGATCACGAGGATCGTGGCGCCGACGATAAACATCTTGAAGAAGAGGGCCATGCGATCCAGCACGAACATGTTGCCGAAGAGCGCGCCGGAAACATGGGTCAGGTCAAACCAGGCCAAACAGCCCAGTGTGGCCACGAGGCCGACGACACTGAGATAAGCGAGTTGTTCTTTGGGAAGACTTGGGAAGGCGAAGTCGACGATGAGGACCACGCAGAGCCAGCAGGTCAGGAGGATCTCCGGCAACAGGAGCAGGAGATCGGCGAAGGACATGGTGAGTTCAAAATTCATTGATCGCTCCGTGGGGCGTCAAGCGTGAGACGTGAAACGTCACCAGGGAGCGCTACCAAATTCGGCCGGGAGGAATCAACCCTCGCTTCACGCTTCACGCCTGACGTTTCACGCTCTTGCGAGGCGACCGGCACCACCTGCGTGATCTTGGCGACCAGCGGATCCACTCCGGCACGAACGACGTTATACAAGTGCATCGGGAAAATGCCGAACCCCACACTGACGGAGATCATGATTAACAACGGCAGCCGATCAACAGCCGAAACGGCATCGTGCGCATGGCTGTATTTCTGGTCCATCGGCCCATAGAACAGGCCGCGCATCATCTTGAAGAGGTAGGCCATGGTGAGCACGATGCCGAGCACGGCGACGATCACCTGGAATGGGTATTTGTTCCAGGCTCCGACGATGATCATGATTTCGGCAATAAAATTGACTGTGCCGGGCATCCCGACCGATGCCATGCAGGCAACGACGAAACAGGCAGCGATAAACGGCATCTTGTTCGAAAGGCCGCCCAGCGAGGGAATGTCGCGCGAGTGCGTCTGATCATAGACCCATCCGGCCATGGCGAAGAGCATGCCGGTGGCCATGGCGTGGGCGAACATATAAATCACCGCTCCGCTCAAGCTGATGTAATCCAGCGCTGCCATGCCGAGGAACACATAGCCCATGTGGCTGGAACTGGAATAGCCGATCACATACTTGGTGTCTTTGGCATAGAAGGCGACGAACCCGCCGTAGATGATGCTGAACATGCAGAGCACGGCGGCAATCGGCATCAGCTCTCTGGTGGTTTCAGGGAGAATTTCGAAGGCCACCCGAATAATTGAGAAATGTCCCAGCTTCATGAGGACGCCGGCGTGGAGCATGCTGGTCGCGGCGGGAGCAGCGGCGTGACCGACCGGGGACCAGGAGTGCAAGGGCCAGAGCGGGGCAATCGACGCGAAACCGAAGAAAATCAACATCCAAATAATCTTATCCAGCGTCGTCCCGAGCACGGGAATATTCATGAGCTTGGCCTGCTCGCGGAGCACGAGGATGTCGAAGGTATTGAGCCCCGAATATTTGTAGATGAGCAAAATGCCCATGAGCGCCACGACAGCGAAAGCCGATAGGAACAGCACGAGCTTCATCGCCGCGTACTCTTTGCTGTTCGACGCAAAATTCAAAATGAAGCCGACGGAATCCCTCTGTTTGAGTCCTTCGGGGTCCCTCATCTCCAAATACTTCTTCGTGTGGCTGCCCCACACCCCCAGCAACAGGTACATGGGAATCACGGACATCTCATAGAAGAAATAGAGGAAGAATAAATTCAGAGACATGAAGACGCCGATCGTGGCGGCAGCCAGGATCAGCAACCAGATATAAAACTCTTTGGTTCGGTCCTTGATATGCCAGGACACGAAGATGCCTGCGAACAGCAAGATGGACGAGGCGAGGACGAGCGGAGTCCCGATCCCATCAACTCCTAAATAGAGCGAGATGCCAAGTTGTCTGGACCATTCGAACCGCTGAATGAATTGAAACCCGCCTCTTACGGGGTCGTACGCATAGAACAGGTACAGCGAAGCGATCAGCGAGACAAAGGCAGCGCCCGCCGCAATGCCTCGAACCAGCATGGGCTGCCGATTTGAAACAAAAATCAGCGCGAGGGCTCCGGCGAAGGGAGCGAAGAGAATATAGAGCAGTGCATACTCTCCCATGGGGCTTAGCGTCCTTGTCCTGCGGGGGGGGCTCCGAGCGCCGCCACCGTGCCGTGATTGAGCCGATCCACGAGCGCCTGAACCGATCCATTCATGATGCGAAGGAAAGGGGACGGATAGAGCCCGATCCACAGAATCATGACCGAGAGCGAGACGGCGATGACCATTTCGCGCAATTGAAGGTCGCTCATCGTGTCTTTCACCGCCTTGCCGACCGGGCCGAACATGGCGCGTTCGTAGTACCAGAGAAAATAGGTTGCACCGAAGATCACGCCGAGAACCGCTACTGCTCCGAACCACCACTTGGCTTTGAACGCGCCCAGCAGGATCAGAAACTCTCCCACGAAGCCATTCGTTCCGGGGAGTCCGATCGAGGCCAGTCCGATGATCAGAAAAAACGTCGCGAGGAGAGGCACCTGTTTCGCCATCCCGCCGAAGGCCGACAGTTGCGTGGTCTGCTGGCGCGAATAGAGGAACCCGGCAATGAAGAAGAGTCCGGCCGTACTGAATCCCAAATTGATCATGGTCAGGAGGCTGCCTTGCAGGCCCTGATAATTCAGCGCGAAGAGTCCCACCACGATGAAGCCTAAGTGGCTGATGCTGCTGTAGGCCAGCAGGCGCCTGAAGTCCGGTTGGATCAAGGCCATCCAGGCTCCGTAGAGAATGGCACAGAGACCGAGGACGACGACCACGGTGACGACCGTTTCGCTCTTGGATGCATCGGGGAGGAGCGGAATGCTGAAGCGCATGAAGCCGAACGTGCCGAGTTTCAGGCCGGCCAGCACCACGGCCATGCCGATAGGACCTTCCAGCAGCGCATCGGGCAACCACGTGTGGAACGGGAACACCGGCGCCTTAAAAGCAAATCCCATGAACATCAGCCAGAAGATGAGGATCTGCTGGCTGATGGGAATCGGCACGGTGAGCAGTTCGAGCAGATCGAAGGAGTAGACCTGATCGGTATGGTGCAGGGAGGCCCACTGGTGGAAATTGATATTGAGCAGGGCGATGCCGACCAGCATGAACACGCTGCCCAAGAGGGTATAGAGGACAAACTTCAGCGCAGCATAGTGGCGCTCGGCGCCCCCGCCCCACAGTTTGATCAGGAAGTAGCTGGGAATCAGCATCAGTTCCCAGAAGACGAAAAATAAGATGAGATCCAAGGACACGAATACGCCCATCGTCGTGGTTTCGAGCGCCAGTAGGCACATCATGTATAGTTTGACTTGATGGCGGATAGTGTCCCAGGAGTAGACCACGATCAACACGGTCAGAAACGCGGTGAGGCCGACGAAGAGCACGCTGATCCCATCGACGCCGAGGTGATAGCTGATGCCCAACGCGGGGATCCATCGGACATGTTCTGCGAACTGCATGGCGGCGGACTCCGGCACGAAGCGCAGCAACACAAAGATGGAGAGGGCAAGCTCGACCAGCGCGATCGTCAGGGCCGATGTCCGCACCATGTCCTCGTCGTCAATCAGCCAGAGCACGGCCGCACCGACAACGGGCAGGAAAAGGATACACGAGAGAATCGGGAATCCAGCTGTGAGTTCTTCTAACATGATTGCGGTCTCGCCAGGCGCATCAAGGCCTACATCTGGATGACAATTTGGACCACGAGGGCCAACAGAAAAAGTCCTGCCACGATGATGGCGGCATAATGTTGGACCATGCCGCTCTGCATTTTCCGCCCCTCGCGTGCCGCGAGGTGGTTGCCGTACCCAATCACGTTCAGCCCGGCATAGATGGCGTGCTTCTCGAACCAGGTTGATCCAGCGGAGCCCCAGTCTGCGAGCTGTCCGACTCCGCGCACCATGCCGTCCACGACCGTACGATCGAACCAATCGAGCAGTTCTCCCCAGCGCTTTATTGGCTCGACAAAAAGAAAGTCATACAGTTCGTCGACATAGTACTTGTTGAGTAGGGTTGTGTAGGCGCCGGAGAATTTCGCGGCCCATCCGTCGGCGGTAGCAGGGCGCACGCTATAGAGAACGTGTGCGAGTCCCCATCCGACCAAGGCGATGGCGGTCGCTGCCCCCATCAAGAGGAACACCAGTCCGGCGCCGGCCTCATGTTCGCCGGCTATCCCAGCGACCGGCCCCAGAAACTTGTGAAGCCAGCCATGCTCCGGCGGAAATCCCAGGATCAGTCCGCCGACGAGCGACAGGAGACCGAGTGCCATCAAGGGGCCGACCATCACCATCGGCGATTCGTGCACATGTTCCTTAGTATGGTGATCCATCCTGGACGACCCATAGAAGGTCAGATACGTCAGACGGAACATATAGAAGGAGGTCAGAAGGGCGCCGATCGCGGCCATGCCGTAGAGCAGGTAGTGGTGATGGGTGAAGGCATGGGCCATGATTTCGTCTTTACTCCAGAATCCCGCGAAGGGAGGAAGCCCTGCGATTGCGATGGTTCCGATCAGAAAGAGTCGATAGGTCCAGGGAATTTTCTTACTGAGCCCCCCCATTTTTCGGATGTCCTGCTCACCCGACAGGGCGTGGATCACGGACCCGGCGGACAAAAACAACAGCGCCTTGAAAAATGAATGGGTCATCAGATGAAAGATCGCGGCCGTGTAGGCGCCGATGCCACAGCCCAGGAACATGTATCCAAGCTGGCTGACGGTCGAATAGGCAAGGACCCGTTTGATGTCGGTCTGGACCAGGCCGATGGTGGCGGCAAAGAGCGCCGTACAGCCTCCGATCATTCCCACGATGCCCATCGCGGTGGGGGACAGATCAAAAATGGCATGGTTGCGGACGATCATGTAGACACCCGCGGTCACCATGGTGGCGGCATGGATGAGCGCGCTGACCGGGGTCGGGCCCTCCATGGCGTCGGGCAACCAGGTATAGAGGGGAAGCTGAGCCGATTTACCGATGGCTCCCACCAAGAGGCAGAGCGCAATCGCCGTGGCCATCTCTGGTGAGAGTTGGCCGACTTGCGCAAAGACTTTGGTGTAGTCGAGCGTCTTGAAATTGACGAAGACCAGGAAGATGGCCAGCAAGAAGCCTGCGTCGCCGATGCGATTCACCACGAAGGCCTTGGTCGCCGCTTTGGCCGCCGACACCTTCTCGTAGTAATACCCGATGAGCAGATACGAACAGAGCCCGACGCCTTCCCATCCGATGAACAGGACGACATAGTTGTTCCCCATGACGAGGAGCAGCATGGCGACCATGAAGAGGTTCATGTAAGTGAAGAAGCGCGTGAATCCTGCTTCTCCGTGCATGTAGCCGACCGAGTAGACGTGAATGAGGAAACCCACCCCGGTCACCACGAGCAGCATGACGCAGGTCAATGGATCGACCAGGTAGGCTAAGTTGATCGTGAGATCTCCGCCGAAAATCCATTGGTAGGCGATGACCTCATGGGCGGCCCCGGTTCGTAAGATGTCGGTGAACACGCCGATGGTGCAGAGGAACGACAGGCCGACTGAACCCCAGGCCAATCGATGGGCAACGTCGTGAGAGTAGCGGCCTCCCAGGAGGCCATTGGAGATGACGGCCAGGAGCGGGAAAATCGGAATCAGCTTGATGAGCAGATCGGTTAAATCAGACACATTACCACTTCAGTAGGTTCATTTCGTCCACGTTTGTTGAAATCTTGCCACGGAAGACGACGATAATAATGGCCAACCCGACGGCGGCTTCGCCCGCGGCGATGGCAATGATAAACAAAGCGACGAGCTGGCCGGCCATGGACTCAAGATAGTGTGAAAACGCGACCAGGTTGATGTTGGCGGCGTTCAGCATGATTTCCACCGCCATCAGCACGATGATGAAGTTGCGTCTGATTAGCACGCCGAGGAGGCCAGTGATAAAAAGCACGGCGCTCACTGCGACATAGGCGGACAGCGGAATCATAGCTTAGTCTTTCCCCGCATCCATCGGCTTCGGCGTCTTGGCCAGCACGATGGCACCGACAATGGCGCCCAGTAGAAACACGCCGACGATTTCAAATTGCAAGAGGTAGTCGCTGAACAGCTTGATGCCCACTGCGTAGGTATCTCCGTCTTGCAGCACGGCGACAGCGGGTGCATCGCCCTTCGCTCCTCCATACGGAGACCGCAACAGGAGAAGGAGTACGTAGAACGACCCCAAGACAGCCGGACCGAGGAAATACAGGTACGACGAGTGAAAATAGCGTTCGTCGGTCTTGAGGTTGAGCAACATCAGCACGAAGAGGTAGAGCACTAAGATCGCGCCGGCGTAGACGATCACCTGGACGGCCCACAAGAACTCGGCATTCAGCAACACAAAGAAACCGGATACGTGCAGCAACAGCGCGAGCAACGCGAGGCCGCAGTGCACGGGGTTCTTCAACGCCACCGTGAGGACGCCGGCGACAATACTCGCCAATGCGAAATAGACAAAAAAGACTGCGACCATGTCTTCGACTCAGCTCAGATGCTTGGGAGGCGGTTGGGTCGACTTCAGTACCGACTGCGGGAAGTAATACCGGTACTCGCGGCTCTCCTCAGCATTTTTCTCCTGGTTGTGGGCATACAGATATTTTTTCGCGTCATCGAGATGACGCTCGCCGATGTCGTAGAGCCGCTTCTTGTCGAAGAGCAGAGTGCGCTTGTCGTGGGTGGAGTACTCATACATCTTGGTCATCGCGAGCGCGTTGACCGGGCAGGCTTCGACGCAATAGCCGCAGAAGACGCATTTCGTCACATCAATATAGAATTCACTTGCGTAGCGCTGGAGTGGACGGGTCGTATCCTCTGCACTGATCACTTTGATGCAATGTGAGGGGCAGGCGGCCTCGCAGAGGTCGCATCCCACACAACGCTCGCGCCCGTCATCGTATCGAAGCAATCCAAGCGCGCCCCGATGGGTATCCGGGATCGTCCGTTGCTCGCGCGGGTATTGAAACGTGATCGGTCGATGGAACATGTGCCGGAACGTCACCTTCATCGCGTCCACAATTTCATAGAACAACGCGGCATGGAGAAGTTTCTTGGTCAGGGCGGCGATGCTCATCGTAGTCTCCTGCTCACCGATGGGGGAACATACACATCCGCTTACGCTCGTTCAATGCTCACCCAGGTCTGCTTGAAAGACGGGACACCCGTCGTGGCATCGACGGACACGGTCATCAGGTCTTTCACCGGCGGTTCGTTAAAATGTTCCGGGAAGAAACAGGTGCCGGGCGCGATGGATTGGTTGGACTGTACCCCGAGTTGGAGTGATCCCCGTACGGAGGTCAGACGAACCTTTGTGCCGTCCTGTAATCCAAGCCGTTCCATATCCTGGGCATTCATTCGAAGCTTGCCGGTGTTCGGCGCAATCTTGATGAGGCCGGGAGCTTCCGTCGACATCTTGCCCGAGTGCATGAGCAATTGGCCCATCAGCAAAGCAAACGGGCGTAGGCTTTCACCAGCGCCTGGCATCGTCCGGTAGCGAGCCTTGACCTCGGCGACGTATCCGTTGGCCAAATATTGGTCCGGCGCCGGCGTGACTTTGCGTGGTTGGCCGAGGTTGTAGTACCCAGGCAAGAGCTTCATGATCTCGGCTTGGACATCGTTGGTCGATTGATACTCCCACTGGCACCCCATCGCATTGGCAAGGGCGGTCATGATGTGCCAGTCCGGCAGGCTCTCCCCGATCGGATCCATCGCTTGACGGACACGGAGGACACGGCCCTCGAGGTTCGTGAACGTGCCGTCTTTCTCTGCGTAGGTGCAGGCAGGCAGCACGAAGTGAGCCTGCCGTCCTGTCTCAGTCAGGAAGGGATCCTGGACCACCAGTAATTCCAGTCGCTCGAGTGCGGCTCGCACTTCCATCGAGGCCGGCAGGGTCGCGAGCGGGTTTTCTCCGAGCACATACAGCGCTTTGATCTGGCCGCTCTTGCAACGCTTGAGGATCTCAACGAGGTGCGCCCCGGTACCGACAGTCGGGAGCGATACCTCCCAGGCCTTCGCAAACCGGTCGCGAGTTGCAGCGTCGTCAAACCGGGCCTGCCCCGGCAGGAATTCAGGCGCCACACCCATATCGACGGCGCCCTGTTCATTCGGCTCCTCGGTCACAGTATTCACGCCGCAACCGGGTTGGCCAAGCTTGCCTGTGACCCAGGCCAGATCGATGAGCTTCAAGACATTCTGGTAGCCGTTTGTTCTTCTAACGATGCCTTCCGCGCAAAGAATGATCGAACGCGGTGATTCCGCAAAGATGGCCGCGATTTCCTTAAAGGCGTCTGTCGAGAGACCGGTTTGAGCCGAAAGCTGTTCCAGCGAGAGACCCGCCACCGCAGTCTTGAGGGCTTCGAGCGCCTTGGGATGTTTCTTGGTGGCTTCTTCATCCACCAAGTCCTGGTCGATCGTCGCCTTGACCAACCCATCGATGACCAATCCTTCTGTGCCGGGCTTGATCAGGAACGGATGAGAAGCCAGCTTGGCCATGTTCGTAATGGCGGAGTCGAGCGTCACCACCTGAGCCTTGTAGACGCGAATTGCTTCTTTGATCCGCACCGCGGTCAGCGGATTGGTCTCAGTGATGTTCGTACCGATGAGGAGGACGGCTTTGGCTTTGGTGAAATCTTCCCAATCGTTCGGTGTCCGCCCGAGCCCGACGGCGTGCTTCGAGGCATGCACAAAGTTCATATGGCCGTACCGGGCGCTGCTGTCGAGCTGGTTGCTTCCGAACCCGGCACGCATGAGCTTTTGGAACAGGTACAGTTCTTCGTTCGTACAGCGCGCAGTGATCAGGCCCGCGATGGCATCGGCGCCGTGTTTGCGCTTGATCTCAGTGAACCGGTCCACGATCAGGTGCATGGTCTCAAGCCAGGGCTTTTCGACCAGTTGGTTGCCGTCGCGGACCAACGGCTGCTTTAACCGGGTCTTGCCGTCCAGATACTCGAATCCAAAACGTCCCCGTACACAGAGACCGCCGTGTCCTTTGGCCGTTTCCGATCGGTCACCCCATTTGTTCTTCCAGGACAACGGTGACGTGACGCGGATCACTTCCGCATCTTTCGTTTCCAAATACATCTGGCAGCCGTCCCCGCAGTAATTGCAGGTGGTCGTCGTCTTCTTCATCTGCCAGGGTTTGTACAGATATTTGGAAAACTTGTTGGTAATGGCGCCAACCGGGCAGACCGCCAGGCAGTCTCCGCAGAATTCGCAGTCGAGCGCGACGTCGCCCTTCGGAACCACCTGATTGAATCCGCCCTTTTTCATGAATTGCAGGGCGTCGATCATCAGCACGTCTTTGCAGACGTTGATGCATTCGGCGCAGGCGATGCAGCGGTTCATGTTGAAGTCGAGGACCGGGCTGCGGGTATCTTCGGGAATGAATTTCTGCTTGGCATTGGCGAGATTGGTGACACCGTGTTGGAACGCCATGTCTTGCAGCTCGCAATGGCCGTCTGCGTCGCACACGGGGCAGTCCAGGGGGTGCACGGAGAGGTGTTTCTCGACGGCTTTCTTGCGGGCTAGGAAGAGGTCTTCCCCCTCAGTGCGGATAATCATCCCTGCCGTCGCTTTGGCCGTGCAAGACCGGACTGGAGCCTTCTTACCCTCTTGCATGACGAGGCACATGCCGCAGGAGCCGAATGGATCGAAGGTGTAGTGGTAGCACATGGCCGGGATTATCTTGCCCGTGATCGAGATGACGTCGTACAACGACACGCCATCTTTCGCGGTGACAGTCTTCCCGTCGATGCTCAGTTCAATCGTTGCGGCTTCGACGTCGGGATTAGTTGCCGGCTTCAGTCCCATGTTCCCTCAATCATGTTCCCTCAATGTTGAATGGTGAATTGTGAATGTTGAATCGAAGAGCCGTCCCTTCATTCATCATTCAACATTCAGCATTTTCCTTGTCACCGGTCGCACTCACCCATTACGACGTCGTAGGTTCCAAACAGCGTGATCGCGTCCGCGATCATATAGCCTCTGGACATATAATCGAATGCGCCCATGTGAATGAACGAGGGGGCGCGAATCTTGAGGCGGTACGGCTTTCCCCCACCCGTGCTGACGATGTAAAAGCCCAGTTCGCCCTTGTGCGCTTCAGTGCCGCAGTAGATTTCTCCGGGAGGAGCATTGAATCCCTGTGAGAAAAGCTTAAACTGCTGGATCATCGACTCCAGATTCGTGAAGACCCGTTCCTTCGGCGGCAGCGTCACGCTCGGCACGTCCGCCATGATCGGGCCTTCCTGCATCTGCTCGAGACATTGCCGAATAATCTTCACGCTCTCGTAGAGTTCCATCACACGGATCCAATACCGGTCGTAGGTATCGCCGTTTTTTCCGACCGGCACGCTGAAATCACACTTTGGGTAGGCGCTATAGGGCTCATATTTGCGAAGGTCATAGTCCACGCCGGAGCCACGCAACGTCGGTCCGCTCAATCCAAAACTCACGGCATCCTCAGCAGAGATGACGGCCACGCCTTTGGTGCGCGCCAGCCAGATCCTGTTTGTCTCCAGAAAAACAACGTATTCGTCGATCTTCGGGGGGAAATAGTCGAGGAACTGTTTCAGCTTGTCGATCAACGAAGGGGTCAAGTCGCGCTCCACCCCGCCGATTCGATACCAACTGGTCGTGAGGCGAGCCCCACACAGCTCGTCGAACCAATCGAGCAGGATTTCACGATCGCGAAAGCAATAGAAGAAGACGGTCATGGCCCCGATGTCGAGCGCCTGCGTGCCCAGCCAAAATTGGTGGCCGATGATGCGCTGGACTTCCGCCACGATCGTCCGAAGGTACTCGGCCCGTTCCGGCACTTGCAGGTTCATGAGTTTTTCGACGGCGCGGCAATAGGCGAAGTTGTTGTACATCGCGCAGACGTAGTCGAGCCGGTCAGTGTGCGGAATGAATTGGTGATAGGTGCCATCTTCCGCAAGCTTTTCGACTCCGCGATGGAGAAAACCCATGACCGGTGTGGATTTCACCAGCCGTTCCCCTTCCAGCTCCAGAATGACTTTGAGCACTCCGTGCGTGCTGGGGTGTTGGGGGCCCATGTTGAGCAGGAGTTCTTCCGTTCGCAGAGTCGGAAGGGTCTCGCTCTCCGGGTGTTCCGGATTGACCTTATAGACCGTGGTTCTCTGATCTTCGAATGCCATCGTCTGCGTGGTGTCCTATCGAGGGACTTCGTCGAGGAAATCGAAAGTATCCCGCCAGCCTTTGCCGCGAAGGGGGAAGTCTTTCCGCAAGGGGTAACCTTCGGTGTAGTCGTCCGGCATCAAGATCCGGCGCAAGTCCGGGTGATTCCGAAACCGGATTCCCATCATGTCGAAGACTTCGCGTTCCATGAAGTCCGCTCCTTTCCAGAGATCCGTCAAGGAATCCACAATACAATCCGATTCAGGCACTCTTGTTTTGAGCCTGATGCGATGGCGCTTTCGGATGGAATAGAACTCCCACACGACTTCGAATCGCTCTTCATCGTCGGGCCAATCCACAGAACTCACGTGGACGATATAATCAAAATCCATTCCGGGATCATTGTGAAGAAACTGGGCTACCTCATGCAGTTTGTCCCGGGTGACCGTCACTGCCACGTCGCCCCGCCACTCCGTCGCGCCGACAAAGCCGACGGAAAACGTTTCCTGAATCCGTTTGATAAATTGATGCATGGGNGTGCCGTCAAATCTTCAAACTGACTTTAACCTNTTCCGGCTGAGTGACGAACACCCGCTTCTGCATGATGCGCTCTTGCAGCTTCAAGATGCCGTCGAAGAGGGCTTCCGGCGTTGGAGGACAGCCGGGCACATACATGTCGACCGGAACGAACCGATCAACCCCCTGCACCACGCTGTAGCTGTCGTAGATGTTCCCGGACGTGGCGCAGGACCCCATCGCGATGACGTACTTCGGTTCCGGCATCTGGTCGTAGATTTTCCGGATGACGGGCGCCATCCGTCGACACACCGTTCCGGCGACGATCATCAAATCGGACTGCCGCGGCGAAGCCCGAAACACTCCGGCTCCATACCGATCCATATCGTACCGCGAGGAGACGGCAGCGATCATCTCAATCGCGCAGCAGGCGAGCCCAAAGGTCACGGGCCAGAGGGAACCTTTTCTCGCCCAGTTCACCGCTTTTTCAACGGTGGTGGTGATGATATCGTGATCTCCGTCCTTGTCATGACGTCCCAGTTGGATTAGTCCCATAAAAACCTCGTGAGGCGTGAGGCGAAAATCCCGGAACCCATTTCAACCCTTACGCCTAATCCTTCACCCCTTACGGATCAGTCCCATTCCAGTGCGCCTTTCCGCCAGGCATACACATAGGCCACGAGAAACAAAGCGATAAAAATCATCATTTCGACCAGCCCAATCATCCCGACTTTGTTAAACACAACTGCCCAGGGGTAGAGGAAGATCACTTCGATGTCGAAAATGACGAACAACATCGCAAAGATGTAATACCGCACCGGGAATGGCATGCGGGCGTCAGAAAACGGCTCAGAACCGCATTCGTAGGCCGATAGTTTTTCCGGCTCCGGATACCTGGGCTGGACAAAATGACTGATCACCAAGGTCACGACCCCGAATGCGAGGGCGACGAAGATAAAGAGAAGGATCGGAAAAAACTTGGTTAAGTATTCGAGAAGGAGGTCTTGGCCGCTCATTGTCTTCGTCTCACAAGGCATTGACCTGGAAAGAAGATTCCAGATCTTAGTGCTGGGGTCTTGGGGATAGCAAGCGAACAAAGGACCTAATTGAAACAGATCCGAAAGCCCTAGGTGAGGCAGCCCATGGTGGAGTGATAATGAGTGAAGGTTTTCCTATTGTAATGAGGAAGATGGAAAGCTGGGATCGAGTCGATAGAGCTATTTCTTTGGCTTGGCAATGGCCTCATCAGGAACCGACCGATCCAAGGCCGCCTTTGGATGCTTGAGCAAGTCCGGGGGATGCTTTAGCGAAGGAGACATCCGTAACTGGCTAGGTGGGCCGGATTGCGAAATGTCCCATTCTGGCTCCAAGGGGGAAGAAGCCTTGGCCTTTCGGCGCCGATGGATCTGGGTCTCTATCCGGTCTTTCTTGCGGGAGCCCAGCGGTATGGGGGGGGTCTGATCGTGATGACCTGTCATATCTAACGAACCCTTTATAAACTAACACAGGACGACGCTGCCTTGCGCAACCATAGCACTCGGTGAAAAGCTTCGTCAAACCCGTATCAATAAGCTCAAATTCTTGACAATACAGCGTGATTTGCTATGGTTTGGCAAGCAGTACTTGCTTCAAAAAGGAACCTATCTATGAAAACTCTGACACCACTCATCCTCGTTCTGTCGTTAGGCATAAGCGTTTCATCTCAGGGGGTATTGGCGCAAGCCCAAGACGCCCATTCGGTTCGTTATGGTGAGGCAGCTCTTGCCTTCGCAAGCGGTGCCATCCAGAAAGCAACTCCGCGTGACGGGATCGTGAATTTGATAACAGGGGATAACCAGGCAACGGGCAATCGAATGCTCATGGGAAAGCGAGATGTATTCTACCTCAAGCTCGATAACCCAACCGATGTGGCGGTCGGAGATCTCTTTACCGTCTATCGGCGGGTCCGCAAAGTGTTCCACCCCGTGACAAGAGAGTATCTCGGCTTTGTCATGATTCGCTTAGCTGTCGTGAAAGTGACTGATACGGACCATGCCCTAACGACAGTGGAGGCGATCATAAGCTACGGACCGATCGCCCCAGGAGATCCCGTGATGCGTTTCGTTGCTCCGCCGCCAGGCGAGGACATCAGCCAGACATCGGATGTCGCCGATCTCAGCGGTATGATCGTCGAACTCCAGGCGGACAAGACGATGACCCTTGTTTCACAGGCCGATGTGGTGTACGTGGATCGAGGGCGAGAGGACGGGCTCAAGATTGGCGACCTCGTGGATATCTACCGTCATAGCGCGGGACTTCCTTCGCGGAAGATCGGCCAGCTGAAGGTGTTGATGACGGAAGATCGCACGGCGACCGCAAGAGTCATGAAAGCCTACTCTCGTGTCATCAAAGGGGACCGGTACAAGCTCGTCGGATATTCTGCCCCGGTCATTCAACCAGTGGAGGGAACGCCTACATCACAATCATCTCAGGCAACCCCGTCAAAGGCGGAGCAGGCCGTGGCCGCTGCCGTGCCGGCTGATCTGGTGGCAAGCAAGTTGAAGGTGCAGGATGCGTCCGGGCAAAGCCGCATCAACCTGGGCGAGCTGACCAATTTCCTTCGCTATGATTCCGGCGAAGCGGCGATCAAGCCCGAAAGCTACAAAGTGTTGGACCAGTTGATCGAATATATGCACACCAGCGGCGATACCAGGCTGATTCGAGTGGAAGGCCATGCGGATAATGTGGAGATCGGACCTTCTCTGAAGTCGCGGTATCCGAGTAATTGGGAATTGTCCAAAGCCCGCGCGAGCGGCGTTGTCCGCTATCTCGTTGAAAAGGGTGGACTGGATTCAGCTCGGCTCAGTTTAGTGGGGTATGGCGATAGCAGGCCGGCTGCGACCAATGCGGTCGAGGAGGGCCGCATGAAGAACCGTCGCGTAGAGATTCTTCTCTATGCGCCCCAAACCGACCCACAGGCCTCAAAACCCGACATGCCGAGTCAGGCGCAGAAACAAGATAGCGATCCTTCCAACCTGAGCGCGCGTGGGAGCAACGACGAACCAGCCGTTCCTACTGATGACTCGAATGTGACTGGGCCTGGCACTCTGTCTGTGGGCAGTCCATCGCAAGTTCCCACGAAGGACGGGGCCGACACCTCGAACATATCCGATGCGAGTGGAACTGCTAAGCCAGATGCGGGTACGCAGGATCCTAAGCAACCAGCGGGGTCACCGCTCCAATAGCGTCATCGTCCTGGGCGGGTGGGATTCATGTCCACATGAATCCCCCCGCTGACGGCCGATCTCAAGTCGATCCTTCTTCCCCCTCCCCAGAACATTACAGTGTCATCGGCGTCTATCAGTTTCGTTGTCCTCCCTTTTCCCACGCTGCTACAATGGCGCATGCCTCTCGATGATTGTCCCATTCCTCTGCGTCGATCCCAAAGATTATATGCCGATGTCATTGTTCCCCGTCATATTGCCAAGGCCTTCACGTACCTTGTCCCTGCAGAGTTGGTGCAGACGCTTGAAATAGGCCACCGGGTCCTGGTTCCGTTTGGGCAAACGATGCTGGAAGGAGCTGTGATTTCGCTGAGTGATCATCCCCCGATGGGGATGAAGACTGCCTATCTCAAGGAAATCCACTCCCTGGCCAATGGCGCAGGAGACGCCGAGCTCTCTTCCACGCTGTTCGAATTATCACGCAAGATTGCAGAACAATATGTCGCCCCTTGGGGCCAGTGTCTTCGGCTGGTTCTTCCCCCGACTCCAACGCGAAAAACCTCACCCTTGCGATACGTTGTCACTGATCAGGGTCGCGCAGCGCTCAATGCCGGGAATTGCCCCGCGCGCCTGCGTCCCATCCTCGATCGAATCGCTCGACGATCCAGGGGGCTCCTGTCGTCTACTCTCCAGCAATCTCGCGATCGAAACAGTCGGCAAGCGGTTGATGTCCTCGAAAAGAAGTCATGGATAACCGTCACAGCATCGAAGAGCACAGCGACGGATTCTCCCAAACAGAGCCTGAAATCGAGTGTAGATGAATTTGATCGAGGAGAGCAGGCAGATCAGAGCCCGAGTGCCGAGGAGCTTCCGAAACCAGATCCCCTCTGGGTGACTCATGTGGCCGAATGCCTTCGAGTCAACCAGGCAAGAAGGATTGTCCTGCACGCTCCTTGGGAACATCGAGTCAACCGGCTTGCCGGCGCAATTCAACAGGCACATGCGATGAACAAGTCGGCCATAATTCTTTCCGGCGAGATGGCGAGGGCGGAATGGTTGGGACATCTTCTTTCGACCCTCACGAAGCTCCCCATCACCTTCTTTCATACGACCTCAGGGTCCGATCGATGGAAGCAAGCTCAGGATAGGACTCCATCGGTTGTCGTTGGGACACGCTCCGCGATCTTTGCGCCGCTTCGATCGATCGGACTGATCTGGGTGGATGGAGAAGATGATCCAGCTTTCAAGGAACCTCAGGAGCCTCGTTATCATGCCCGAGACGTAGCCTGTATGAGGGCCGAGGGTGAGCGCGCGCTCGTCGTGCTCGCGTCCGCTCATCCATCGCTCGAATCGAAAATAGATGCCGGTGCTGAAACGTATACCGTTCAACCGGAAACCGCTTGTCAACCGGAGATCGAGCTCGTCGATCTCCGCAATGAGCCGGGAGGCACGCTGTTCAGCCGGAGGCTCCTTGTGGCGATGCGTGAGGCAGTGGAGAACAAGACCGGGGTGCTTCTCTTCTTAAATCGAAAAGGCTATGCAGGGGCACTGGTGTGTCGAGACTGTGGGGGGGTACCACGCTGTCCCTCCTGTGCGGTGGCGCTCACCTACTACCGGGAGGTGGGCAGGCTGACTTGCCGGTACTGTGGCCTGGCAGCTGTGTTACCGGACTCCTGTCCGACGTGCCAGGCCTCTCGCCTGAGTCCCGTCGGAGAAGGGACCGAACGTGTAGAAGTCGAAGCTCGGCGCTTGTTTCCTCACGCCAAGATTGCGCGGTTCGATGGCGACACGCTCCGCCGCTCGGCCTCCGCCCGCCATTTATGGGAAGGTGTCAGGTCGGGGGCGTGGGACATTCTGATCGGGACGCAAGTGTTGTTTCAACGGGGACCGGTTCCGCACAGGGGATTGGTCGGCATCCTCCATGCGGATTCCGGATTGAATATTCCGGACTTTCGTGCGGCCGAGCGGACCTACCACATGCTGGTCGATGCCGTGAGTCTGGCGAGGCCTGCGTCAGCAGGCGGTCGGGTGCTGTTGCAAACGCGGTTTCCCACGCATCACGCTGTACTAGCCGTGCTATCCGGTGAGCCGAATCGGTTTTATGAGGAGGAATTGACAGCGCGTCGGCTGCTGAGTTATCCGCCGGCCTGTCATCTGGCCGGACTCTCGGTATCCGGCAAGGATTTACGAGTGGTTGAAACAGCCGCGAAGCAGTGGAAGAAAAGTCTTGAGCAGTCACTCGTTAGACAGGAACCTGTCATGATTGTAGGGCCCGTGCCGATGATGGGTGGACGACCGAAAGGGCATCACCGGTATCAGATGCTCGTGAAGGGAGTCGATCGTACGCTCCTTTGCCGTCGGATACACGAGTCGGTCGAGAGAATGGAACGTGAGTATCGGAAGGGACGGATCAAGTTCGTCGTCGACGTGGACCCCGTTGAGATGGGGTAAGGTTAGCGGGCTTTCTTCCGCTTCGCAGGCTGAGAGACAAGCGGCGCGTGTGAGGTATTGCTCGGCGGATCGGGGGCTGCGCCCCAAGCCCGTTTGAAGAGACCGTAGGAAAAAGAGATCCAGAACACGGATGAGAATAGGCCCAGTACGACGGCCGAGAGAATCGTTCCCATCTCGCCTTCAGAGGGCGTTTCAGATGCGCCCTTCAGTTGAATCATCAATGTCAGCGGCCAGGCAAAGCTTTCCAGGCCGAGCAATAAGGTGGACCACGCCCACACTTCCGTGATCGTCCGCGCCTTCCACCATTGAAATCCTCCCACGGCGAGAGCCCATCCGGCCACGATACCCGGAGAGACGGTTCCCCAGAGCAGCCAGAACCCGACCGCCACGACGAGGGTACCGAGGAGCAGGTTGAGGAGGATCATGTCGAGCATGACGCGCGCATGGAGAGATGAAGTCTGACGGGTGCGCATCGTGATGTCAACGCACGTGAATGGGAGCGCGTGAGGGGCAGGCGGCTAAATTGAAGTGAGTGGGCGGTCGGTAAAAAATTTCTCCGCACGCCGATAATTACGAGACATCGATGAAGAGTCGGCGGCACGCGCGAGCTTGGGTCATCCGAAACGAAGTTAATTACGAGTGGTGTTTATCCAGCGGCGTCAATGAAGAGAGGCTTCGCCTGATGAGCCGCCGGTACGCACATGGTTGCTGCGGGAGAGCAGAAACTCCACGCGAGGGGTTTATCCGCCCGCCTCTGTACGATAAGGCGATGAAGAACGGGCGGTACGAGCAAGCTTTGTTTGGTGCCGAAGGCGGGATTGTATTAGAGGGGATTGCTTAGGTCGTTGATGATCTAGGCAATCCCCGCTCTCCATGCGGGGAAGCAGTCGTTGAGCTTCCCGTTCTCTTCACCTCTCTTTGTCGGATTTTCGTTCTGATTGTCGCTTTTCTTAACACTGGAATAACACCACCCCACTGGGCACACACCCCTAGCCCCTAAGCAATGGGTCCCATATTTGAAATGCAGCACTGGGACAAAAAGACGGGCCGACCTCATTTCATTGACCAAGGTGTCTGCACAATGTCATTCTGCATTTGCCAGCCAGAGGGCCTAACATGAAGCCCTACTTGGCCGTTGATGAACTGGCTGATGCCATTCTCCCAGTTGATGCTCACGACAGGATTATGGTGATGCTAGCGGCGTATTGTGATGCGAGCTACACAGAACTGGGAAAACGATTTGTTATGGTAGCAGGATGTCTGGCGACTGTGTCGCGGTGGAAGACATTTCAATCGAAGTGGCAAGCCATGCTGACGAAGGAGGGTCTGCCGTTTTTTCATATGACGGATTTTGAAAGTTACCAAGGACATTA
>SPAW01000015.1:28863-33501 GCA_005239465.1 Nitrospira sp. | reverse complement strand
ACGCCAAACAGATTCTCACCTTGATTCAAGAATTCCCCATCAAAGGGATCGCGCATATTACGGGCGGAGGCATTACGGAAAATCTTCCGCGCGTCTTTCCCGCCGGCGTGCGAGCCGTCGTCAGGCGTTGGGCCTGGCCTGTGCCGCCGATTTTTCACGTCATCGCCAAGCTCGGGCAGGTTGCTCACGAAGAAATGTACCGAGTCTTCAACATGGGCATCGGCCTCATCCTGGTGGTGCCGCCCGATGCGGCGGACGCGGTCATCGCGCGGGCCTCCGCGCTCGGTGATCGCGGTTATCGGATCGGCGACATTCTGGCGTCGCGAGGAGAAGAACCGCAGGTCGACTATGTCGAGTAAGCGCCCACACCTGCTCCGTCTCGCTGTGCTGGCATCGGGGAGGGGCTCCAATCTTCAAGCGATCATCGATGCCATCGAGGCGAAGCAAGTCGATGCGACGGTCGTGGCGGTGATCAGCAACAAGAAAGATGCGGTCGCATTAGAGCGGGCGAGGAAGCACAGCCTCAAGGATATCTTCGTCGATCCCAAGCCCTTCGCCGGACAGCCAGATGGCCGGGAGGCTTACGACCGGGCGATCCTCGATATGCTGCAGCAACACGACGTCGAACTGGTGTTGTTGGCCGGTTACATGAAGATCGTGACGACGGTATTGGTCAATGCCTATGCCGGTCGGATGATGAATATCCATCCTTCGCTCCTTCCGTCGTTTCCCGGATTGGACGCCCAGAAAAAAGCAATCGAGTGGGGCTGCAAATTAGGTGGCTGCACCGTCCACTTTGTCACGGAAGGGGTGGACGAAGGACCGATCATCATCCAGGCGGCGGTACCGATTTTTGATGGAGATACGCCGGAGAACCTCTCGGCTCGGATTCTGGAGCAGGAACACAAGATCTATCCGCGGGCGGTGCAACTCTATGCGGAAGGTAGGCTTCGCGTCGAAGGCCGACGGGTGCGTGTGACCGGAGCGACGACGGAGTCGATCGCTGCCATCATCAGCCCCTGACCGAGAGAGAGGATACGTTGTTGATCAATGATCAGTCCGCGACTCCTGATCCCCAAGAGCTGCAGGACGAACAGCGGCGCATGAGTGAACTTCGCGGAATCGTGGATTGGGCTATGCTTCGCCTACGTCACGACAGGATGACACGGAACGAAGCATTGCGGTTGATTGAGGGAACCCGAGAGGCCGTGCTCGCTCTCTGCCCAGGAAAAGCCGAGGTTTTCGATCTGGTCCTCCGGCCACGGTTACTCCGCATCGACAAAGAGCGGCGCTTCGCCGACTGGGGGCTGGTTGATTCCATGAACTAACCCTGATCCGAAAATGCCTCGCTAGCCACAATCCACTTCCGTCCGCGCCTCCTCTGGGGGAGAGATGGACCTCAGGGTGAATCTCATCAGCATGACTCGCCCTCGTCCCTCTCCCAGAGGGAGAGAGGCCAGGAACTAAGCCTTGAGAGGCCATTGCGCAACGGAGAGTATTTTCGGATCAGGGGTAAGTGCCGGTAGCGGCTGATGCCTGGCTTGTGTATAATCTTTCGCTATCGGTCCTGCGACCGTGCGCCGATCTTCCTCCCCGTTCTCTTTCCGCGGCCATTGAGCCATGGCAATTTCGCCTGGCCGAACCCCGCGGATCAACCGATCCGGCGCTCGGAATGTTGTCTGTGTCTTTGCCATAAGCCCTACGCCATCAGCCATTGGCTTTTTGCTACCTGCCATACGCTCTTGAATCGAGTGGGGGGCTAGCTCAGTTGGGAGAGCACGACGTTCGCAACGTCGGGGTCGGGGGTTCAACTCCCCTGCCCTCCACCATTCGACGCGTCGGGAAAGCTCTTAGTGGAGAGCTTTCCCGGCTTGCTCATGGCAGGCCACCCTTTGTTCTATAGATTCCTGGCGCGTCGAATGGTGCCCCGAGCCAGGTCGAGGGGCTGCTATTCCTCAGCTAGTTCGACTCGCGGGGGAACCACTGGATGAGTGGTTCCCCGTCTCGCTCATGGCAGGCCATGAGAGCATAGGCAACCAGATTCCCGCGAGTCGAATGGTGTCCCGAGCCCTGTCCCTCGACTCTGCTCGGGACGGTGAGTCCGTCGAACCGTCGAGGGACCCTAATGTGCTTTGTCTATATCCTCCGTTGTGCAGACGACAGCTTTTACGTTGGAATCGCGCAAGAACTTGATGCTCGCCTGAAAGCCCATAACGACGATCGAGGGGCTACCTATACCTTCAAGCGGCGACCAGTTCGTCTTGTATACTCAGAACAATTTGACTCGAATTCCGAGGGCATTAAGCGAGAGCGCCAGCTCAAACATTGGAGTCACTCAAAAAAGGAAGCTCTCGTCTCAGGCGATCTCCAGAAGTTGAAGCACCTCAGCAAGTCATGCTCCTAACAACTTGGGCGAGCGTCGTACCACTCGTTCAGAACAGAAAACGGTTCCAGACACCGTTCTGCCTCCCCATTTCTTTATTGGCTTCCACTCCAGCGCCAGCTGTTGGGCCTCGGCAATTTCCCACATGTTGGAGATGGTCGCTTCTTCGAGGGATATGGTGTCGCTTGTGGGGCGGTCGTCGCACGCACGTACGTTGCCTTTCCATCATCCGTGGCGGCGCCTCGGACACATTCGTCGATTCGAAACTCATTGATCAAAATATAGCGCACCGTCATTGCTGAAACCTACCAGACACCCGCCATACCCTCCGAGCAGACGCGCGCCTTCGGGAGAAGACTGTGCGACACTTCTTCATTCTTCAGATCGGGCTCGTCGGAGCGTAGCATCGTAACTTCAATCGTTTCATCCGCGAACGTTTCGTCACCGGTTCGCAGTACACTCTCCCGGTTCAAAATCTTCATGGCGTTGAGGCGAGATACTATTGGTGGATACGCCCTGAACTGGTCCGCTGACACAAAAGGTACCTGAACAGTAACCGGACGATGATCCACATATAGAAACTGACGCAATTTCTCGTCGATGGGAGTCTTCAAGCTGAGAACCGCTGAAGTCATAGGTGCGAGGGCCGTAATCGAAACCATATACGTGTGCCGGGCATCATGAGAAGTCGCTTCCAACTTCCCTGTGGCTTCCACATTCGGTGTAGCAAACAACGTTGTGGTGGAATGCAGGAGAGGAGACCTGACACCCACACGGAGATTCGTGATGCTCTGGTCCGACACGTTTTCAAGGAGCAACTTGCCCAATACCCAGGACTGCGGATCAGGAGTCTTGGCGCGGCCCTTCGGCAGTGGCTGCTGGATCCGACCGAGACTGCAATCGGAAACAAGGTTCCGCTTTTCATAAAAATATGTTTTGGTGTCTCCCTCTAGTAGGTAGGCACGCTCGTACGTATAAAAGGCGACGCCTACCTTGAGAATGGTTGGCCTGAACCAGGATACAACCGAAGGGAGGAGAAACGGCACCAAAGCAGCTAACACTCCAACGATGACAACCTTGTTGAGCCGACTTTGCCGCCAAAACCAGCTCCACCATTCCTTCAGCAGCTTCATGCCCGTTCACTCATATAGAACCTCGACCGAGTTTTTCACCCGCCTGCGCAGGAAGCCACGGCTGCCCGTCCTCTGCAGTAGCCCGCTACGGAGGGTGGATGAAGCCGTGGAGGAATGCACAGCGGGTGTCCTCCGAAGCCTTGTGAAGGAGGACATGCTTCGGCGGGTTTCGCCGAAACATACAAAAGGGACCACGGCTGTAAAGCCGTGGGGCTCCACCAAATCGTTACACGTCATGAATTAATCGAGCTGTGTAATGTGTCGGAGTCTCACTTGTCTCGATCCCAAACTCCTGCCCCCTCGACCACCGGACCACCGCTTCAGGTACTTGGATGTGTTGCTCATTAGGCAGCGTGACGGTCAATGAAAACGTCCCCTGGTCGCATCGGAAAGTCTCCTGCGATACGCCAGCCAGAACACGAGAGGTTCCAGACTGTGCCTTGCCCTTGAAATGGGCCAGCGTTGTACGTGACGGAGCATTGCACGGGAAAGCGACGGTAGGGGTGGATCGTAAACGGCATGGGGAGCCTCGCAAAGGAGGCGTATTCTAGGAGTGAGGCGGAGGAAGGTGCAAGGGCTGCCAGGACGAGGAGCACGAGATGAGATCAGTGTTGCTACTCGATGAGCGCAACACCGTGAAATTCAAAGCGGAGCAGGGGAGCCAACGACGGATAGAACCTTTGCCCTCCACCATTCGACGCGCTGGGAAAGCCCTTAGTGGAGAGCTTTCCCGGCTTGCTCATGGCAGGCCACCCTTTGTTTTATAGATTCCCGGCGCGTCGAATGGTGCCCCGAGCTTGTCGAGGGGCTACCACTTAGCTCGCTCGACCCGGAGCCCATAATATGGTTCTTGGCGACGGGATAAGTCCTTCAAGAGATCTTCTTCAAGGCCTAGCTTCGTGTGACCCGGCGGCTCGCCAGGCGAAGCCTCTCCCTATTAGTGCCGGCGGATAGACCCCCCCAAGTGATATCTCTTCATATACGCCTTCCTTGCTCGTGCCGACCGCTCATTATCGTCTTATCGAAACTGAGCAGGCAGNNNANNTCTCNANNNANTCNCNNNCNNANCNANCNTNNTCTNNNNAGNNGTNTNTTCTNGNCNNGANGNNGANGNNNANNANG
>SPAW01000015.1:0-28858 GCA_005239465.1 Nitrospira sp. | reverse complement strand
GNNNCANNAGGCNGNNNNGANNNNCNNNTACTGGTAGACCACGGTCACGCGNGTNAGGAAATCTTCTAACTCTGCGGTGTGTTGCTCAATGGCCGGGTAATCGCCTCGCGATGCTGCAAGTTCCATCCCGCCGCCGATTTCGGTGATCCTGTCGAAGCCATAACCGCCCCCATCACCTTTCATGCGATGACCCAGCACCCGGATAGCGTCGAAGTCATATTCCGCCAGCGCGCTGCGAATTGCCTGGAGATCCTTCTGCCGGTTGGCCAGAAAGGCGGGCACGATGTCTTCAAGGTCGCGGTCAATCCGCACGGTGATTCGGTCCGTTGATCCTGGGTGGGGGGTCTGCATCGTTAGGCCGCGTATCCTTTGTACGCCTGAAGAACTTCCAGCAAGGTGATTTTTTTGACGGGCTTGGTGATGTGGGTATTGCAGCCGGCCTCAAAAATCTTAACCGATTCCTCTTTGAGCGCCAACGCCGTGAGCGCAATGATCTGTATGGCCGGCAGGTCGTGGTCTCGTTCCCACTTGCGGATCGCTCTCGTCGCGGTGTAGCCGTCCATCACGGGCATCTGCATATCCATCAAAATGACGTCGTAATGGCCGTTCTTAAACTTCTCCAGCGCGATGGCGCCATGTTCCGCCACATCGAGCCGATGGTCGGTCTGCTTGAGATAGGATCGTACCAGCAATTGGTTGTCCGGGGAGTCTTCGACTAGGAGCACCCGCAAAGCGCGAGTCGGTATGGGCGGCGTCGGATCTACAGGTTCTGCAGGAATCGGTGACGGGGTACCTTTCGTGCGGCCTAAGGCTATGCCGATCGTCTGAAACAGGTCTGATCGTCGAATGGGTTTGACCAGGTATCCTCCCAGGCCAAGATCATAGGTACGGGCAATATCGTCGGCCCAATGGTCCGATGTAAGCATGATGACCGTAAGACCCTTCTCTAGGGATAACTCTTTCAGCTTCTCCACGACTTGAAAGCCGTTCATGTTCGGCATGCGGCAGTCAAGGAGGAGCAGTTCATACGGCGTCCCTTGTTCGGTCGCGCGCCGGAGTTCATCTAGTGCGGTGGACCCGTTGCCGGCTTCAGTGACCTGGGCTCCCCAGGCGCCAAGCATTTCTCGAAGGATGAGCAGATTAGTTGGATGATCGTCCACGACGAGTGTTCTCATTCCGGTGAGGTTAACGTGGGAGGTGGATTTCTGCGCGCTGGGGTGAGCTTGAACCTGGAGCGCGACCGAGCAGTGGAAGATGCTTCCTTTGCCCACCGTACTCTCCGCCCAGATACGTCCGTTCATGCGCTCGACGAGATGTTTGGAGATCGCGAGACCGAGCCCCGTCCCTCCATACTGTCGAGTGGTTGAAGGATGCGCTTGGGTAAAGCTGTCAAAAATCGTATTCAGTTTATCGGCGGGAATGCCGATGCCGGTGTCGCTTACGGAGAATCGAATCGTGCCGGGAGTGCGCGCATCGGCATCGTTGGTCACCAGGGCAATAACGGAGCCGTTTTCGGTGAACTTCAGGGCATTACCGATCAGATTGATCAAAATTTGAGTCAGCCGAGTCGGGTCACCAATCAGGAAGCAGGGGACGTTCGGGTCCAAGTGACAGGCGAGCTCCAGGCCCTTCTCGTTGGCCCGCATCGCCAAAATCTCAACGGCCTTGTCGAGGACTTCGCTCAGGTCGAAATCAATCGATTCGAGATCCAGATGGCCAGCTTCGACTTTCGAGAAATCTAAGATGTCGTTGATCAGGTTCAGTAGGGTGCCGCCCGCTCGCCGGAAGATCCGCAGATACTTCCGCTGCTCCGGGGTTAACGGAGTCTCCCACAAGAGGTCGGCCATCCCGATGATGGAATTCATCGGTGTCCGGATCTCGTGACTCATAGTGGCCAAGAATTCGCTCTTTGCCCGGTTCGCCACCTCGGCGGACTCCTTCGCGACGCGCAGAGCCTGCTCCACCTCACTCCGTTCTGCCGCTTCTATGGCCAAAGTCGCCATCGTCGCCAGCGAACTAGTGAGCTGTTCTTCGTAGATAGTCCATTGGCGGGGGGCCCCAACATGTTCCGTACATAGGACCCCCACGACCTTTCCTTTTTGCCTGATGGGTGCATCCAACATGGCCCAGATGTTGAGAGGGCCTAAGTACGTGCGTGTGAATTCTTTAGTCCGAGGGTCTTTAGTGGCGTCGTGGGCCGCGATGGCCCGTTCCTCACTGGCGAGTGACCGGAAGTAGGTTGGATAGTGCGCCGACAGGAGAACCATGTCGGCGCTGTGACGATGCGGGCTGGATTCGAAGAGGTCGATCAGCGTGATGGAGGCCCGGTCTTTGCTGAAGAGCCAGATACTGGCCCGTTCTACTTGCAACAGATGGCAGCAAGCTTCCGTGATGGCCTGGAACGCGTGGGGAAGATTGCCGCTGTTCAGGGCTTCACTCTGGGCCAGTTTCCGGAGCGTTTCCTGATACCGTTCCAGGAGCACCGCGGCGTTCTGTTTGAGTGAAGGTTTCGACTGCGTGGAGCGTGACCGCGCACGCTTACCAGTCACCCTCTCCAGGCGAGGGATGGAATTACGAGATGAGGCTGTTGGTGCTTTGGTCCGTTTTCGAGGGGCTAAGCGTAAATGACGTGGCATGGCCTTGTGACAAGCGAAATATGGGCCGTCTCCGTAGATTGGCCTCTAGCTGTCGTGAGAGTCCTGGACCAAGGACAGGATGCCGGCTGGTTTTGTCCGATTGCGCCCTTCCTGTTTCGCCTGATAGAGGGCTTGATCCGCAGCCTTGATTAAATCAGTGGGGGAGGCATGTCGGGTGGGAACCATACAGGCGTAGCCGACACTAATCGTGACGAGCTCTCCGTCTGAGGGCTTGATGCCCAGTGATTCGACTCGGCGGCGGAGGCTCTCAGCGACTTGCGCCGCGCCATCGATGCTGGTGCCCGGCAGCACCGTCACGAATTCGTCTCCGCCGTAGCGGGCGACAAGATCGCCCGGACGATTGACAGCGCTGGAGATCGCTGCAGACACCTGTTTCAGGCATTCATCACCGGCCGTGTGACCCTTGGAGTCGTTGTAGTTTTTGAACCGGTCGATGTCGAGCATGATAAGGGAGAGAGGGGTCGAGTCACGCACGGCCCGCCGCCATTCCTGATCGAGGAAGTCATCGAACTGACGCCGATTCGTAATGCCGGTCAACCCGTCCAGACAGGAGAGTCGAAGCAGCATCTGATTCGCTTCCTGTAGTTGGCGCATGACTTCCAGCAATTCTTGTTCACGTGCGCGTCGACGGTCGATCTCATGGACGAGACGCAGGACCGAGCGCACCCTGGTCAACAGTTCGATCTTGTTAACCGGCTTGGCTACGTAGTCCATGGAGCCGGCGGCAAAAGCTAATTGAAGATCGACTGGGTCGGTCTTGACGGTGACCATGATGATTGGGGTGTCGCGGAAGCGATCGTTGGCCTTAATCTGGCGGCAGGCTTCGATGCCGCTCATATCGGGCATCAGAATGTCCATGAGAATAAGGTCAACGCGTGCAGCGGCCTGATTGCCTCCGTCGAGACCGAGGCATTTGAACGCGCCAGTGGCGGAGTCCGCAGTGAGAATGTCTTCGTAGCCCGCGGCAGACAAGATCGACTGCAACAGCAGGCGATCATCAACAGAATCGTCAACGATGAGAATACTCATAAGATCAAGCGGTCCTGTGGGGTGGAATCTGGCGGAATCGTAACAGCTAGTCTTGGTAAACGCCAGGATAAAGCTTTTTGATACAGAGTTGGCAGAGACCGTGGCTGAATTCGGCCTCGGAATGTTCACCCAAATATTCTTCCAGTTGTTGCCAGAACCCGCCGTCGTTGCGGATCTTCTTGCACGAGGCGCACATGGGAATCAGGCCACGGAGCACTTTGACTTCTTTCAGCGCGCGCTGGAGTTTGTCGTTGCTGCGACGCAGTTCGGCTTCCCGTTCCTTGCGGCAGTCCATCTCGAACTTCAGGGTCAACGCCGAGGCCACGCGAGCGAGCAGCTCGACGCCGTTCACGGGTTTGTTGATGTAATCCATGGCGCCGGCCGAGAAGGCCTCTTTCAGACAAGCGAGGTCGTTCTTGACCGTCACCATGATGACTGGAATATCCCGAAGATGTTCCTTCTGTTTGATCCGTCTGCAGGCGTCCACGCCGTCGATTTCCGGCATGAGGACATCCATGAGAATCAAGTCGACGGTTGTCGGAGACTGCTCATCATCAAGATTCAAGGTCGTAAAGGCGGCGCGTGCCGAATCGACCGCCACAATATCGGCATAGCCGGCTTTCGACAGAATGGACCGAAGCAAGAGGTGCTGGTCGGGAGAGTCGTCGACAATTAAGATCGCCATATGTTTGCCTTAACAGCCATGTGCGAAACAATCTGGAGAGACCAGGGCACCGAACTCCACTCTCAGTATAGCAAATGACTGTAGGACGATTACTTGAGTTTAGCTTTGACCAGGTCGCTGACTTGTTTGCCGTCGACGGCCTGACCGGCGAGGCGGGCCATGACGGCCTTCATCACCGCCCCTATTTCCTTGAGAGAGTGGACTCCTGTTTCGGTAAGGACCGATGCGACTATTTGTTCAAGTTCTTGCGGGGATAGGGCTTTGGGAAGATAGGCCTCAATGATGGAGATTTCCTTGCGTTCTTTCTCTGCCAGTTCTGTCCGTTGAGCTTTTTCAAACTGCTCGACAGACTCCCGGCGCTGTTTGATGAGGGTGGTCATGACACGGCTCATCTCGGCATCGTCCAGGTCTTTCTTGAGCTCAACTTCTTTGTTCAATACCGCGGCTTTGATCATCCGGATGACATCCATCCGTAGCTGATCTCGCGATTTCATGGCAAGCTTGAGGTCTTCAGTTAGGCGATCGTGCAGCGACATGGGGGCCTCGTGGTGTGGATAACGGGTATATGGCGCGGAGCATACTCTGCTGGTTTAGGTGAGTCAACGAAATGGGCGCAATGGCATTCACAGGAGGTGGGGAGTATGATAATCCCCAAGAGAATCGCGGGCGAGAAAACCCGTCAACTCTTGACAATCAATGGGGTTGCCGATGCCTCTCATTCGGGTGAGCCTCATCGCTGGACTGCTGATGAGTGTCGCAGGGTGTCAGGCAGGATCCCCTGTGGCCTCGTTGCCGGGTTCTTCGTTGATGCCCCCCCTTCAGATTCCACGGGATGTTCAACGGATCGCCGTGCTGTATCCGAAGTCGGCAAGTCCCGACATAGCCGATGCGTACAACCGTCTGGAGGGAGCAACCTTCCGGTTGAAGGTGCATCGACCGAACCTGAAGATTGTCGATCGGTTTCATTTGCCGGTTGTCCTGGAAGAACATCGATTTCAACTCGCCGGAGCGGTAGCCGACGACAGCGCGATTCGAATCGGACGTGTACTTGGAGCGGACACCGTCCTGATCTATCGGATCGACGGTCCTTCGAATCGAGATCGGATGTGGGCGCGATCACACCGGGATTTGCCGCCGGTGACGGTGACGAGCAAAGTGATCAGGGTGGAAAGTGCCGAGGTGCTGTACCATGGCGTCGTGGTGGCTCGGATCGATGATTCGCCTTCCTGGGGTTGGTCGTTTACGGACAGCATGGATTATCAGCGATTGAGCCGAGAGGCCATCGAGCGGGGGATCATGCAGACGGTATCGGAATTGGGGCGAGCGTTTGAGTGACGCGAGGCCAAACCGATGGTCTATGGCTAAGGAAGGTGAGCATGGCAGTGGGAATGATGCAGCGAAGCAGAAGAGATGGCAGTGTGATGGTCGGTGTGTTGGGGGTGCTGCTGCTGAGTCTTGGGGGCTGCGCAAGTGAACCGCCCAAGCCAGCGCCGACGGTGACGCCGGACCAGGTCCGGAGCCATGCGGATAAAGCTTTCGAGAAGTTGAAACAAGAAGAACAGAGTCGCGGTACCGACCCTGCGATGACCCCCTAACGACTGGTGCCTGTCGGGCGGCGGAGTGAGAACTGTCGCAGTGGCTTCAGCAGCGGAAGTTCCCACAGCAATCGACGATGGGCACGATGTTCCACCTCGCGGGGTTCGTGAAAGGTTCGGAGTAACACTGCCGAGACGATCAGTCGGAGTACGCCAGAGAGGAAGAAGATAAACGGCAGGTTGGAGGCGGGTTCTAGGTTTACGGCTCCTAGCTGCAGGCTGTCCGGTACGGTGCCGATCAACCAACTCCCAATCAGCGTTCCCATCGCCCATCCGGTCGCATTGACCGTACTCGAGACCGCAACCGCTTTGGCCCGATCCGTTGGCTGCACCGCGTCGAACACATAGTTGTTCAAGCCGAGCCCAAGTCCCGCCCAGACCACGCCCCCGAAGAAATTGACTGCCACGAGAAACGGCCAAGCCGTGCTGAGAATATACAGCATCGGCAGGACGGCTACGATCAAGCCACTGAACGTGAGCAGCGCTTTGTTCCCAAAGCGATCGCCGAACTGACCCCAGGCGGGGAGTGTCACAAAATGGCCGATGATACCGGCTGCGAGCCAGGTACCATATTCCCAATATGCGAGATGGAGATCCTGAAGCATGTAAATCACGAAGAAGGGGCCGGCGATCAGCACCGCCAGGTGCATAAGGCTGGAGAAAAGGAGAAACTGACGAAAGTTCTTCGAGACACCGGTTCGAAGAAAGACCCGAAAGCCGGTCGGGTTGTCGCCCGGTTCATGATGAGGCAGGTCGGTCACCTTCATGAGGGAGAGAGCCGACGCGCTGCGGCATAGGCCGGCAGCGAGAAACATGACGGCAAAGCCCACCCAGAGGAGTTGCCGGTGCTCAAAGAAGCTCAGCAGTGCTCCCCCCAGACAGAGCGCGAGGAAACTGGTCATGGCCATCACCCGTGACCGCTTGGCGAAGTACATGCCTCGTTCATTGGACTGGAGCAGGTCGGTAATGAGGCTATTCCAGGCTGGAGAGGTAAAATGGGTAAATGTGAAATACATGGCGACGCCGGCGATAAGAAGCCAGGGGCCCAGCTGTGGCCACAGCAAGGGCAGCGCCAGTATAGGAATCCAGGAAACGGACTGACCGATGATACCCCAGAAGACCTGAGATTTTCGGTTGGGAAACCAATGAGACACTTTGACGGACACGAGTTGAGCCCAGGTCCCCAGGAGTTGGGGAATCGCGGACAGGATGCTCAAATGGAACGGTGTCGCCTGGAAGAGAAGGGCAAAGGCAGAGAGATAGTGCTCGCCTCCGCCTTGAGTAATGGCTTGGAAGAGCCCGTCACGAATGCCGAATTGGCGTCCAGGTTCATGCTGTCGCGAACTTGCGGGCGTCGGACGATCATCGGGCTCGTTTACTTCTGGTTGGGGCAATGATGTTTGTTGGTCGATCATATCAGCCGGTGGTTATTGAGACTGTCAAGAACACTGTACCACAGACAGTACGGTTGATAAGGACTGATCGGTTGGTCATGGTCAATTATTGACCGGCAGCGCTGAGTCCCGATACGATGAAGCTATGGCTAGGCGGAAAAATCGTGCACCAGTGAGACTCTCGGAGAGCTGGATTGCCGCCAGCGCTCTCTGCATTGGAGTGCTCGTCGTTCAGACAGGGAATGCGAAAGATCTCCTGGCTCCCAAAGAGCAGGAGACCACCGAAGTTGGGTCGACGCAGAGCCCTTCGTTCGATGAGCAACAGAAAGGGGTCCCCCAGTCGCTCTTCACCTGGATCAAAATGGCCAAGGGGTATGAGGTGGAGTGGGATACCTTCGGACGAAAAGGGTGGTATACCCAGGACCCACGGCTGAAACCAATCGAACCAGGCTCGGTCTTTACACCGGAGACGCCGGCGGTCTACATCATTTTTGAGGTGGCCCCGCTAGAAGATCCCGCGCAGTTTGGAGTGCAGTGGTTTCTGGAACAGCCTGGGGGACAGCTGAGTCAGATGCCGTTAGGGAAAGACGTACTCGAGGTGCCGGGCCATGAACGGTACGGCTATCTCGAGTTGAAGAAGTCGGGAGAGAAATGGGCGTTGGGAAATTATGTGGCAAAGATTTTTATCACGCCGCTGGGACAACAGCCGTTCCATGCTGCGAATCAAGTGGGAATGATGCGCTACACGATCGCCGAGGCCGCGCCTGCCATGCCCTCTGGTAAATAGCCATGACACCGCGTGTGGTCCCGCCACGCGGCTGAATCGGCACAGACTAAGCAATCGAACAGGGAAAGAGGAATCACGATGGGAGACCGTGTCAGGATTACCGACCCAGAGAAGTTGACCTTGCTTTATGAACGATTTCGGGATGTCTGTTTGGTGGAAAAGGAAGTCTGGAAAGAAATCTTCATGCCACGGGAGATTGCCGCAGGCCCCGTGAGGACGAATATTCAGGACCGCTATGACGTGGAGATCGACGATCCGGTTATTGAGGACACGCTCGACGTCAACATTCCGCGTGGAGGTGCTGCGTTAGGCGCAGCCATTCAAGAGTATCGCCGGCACATTTCGTTTTTCAGGAGATCATAAACAACTACTTGGCTGCCAGCACCCGCTCAACCTCTTTGACGATCTCGGGCGCCAGAGGCTTTGTGCGATGATGAAAACGTCCGACGATGTTTCCCGATCGATCCACAAGATATTTCTGGAAGTTCCACTCCACCTCACCGGGGAAGGGACTCTGCTCGGTCAGATACTGGTAGAGGGGATGTTTGTCCGATCCCTTCACGCTGATCTTGCTGAATAGGGGAAATGTCAGGCTGTACTTGGTGAAGCAGAAGCTCTTAATCTCCTGATTGGACCCCGGCTCCTGCTGGCCGAAGTTATTGGCGGGGAACGCCAGAATCTCAAACCCCTTCTCGTTGTATTGCTCGTACATGGTTTGGAGATCCGAGTACTGCGGCGTATTGCCGCAGAAGCTGGCGGTATTGACCAGCAGCAGGACCTTGCCGCGGTACTGACTGAGATTCACGGGCTTCCCGTCGATGTCGTTCATCGTGAAATCGTACAGATTTGCTGTCTTGACGGCCATGAGAGCACCTTCCTGTCCTGCTTGTGCAGAGCTGAGGCCGAAAAGATACGTTGAGCCACACCCGGCGAGTACGACCAATCCCAGCACCATTCCCAGCAGGGCCCTCGACATAGCGGCCTCCATGCGACGATTTACAGTCGTTCCAACGCTGCAATCCGCGCTTCAATCGGCGGGTGCGTGGAGAACAGGCTCATGATCCCGCCTGCTTTTCCGGAGATCTTCATTGTCGCAAGGGCGTCTTGCGTCGAATATTGGAACTGGGCGCGATTGACCCATCGATCGATGGCCCGAAGCGCCGAGATCATCGCATCCTTTCCGTACACCCTGGCGGAAAAGGCATCCGCTCCATATTCGCGATGGCGTGAAAACCAGCTGATCACGACAGAAGCCAGGATACTGACGACGATCTGAAGCACGAGTGACAGCCCAAATCCCAGCGCGGCTTGATCTCGCTCTCCGAAGAAACGTCGCACCCACATGGCGATATAGTAAACAAAGGCGTTCATCAACCCTGCCAGCACGGTTGTGGCAAACATGTCGCCGTTATACACATGACCCATTTCGTGAGCCAGGACAGCCTTGACCTCGTCTTCCTTCAGATTCTGAAGCAGGCCCGTTGAAACGGCCACCATTGAATTATTCTTGCTGGGGCCGGTGGCAAAGGCATTGGGATCCGGAGAGTCGTAGACCCACACTTCCGGCATCTTGACGTGCAGGCGTTGTGCAATCTCCTGCACGGAGCCATAGATGGCGTGTTCAGCGTGGGAATGGGGCTGAGTAATCTGCTGGCAGTCGAGCATGGCTCGCGCCATTTGTTTGGAGAACGCCAAGCTGATGAACGCGCCGCCGAACCCAAACATGGCGGCCCAGACCAAGGAAGAAAGATCGACCGAGCCTCGGAGATCGATTCCGAACATCGGCAGGATCACGTTGATCAGGATCGGCACGGTGAGCGAAAGCGTCACCATGATGAGAATGTTGGCGATCAGCAGTAGGAACATACCCTTCATCCACTTCATCGAGGTCCTCCTTAAAAGACAATCCTTTGCCTTACGTGCATGGCGAGTGACCGAGTTGCCATCATTATACACAAACCGCTCGTTTGAAATGCAGCTGCGAGCGTATGATTCGTTGATTTCAAATAATAAGGCCTCGTTGACAAGAGTCAAGACGCCGGAAGTCCCTGAAACTGTGAGGCAAAGTTGACCAGTTCCCGATCTTCCTGTTAGAAGATTCTCATTTTGGGAGCCGCCATGCGCTATTTCCGCGCGATCTGTACGGTCGGATTGCTGCTATCGATCCATGGATCGATAGGACGGGCTGCAGATGTCCCCCAGCCAGATCCGCCATCTGTCGTCCCGGTCGTGTCCGATGGTGTGCAACGAGCCACGGTCATCCTCGACAGCTACTCCTATGCGCCAAACCACCTTGTCGTCGAAGCCGGGAAGCCGGTGGAACTGACGCTGACGAGCATCACCTTGATTACGCCTCACAACTTCATCATCAAAGACCCAGCCGGGAGTCTCTCGGTCGAACAAGATGTCGGCGCCGGGAAGACCGTCACGATCAAATTCACGCCGACTCAGCCTGGCATCTTTCCTATCTACTGCGACAAACGTCTCTGGCCCATGCCCAGCCATCGCGACAAAGGGATGGAAGGGAAGCTGGAAGTCCGTTAAGCGTGAAGCGTGAAGCGATCTTTTCGGACATCGAGCGGCCGAGTGCCGGTTCGGCAATGAACCAAGGGGTTCCGTACGCCACCTAATTCTTCCAAACACGAGCTCCTTCGCGAGCTTCTTAAGCAAGTCTCTCGTCTTTTCTACACTACGTTGGTCGTGGTGCCGGCAGATGTACGCGATCAAGTCAGCTTGGCCTATCTGTTTGCCCGGGCGGCCGATACGATTGCCGATACCGAATTGATTGATCGGCCGCGCCGTCTGGATTTTCTCAGCCAGCTCAAAGGGCAGTTCGTCAGCGATCAGATTGCTTGGAGTCAGGTTCGAGCGATTCAAGAGGCTGTGGGGCCGCTCCAGCAGGATTCGGCCGAGCGAGTGCTGCTCGAACGATTGGACGAGTGCTTCCGGCTTTTCCTAGACTTCTCACAAGACGACCAGCGTCGGGTTCAGCGGCTCATGACGACACTCACGCAAGGGATGGAAATGGATCTCAGCGTCTTCCCTGGAAAATCAGTTGAAGATCTCGTGGCACTGAAGACGCTCGATGATCTGGACCGCTACACATACTACGTCGCCGGTTGCGTCGGGGAGTTCTGGACCGATCTCATGTGCGCCCATCGCAAGGCACTCGCATCATGGAAGGTACGAGAGATGTCCAAGGTTGGCGTGAGATTTGGAAAGGGGCTGCAACTGACGAACATTGTGAAAGATATCGCACACGATCTTCAGAAGGGGCGTTGTTACATTCCGGAGACGATGCTCGCAGAGGCCGGACTCAAGCCACGGGATTTATTGGACCAGAAGAATCTTGCGCGCTTCAGACCGGTGTTGAGCAAACTCGTTCGCATGGCTGTCGAGCATCTGGATCAGGGATGGCTTTACACCATGGCGATCCCCCGCTACGAAACACGACTCCGATTGTCCTGCATGTGGCCGATTCTGTCGGCAGGCGAATCGTTGAAGCTGGTGATGAATTCGCCCGACCTCTTGAATCCCACCGTGAAGGTGAAAATCCCGCGCGGCAAAGTCTACCAAATCATGGCGCTGACGACCTTCACCGGCGCCTGCGGATATTCGGGGACGGCCTATTGGGGGCGACTCAGGAAACAAATTGTATGAAGGTAAGAACGATGCTATAGATCAAGTTGGTTCCTCAAAGAGGCATGTCCGTGACCATCAATGAGAAGAAGAAATTGTGGTTGTCCCTGATCGAGAGCTTGAAACGATTCACGGGTGACATTCGGAGGCAAGGACGGAGGCAGCCACCGGTCCAGAAGCGGCGCGATATACCTCGCTCTAGCACCCGCTAGAGTCGCGGTGCAATCAAGCAATGAGCGATGGACAGTCAATTAGGCAGAAACCCGCTCCCATTCCCTGGCGCGAGCAGCAAAAGCGTCTTTGTAGTTGGGCCAATCGTGCAAGGTGGCCGGATCGAAGTCCGCTCCATTCGGCCATACAAGCGTTTTCACTTCTGGGTCGATAGAGACTTGATTGAATATTTTTGGATCGAGGAGCGGACCATACAATTCTCCGGCGAGAACCGGTCTTAAGTTGATGATCTGTTCTGTGTTGTCAGTAAATTGCACGCGTAGCGTGTAAGGTCCGACGACCTCGACGGCTCGAACCTGATAAATAGGGCGGTTCATGGTGTCATTCTAGCCAGTTACATACAGGCCCGCAACAATTGGCCTGCTAAGGGACCAATAACCGCCTGCGGCTACGTCGGCACGGCCTACTGGGGCCGGCTGCGTAGGCAGATTGTGTGAGGTAAGTTTGTAGCTCGGTATACCGCTGATTCTGGAAACTGTTGCCTGGACTGGCACACATTTACAACAGAACCCGCGATGGGCTAGTCTACACCTTATATGGAAATCTCCAGAGTGAGCGGATGAGCGAGGAATGTGTCACAGAAGCAATCCCAGGGCTGGGAGAGATCGCCCGGCGTTTCAGGATTCGCTTGATCCTCCAGTTCGGGTCGACGGTCATAGGAACAACCCACGCCCGCAGCGATCTGGACCTTGCGGTCAAACTCGACACTCCCGACCCGTCGTTGCAAACCGTCCTGGAGATTCAAGAGGCATTGCAGACGCAGTTCCCTGGACGCGAGGTGGATCTGGCGATTCTCAATCGGGCAGACCCTCTCTTCCTGAAGAAAATCGTTGAGTCCTGCCGCGTGCTCTTCGGTACGCCCCAAGCCCTCGCCCACCTGCGTCTCTACGCGTTCAAAGCATACCAAGACTTTCGGCCATACTTGGAGCTGGAACGACAGTCTGTCGTCCGGCGACTGGCGGCACTGGCGGCGGAGCCCTCACGCCCATGATCGATCGCCTGCTCATCACCAGAAAGATGAGCCTCATTCTTGAGGACTTGACGGCGATGACCCAGTTGTCCCACCTGTCTCGCGAGCAGTACCTGAAGGACTCCATCAACGAAGCCTTGGCCGAGCGGTACCTCGAACGGGCCATCGGCCGCATGATTGATGTCAATTTCCATCTGGTCACCGAGTCAGGCCATGCGCCGCCCAAGGACTATCACGAATCCTTCATGCTCCTCGGAACGCTCGGCGTCATAACGGCCGATCTTGCCAAGGAGATGGCTATGGCCGCGGGGCTCCGCAACCGGATCGTGCATGAATACGACGACATTGATCCTGAGCGAGTGTACGAGGCGTTGCCTGTCGCGGTCCGCCGGATTCCCGTGTACTTGGACCACATTCAGCACTTCGTTGAGAAATTGCCGCAGGGGTAACGAGTCGATGACCAGCCGCCGGCGAATCGCTCAAGCTGGCCATGTCCTCACCCGATCTTCTGAATCCCCCCGTGAAAGCGAAAATCCCCCGCAGCAAAGTTTATCAAATCATGGCGCTCACGACCTTCACCGGCGTATGCGGGTATACCGGCACGGCCTACTGGGGCTGGCTGCGGAAGCAAACCCTGTAGAGGGATTTCACAGCTGGCGTCGGATCTCGAAATACCATTTATTTGTAAGTGGGCGAAGTGCTTGAAGATGCGGGCCTTCTCCATCCCCCGTGCGCACAAGCCGGCAAGATTTTTTCCTTCAGACAATTGGACCCCACCGGCAGTCCCAGTAAGCCATTGCTGCTCCGGTATCACTCTTGCTTGAGTGCCCCGCCACATTCCCCTAATAAAATCCATTGACAACTGCAGAATGCGGG
Source organism: Nitrospira sp. (assembly GCA_005239465.1). Classification (GTDB taxonomy): domain Bacteria; phylum Nitrospirota; class Nitrospiria; order Nitrospirales; family Nitrospiraceae; genus Nitrospira_D. The sequence goes on along the minus strand of SPAW01000015.1, from coordinate 14,995 downwards.
GCGGATAAATTGAGGCTCACTGCCAAGCCGGAACCGTTCGGTTTTTCCGAGGGCGCTCCATGCCTCTCCAGAGCCACCAGGCAGTCGTCTCCGCTCTCGCCCGGTTCCCGGTTTGCACACACACACAGATCTAACCTCACTCGCCACTTTCCGTCTCAGCGCTTCGCCGATACAGGGGATCACCGTTCCCTCGGCATCCTCGGACCCTAGCGTCTTGTCCACAAATAAAGGAGGGAGTGCCATGAAGACTAGGAATCAAGCTGTCGCGCTTGTGTGTGGAATCACGGTCGCGGTCACCCTTAGCATGATGCCTGCGGCGGCGCTGTGGGCGGACCAGCCGAAGGCTTCTGCGCCGCTAACACGTTCGATGACCGATGCGCACTCCGCCTATGGCCATCTGCCGCTCAGCTTCGAAGCGAATCAGGGTCAGACGGATCGCCAGGTCAAATTTCTCTCTCGCGGCAAGGGCTATAACCTGTTCTTGACCTCGACGGAGGCCGTGCTGGCCCTGACAAGTCTGGAGCGGACCTTGGACAAGGGAATCGAGGCCAAGGACTCTAGCGCGTCGAAGGATACCAAGCAGGCGGTCCTTGGGATGAGCCTAGTTGGTGCGAATCCTTCGCCAACAATCACCGGGCTTGATGCTTTGCTGGGCAAGGCCAATTATTTCATCGGCAACAACCCACGGCAGTGGCACACGAATGTTCCCATGTATAGCAAGGTTCAATACGAGAATGTCTATCCCGGTGTAGACCTCGTGTTTTACGGCAACCAGCGGCAACTCGAATATGACTTTGTGCTGGCACCGGGAGCCGATCCGTCGGCGATCATCCTGGCTTTTGAAGGCGCCGAAGGACTGGATGTCGATGCCCACGGGAACCTACTCATATCAAATCCAGCGGGGACGGTGCGGTTGAACAAGCCCATGATCTACCAGCAGATGGATCGGCTCAGAAAGCCGATCGCCGGAGGCTACCTACTCAAGTCGGACAAGAACCAGGTCGCGTTTCAGATTGCTTCCTATGATCGAGGGCTTCCTCTGATCATCGATCCCGTGCTGACCTACTCGACGTATCTTGGAGGGAGCAGTACAGACCAAGCCGTCGCCGTGAGGGTGGACAGCACCGGACAGGCCTATGTGGCCGGCCGCACCTCCTCGTCGAATTTTCCGACAACTGTAGGAGTGCTTCAATCATCACTAGCCGGGGCCTTAGATGTCTTCGTGACGAAACTCAATGCCACGGGCACCGGACTGGTCTATTCCACTTATCTTGGGGGGAGCAATAACGACTTTGTCTCCCGAAATGGGCTCGCCTTGGACAGTGCGGGAAACGCCTATCTGACGGGCGTTACGAATTCCACGAACTTTCCGGTCACTGCCGGGGTTTTTCAATCGGGATTTGCTGGGGGGCCGAACGATGCGTTTGTCGTGAAGCTCGACTCAACCGGTTCCTCCTTGATGTATTCCACCTATTCTTGGCGGCACGCAGAACGACGAAGGCCTTGATATTGCGGTAGATGGAACGGGGAATGCGTATGTGACCGGTGACGCTCAAGCCAATTTCCCGGCGACAGCGGGAGCTTTCAGCACGACCTTTCTCTCGCTCGATGCCGAAATCTTCGTGACGAAACTCAATGCGACTGGGACGGGGCTTGTCTACTCCACCGCTATCCCTGGGGCGCATCCGGCTACTGTGATGCTGGTACGGCCATCAAGGTTGATGCGTCTGGGAACGCCTACGTGACAGGTGGCACACGAACGGGTATCGGCACACCCGGAGCCTTTCAAACTGTGTATGGAGGCGGCATCAATGGGGACGCGTTCGTCCTGAAACTGAATCCCACGGGATCTGCCTTGGTCTATGCGACGAACCTGGGCGGGAGCGGGGGTGATGAAGCCAATGGTCTCGCGATCGATGCGACCGGCAATGCGTACGTGTGCGGGGGAACTGAGTCGGCGAACTTTCCCACGACCTCCGGAGCACTACAGACGACCTTCGCTGGTGGAGTTGGGGTTGCCTCGGATGCCTTTGTCACCAAGGTCAACCCCACTGGCTCTGCGCTCGTGTATTCCACCTATCTTGGCGGCAACGGAGAGGACGGAAGCTGTCTTCTCGCTCTCGATCAACCGACGGGCGTTGTCCATTTGGTTCTTGGAACAAAGTCAACCAATCTCCCTGTGACACTCGATGCTCTGCAATCTACACTGACAGGTGGGTTCGATGTTTTTCTCGCAAAGCTCAATGCCACCGGGTCTGCCCTGCTCTACGGGTCTTACTTTGGCGGTTCGGGCAATGAGTTGACAGGCGGCGGTAATATCGCCATAGATTTCTTCGGTAATGCTTATGTGGTAGGTAACACGGCTTCGTCGAACTTGCCAACCACAGCCGGAGCCTTTCAGACCACCTTCGGAGGGATTGAGGACGGATTTGTGGCGAAGTTTATATTCGTCACTCCGGTAACAATCGACATCAAGCCCGGTAGCTTCCCTAACAGTATCAACCTGGGTAGCCAAGGCACCGTACCGGTTGCGATCCTCGGGTCTGCCACGTTTAATGCCACCCTAATTGATCCCTTGACCGTGACGGTGGCAGACGCGCAGGTGAAACTGAAAGGTAAAGGCACGCCAATGGCCTCGCTAGAAGATGTGAATAACGATGGGTTTGCAGACATGGTGGTTCATGTCAGTACCCAGGCTCTGCAGGTAAACGCGGCCGACACGGAGGCCATTGTCGAAGGAAGCACGGTGGGTGGAACGCCTTTCAGGGGGAAGGGCTCGGTACGAATTGTTCCAGCAAACTGATCGCGATGGCAAGACAAAGGGGGGTTCTCTCCATGGGAGGGAGTCCCCTCTGAACCGTGAAAGGAGATCGCCGTTATAGGTAACGAATCAGGGTAAATCAGTTGAAGTTGCCAGGGAGTTGGTCCGGTACATTGCCAACTTCGCGCATCGGATGAGTTTCTTCGTTCTTCTCCTCTTTGCTAGTCGCAGTTGGAACGGATGCGCGGCGAGGGCTAAGAAATTTCTTGTATGGTTCTCCCACGGGTCTGGCGAGGGAGAGCTTTGAGGCGACTTTGCCGAAGGAGCGAAGAAGCTGCGGCGGTGAGGGGGAGAAGGAAAGCGGTAATTAACCGAGTTTTTCTCTTCATCCATTTTAGGGGTGGGCTGGTTGCTTCTAAATTGCGCGCATGCACCGAGCACCGCCCTATGTCAACTATTCTTTTTCTGACCCTCCCTCTTCAAGTCGCGGCTGGAACGGATGGGCGACGAAGAAGCGCCATGGCGTCGGGTGAATGTCAGGAGCTTGATGAGGAAAGCAGGCGACGGCTTGCTGGCTGAAGGGCAGCATCTCATAGGAGCCTGCGGCGAAGGATAAGGAATACACGGGAGCTGTCTCGATGCGACGCATTATGGCGCGACCGAGACCGCACGCCGTTCGCCAGCGAGTCTTTTTCTCTCTTTTCCCCATGCTGTGCCGCAATCTTCTGGTGGGCTGGATGAACCGGCGTTGCGAATGTGATCATAGGCGAGGGCACCGCACTTGCCGAGAAGATGCGATCCGATCCATCGATCTCTCACTAAGGATGTGACAGGGCTTTGGCGCTGACTTCCGCCGGAGGAGCGCATTTAGCAGTGCGGCTCTGTGGGTAAGGAAAGCTGGAACTGACCGAGTCCGCGAGGGAATTCCAGAAGGTTTCCGCCCCACAGAGCAGGCGCTGCGCGCTCTGAAGGCGAGGAAGCAAAAGGCCCTGTCACACCCGACCTACTTCTTCTGCGGCTCCAGCAGTTTCTCGCCCTTCTTGAATACCCCAAAGATCGCTTGCGAGGGGCAGGCGTCCAAGCAGAGGCGACAGCTTTCGAGGCAGCGGGCTGCATCGAATTTGTACGGCGGGGTCGAGAGCCAAGCGCCGGTCGGGCAGATGGGGACGCAAATGGCCTGGTGGGTACAGCGGTCAGGGTGGCGGACGAGGTGATCGCGAATGATCATCATGGGTTTGACTCCTTCGAAGAGACCTTGGGAAAAGATGTCGAACATGTTTCTGTCTGGGAGGCTGCTCACTTCCACTCCTTCACAAGTTCCTTCAATCGGTTCTTGAGTTCGGGAATCTGCTCCAGATTATTCTGAATCGCCCCGACAATCTTTTCGAGTCTGGCGGACTTCAGCGCATCCTTATCTTTCTTTGCCAACCGATCATACTCCATATAGGCAGCCGGATGTTTTGGCTCGATCTGCGCGCGGGCATCCACCAATGCCTGTCCCAGTTCCCAGGGTTCCGGGTTCAGCGGTGGAGCCACGGTGAAGGAACCATCGGTGAACACAACCACTGCGGCACCTGGCTTGCCGGTCAAAGAGATCACGGCTTCTAATGTTTTGCCTTCGCAGGCTTTCCAGTCCAGTGTCAGTCCAGGAAACTGTTTGGTGAAGGCCACCTTTTCCATGTTGGCCTTCCATTTGTCTTCGGTTGACATGGTCGTGTGTGATGCGGGAGGCCCTAATCTTTCTTCAGCGGCGCGAGCTTCTCCGGAACCGGATGGTCCGGCATGAGCAACCGGCTCACGATCTCGCCCTTCATGACGTGCCGCTCCATGATCTCGGTCACATCGGCTTCCGTGCCGACCCAGTACCAGACACCTTCAGGATAGATCACGACACTGGGACCCAACTCGCAATGGTCGAGGCAGCCGGCCTTGTTCGCGCGCACGAGCCCTTTGAGATTCAGCCGTTTCGTTTCGCTCTTGAAATGAGCGTGGAGCTTTTCCGATCCCCGATTCGCGCAACAGCCGCGTGGATCGTCCTTGGGGCGTTGATTGATGCAGACGAAAATATGACGCTGAAACGGTGGCATGGTGCAATCGCGCTAGGCCGGCATGGTGGCCGTATTGAGTCGATCCATCAGAAGCCTGACGTCAGCGCCTGCAAGCAGCGGAGACTGTCCCTGCGCGGTATCCAGAATGGTCATGATTTCCCGCAGCCGCACGGACGCGCGGCGAAATTCGTCGCCCTTGGCGAGTTCTGACCCCTGACCGGCGCTCAGTTTGTCGTACTCGGCGCGAATATCGCGGAAATCCCGCTGCAGGTTCTTGTGCATCGAACAGGACTCGCAATACCATTTGGGGCTTTGATCGGAGGAAGGAGAGAGACGGTCGTATGGACGGCCGAAGAAATCCTTGCCCAGCGAAAACTTCATGAGCGGGCCGCCGGTGGCTCCGCAGGCTTGACACGATCCGTTCGAAGAGTCCATGCGCGCCTCCCTACAATGCAAGGTCCCAGAAACGCGCGCATCTTACACCAGCATTCTCGGGAGTGTCCACCGAGCGAGGAGGTCCAATCGCGTGCAGAAAAGCTCATGAGAGTGTATATAATGGATCGACAACCGCCGTGCACAGGACGATCGGAGGGGAACTCATGATCATCGGCATTCCAAAAGAAATCAAGGATCACGAATATCGCGTGAGTCTTACGCCGGACGGCGCGGCGATATTGCGGAAGGCCGGACATGCTGTGTGGATAGAGCCATCCGCAGGGCAAGGGAGCGGGTTCAGCGATGACGAGTATCGCAAGGCCGGCGCAACGATAGCGGCGTCGAAAGATGAGGTGTTCGCTAAAGCCGAGTTGATTGTGAAGGTGAAGGAACCCCTGTTGTCAGAGTGCCCGCTGTTCCGCCCGGGGCAAGTCCTGTTTGCCTATTTGCACCTGGCCTCGCTTTCGGATCTGACGAAGGCGCTCCTCGATCGTCGGATTCTGGCGATCGCCTATGAGACGACAGTCGCCAAAGATGGCAGTCTGCCGATGCTCAAGCCGATGAGTGAAATTGCCGGACGGATGTCCGTCCAGGTCGGTGCCCGTTATCTAGAAAAAACGCAAGGTGGGCGGGGAGTATTACTCGCCGGAGTGCCAGGCGTCGAGCCGGGGAAGGTTGTCGTGCTGGGGGCGGGAACCGTCGGCACTTCTGCGGTTAGGATTGCGGTAGGGCTCGGGGCACAGATCACCGTGATTAATCCCGATCTCGATCGATTACGGTATCTCGACGATCTCTATCAAGGTCGGATCTGTACACGCTCAGCGAGTCCTGCTGCAATCGAGCAGGCAGTGTGCGAGGGGGATCTCGTGATCGGCGCGGTGCTCGTTCCAGGCGCAAAGGCGCCCAAGCTGGTCTCCCGTTCGGTCCTCTCGCGAATGAAACAAGGAGCCGTGGTGGTCGATGTGTCTGTTGATCAAGGGGGGTGTTTCGAGACGACCAGGCCAACGACGCATTCTGATCCCGTGTATGTGGTCGATGGAGTGCTCCACTATTGTGTGGCCAATATGCCGGGGATTGTGCCCCGGACCTCGACTTTCGCCTTGACCAACGCGACCCTGCCTTATATAGTGCGCCTCGCTTCTGATGGTGTAGATCGGGCGATTCGATCTGATCCTGGGCTGGCCAAGGGAGTCAACCTCAAGGATGGACAGGTCACCTGCCAGGGCGTGGCGGAGGCGCACGGGTTGCGTTTCACCTCCATCCTGTAAGACAATCGCAACCTTGTTTCTCCCGTTTAAGTCGATGTCGGGGCGTAGCGCAGCCCGGTAGCGCACTGCGTTCGGGACGCAGGGGTCGGAGGTTCAAATCCTCTCGCCCCGACCAAACCAAGCTTGCTCGTGCCGCTGGCCACTTTATCGATTTATCGTTACGACGGCCAGCGGATAAACCCCTCAAGTAGATCTTTCTCTAATACAAACCGCACTTCGTGTGAGCCGCGTGCTCATTTTCGACTTTTCGCAATGAGTGCACGCGGATAAACCCCTCCAGTGATTTGAATTTCTGGAGCTTGCTCGTACCGCCCGCTCAGTATCGCTTTATCGAGTTATTGCGGGCGGATAAACCCCTCCAGTGTTGGCTTTCTGCCTAAACCAAGCTTGCACGTGCCGCCCGCTCATTTTCGTTTTATCGAATTTGATGCGCGCGGCGAATTCCCTCCAGACGGCGTCTATTCTCGATCCAAGCCTCGTTAAGTCGTCATTGTTTGTCATGATGTGGGGTTGAGATCATTTACAGGAATTCCTTCTCCCAGTTTGTTCGCGTAGAATTGCAAAACGCGTGACGCGTCTGGGAAGGTGTGAGAATATCCGTTGAGCATGCATGCTCCGCGCGGGTTCTGGGCCCGTGAGCGATCGTGACAGAGCAGATGACTGAGTCAGCAGCAGAGTCGCCGGTTCGTGCGCATGTCAAGGTGAGTGGTCGTGTGCAGGGCGTGGGTTATCGCGCATTTGCGGCTCGCGTGGCGGCGAAACATGGACTCCTCGGCGGGGTCCGAAATCTCGACGATGGTCGGGTCGAGCTGGATGTGGAAGGAAAGAAAGCCGTGATCGAGGCGCTGTTGCATGAATTGAAGGCGGGCCCGCCTGCGGCACATGTGACGAAGATCGAGACGGAGTGGAGTGCGGCGACCGAACGGTTTTCAAGTTTCAGTATCTGGTATTAGGAAGACGGAGAAAAGGGAACCACACCGCATGAGCCGACAGCACGACGAGCAGCTCGAGATGGGTGAAGCTCGGAGGCAGACCGTCGATGATGTCGACGATTGCGAAAGCGAGAGCGTGCCTGGTCGCGCGGAGAAGGAATCCGGCCGGTCCGAGGGTCTCGATACGCTCAAGAGCTACCTGCGAGAAGTCCGCCGTTCAACGCTGCTCACGTTTAAGCAAGAGCAGCAACTCGGTAAGCTGGTGATGGCCGGTGATGAGCAGGCTCGCCAGCAGATGATCGAATCCAACTTGCGGCTCGTCATCAGCATCGGGAAGCGCTACATGCATCGCGGGTTCCCGTTTTCCGACATCGTCGAAGAAGGTAACTTGGGGCTCATTAAAGCCGTCGAGAAGTTCAATTATAAGCGTGGCTTCCGATTCAGCACGTACGCGTCCTGGTGGATCAGACAGTACATCGAACGGGCGATCATCAATCAAGGCAAGCTTGTGCGTCTGCCTGTGCATGTTGTGGAGCGATTAAATCGCTATCTCAGCAGGGTCGAGCAGTTGGTGCAGGAACTCGGGCGTGAGCCGAGGGCGCTAGAAGTCGCTGTGAAGTTGAAAACGTCCGAAGAAGAAGTGCTGGATCTCAAACAGCTGGTTCGAACCACCTGTTCGCTCGATAGTCCGATCAACGACCGGACCGATACCTTCCTCCGCGACGTGATCGAAGACCCGATGTGCCTCTCCCCTGACGAGACGGCCGACGGGGTGCGGCGCCGGACGGAACTGATGGCCTGGGTGAAGGAGTTGCCTGAGAAAGAGCAAACTGTTATTGTGTCGCGGTTCGGTCTCGATGGAGACGAAGCGAAGACGCTGGAAGAAATCGGCCGTGAAATGGGGTTGACCCGTGAGCGGGTGCGGCAGATTGAGATGGCGGCGTTGGTTCGGCTTCGCAACACTATCGAGAGGAAAACGATGACACGGGCAGATTTGCTCTAACTCCGTGACCGCCATCAACTATCAATCGCTTATTCGTGAAGTGCCGGATTTTCCCAAGCCCGGCATCCTCTTCTACGACATTACCACGCTGCTCAAGAATCCCGCCGCGCTTCGGAGTTTGGCCGACGAATTGACGGGCCGGTACCAGGGCCAGCGTGTGGCAAAAGTGGTGGGCATCGAGTCTCGCGGATTCATCTTTGCGGGGATCGTGGCCGCGCGTCTAGGGGCTGGGTTCGTCCCGGTTCGCAAGCCGGGAAAACTTCCCGCCGATTGTTACGAAGTGAAGTACAGCCTTGAGTATGGGGCGAACTCCCTGGCTGTCCATCGTGACGCGATTGGAATCGGGGAGCGGGTGCTCATCGTGGATGACCTCCTGGCCACTGGGGGAACGGCGGAAGCGACGATCAATCTCGTTCGCCAGCTTGGTGGAGAGATCGTCGGGCTCGATTTTCTCGTGGAGCTCAAGAGCCTGAACGGGCGCGAAAAACTTACCGGGTACGAAGTCCATTCTACGATCATCTATCCGTAGGGCCTTCCGAGTATCTCCCCACAGCCCCTTGTCAAACGGCACATGCCGTGATATAGATGCCGAACTTTTTTGCTGCCCGACCTTTTCTTCTCCTTCGCCGAATACCCCGTAGCTTGGCTGCGGGGAGCTTCATTTAGGGAGTGGGATCTCTATGGCAACAAAAACGCAAGCCAAGAAAAAGCCTGCGGCCAAGTCAAAGTCCGCCCCAGCTGCTCGGAGAAAAGTCAGGCCGGCGACCGCGGCCGTTGCGGTAAAGCCTGCCCCTGCCGTGATGGTGGCCGAACCTGTTCGTCCCAAGGAGACGGCAAAGGAACGAGAAGCGCGGGAGCGACGGCAGGAAGTACTCCAGAAGATGCTCTTGGGCAAGCGGCAGGAGATCATCAAGGAGATTGAAAATAGCCTGGGCCAGTCTCTGACGGAAGATCAGCAGCGGCGTCTGGAGTCGGCGCGCGACGTCGGCGACCAGGCCTTGATGGATCTTGAGCGCGAGCTCGGCATCTCCTTGATGGAGATGCGCAACCGCCGACGGCAGTCGATCGATGAAGCGCTCACGCGTCTGCACGAAGGCACGTATGGCATGTGTGCCGAATGCGGTGTGGAAATCAGTGAGAAGCGGCTGCAAGCCGTGCCGTTCGCCAAACTCTGCGTCGAGTGCCAATCGCGCGCGGAGTTGTTGGAGAAAATCGAGCGGGAAGAAGAGCGCGATTAATCCACGATGGTTCCAGTGGCGTTCTCGTCCTGCCACCCCACCTCCTATTTCATGAACAGTTTCCTACGAGAAGATGTCCCGGACGTGACTCGTGTTTGTCCGGTTACTTCGGTAGGATACGCTGTACGGATTCTCAGCGATGAGCATGCAGACTTCCCAACGAGCGGTCGTCCTCGCCAGCGGGGGACTGGATTCCACCGTGACGGCGGCTGTGGCGCGGCGAGACGGATGTGACCTGTATCTGCTGACCTTCGACTATCGGCAGCGGCATGCGGTGGAGATCGAACGAGCCGGCCAAGTGGCGGCGGCGTTGGGTGCGCAGCAGCATCTCGTTGTGGACGTCGATTTGCGGGCGCTCGGGGGGTCGGCCCTCACCGCGGATCTCCCCGTCCCGAAGAATCGTACCGAACTCGACAGGGGCCACGGCATTCCCATCACGTACGTCCCAGGAAGAAACCTGATCTTTCTGTCGCTCGCTGCCGCCCATGCGGAAGTGCTGGGAGCCTGCGTGATCTATTTCGGCGCTAATGTGCTCGACTATTCCGGTTATCCGGACTGTCGTCCTGAATTTATCCGGACTGTTGAAGCGGCCGTTCAGGCTGGGACGAAAGCGGGCGCGGAGGGAAAACGGATCGAGGTACGGGCGCCGCTGCTGACGCTGACCAAAGAGGAAATCATTCAGCTCGGGATGACGCTGAACGTTCCCTTTCATCTCACGCACAGTTGCTACGATCCTGTCGGCACGGTCGCCTGCGGTCAGTGTGACAGCTGCCTTATTCGCAAAGAGGGATTTGCCAAGGCGGGAGTTGTAGATCCGATCCCCTATGCGCAACTCTAAAAAATGTGAAAGGGTTTCTTTCGTTTGTTTGGTTTCTCTGGTTAAATTAGACAAACCAGATCAACGAGATGGACCAGATAAACGTGGCAACTGCATAGGACACACAGTTTGTTGCCCGAAGAATGCTTTACGTGTCTGACGATTGGATTGATCGGGATGGCGGCGGTCGAGGCGAGGATCTATCGACGGCCGGCCTTGCGGCGCACGGAGGCGATGCTGCACGAGCAATTTGGCCGCCCGCCTGTAGGCAACGATCGCCACCGTCAAGAAAGTTGACGTCATGAGGACTCCACGGACGATCTGGATCACTCTCGTCGTGCTTATGCTCAGCGCCGCACCGGCTTGTAGTCAGAGCGAGACGAAGCCAAAAGGCGCGGTTGCGCCGGCTCCTGCCGAACTGCAGGGAGGGGAGCAGAAGTTTGCAGCCAAGTGTTCAGCCTGTCATGGGGCCGGAGGGGTCGGAACCAGTCAAGGCCCGCCGCTCGTGGACAAGATCTATGAACCCAATCATCATGGCGATGCCGCCTTCCAACGGGCTGCGGCCAATGGGGTCAAGGCGCATCATTGGAAGTTCGGCGACATGCCGAAGATCGACGGCGTCACGCCGGAAGACGTCGATCACATCGTAAGGTACGTGCGCTGGTTGCAGAAACAAGCCGGCGTGTTTTAACAGGACGCTGAACAAGTCGCTCTTCTTACCCGCCCAGAACGACGTACAAAGAGGGTGGCCTGTTGAAGCATCCTGTAAAGGTATTCTCCGATTGTGCCAGACGTGTAGCCCATCGACGTTCCATCCTCCAAAATAGGTTTTTCGCAGCCTGTCAAGTTTTCCCCCGCATTTTCCTTCAGCCGCACCCATCGCGCCCCATAAGCGATGGCCCACTTGGTGCCATCGGGCAGGATCACGGTTCGCCGCAGGCAAGTTCCCACAGCGCTTGATTCATACTCTCTGGCTTAACTGGTAGCCAGGTGTCTTTGTCGACGTATCCATCAGCCGGTCTACCGGTTCCCATATGGCGGGAGAACTCCGTGACCGCCAGCAGCCGAAGGCGCGTTGCCGCGCAGTCGAATTGCTGTTGGATCTTCATAGACAAAAATCGGTCCGGTCCCATCCCCCCTTGCACTGTCTTAAAGTCAATTAATTGCCACAGCGTCACCAGATTCCCTTCTCTTCGAATGGTGTCTGGATCGACGTACACAGTCTGTAGTCCTAGTACTTGATAGTTTTTCTTAACCGCCACCCATTCCGCATACACTGGTCCACGACCCAGCACCAGGAGTGTGATCAGTAACCAGAAACCCAAAGAGTAGGCCAGCGGCAACTTGAGGAATGGCCCAACGTGGTGCGAAACAACGTATTGCACAGGGAAACGGTAGTAGGGGCGAAGCATGAAGGGTATGGGAGTCTCGCAGGGAGGCCTATTGTAGGAGGGGGCATGATGAAACCGCAAGGCTGGGCGTGGGGAAATACTTGTACTGATCGGCGGGCTTGTGTCGGAGCCGCGTGACTCGACCAGGTGTTTACGGTGCCTTTGGCTTCCACTCCCGAGCCAGCTGTTGCGCCTCGGCAATCTGCGGGGGAGTCATGCGACCTGCGACCTTATCTCGATTGACTGCTGCGAGCTTCTCCTCGTCGCCCATCGAGCGTACTGCTGCGAGGCTGTACCACATATACGCTCGCGCAAAGTCCTGCGGCACGCCATCTCCATTGTGATACAGCGCCCCGAGGTCGTTCTGCGCCCCTGCGTGCCCCTGGGCAGCGGCTTGCTCGAACCACTGCCGCGCTTGAACATAGTCCTGCGGCACGCCCTGTCCGTTGGCATACAACACCCCGAGGTTGTGCTGCGCTTTCGCGTAATCCCGGGCTGCCGCTTGCTCGTACCATTGACGCGCCTGCGTGTAATCTTGCGGGACGCCGTCCACGAAATGAAACAGCATCCCGAGGTTGTGCTGCGCCTGTGCGATGCCCTGCGCAGCCGCTTGCTCGTACCATTGTCGTGCCTTCGTATAATTCTGCGGCACGCCCTGTCCCTGGGCATACAGCACCCCGAGGTTGAATTGTGCACGCGCGTACCCCTGGGTAGCGGCTTGCTCGAACCACTGCCGCGCTTGAACATAGTCCTGCGGCACACCACGCCCTTGTGCAGACAGCACTCCGAAGTTGAACTGCGCCTGCGCATCGCCCTGGACTGCCTTTGTATGCAACGTTCGCAGGTCTGCTGCTGAGATGTTGTTCGATGGGGAAGATGGTGCATGTCCTGAGAATGGTCCACCCTGTTGTCGCTGCATCTCTTCAAGTTGCGCCTCCTGGCAGTTCTTGAAATACTGTGCCTCGCACCGACTCGCCAGCCGCTGCGCCTCGGCAATCTGCGCGGGAGCCATGCGACCTGCGATTCTATCTCGATTGTCTGTTGCGAGCTTCTCCTCGTCATCCATCGAGCGTGCTGCTGCGAGGCTGTACCACATATACGCTCGCGCATAGTCCTGCGGCACGCCGCGCCCTTTTGCATACAGCACTCCGAGGTTGTGCTGCGCCCCCGCGTGCCCCTGGGCAGCGGCTTGCTCGAACCACTGCCGCGCTTGAACATAGTCCTGCGGCACGCCCTGTCCCTGGGCATACAGCATCCCGAGGTTGTGCTGCGCCTGTGCGATGCCCTGCGCAGCCGCTTGCTCGTACCATTGTCGTGCCTTCGTATAATTCTGCGGCACGCCCTGTCCCTGGGCATACAGCACCCCGAGGTTGAACTGTGCACGCGCGTACCCCTGGGTAGCGGCTTGCTCGAACCACTGCCGCGCTTGAACATAGTCCTGCGGCACACCGCGCCCTTTTGCATACAGCACTCCGAGGTTGTCCTGCGCCTGCGCGATGCCCTGGGCAGCGGCTTGCTTGTACCACTGCCGCGCTTGAACATAGTCCTGCGGCACGCCGTACCCGAAGTAAAAGAGCGAACCGAGCAATTGCTGAGCGAGGGCATTCCCTTGTTCCGCCAACGGACGCCACTCCCGCATGGCTGTCGCATAGTCGCCGCGTTCATAGGCCTCGTTTCCCTCATCAATGCCGGCCAATGCAGGAGCGGCGAGACAGACGATCGACAGCACGAGGGCGATAGAGAATCGAAGAGAGAGAGGCATGGGGGCCTTTCAAGGAGGCCCATTCTAGGGGGGATGCGAACGACGGTGCAAGGGTTATGCGCGGCTGCCCTGCGGATTCATGCCGAGCGCGCATCCTTTGTACTCGGTCAGCGTGGCCTCCACTTGGGGGACCCGGTGCTCGGTCGTTCGGGCAACGGACTCCCTCCGCCGACTGAGCGCAAACACACGGCCAGGCAAGGGAGAAAAGGGGCGCGAGTCATGTCTTGACAGCTCAGGAGTAATTCAGACTCCCGACCCCTGTTCTGTCTCCACAGGCGCCATTGGAGGTACGGTGCGAGGCGGCAGGCATCCCGTCGCAATCTGTGCTCGGGTCACTCGATGCATCCCCTAAAGAAGTTCTTGACAGGGAGCCAAACGGCTCCATACATTTACCTGCCTTGTAGTTAGGAAACAATAGAAAAATGTACGCATTTCTTGCTTGCGACCTATCAAGTTTGAGGAACACCAGCCCGTTCCTCTGTCACACAAGGAGTCATCAGCATGAGTGAAGCGAACGACAAGACCATTGCGTTGAACGTACGTTTGAAGCCCAGCGAATCGTCGGCCCATCCGCGCGCGACGAATTACACCAACGTCAGCGTCGCCCAGGGAATTGCCTATGTCGATTTCGGCTTCATCGAACCGACCCTGCTTGCCGCCATTGCCAAGACGGCCAAGGATGGCCAAGCGGCGCCGAAAGGCCTGGACGGCACGCTCGTCACCCGCGTGGCGATGGGCGTCGATGTGCTGGCCCGCTTGCATCAGCAGATCCAGCAAATCTTGGTCGGCCTGCGCGAGGCGCGGCAGCCGAAACCGAAGGCCTAAGCAATTGAGGGGTGTTGAATGGCACATGTGCGATTGCAAGACCTGAGGTGACCCTGAAATAACGGACACCTGGATTAAGACTCACCGGCCATCTTCTCGAACTCCTCTGGACTCCGATAGCCCAGTGCCTGATGCAAGCGCTGACGGTTATAGAAGCGCTCGATATACTCCGCGATGGCATAGCGGGCCTCGGCCTGATTCTGAAACTGCCGATGCCGCACCAATTCATTCTTGAGTGAACTGAAGAAACTTTCCACGGGCGCGTTGTCGTAACAGTTGCCCCTGCGACTCATGCTGGCGACGACCCCGCGCCGGGCGAGCACCAGTTGGTAGAGACTCGCCCGATACTGGTTGCCTTGATCACTATGATGTATGAGCCCCGGGGCGGGGCGTCGGCGCTGCCAGGCCATCCACCACGCCTCGACGACCACCGACAGCGTTTGGCGCGGACTCATGGCCCACCCCACGACGCGCCGCGAATAGAGATCCAACAACACGGCGACCGTGAGCCAGCC
>SPAW01000014.1 GCA_005239465.1 Nitrospira sp. | reverse complement strand
GCTCTATCGGGATCTCCGGCTGTTTCAGAATCTGTTTCAACCGTCGATGAACCTGCTGCGGAAGGTGCGGCACGGCTCGCGACTCCTTCGCCGCTATGCGGCCCCGCAGACGCCGTGGGCACGGGTCCTCGCCAGCCCGGAGGCCGATGCGGCCAAGGGGGCCGCGTGACAGCGCCTCCTAGCTCGGACCGATCCCGTCGTCTTGTCAGCCCGGATCGATGCGCAGCTGGAGCAACTGTGGACCTTAGCCCAGCGAGCCCGCCAGCCGCGCGCCACCGTGCCGACGAGGCCGCGGCCCCGAGCGGTCACCCCGTGGCGGGGCTGGACGTTCAGCGCCACGGTGACGCGCGACCGTCAACAGCAGCGCCAGGACGTCATCGCCGGTACGATGTCGTCATGACGCAATGAGGGAGGCCCGGGTAAGATTTTCAGATGGCTTGACAGGTTCAGATTGACGATTTTCTACTGGATGACGCCGAGCGCTCGTCCTATTTTTGCAAAGGCCTTCACGGCTTGCTCCAGCTGGGCCCTCGTGTGAGAAGCCGACATCTGGACGCGGATTCTCGCCTGGCCTACCGGCACGACTGGGTAACTGAATCCGATCACATAGACGCCCTCTTTCAACAGCTCCTCGGCCATTGAGGTTGCAAGAGAGGCCTCGCCCAACATCACGGGGATGATGGGATGCTCGCCCGGGATGAGGCGATACCCCAGCGCGGTCAGCCGGGCGCGGAAGAAGGAGGCATTGTCGCGGAGCGTCGCGCGTAAATCATCCCCATGCGCGACAAGATCGAGTGCGCGGAACGCTCCAGCGGCGACAACGGGCGGGAGCGCGTTAGAAAACAGATAGGGTCTTGACCGCTGGCGGAGCAGCTCGACGATCTCAGCGCGTCCCGAGGTGAATCCACCAGCTGCGCCACCCAACGTTTTCCCCAGCGTGCTCGTGACGATCTCGATCCGATCGGCCAGCCCGAAATGGGCCGGCGTGCCGCGTCCCTTGGGGCCGAGCACGCCGGTCGCATGGCTGTCGTCCACCACCACGGCCGCATCATACCGCTCGGCAAGCCCCACGACCCGGTCGAGTCTGGCAAGGTCCCCATCCATCGAGAAGACTCCGTCCGTGGCGATCAGGCGCAGGCGGCAATTGCCCGCCTCTTGCAACCGTCCTTCAAGCTCGGTCATATCCGAATGGGCGTAACGGAATCGCTTGGCTTTGCAGAGCCTGATGCCGTCGATCAGGCTTGCGTGATTCAAGGCGTCACTGATGACGGCGTCGCGCTCATCCAATAGCGCCTCAAACAATCCCCCGTTCGCATCGAAGCAGGAACTATAGAGGATGGTGTCATCGGTGCCCAGAAAAGCACTGACGGCCTGTTCGAGCTGTTTGTGCAAATCCTGAGTGCCGCAGATAAACCGCACCGAGGCCATACCGTACCCATGCTCTTTCAATCCTTCCGTGGCTGCCCGCACGATCTCCGGGTGATTCGCGAGTCCGAGATAGTTGTTGGCGCAGAGGTTCAGGACAGGGCCTTGCGCCACTCGAATCTCAGCGCCTTGCGGGCCGAGCAGTTGGCGTTCCCGCTTATACAGGCCTGCCGTTTTGATTTCGGCAAGCTGGGCTTCGAGGGTTTTTTTCAGTGAATCGTAGGCCATGAATCGTAGTCGCGAGACTCGCGTGACGGGCGAGACTTGCGCGAAATGGAATTTTAGCGAGTCGCGCCTTTCTCGCATGTCCCGCCTATCGCGCGCTATCTAAGGAAACAGCACCACCTTCCCGCATTGCCCTGACTTGATCAAATCAAAACCCGTGGCGAACTCGGCCATCGGGAACGAATGCGTGATCACCGGCCGGATATTCAGGCCGGCTTTGAAGAGCCCCGCGAGCCGATACCATGTCCCGAAGAGATGCCGACCTGTGACGCCGTAGACGCGAATGCCTTTAAAAATAATTTCATTCGGGAGATCAAAGCAGACCGATCCGGTCGGAATGCCAAAGAGAGTCACTCGTCCTCCGTTCTTCACGGCGCGAAAGGCTTGGTGCAACGCGGTCGGGTCGCCCGACATTTCCAACGCGGCGTCGACGCCTTCACCGGCCGTCAGATCGCGAATCGCTCCGGCAACCGCCTCCGGCGGGTCGGTTTTCACGTTCACCGTATGATCCACGCCCAATTGTTTGGCGAGCCCCAGCCGATAGTCGCTGACATCGGAAGCGATAATGGTTGCGGCACCTGCCACGCGGGAGACGGCGGCCGCAAACAGACCGGTGGGTCCGCATCCCGTGATCAAGACCGTATGGCCGGTGAGGTCTTCGGCGAGCGCGGCATCGACGGCGTTGCCGAGGGGTTCTTGGACGCAGGCGAACTCAGGAGGAATCTCCGGAGCGGTTTGCCACAAGACGCCTTCAGGAAGCGCGACATACTCGGCATAGGAGCCGTCGAGATCGATCCCCAGAATTTTGTAGTTTTTGCAGACGTGCGCCTGTCCGGTCCGGCATTGGAAACAATGGCCGCAGGTGATGTGCGACTCGGCCGCAACATAATCACCGACCTTCACGAGCGAAACCTCTCGCCCCATCTCCACGACGTGGCCGCACAATTCATGGCCGATGATGCGCGGAGGATGCACGCGCCGATGGGCCCATTCGTCCCATCGATAGATATGGGCGTCGGTTCCGCACAAGGACGTGGCGGTCACCTTGACGATGACGTCGCGTGGGCCTGGGGTCGGGTCGGGCCATTCCGTCGGTGTTAAACCTGGCGCGGCGGTAGTTTTGACGAGCGCTTGCATCAAACTATTCTATACCAACTGGATGAGTTGGGCATCTGCGTTTTGGTGAAGAAACGGGTTGCACAGACTTCCCGTGATGAGTAGGATGCGAATACCATGGTCCGTTCAGCCTCCAACCGTCTTGTTTTGGTTGCCGGCCTTCTCGGGGCTATGCTATGCCAGGCTACTTCCCAGACATTTGTCCAGGCAGCTTCCTCGCCCGTTGCATCTCAGACCGCCTATTCAGGAAAGCGATGGGTCACGTTTGATTTCGCCAGCTCCGATGCTTCGGGGGATATCCAAGTCGGCAAGCCGCTCGAGTTATCTATTGCGCTCGGTGGGGTGGCCCAGGGCCATGTCCCATTGGTCGCCGTTTGTGAATCGATCCACTTCCGGCGACAGGTGGTCACGTTGGAGCCAGATCCCCTGTCGATGGTGATGAAAGCTACGGTGACCCTTGAGCCCATCCCTCAGGGAAAACTTTCGGTGAACCCAAAAGTCGCGCGGATACATGTCACCTTCGCCCGGTCTCAGAAGGAAAAGAAGTTGGAGCGGGTAATGACGCGGATCGTCTATGTGACTTTGGGGAAGCAAGAACCAGAGAGCGACACAAACGAGCTACCACTTCCCACTAGGAATGAACTTGACGGAGGTGACGCGAGCCAAGATGAGGTTCAGCCCGATGCAAATCCCATCGCCAGTGGGCTAGTGGTGGAAGAGGATCTCCTGCCGCTGCCCACGCCAGGGCAGGGACGGGCCTATTGGCAACAAATCAGTCACCTCGTGAGTCGAAGCTGGAGCCGCACCGCGCGCCGGGTTCGTCATTCCCCGTCGAGCGAGACGGTTCGTGTCCGGTTTCGATTGTATCCCAGCGGGCGGGCCCAGTTGATTGAGATTGAAAAAGGGTCTGGCGCACGCGAAATCGATGAGGCGGGCATTCATGCCATTGTCCATGCGCAACCGTTTCCTCCGTTTCCCGACGATGTGGGATCGGAACCGGTCGATGTGCATGTGAGGATGCGGACGGGCGTTAAAGTGGGGTCGCAGGAAACCCGGTCAGTCGCGAACCCTCACGCGTCGAGTCCGAATTCGGGAACAGTCACGCCCAAGAAATAACAAAGACTGTATCAAGCGAAACAGCGGAGGAGAGAACATGAGGGCTGGGTCGATGTGGATTGTGGGCGTGATGACATGGGGGCTGTTGGCTATCCTGCCCACAGGGGTTGGGGCAGAAACGGCTCGTTGGGATGTCGATCCCGATCACTCGATCATCGAGTTTCGCGTTACGCACATGGTGGTGTCCAAAACAGCCGGACGCTTTATGGACTATAGTGGGTTCGTCGAGATGGACTCGGACGCCAAGACCTTCAAGACGGTCGAAGCCACCATCAACACAGCATCCGTCAATACGAACCAAGAGAAACGCGACGTCCATCTGCGCAATGCCGACTTCTTCGACGTCAAAAAGTTTCCGACGATGACATACAAGCTGAAGAGTTACAAGCAACAAGGTGACGGCTACATGGCTGTTGGCGATCTCACCCTTCGCGGTGTGACGAAAGAGATCACGCTTGTCGGAACCTTCAATGGAGTGACCAAAGACCCCTGGGGTAACACCAGGGCCGGATTCAACGCCGAAGGGAAACTGAACCGCAAGGACTTCGGCATGATATGGAACAAAACGCTTGATAGCGGAGGACTGGTCGTCGGTGACGAAGTTCAGATCCGGCTTGATATCGAGTGCATCAAGGCCAAGAAACCCTAATAGGATGCTGAAAAAGTCCGCCAGCGGCGTTCTCGCATCGTTCAGGGGCTCCGAGGGACTGGCTCCGGCATTGCCGGACTTCGGCGAGCTCAGCCGAGCCGTGCCTGTCCCGATCTCGACGGGGACAGTCGCCAATGGAAAGGGCGACAGTCCCCTTCACTCGCTGCGGCCTTGCTGAACGAACTTTTTGAGCATCCTGGGGGGTATCCTTCTACAATCCATGATTGGTTGCAGTTGTACCCTTCCCAGGTGCTTGAATGATTTTTCAACAGCCTGCTAGATGGTCATCCAGCATTTGAATCCCCCGATGAATCTCCCGTGACGCTCACCGGCTCACGGGAGTATTCTGCCGAACCTGTCGGTCAACATGGGATCATCTATGAAAGCCATGGTGCTCAACCACACGGGCGATGTCTCCAGCAGCCCGTTGCTACTGCAAGACTGCCCTGTACCAGTCCCAGGGACTGGCCAGGTACTCGTGAAAATTCACGTCTGTGGAGTCTGCCGCACGGACCTGCATGTGGTAGAGGGGGAACTCGCAAACATCATGCTCCCGCTGATTCCCGGACATCAGGCAGTGGGTACAGTCGTACGGGTTGGTTCGATGGCTCCTGACCTAAGAAAAGGGGATCGTGTCGGGATTGCCTGGCTTCAGGGCACGTGCGGAAGCTGCGAATTTTGTACAAGCGGGCGGGAAAATCTGTGTGCGAAGGCGCGGTTCACCGGTTATCAGGTTGATGGAGGATATGCGGAGTATGCCGTCGTGCCCGCGCGATTTGCCTATCCGATCCCTCCGGTCTTTTCAGACGACGAGGCCGCTCCGCTGCTCTGCGCGGGAATTATCGGCTACCGTGCATTGCGTCTCAGCGGGGTCAAGCCCGGCCAGCGCCTTGGTTTGTATGGATTCGGCGCCTCGGCGCACATCGCCATTCAGATCGCTCGCCACTGGGGCTGCCAGGTCTATGTCAGTTCGCTCAAGGCTGAGCATCAAGACTTGGCGAGACAACTGGGAGCCGTCTGGGTCGGTGGAGCGACCGACATGCCACCGGACAGATTGCACGGATCGATTATCTTTGCGCCGGCCGGCGAATTGGTTCCACCGGCTTTACGTGCGCTCGAACGTGGCGGCACGCTCGCGCTGGCCGGCATTCATATGTCACCGATCCCCTCGCTCAACTACGATCACGAGATATTTGGTGAGCGAGTCATTCGCAGCGTCACGGCCAATACCAGGCAGGACGGGCTTGATCTGCTGCGTGAGGCTGCCGCCATTCCCATCAAACCGCACACGGTTCGCTTTCCCCTTGACGAGGCCAACCGCGCGCTGCAGGCACTGAAGGCTGGGGCCTTTCAAGGGGCGGCCGTCCTCTCGTTGTGACCATCGACGAGTCTGGAAATCAAACCCCCCAACTGTGGTAGATTGACGAATTATGTATCGACTTGTTGTGTCCCTCATCGTTGTAGTCGTCGTTGGAACCAGCCTCCCAAGCTGGGCGCTGGAGTTCACGGCTGATCGCATCACGAAGATGGATGGCCGCACCGGCAAGGCCATCGTCTACTATCGCGACGATATGTGGCGGATCGAGCATCACTCCATGGGGCCGGTGAATGTCAGTATCGTCCGAAAAGACAAACAGGTCGTGTGGTTGCTGCTCTCGCGCATGAAGCATTTCAAGACCATGCCCTATAGCGCGGAACAGGATTTGATGGTCACGGAAAAGCTCGAAGGCGAGGTATCACGGGAAGAGATCGGGACTGAAACACGCGAAGGGCATCCAACGGTCCTGTACGAAGTCACGACAAGGCAAGGGGAGCATGTCGACGTGTACTATCAATGGGTCGCCACGGATATTCATTTTCCGATGAAGCTTGCGAAGAAAGACGGGAGCTGGATCGTGGAGTACCAGCATGTGAAGCTGCGGTCGGTCTCGGACTACCTCTTCAACCTGCCAGTCAACTTTCAGCCGCTGGAAGACTTCAACAAACAGGAGACACCCGGGCATACCGGGCCGGGCATGTAAAACAGCAAGGAGGACGGAACGTGCGAGTTTTCGGAATCATCGCGGGCGCTGTTGTGACAGGACTGATTACAATGGGCGGATTGGTTCACGCATTGGATGTTGCCGATGTCGTCCGGGAATGGACTCCCGAAGGAAAGAAACTTGCCGTTGAGCGGGTGAAGTTGCCGACTCACGACGAGATGGTCCTCATTCCGGCTGGCTCGTTCATCATGGGGAGCGACAAGAAGGTGGATCGCAACGCCTATCAGGCAGAGCTCCCGCAGCGGAAGGTCTATCTGGATGCCTACGAGATCGATAAGTTCGAAGTAACCACCGTGCAATATCTGAAGTTCGTCCTCGCCAAGGATCTGCCGCCGTTAATCGACTGGCAGTATGACGGCGGCAACTTCCAGGAGACCATGGTCAACCATCCTGTGATGCACGTGTCGTGGGTTGATGCCGATGCCTACTGCAAGTGGGCAGGGAAGCGCCTGCCGACCGAAGCCGAATGGGAAAAGGCGGCACGCGGCGAAGATGGGCGCATTTATCCTTGGGGCAACCAGGCGGCGGGATTGTCGCGTTCGAACTTCGGTCGGACCGGCTTGTCGGGTCCAGTGCGCGATCGTCCCGAGCGGTTGCTGCTGTATCCACCGATCATTTCCGTGGGCAAGTACGACAATGCGGTAAGTCCGTACGGCCTGTTCCAAATGGCGGGGAACGTGGCCGAGTGGGTGGCCGACTGGTATGACCCCAAGTACTACGCGACTGCGCCGGACAAGAATCCCAAGGGACCGGAGAAGGGAACGCAGCGGAGCTTCCGTGGCGGAGGATGGGTCGACAGCACGCCGAGCGTGCGGGCCGCGCAACGCAACGGGACTGATCCCAACACCAAGATGAACTGGATGGGTTTCCGCTGCGCTCGTGATGTAAAGGATTCCGGGGAATCGCCGGAAGTAAAGCCGCAGCAGACTAGCTTCTGAGACTAAACTTTAACTTTTTCGGTCGAGAAGTGTCCGAGCGCGCTCGGACGCTTCTTTGACCAATATCCCCATCTTCGGATGTGACGGTTCGAGGTCGATCGGCCACTCGTACTGGCGCAGTCGCTCGCTGGCGGTGGGGCCGATGGAGGCCACGACCATCTTCTTGCAGGCCTCTTTGAACTGAGCTACCTTTCCTTCCAGCTCCAAGAGCTGCATCACGTGATCGATCTGCACAGCGTTGGTCACCAACATCACCTGCACGTTTCCCGAAAGAATCTCCTGTAACACGTTCTTCAACAGCCCGGTATCTTCAGGAAGTGCCCACCGATAGACCGGCACGCGCGTCACGTGTGCACCTCGCTGCCGCAACGCCTCCAGGAGATCCTGGTTTGATACGCCGTATTCCTGCACTGCCATGCGAACTTCAATGAGCGAGCCGCTCTGATCGAGGGTCCGCACAATGTCCTTCCAGGTATTCGGTTCGGGAACCGTGATCGACGGGGTCAGGCCGAACTCTTTCAACACGGCGACCGGCTTCGGACCGCGGGCGACCAAGGTGGTGCGGGCGAGCGCTGTCTTGATGGCCTCCAGCTGGTAGCGAGTCTGGAGAATCTCCATCATCGTCTTGGTACCGACTCCAGTGAGGAGAATGACCATCTCGAAATGCCCGGCCATCAGTCGCTCACCGGCCTGCAACGCCTCGGCGTTGTTTTCGAGCGGCACCTCGCGCAGAGCCGGCGCCACGAGCGGTTGGCCGCCGTAGCGTCGAATCAGGCCGGCCATCTCCTCAGCCATCCGGCTCTCGAACGCGGCAACGGTGAGGCCATTGAAGCCAAGCATACTCATTGTGGCGTAAAAGGAAAAAGTAAAAAGGCAAAAGGAAAAATGGTCATCGATTCTGCTTGGAACGAGAAACAATAGCTCCAATAATTCTGGAGAGTTGGATGGCTTCTTCCAAGAGCGGTCCTACGGTTCGGGAATCAATTGTTTGCGATTCAGCCATGAGTCTGAGCCAATATCTTGCTTCGCGAATCTCCTTCAAAGCGATGGAGTATTTACTAATGAAATCAGCTCGACTTTGGCCGGCCTGGGCCTCTTCAACATTGGCCCCGACAGAAGTTGCCGATCTTAAGAGTTGCAGAGTAAGAGTTCGAGCGGTGCCTGCTTTTCTTTCCACCGTCTGGCAGAGTCGAACGATCTCAAGTGCAAATTGAAAGGTCCGTTCTTCTATATCTCGAACTTTTCCCGTTCGCTCTTTCTCGGGGTTCAACTTTTACCTTTTTCCTTTTGCCTCTTTACTTTGGAATATCGGCCGCGCAGCGGAACCCGGTGGATTCATTTCGAATCGTCGGATCGCTTTCTACGCGCGTGAAGATGCGGACAGTCGGGGTCTCGTTCTGCCATCCTGCACCCCGAATGACTTTCTTTGTGCCCATGTCCGGACCTTTGGGATTCTTCACCGGGCTCTTCTCGTAGTACCGTGTGTCGTACCAGTCGTTGACCCATTCCCATACATTGCCGGCCATGTCGTAGACCCCGAACGGGCTCTTACCTGCTTCATAGCTCCCTACCGGCATCAACGTCTTTTCCCCGACCCACTGCTGGTTGAAGTTCAGGTGCTTGTCAGTCGGTTCGACATTGCCCCAGGGAAAGCGTCGATCGGCTGTTCCCTTGGCCGCTTTTTCCCACTCGGCTTCCGTCGGCAGCCGCTTGCCGGCCCATACGCAGTAGGCGTCCGCGTCGGCCCAATCCACATTAATCACGGGCCGGTCCGTGAGCGATTCCGTGATGGCGTCGCCCTGCCAGAGATTGCGCGTGGGGTTCTTCGGATTCTGCGGAACACGGTGACCGGTGGCTTTGACGAACTCGAGATACCAGCCGTTGGTCACCTCGAACTTATCAATGTAGAAGGTATCCATAAACACGTCGTGGCGAGGGTACTCGTCCCGTCCCCCATCGCGGTCGCCTTGTGGAACCCCCATTGGGAACGGGCCTTCTGGGATCAGCACCATCATGGCGCCGTCTTTTCCTTTGACTTCCTTTTCCAGACCCGCTGCTGACGAGATCGCGGGGACGCTCAGCAGAATTACGGTGACAGTCAATACTCGTATCGAGGCATTCATCAGGCCCATCTCCTTTGTCCGCGCCAGAGGGACGCCATCGTACCATACCCGCTGCCCTTGACGCAGGGACCGATTTCCCGTTGACGGCTGGCAGGGGGGCTCCCTACTATATAATCTGTTCCGTGCATCGAACGAGAATACTGCGACACCGCTATGGCGACTCCACTGCATCGAGGGCTTCGGCATCTGGCGCTTCGCGTCACCAACCTTCCGCGGTCTCGCCGATTCTACGAACAGCTGCTCGGCATGCAGATGATCTGGGAGCCGGATTCGGATAACGTGTATTTCAGCTCGGGGATCGACAACCTGGCGCTCCATCAGATCTCCAAAGACGAACTCGCTGCTTACCAGCCACCGAAGGCCCAGCTCCTCGATCACGTCGGAGTGATTCTCGACAGCCCGCAGACGGTCGATCAGATGTACGGCGATCTGGCTCCTCGGATCGAGCAACTGGGCGGCAAGGTGGTCAAGCCTCCCAAGCAGCATCGAGACGGCAGCTATTCGTTCTACTTTTCCGATCCGGACGGCAACGTCATCCAGGCCCTCTACGATCCCGCAATCAGCAAATTGAGGTTCGGTGCTGAGACATGAGTGCTGAGATCTAGGAAGGCGATAATGCCGGAGCGGTGCGCAGCAAGGCGGTTCGAGGATCTGTTTGCATGGCAAAAGGCACGGGAGTTAACTAAAAGAGTGTACGAGATAACCGGGAATGGGAGTGTTGCGAGAGACTTCGGATTGCGAGATCAGATCAGACGTTTCTCAGTCTCAATCATGGCGAATATCCCCGAGGGGTTTGAGCGAGCCAGGCAATCTGAATTTCACCAGTTCTTGAGCATCGCCCGTTCCTCTTGCGCTGAACTTCGCTCTCACTTGCACGTCGCGCATGACGCCAAGTATGTTGATGCCATCATGTTCAACGACCTGATGAGTCTTGCGCAAGAGGTCTCTCTTGTCCTCAGCGGTTTCAGATCAGCAGTCCAACGTCGCCGTGAAGAACGGGAATCACATGGTGGCTAGTCCCCGCGTCTCAGCACTCAGCACTCAGCACTCATATCCATGAGCCAAATCTGGAACAGCTTGCCGCGTGGACATTATCTGAGCCTGGCCCCCTGGAGCTGGGTGCAACTGGAAAGTGGTGAAGTCCCGGGACCCTTCCCCTTTGTGGCCGGGGTGGCGCCTGAAGTGGTGGCGAGTCTGCATGAAGCCCATAGCCTGTTGTCCAGTTCCATCGACACCGCCATCAGCGACGTGTTTTCCAAACGCGCTCCGCTGGACGATGTGGAGCGGCAACGGCGGCTCGAAGATGCCTATGCCGAGTTGGTGAACGGGCGGCCCTATCTTAAACAACATATTCTCTGCGGACGCAAACCGGATGGGACGTTTCAATGGGAGTTTCCGACCGATCCGACCAAGTCTGCGACAGTGACGAACGGCGGCCTCCGTATTTTCCATTCGGTCAAACACCAAGCGATCCCGATCGGATTCGATCACCGTCCATTGGGTCCTGTGGTGGGTAAAGTCCTCGGCATGCTTGATGGAACGCACTTGGCCGACGAACTCACAACGGTCGTCTTGACCGCATCGCGTGACGCGCAGGGAGTGCTGACAAAACTGCTCGAGTCGCTGCATCAGTATGACTGTCTGATCATGTCACCGACGGCCTCCATCCGCCGACACTGGTTCGAGGTCGTTCAGGATCAAGACACGGTGCATCTCGGGCATGCGGCCCTACTCTATCGACAACGAGACACGGCGTTGCTCTTCGACCCGTGGCTTTTGCCCTGGTTTGCCGAATCGTCCGTACCGTCTCTGTGGGGAGGGCTCCTGCCCAAGCCCGCGGCGGTGTTTCTCACGCACGACCATGACGATCATGTGGACCCGCGCACGTTGTTGCATCTGCCGAAGGACACTCCGATCATCGTGCCCAGCCGGCGGAACCGGAAAAAGTTGTTCTACGACTATTCCTCGTTGCTGCGTGAATTGGGATTCGGTCGAGTCGTCGAGTTGGCTCACGGGGAAAGTTGGCCTTTCGAAGGTGGAGCGGTGGTGTCTGTACCGTTCTTTGGCGAAGATCCCTGCGATCTGGAGATGCCCCGAAACTGCTACTTGATCTCGGATCGGGGACATAATGTGCTGGTGCATGTGGACAGCGGGCCGACGAACCATGGGCGCTCAGCGCTCAAGGACGGGGTAATTCGGCAATTGGTCGAGAAGTATGGTTCAATCCCGCTGGTCTGCGCCTCGCAACAGCAATTACTCGAGGTCAGGAGCTATGCCGCTTATGCTTCGCTGTCCCATCCGGGGAAATGGCTGGATGTTGGAGAAAACGGCTATCTCACGAACGCCTACCTCGCCGAGATTTGCGCCGAGGCTCGTGCGAATCTCTTTGTCTCCTATGCAACCGGCGGGGCCGAATGGTATCCCGACCACCTTTCCTTCATGTTCAGCCAACGCAATCCGGCCAGAACGGCCCTGTTGACGGCTCATTGGGAGCCGCCGGAAAAGTTAAAAGACCTTCTCGCCCCGCAGGGTTGTCGGTATCATTACGCTCGTGCCCTGGATGTGTATCGAGCGACCGGTGGAGGTTGCATCGACGTCGTATCGACGGGGGATGCCCTGACACCCCTGAGCCTCTATCGGCTGGATCATGGTGAACCGCCCTTCATGAAGTCAGGCGGACAAGCGTAGCAGGATATTGAAGAACGCTGCCAGTTTTGTTCTTGCGTCGCGCAGAAGCTTCGGCGGGACTGGGCGGGACTGGCTCCGGCGCAGCCGGTGCCTGTCCCTCTGTCTGACGGGGACAGCCCGGTCGGAAGGGTGGCAGTCCCTTCGGAAGGGTGGCAGTCCCTTCGCTCGCTGAGGCCGTGCCTGCGGAATGGCGCGTCTTGGCGCGCCGGGGTTGGGCGGGTGAGACAAGCGGCGTTTTTGAACATCCTGTTAGGCAAACAGTCGTCTTTCTAAGGAGTGAACATGAGCGGGTCACAGTCTTCGATTCTGGTCACGGGTGCGGCCGGGTTCATCGGGTTTCATGTGGCCAAGCGGTTGTTGGACCGGGGCGATCACGTCGTCGGTCTCGACAACGTCAACGATTACTATGATGTCCGATTAAAAGAGGCGCGTCTCGCGCAACTGACGCCGCACGAGAGGTTCAGCTTTATCAAGCTCGATCTTGCCAATCGAAGCGGCATGCGGGATCTCTTTGCCGACGAACCGATTCGGCGGGTGATCCATCTCGCAGCGCAGGCCGGCGTGCGCTATTCACTCGTCAATCCCCACGCCTATATCGAGAGCAACCTCGAAGGCTTCATGAACGTTCTGGAAGGGTGCCGGCACAGCAAGATCGAGCATCTGGTCTACGCCTCGTCCAGTTCTGTCTACGGTGGCAACACCCACATGCCGTTTTCCATTCACGACAACGTGGACCATCCCGTATCGCTCTATGCCGTGAGCAAGAAAGCCAATGAGTTGATGGCCCATTGTTATGCGCATCTATATCGACTGCCCTGCACAGGTCTGCGGTTCTTTACCGTGTATGGACCATGGGGACGTCCCGATATGGCCCTCTTCATCTTTACAAAGGCGATCTTGGAGGGCAAGCCGATCGACGTGTTCAATCACGGCAAGATGAAGCGCGATTTCACCTACGTAGACGATATCGTCGAGGGGGTCATCCGTGCGCTCGACCATCCAGCTACGGCCAATCCGTCATGGTCGGGGGATAAGCCTGATCCAGGGACGAGTTCAGCCCCGGCTCGTGTCTATAACATCGGCAACCATCAACCGGTGGAGCTGCTGCATTTCATCGAGGTGTTGGAAAAGGCGATCGGAAAGAAGGCGGAGAAGAAATTGATGCCCTTACAGCCTGGCGACGTGCCTGCCACCTATGCCGATATCGACGATCTCACGCGCGATGTCGGGTTCAAGCCGGCCACCACGATCGAAGACGGCATTCCGCGTTTTGTGAAGTGGTACCGCGAGTTCTACAGAATCTGACGTCGGTCAGAGTTTCTCCTACAGCCCCATAAGCTTACAGGCAACCCACCGGTACGAATCCCGTCCCGAACATTCTCGACAGGGCCAGATAGCGCGCGTTGTCGTAGAACGAGTAGCTCGGTCCACGCTGATTACGGCCTGACAGATCGCCGCCATAGGACGGATCGGATCCGTAGAAAAATCCGCCGCGGGTTTTCTGAACCAGGTGCAGCCAGTCCGAATACAAGGAGCAGACTTCCTCCTGCACGGACCCTCCCTGTGCAATGCTGGCGCGCCAATCACGAGCCCAATCCGGCACGCTCTGCCGATCGGTTGCGGAACGATCTGGATAAGCAGGCATTTGGTAGTGCGGAGGGGCGGCCACGGTGTGCGGAATCGTCGGCATGTTCTCCAACGAAGGCACGACGGACAAGGGCTTCAGCATCATCGCCCGACAGCCGGCCCGTTCTTTATTTGTATAAATCGAGCTGCCGTCCGCCTGCGGACATTCCCACGTGGCTGAAGGTTCAGGTGCCGTCGATGGTGTGTCGGCCCAACTTGGGCCTGCGAGGAAAAGGATGAGCGCCGCTGCCGAAAGAAATGTGTGCATGAGCCCCATGGGGCACCTCCGGGGAAAATGTGGCTAAGACACCGGATGCTTGGTCGTCCGGTCGTCGTGTGATTGCTCGAGTTGCAGCCACAACCTACGCAATGGAGCCGCTGAGAGTCTATGCCACTTTCGAGGGGGAGATCCAGTAGTGGAGCCGATTTGAAGGCAGTCTGATTTTCAGGATGGGCGGCCTTCACAAACTCGACGACGCCGGGGAAGAGGGTCGGCTTGTGCTGCGCGGAAGGAGTAGCTGAACTTATGACATGAAGGGGAGCCACGCCGGAAACCAGGCGCAGCGCAAACAGGAAGCATCGTCGGAAGGAAATCCGGCGCAGTGAAGGGAAAAGAATCAAGCGCCCGGAGCGCGGATGATAGATGATAAAAGATGGATCAGATCGGCGGCAATAAGGCGGTGTGTTTAGGTGTATAACTCAACACTTCATCTGACAGACGGCGAGTCCTCACCGGGTTTAGGCCGCTAACACTTTCTCCTTCGCCAGCGGCACACTGTCCACGAACGTCTGCGTCGGTGTCTTGCCGTAGCACCAGCGGCCTTGATGGGAGCGGTGCTC
This sequence comes from Nitrospira sp., assembly GCA_005239465.1. Lineage (GTDB taxonomy): Bacteria > Nitrospirota > Nitrospiria > Nitrospirales > Nitrospiraceae > Nitrospira_D. The sequence continues at coordinate 18,980 of SPAW01000014.1, read as the reverse complement.
GTTATACTCCTGCAGCCACGTATCCAAGTCGGCCTGCAACTTCTCCAGGGTCCGATAGATCTTCTTCCGGAACGCCACCCGATAGAATTCGTTCAACATCGTCTTGTGGAACCGTTCGCAGATCCCGTTGGTCTGCGGATGCCGGGTCTTCGTGCGGGTATGATCGATGTTTTCGACGGCCAGATAGAGTTCATACTCATGCCGTTCCGGAACACCACAGTACTCCGTGCCGCGATCCGTGAGGACTCGATTGAGCGGAATGTCGTGCAGCTCGAAGAACGGCAGCACGCGATCATTCAGTAGTTCGGCGGCCGTGACCGGCGTCTTCCGATCATAGAGCTTCGCAAAGCCGACCTTGCTGTAGGTATCGATGAAGGTCTGTTGATAGATCCGGCCGACGCCCTTAAGTGTGCCAACGTAGAAGGTGTCCTGCGCGCCACAATACCCCGGACATTCGCTCTCGAATTCCCCGTGCGCTTCTTTATCCGCTTTCGCCTTCTCCAAGGCCTCCACCTGGGCTTCGGTTAACACCAGCCCCTCTTGGGCCACCTTGGCCTCTAAGGCCTTGAGCCGTTTCCGCATGGTCTCCAGATCATGCCGGAGCCAGATACACCGGACGCTGGCGGAGGAGATCGTCAGGGCCTGTTTGCGGAGTTCGTTCGCCACGCGCAGTTGGCCCCAGGCGGGCTGGTCAATGCCCATCTGCACAAGGGCCTGTTCCACCTCCGCCGACACGCGATTCTTCAGGAGCGGCTTCTGTCGGGAGATCTCCCGGAGGGCGGCCTCACCGCCGGTCTCATAGAGTTCTTTGAAGCGATAGAAGCTGTCCCGGCTATAGCCCATCAACTGACAGGCCTTCGACACATTGCCGAGTTGCTTCGCCAATTCCAACACGCCGACCTTCGTCTTGATGATCTTCTGTTCGATGGTCATCGTCCTCTCTCCTTCCGTGAAGGGGAGGACTCTACCTGTCTGTCAGATTAAGTTCTAGCTTTCTCAGTTTTAGGGCTAATCGGCTCTTGACTTATCCTTGCGAAGATACCAAAAAAACGCCGACACAATCTGGTCAGGGCTGTGACAGGATACAGAACTCATTCGGGTTGGACATTCCCTCAGGGCCTGGGAGCATCATGAGCATGAAGCCTCCCGAGTTCATACCCTCCTCGAAGGAAGCATTGCTCACTGATCCGTAAAGTCGACTCTTTGTCCAGATTTTCCCTCCTAACACTCGCCCAAGTCCGAGTTCCGGCGATCACCCACTTGGCGATACCGAGTCGCCAAAGCGAAAGCCAGCGCCTGGCATACGAATGACCGGTTGAAAACCATCAGCTCGTGTAGCAGAACGAGCTGATGAATTTGGAAGCCTATGCAGCGCCCGTACTTCTTGCAGCTCAGCCGCTGGGTGTGAAAATAGACGGTGGTCATCCTGTGGGCTCTGTAAGTGAGAGGGCAAAGCTGTGTTGGGGACAGCAGAATTCCATCCGCAGCTGTGCGCTCCACTCACGATCCAGGTACGGGAAAGCCGTCCAAGACCGCTTAACCAGCCCGGAGATCCCTTCTGTTCTCCAACTAGACAAACCAGACCAACGAGCTTCGCGTGTCTCGACTGACCGAATAGACTAAACCAATGCCGTTCTCTTCACCCTTTACGCCTAACGTCTCACGTTTCACGGCCTCTGAGGCGTCTCGCCAGTCCCTCACTAACCGAACAGACCAAAGCAGGTGACAAATGTCTGCTAGACAGGAAGAGAAATTAAGAGTTGCGGTAGTGGGATCGGGATACTGAGGCAAAAATCTCGTCCGAAACCTCCACGATCTTGGTGTTCTTACAGCCGTATGCGACGAGAACCAGAGAACGTTACAAGCCATTAATGAGCAGTATCCCGATCTTCAGTCGGTCGAGTCCTATGAGGAAATCCTAAAAGAACAATCCATACAGGCTGTTGCCATTGCAACTCCTGCTGAGACACATGGTGAACTGGTCCGACGAGCACTGTTGAATGGAAAGGACGTGTTTGTAGAAAAGCCATTGTGTTTGTCGATCAAAACTGCCGAAGAGCTTATACAGATGTCTTAAGAAAAGAATCGCATCTTAATGGTGGGGCAGGTGATCTGACGCAGCAGTGAGATAGAATCGGGCCGCTCGGCCATCGCCATTAAGTCGCCGGCGATGCTGCTAGTCTGGTTGCCTTCAATCATGGTTCGGACCTTCTGAACGATCTCCGGTTTGGTCTGGATTGTCGCTGGGCTGAGAAGTTTCGGAATCATGATGTCGGCGATCGCGGACGAGCCTTTCTTATGAGCGATCTGAGCCATCTGGAAGCGCCCTTCCTTTCCTTCCACAGTATCTGCTTGTGCTCTCGTACCGGCCAGCACTAAGCCCTTCACATGGTCGGCATACTTTCGATAGAACGCAAAGAGAATATAACCTCCCATCGAGAGTCCTACGAACACCGCCTGTTGAGTTGCCAGCTGATCTAATAAAGTTCGGACATCCTCAGCGGCCTGGTCGAGGGTGTGGTGCCCGAGCGGGGCGTCCGATTCCCCATGTCCTCGCAGATCAATCGTAATAATTCGGAACTGCGAGGACAGAGCTTCTTCCTGTACCCTCCACATGGTGCGGTTGAGAAGAAAGGCATGGAGAAAAACAACAGGTAGGCCGGCCCCTCGATCGCCATACGCCAGAGTGATGCCGTTGATCTGGGCTTGCATGAATCTTCCGCCCTACTCGCTGACTTCCTAACATCCTCGTATTTGACGGTCAATGGATCCGGCTGGTGAACGCCCGTTTTTGATACCGGCATGATGCGCTCATTCAGGCGGCGGATGCGCAGCGGCACGATCCGGTGTGATCGGTGCGCACGAGTTCAGCACCGTTCGATTCTGTACGTATGACTCGGGCAAAACGGCTCTATCTGTACGTATGGACCCCGGACAAAACAGCTCTATTCTTATAAGCATAATCTGACAGAAGATTCAGCTAATACCTACAGACAATTTGTAATCTTTTGCTGTAAGAACTCACCACTGATGGTGTTCGATCACGACACGCAACCGTCATATGCGTCGCGCTTCGAGGCCATGCACGCGTCGCAATCGGGCCGTGCGATGCCGCCCACACGCTACGCCCGACGCCACCAGCGCTCGCCGCAACTTCACCGCCCCATATCGTTCTTCATCTGCCGATGGAGCTTGCCGCATCTGTTCCACCAAGCACTCGTTCGCTCGAGCCCGTGCACTGGCCGGGCGGCGTCGCCAGGCATAGTAGCCACTTCGACCGACGCCCAGCGCCGGGCACAACCGGGTGAGACAGTGCTCCGCCTTATGCGCCGCGACAAACTGATACTTCATGGCGACTCCTTGGCAAAGTACATGGCGGCTTTTTTTAAATGGTTGCGCCGCAAGCCCAACTCACGGGCGACCGTTGCCGCTGGCCGACCCGACGATTCCCACAGCCGGACCGCTTCAAGCTTAAATTCTTTCGTGAACTATTGCCGTGCTGCCATCGGACACCTCCCGGGGACTATTGTCCCCTTTTTGAGGTGTCCACGAAAGTGGGGCTAGCTCAACACTCATTTTCGCCATCCTGTAAGTGACAGGGCGGAGCTATGGCTGCATCATCCGGCCACCGTAGAGGGAAGACAGACCGAAGAAGCTGTCCACAACAGTCTTCGGGAATCGCCTCCAACCGCGAATGCTGAACGTCGAACAACTCCCGTCTTTAACCCCCAACGGTGAAGAATGAACTGCTGGCCATCTAAACGCGTGCTGGTCACGGGCGGCGCTGGGTTTCTGAATCCTTTGGCCGAGGATCAATGTTCAGGAGAGAGGAAAAGCTATCCAAGGTCGTGATGGCCCTAGTAGTCGGATTTCTCTTCTCTTTCGTCCTCTACACGTGGGGTTCCCTGGTTCTTGTGACCGTTTGGTCTCAGACGGTGGCCACTTCCCTACTCGTCCTTTGCCTCGTGGTCTGGAGTATAACATCCGTGCTCGTTCACTCGGGGGGCCGCAGGGTCGCGCTGTTCCCCATGCCTGATGGGTCCGGCATTCAGAAGACACTCAAATCTCACCGCGCATCGCCGCCCAGATCATAGCCAAGTACTCATGCACCGCCACCTGGGTCAGGAACAGATTCTCGGCCGTGGGCCAGTGTCGGCCGGGATGAACCTCGCCTCCTTGATGTGCCAGGTAGTCCGTCGGAGCTGGAATCGGGGAGAGCTCTTGCTTCTCAAAGAGGGCCACCGATCGGGGCATGTGTAAGGCGGACGTGACCAGCAGAAAGCGGTCGGAGCCAATGCGAGCGGCGATAAGGCGATCCTGCTCAGCCGTATCGTGGGACTCTACCTCCAGAACCAGATCGGCCTTATCGACTCCGAAGAGCGCGGCAGCTCTGGCCATATAACCAGGATGAGCCAGGACTCTTGTTGTGCGTGTCCGGGACGAACCAGACAAACCGAATCACCTCACACTGACTGCTAGTGCCTCACGGTTCCAAGCGCTTCTCACTCGGCTCGCTCGTCACGCGGCTTTGAATGTCGAACCCCGGGCCAGCTCGTAAGCAGAGCGGACGAGATGACGCAGGACGCGATAAACGCCGCACACACTTCCTAATCCTACTCAAGCCTCAGCTTTGCTCCATGGATCGCATGAATTTTCATGCCCCTACGTCCTCGTTTGGACACGCCGAGATCATCTATCTTGCGCTGTGCCACTGCGTGGTGGGCACCATTATCGCTCGCTGTGACTAGGCGTGCACTCCTGAGCGTCCTCCCTGGGATCGTCCTGAGCACAGTGTGTCTCTGGTACGCGTTCACCGGCGTGGATCTAGCAGGAATGGTCCGGGAGATCGGGCGGGTAGGGCCACTCTGGGTCATGGCCAGCGTTGCGGTCGGGTTGCTTAGTTTGGTGATCCGGGCGGTGCGTTGGCGCACCCTACTCGTCGGGGGCAAAGACATTGGCACTGGCTCGCTGGTATCGGCAACCTTTATTGGCATGCTGGCCAACAACGTGCTGCCGGCCAGAATCGGTGAGGTGGTCCGAGCGTGGGTGTTGGCCCGTCGAGAGCATGCCCCATTCCCGACCGTGTTGGCCAGCATCGTAGTCGAGCGGCTCCTCGACATGCTGGCCGCGCTGGCGATTCTCGCCCTCTGCCTGACCCTTGCTTCAGGTTTGGAAGACGGTCCCTTGGGCGAGCTGAAACGAATGGGGTTCCTGGTGCTGTTGGTGGTGCTTGGCTGCATGGCAGCTCTGGCCGCCATGGTCCGCCGGCGCGCGAACCTAGTCGCCTTGGTCGAACGCTGGATTCAAAAGGCCAGATGTCAGTGGACGCAGAGGGCGCTCGAGCTGATCCATCGGTTCCTGGACGGGCTCTGCGCCATAAGGGAGGCGGCCCACATAGGCGCTGTGACCGTGTTGTCCCTCCTCGTCTGGGCAGTGGGAATTTGTTCCTTCTATGTGTTAGCCGAAGGCTTTGGGATGAGTTTGAACTGGATCCAAACGTCCTTGTTGTTCGTGATCGTTTTGTTTGGGATCGCCATTCCGTCCGCGCCCGGTTTCATCGGCACCTTTCACGGCTTTTGTGTCGCAGGGTTAAGCATGGTCGCTGGAATCGACCAGACCACCGCTGCGGCCTACGCCACGGTCCTGCATGGAAGTCAATGGTTGACGATAAACCTGTTCGGGCTCGGGTTCTTTTGGGCCGATCGAACACTGAGCTGGAACCTGGTGTCGGCTCACGTCAGGCTTCGTAAAGCTGTCTTAGGGACGTTGGAGTAACTGGCTAGCTACGGGCGAAGAGAACTTCGATAGACGGCCGGATGATACCGCGGATCGTCATCAGCACTGCGGCCTTATCAGGAGCAAACTAGCCGACTGTTTGCTCGCCGAGGGCTACAGGTCGTCGGTATGGACAACTTGAGCTATGGGATGAAGGAAGGGTTCTACAGGGAGGCTATGGATCGAGCCATGAACACCAAGAGGAAGAGAGCTTTAATCACTGGAATTACAGGTCAAGATGGTTCTTATCTGGCAGAGTTCCTGCTCTCCAAGGGCTACGAAGTATATGGGATTAGACGCCGATCAAGCTCTTTTACCACTGGGCGGATTGATCATATTTTTCAAGATCCACATGTGCCTGATGCTCAGCTTCGATTGGTCTATGGCGACCTCAATGACGCCAGTTCCCTCAATAGAATCATCCGCACGATACAGCCTGATGAAATTTACAATTTGGGGGCTCAAAGCCATGTTCGCGTAAGCTTTGACATACCCGAATACACGGCTGAAGTAACTGGACTGGGAACAGTCCGATTGCTCGAGGCCATTAGAGAATCAGGACTATGTCCTAAGTTTTACCAGGCCTCTTCTAGCGAGATGTTTGGTATGGCTCAAGAGATTCCTCAACGAGAGACGACGCCATTCTATCCCAGGAGTCCTTATGGCACTGCCAAGGCCTACGCCTACTGGATCACTGTTAACTATCGAGAGGCATACGGTCTGTTTGCGTGTAATGGGATTCTCTTCAACCATGAATCTCCTAGGCGAGGAAAAACTTTCGTTAGTCGTAAGATCACCCGAGCGGCCGCAAGGATCAAGCTAGGTCTAGAGAAGGAACTTTACCTTGGGAATTTGGACGCCAAAAGAGACTGGGGCTACGCGGGAGATTATGTTAGCGCCATGTGGATGATGCTCCAGCAAGACAAGCCGGATGATTATGTCATCGCAACCGGGGAGACCCATTCGGTTCGCGAACTGTTAGACGTGGCTTTCGGACATCTCAACCTAGACTGGACTAAATACGTCAAAATAGATTCCACGTATTATCGGCCTAACGAAGTTGACATCCTGATCGGAGATGCCAGCAAAGCCAAGACAGTATTGGGATGGGAGCCTAAGGTCTGGTTCAAAGAATTAATCGTTATGATGGTTGAGGCAGATGTGGAGGCTGAAAACCTCAAGCTCAATGGCATGGGGTCCCAACCCGGTCGGCTGGACAAGTTATTGCGGTCTGCCTCAATAGTAGATGGCTAGTGTGTCGTCTCCAAAGTCCGGTTAATGAGCCCTCCGGAGAGCCTTCTTGATGATTGCGGCGGGTTCTTTGGTCCAGACGAACGGGGTCGGGTGGTCATTCCAGTGTTTGATGTCCTGCTGAATATGCGTGATCAACGCGCGCACCGTATCAAAGGACCCGCGGCGCACCGACTTGCGCGTCAGGATACTGAACCAGGCTTCCACCATGTTCAGCCAGGAGGCTCCGGTCGGGGTGAAGTGAAAATGCACTCGGGGATGGGCCGCCAGCCACGCCCGCACGTCCGGAGTCTTGTGCGTCGACGAGGTGTCGAGGACGACATGCAGCTCGCGCCGCCGATACTGCCGAGCCAGCACGTTCAGGAACTGCAGAAAGTCGGCGCCGGTATGCCGTGCGCGACACGCGCCCACGACCGTGCCCGAGGCCACCTCCAGCGCGGCGTAGAGACTCGTCAGGCCGTTCCGACGGTAGTCATGGGTCTGCCGGGCCGGCACCCCTGGCCGCAACGGCAGAATGGGTTGCGTGCGGTTGAGCGCCTGGATCTGGGTCTTCTCGTCCACACTCAGCACGACCGCGTGGGTCGGCGGATCCATGTAGAGCCCGACCACGTCGTGGATCTTCTCCTCAGCGGCCGGATCCGTGCTGAACTTGAACGTCTCGATCCGGTGCGGCGTGAGGGCGTGGGCCTGCCAGATCCGATGGACGGTGCTATGCGACACGCCCACCTCTGTGGCCAACTCGCGCGCACTCCAATGGCTCAAGCCCGAGCCGGGAGGCCGCAGGGTTCTGGCCACGATCTGCGCCCGCTTGCGCGGCGTGATGACCGGCGGGCGCCCCGACCGGGGTTTGTCTTCGAGCCCCGCAAGTCCCTCCGCGGCAAAGCGTCGGCGGAGGCGACTGATTTGGACCGTGGTGTACCCCGTCATCCGAGCAACCTCCACGCCCGGCAGATTCTTGGCCATCAAGAGCACCACGCGAGCTCGTCGGCTCAGGCCAGACGGAACAGACGGCGTACGGTGCAGTCGCTCCAGTTCAGCACGCGCGACAGCGTCCAGAACGATGGGACGAGAATGGTTGGCCATGCGCCCTCCTGCGAGAGAGTGGACACGGCCCATATATTAACATGACTAATGATACGTTACACTAGCAGACAGACCATTGTCCCGTGGCCTGCTGGGTGTAGAAATATCAAGTTGATTCCAATGATCATGAAGCATAGTCAAACAAGAGAGCTCTCACTAGGTCGTCGACCAGTAGGAGCGGGACATCCTGTGTACGTTATCGCGGAAGCAGGTGTTAATCATAACGGCGATATTGAGCTCGCTAAGGAACTAGTGCGAAAAGCGAAGGACTGCGGTGCAGATTGCGTGAAATTTCAGACTTTTAAGGCAGAACGAATCGTTCTGCGAGATGCCCCCAAAGCTCCCTATCAGCTGGATAATACGAACCCGTCTGAACCACAGATAGAAATGCTTCGGAAGCTCGAGTTGGCCACTGAACATTATCCGGCACTTATGGAGATTTGCATAAAAGAGGATATAGAATTTCTCTCGACGCCCTACAGCGTGGAGGACGTAGAGTTTCTGGATAAACTGGGGGTGCGTGCGTTTAAAATAGCATCGGGACAGATTATCGAGCCCGCTTTTCTTCGGCACGTTGCTCTGAAGGGGAAACCGATTATTCTTTCTACTGGCATGGCATCGTTTCAAGAAGTCCACGAAGCCGTCGAGGTGATTCGAAGTACGGGAAATGACCAATTGATCCTTTTGCAGTGTACGACGAACTACCCGTGCAGACCTGAGGACGTAAATCTTCGAGCGATGCAAACAATAGAGGTGAGTTTGAAGACAATTATTGGGTATTCCGACCACACTCAATCAGAGGCGGCAAGTATAGCGGCGGTTGCTATGGGAGCCTGTGTTATCGAGAAGCATTTCACACTAGACAAATCAATGCCAGGACCTGATCAGTTGTCGTCGGCCGACCCGGATGACTTTCGACGCCTGGTAAAGCTTCTCCGTGAAGCTCAAACTGCATTGGGCAGTGAAGTGAAGCGCCCTGTCGAAGTTGAGCTCAAGAATGCGGTTGCGATGCGGCGAAGCATCGTGTCCGCAAGATTTATTCCCTCTGGGAGCGTCATCACTGAAGGAATGCTCAGCTACAAACGACCGGGAACTGGGATCCCGCCGAAGCAAGCTGACCGGATAATCGGTCGTAAAGCACTTCGAGATATCCCGCCGGATACGTTGCTCTCCTTCGAGTTCCTGAGTGATTAATAAGTCGCGCCGCGTGGTGATAGTGGGGGCCGGCGGGCAAGCGCGCGTTCTGCTTAGCCTCTTGCGGCGACTCGGTGATCACGAGGTTGTCGGAATTCTGGATCGGGATGAGGCTCACCTAGGCGAAGTCATTGAAGGGGTATCGATTATAGGCGTATTCTCGGATCTGGAGTCTTTAGAAAAGCGAAGGATACATTACGTGGCGTTAGCGCTTGGGGACAACCATGAGCGCTTTGAATTGGGGTGCCAGATTATAACTCACCGATTGACAGCCCTGACGCTCATTCACCCGACCGCGCTCATAGAGCCCGATGTACGAATCGGTGCAGGATCCGTAGTGTGCGCGGGAGCTATCTTATCGACGGGTGTAACCGTAGACGAGGGGGTCATAATAAATACCGGCGCGATCATCGATCATGAGACCAGGATCGCTCGATATGCGCACATTGGGCCGGGGTCATGCGTGGCCGGCCGAGTGAAGGTGGGTGAACGGACGTTCGTAGGCGTCGGTAGTCGGATAATCGATAACATTGAAATAGGCTCTGATTCTATAATTGGCGCTGGCTCGGTAGTTATAGAAACTATTCCAAGTAATGTCGTCGCATATGGGGTTCCCGCCAAGATACATCGTCATGTCTGAATCTCATGCGGCGCCATACGTGTCGTCCGGAGCATTCAAAACAAAATCTATCACGGAAGTCGTGTCTTGTTGTTTGCGGTATGGGTTCACACACGTTGAATGCGGATCAGGGATGGCATGGGCGCCGGATCTCCTGGCTCCGATTCGGCAAACCGCATCTCACCAGATCAGTTATCTCGTTCACAATTATTTTCCACCGCACGAAAACCCCTTTGTCTTGAATCTGGCCACTAATGACGAGCTGATTCTGACGCGAAGCCTTCAGCACTGTCGCGTGGCTATCGACTTGAGCGCGGAACTTGGGGCGCCATTCTTCAGCGTCCATGCAGGGTTTGCTTTCAAAGCAAACCCTGAGCAACTCGGTGGCGATTTGACAGGAACCACCCTCTTCCCTCTGGAAAAGGCGCATGAAATCTTTGTAGAGAGCCTAAAGACTCTTTGCCAGTACGCAATGCACAAGTGCGTCAAACTAGTCGTTGAGAATAATGTCATTGCTCGCTTCAATCTAATAAGCGGAAAAAACCGGTTGGGCCTCTGCGCGACGGCAGAGGACATTTTGAGAACGTACGCGGACGTGGGATCCAGTAATTTAGGTTTCCTCGTAGATGTCGGACATTTGAAGGTGACGGCGGAGGCCTTAGGTTTTGACATGCATAAGTTCCTGGATACCGTGGGACCATATATTGTGGCGTTTCATTTGAGTGACAACGACGGCCTATCTGATCAAAACCTGCCGTTTGATGAGAGAGCATGGTTCATCCCGCGACTAGCGGAGTTTCCGCATGCGGTCATGGTGCTGGAGGCTTACAATTTGGAGCCCACCCAAATCCATGACAATTGTCGTGTGATCGTCCAGGCTCGGACCAGGGTCCCATCTGTCTAGAAGGCCCTCGGATGAAGAAGCCTCCTTCACTCACGCAGATGATAGTGCCGGTCGGGGCAAGTATGCGTGAGAGCTTGCGCATAATCGACCGAAACGCCTGTGGCATTGCGTTCGTTGTCGATCAGGGGGGCCGGTTGAAGGGGGTCGTAACCGATGGAGACGTTCGCCGGGCCATCTTGCAGGGCATGCTGCTTGAAGCCAGGGTATCTGACTTCATGACTCCGGACCCTGTCACCGTACAGGTGGGAACACCCGTAGAGAAGATCATCGCTCTGATGTCTGAGCGCATTAGATATATTCCCGTCATTGATCAAGACGGGCGCGTTGTCGACCATGCTTCATTCACCCATCACGTCCACTTGCCGGTCGCGGGCCCGACGTTTTCGGGAAACGAGTTGCGGTATGTGACGGAATGTGTGCTCAAGAATTGGATATCATCCCAAGGTCGGTTCGTCTCGGAATTTGAAGCGGCGTTTGCAAAGTTTTGCGGCGTGAAGCATGCCATTGCGGTCAGCAACGGGACTGTCGCATTGCACCTGTCACTGCTATTGGCCAACGTGAAGCCGGGAGATGAGGTCGTTGTCCCGACGCTGACATTCATTGCGACGGCGAATGCTGTCACCTATGTGGGCGCGACGCCGGTGTTTGTCGACAGCGAACCAGAGACCTGGAATATAAATGAGTCTCAAATTGAGCGGGCCATCACCCCAAGGACGAAAGCGATCATTCCGGTGCACCTCTATGGGCATCCTGCACACATGGACCCGATCATGGATATAGCAAGGCGTCACGGATTACGTGTGATTGAGGACGCAGCGGAAGCGCATGGAGCGAGATACAAGGAAATGAGAGTTGGAGGAATTGGCGATATCGGATGCTTCAGCTTCTATGGAAATAAAATTGTCACCACCGGCGAAGGTGGAATGTTGACGACGAATGACGACGGGATCGCTGAGCGCGCGCGGGTGCTTCGCGACCACGGAATGTCGAAGGCCAAGAGATATTGGCACGACGTGATTGGGTATAACTATCGTCTGACCAATCTGCAAGCAGCGGTTGGGGTTGCCCAAATGGAGCAGATTGAAGCGCTTCTGAATCGTCGGAGAGAAATCCACAATGCGTACACCGATCATCTCGTCGGGGATCCTCGGGTACAGTTGCCTCCGCAAGCCAAGTGGGCCGAACGAGTCAACTGGCTCTATACGATCCTGTTAAAGCACGAGGTCGACCGGGATCGCGTCATAGCCAAGCTGAAGCAGGCTGGAATCGACAGTCGGCCGGTCTTCTATCCCATCCATACCATGCCGCCGCATGCTCAAGAAGGCCATTTCCCAGTCGCCGAAGACATATCGAGACGAGGGCTGAGTCTTCCGACTTTTGCGAGCATGGGCTTGGGTGAGATCGATCGCGTCTGTTTGGCCCTCAAGTCGTCTCTGCAATAATCAGCATGACGAGAATGCGCAAAACCGTCGCCGATAAATGGCCGACTGTTGCGCTCAAGCATGGTCTTGAGGAACTGGGTGAATGGCATATCATAGTATCGGCCTACGGTGGAGGCGTCGCTAATTGTGCTCGCGTGGTCGGATCATTCGCGTCCGTCTACAGATAGAATAGGGATAGTGGCCATTGCGCCAAAAAGAAAAGTCCAGATTGACGATTGTCGGAGTCATTCCGGCGAGGTCAGGCTCAAAAGGCATTCCAAACAAAAATATTCGTCACCTTTGCGGCAAGCCGCTTATCTACTATACGATTAAGGCGGCCCTCGCTTCACGTTTTATTCAGCGAGTAATCGTTTCAACGGATAGCATTCACATCGCAGACATCGCCAAGGCCTATGGGGCAGAGGTGCCATTCCTGCGGCCTGCCGAATTGGTCATGGATGAGACCCCCCGCGTGCTGGTCATACGCCATGCCGTCAGGCTTCTAGAGCAGCAGTACGGCGTCAAGAATGATATCGTCGTGACATTGCAGCCCACCTCACCACTGAGAACGGCCGAACACATCGATGCAGCGATCAAGCTGATGCTCCGGACCAAGGCTCAGCGCGTGGTCAGTGTATGCGAAGCCGAGCATTCGCCATGTTGGATGCGACGCTTGGAGCCACAAGGTACCCTCATTGAGCTCATGCCTCAGCGTAAAAAGTACGCCAGAAGGCAAGACCTGCCGAAGATCTATCGCCTGAACGGAGCGATATTCGCAGACACATATCCAGCTCTCATGAAAGAAGATCTTCAGAATAGCAAGCCGACGGCGTTCATTATGGAACGGAAGGATTCTATCGACATTGACGACGAATTGGATTTCCAAGTCGCGGAGATGCTCCTACAAAAGTGCAGAATTCCGACGAAGCCACACAGGTCGGCCACAGAGACATTAGGGCCAAGTAGATGACATTGGCCCAGGCAGAAGAACAGGCGGCCGAAGATGCAGCGCTCGCACAGGCGAACGGCGAGTCGAGTCTTCGTAGTCATATAAGCTCTCTATTCCAAGGATCGGCGACCTACATTGCTGGAGATCTGGCCACGAAGGCGCTGGCGTTCGTGCTGATCCCAGTGTACACCCGCTATCTAACGCCGGCCGATTACGGCATTATCGAGGTCGTCAAGGCGCTGACGACCGGGTTCGGCATTCTCTGCGTCATGGGCTTGAACGGCGCGATGACCAGGTACTATTTTGACTATCCGGATGACCTCCAGCGCCGGCAATTTCTAGGCAATATCTCACTGTTGTTACTGCTGGTTTCGTTCTCCGTCGTATTTCTTTTCGACCGTTACGGAGAAGCGCTCTCTACAGCATTATTCCGAGGGATTCCTTTCAACACGTACATTAGGCTGGCGATATGGACGGTTTTCGTCGGCATGGCATCGACGGTCATGCTCACGGTGTACCGAACCAAACAGGAACCTGTGAAGTATGTGGCTCTTCAGATCACCCAATCTTTTGTAAGCTTTGGACTGATCCTGTGCTTCGTCGTCGTTAGGCAGAATGGAGCGCTGGGCAAGATCGAGGGGGAATTTGTCGGCGCCATGGCCATCGGATTGCTGGTCACCTATTTGGTTCGACCACATATTCGTCCCTACTGGTCCTGGAGCGAAGTAAAAAGGTCTCTAAAGTTCGGGGTGCCTCTCGTGCCGCATTTGATCTTCTGGTGGGTTATCGATCTGTCAGATCGGATGTTCCTGCAATACTATGCGACGCTTCAGGAGGTCGGTATCTATTCACTTGGCTACAACATGGCGAGTCTGATGGTGGTCGTCACCGCCGGGTTGAACAATGCCTGGGCGCCGTACTTCTTTTCTATCTCGAGCCGCCCTGGTGCAAAAGAGATCATTGCGAAGCTCCTGACTTATAGCCTCTGCGCTTTTCTCTTCATCGGCCTGGTGTTGGCCTTGTTCTCTCGCGAACTGGTGTTCCTCGTCACGACACCGGACTATTACGAAGCGCACCGCATCATCCCATTGATTGTGATCGGGTTTGTCTTTATGGGACTGGGTATCCTCCTCACCAACATTATATTCTACGAACAGAAGTCACACTACATGCCTGTCCTGACGGGAATCGCCGCCTGTGTGAATGTTGGACTTAATATGCTGCTTATACCACCTTTTGGGATGATGGGGGCGGCGTATGCCACCGTCGTTGCCATGGCCGTCTATGCCTGCGCCATTTTTATCGCTTCGCAGAAGGTGTACCGCATCCCTTTCGATACTGGAAAGATTGCGTTGGTTGGCGTCGCATTCGCAGCTCTTATTGCTCTCGGGACCGAGTTGAGGTTGGAGCAAGCTGCGGCTGCGATCGCCGTCAAAACCCTCATTCTATTTGCTTTTTTGGTCTTTCTCTGGCGGAGCAGGATCGTATGCCCCAGCGACTTGGCCATCGTTGGTCGTCGAACGAGTACAGTTTGAGTCTAATCGTAAGCAACCGGTGAGGCAGATCCTTCCATGGAGTGAGAAGATGATACACGTGTGCGAGCCGACTCTCTCAGAACTGGAGAAGAAGTATGTCATGGAGGCCTTGGAGCGCAATTGGCTTTCTTCCACGGCTCCGCCGGTTGCGACCTTCGAGAAGGCCTTCGCCGAACGGTTCGGCGTCAGGCATGCCGTGGCGGTCAATTCAGGAGGATCGGCACTGTTCTTGTCCCTGTGGACCCTGGGGGTCCGGCAAGGGGATGAAGTGATTGTGCCGACCTTTACCATGGTCGCGACGGCCGGAGCGGTTACCCAGTGTGGGGCGACGTGTGTCTTCGTGGATTCCGAGCCGGGTACGGGCAACATCGATGTGCGGCAGATTCGCGAGAAGGTCACCACGAGGACAAAGGCCATTATCCCCGTGCATATTTACGGACATCCCTGTGATATGGACCCGATCCTGGAAATCGCCCGCGATTACGACTTGAAGATTGTAGAGGATTGCGCGGAAGCGCATGGCGCGCTGTACAAAGGGAAGCCTGTCGGCACGTTTTCGGATGCCGCGTGTTTTTCGTTTTATGCCAATAAGCTGATGACCTGTGGTGAGGGCGGCATGATCATTACGAATGACGACAAGCTGGCCTATCACCTGCGGCATTCTCGAGCCTACGACTTCGATGATGAAAAGCATTTCTGGCACAGACGTCTGGCGTGGAACCTCCGCATGAGCTCTCTCGAGGCCGCGGTCGGCAGGGCCCAATTAGAACGGTTGGACAGCCTGATCGACGCGCGCCGGAAGAACGCCGCCTATTACAGTGAACGACTCAAGGGAACCGTGGAAATGCTGGAGCAGAAAGCATATGCCACCACCGTATCCTGGATGCACGGAATCCTGTTGCAAGACGAGCGGACTCGGGATGGTCTCCAGCGGTGTTTAGCCGACAACGGAGTGGAGACAAGGACGTTTTTTCTCCCCATGAATCTGCAACCGGTCTATAAAACCAGCGCGCCGTTTCCGATCGCGGAGGATTTGGGTCGCCGGGGCATGTACCTGCCGTCCTCCTCTCACTTGACTGATGAAGAGAAGGATACGGTGATCCGTCTCATCAAAACTTTCCTAGCGAATCCACAGTGACGAGGCCACACTGTGGTGATCATTCCTATCCGATAGTCTGCTGGATCCTCCAGGTGAAGAATGATCAGCGGTGGTGGGATGAGTTCTGGGCAAGGCAAAGTGTGCCGCCTGCGACCCGCAATGCTACTCCTGATACCTGGTATGACCTCGTTTGGCACGTCACGTTTGAATACTGGTACGAGTGTTTTGGGAAGCACGCGCCAGGCAAGAGAATGCTCGAGTGCGGTTGCGGGAGCGCGAGAGTGTCTCAATACATGGCCCAGCGAGGCTATCAGTGCACCCTTCTTGACAATTCTGAGCAGGCTCTGTCCATCGTCAGGCGGAATTTCGAGGCCCTGTCTTTGGACGGTGAGTTTGTTCTGGGAGACATAACCAATATCTGCTTCGGTGCTGGAGAGTTCGACGTCGTGTACAGTGGCGGTGTGCTGGAATTTCAGGATGATCTGGGGTGTGCGGTCAAAGAGATGGTTCGCGTATTGAAGCCGGGAGGGGTGTTTGCCGCCAACGTGGTGCCGCCGAAATTCAGCATCCAGAGTATCGCGGACATTGAACGGACGGTGGCCTACTCGCTGAGAAACTTGATGAAGGGGAATTTCAGGGATGCATTCAAGAGGGTCCGCCAGATACCTTCCGACTATCAAGTGAAAACCTGGAGCCTGAACGATTATGTCCGTGCGTGCAAAGAAGCCGGCTTGACGGCGGTCGAGGATTTCGTGACCACCCCCTTCCCAGCTCTTGCGTTGCCGAAAGCAGCGCACAAACTCTACGCACGGGCCATGAAAGCCTTACTCCCGCAATGGCGGAGATTCAACGAGTCCAGGAGTCGATGGAGCGAGTTGTGGGGGATCGGGTATGCGATTTACGGAATTAAGAGGGGATGAGGTGGCATGAGAATCGGCATCGATGCCCGCTGTATCGAAAGCCATTGGCCCATCGGGGGGCCTGCGAGATATCTGCTGAACATGCTGAGGTTTTGGCCATGGATGGCGCCGCAACATCGGTATGTGCTCTTTTTTCAAAATCAGTTGCCCCGGGCGGACTTTTTGGAACAGGAGAACACGGAGCGTGTTCGGATAAAAGGGCCGAGGCTCTTGAAGAGGCGCAGGATCGTTGGCGAACAGTTGCTCATGCCGTTTGCGATCAAGAATAACAAGCTGGACCTGTTTTTTACCCCTTGGTACTCCGCGCCATTAGTGACGTTTGGCGTCAAGACGGTCGTGGGAGCGTGGGACATCGCGTGCAATACCCATCCATCTCACTATAAATTGTCGGACCTTATCTCCTTCGGTCTCTTCATGCCGCCCTCCTGCAGGAGGGCGGCTGGGTTATTGACGTGCTCCCAGTTCGATTCGTCTCAGATCCAGAAGTATTATGGCATCCCTGCCGAGCGAATCTGTGTCGTGCCGTTTGCGGCCGACGATAAGTTTGCTCCAAGTGATGATCCCGAGCACCTGAGGGCATTCCGCCGGAAATATGGATTCCCGGAACGGTATATCCTTTCCATGGGCGGGATCACCCGCAGAAGAAATGTGGACGTCCTCATTGATGCGTTTATGGACATCCATGAGAAGTATCCGGACGTCGGCCTGGTCGTGGTTGGGCGCAATATCACTGTGCCATTTGTGGATATCGAGCAGAAGATGAAACCGTTGATCGACGGGGGAAGCGGATTTTACCTTCCCCGCACGCCGGAGGAAGACATTGTCGATTTCTACCGTGCCGCCTGGTACTACATCTGCACTTCGACCGTTGATGGGGAATCGTTGATGGTCAAGGAGGCCATGAAGTGCGGCACTCCCGCGATTACTTCGCCGTTGCTGAAAGAGACGGTAGGCGGGAATGCCGTGATACTGGAGGATCCCACTGACCGCCGGCAGACGGCCGAGCTACTGGAACGGGTCATCGCAACTCCGGAGTTGCGAGATCAGTATGCCCAAGACGGGTTGCGCTGGGTCCGGACATTGTCATGGGAAAAGGTGGCGGAGAAAAGTCTGAGATTCATCGAAAGCCGCGATGAGATTCGGAGTACCAAGTGGAAATAACTAGGCGAACTACGTGCCGTTTATGCGGGTCAGGGGATTTAGGAGAGGTATTCTCGCTCGGAGAGCAGTACATCAACGATTTTGTCCCGCCTGAGAGGATCGGGCAGGGCCTGAAGGCGCCGCTCGACCTGGTGTTATGTGGCAAATGTACCCTGTTGCAGTTGCGCCACACTGCTCCGCAGGAATTGCTGTACAGACGTTTCTATTGGTACAGGTCCGGCGTAACCGATACGATGCGAAGGGCATTGCGGGACATCACGCGGGCGATCGAGCAGATGGTGCCATTGAAGGCCGGTGACGTGATGCTGGACATCGGGGCCAACGATGGAACCCTGCTGGCGAGTTATGGCGTGAAGGGGATTCGGCGGGTTGGGTGCGAGCCGGCTAACAACCTGATTGACCTCCTCCGCAAGAACGCCGACGTCGTGTTGCACGACTTCTGGCGGTATGAAGGTTACGCGGCGCTGGCGAAGCAGGAGGGATTCGGCAAGGCCAAGGTCGTCACGGCCATTGGCATGTTCTACGACCTGGAGGACCCCAACCAGTTCATCGGCGACGCGCAGAAAGCCTTGGCCGAGGACGGGGCCTTCGTGGCCCAACTGATGTGCCTGGCCTCGATGCTGGAAAAGAACGACATCGGCAATATCTGTCACGAGCATCTGGAATATTACTCGCTGGAGTCGCTGAAGTATCTGTTCGAATCCAATGGGCTCGAAATCCTTAAGATTGAAGAGAATGATGTAAACGGCGGCAGCTACCGCATTTTTGCCAGGCACTACAGGGGTACAGGCATCAAGTTCGATGAGCGGTTCACACTGGAGGATCTCAAAGCGTTTGGACGGCGGCTGGAGGACAATCGACGCCGGTGCGTGAGCTTCATCAAACAGGAAGTGGCGAAGGGCAAACGAGTGTATGTCTATGGCGCTTCGACCAAGGGAAACGTCATCCTGCAATATTACGGCTTGGATCGCACGCTCATCACGGCGGCCGCTGAACGGAGCCCGGAAAAATGGGGCAAGTACACGGTTGGCAGTTGGATTCCCATCGTCTCCGAGGAGGAGGCCCGGCA
>SPAW01000013.1 GCA_005239465.1 Nitrospira sp. | reverse complement strand
CTGCCGATACAGAGACGGAGAGACTCTTGAGCACCGGCACATCGGGACGATAGTGAAACTGCACCCGGTCGAACCGAACCTCTCCACGCATTCGATGTGCCGGGGTCACCACGCCGGGCCGGTCCGCCACCTCTGGAACCGCATCCAGCACTTCGAAAACTCGGTCGCTCGCTGCCAGCGCATGTTGCAACATGTGATTCACGGAGTGAATCTGATTGATAGGGACATAAAACAGCGCCAGATAGGACAGAAACAACACAAGCTCGCCGAGCGTCAGCCGTCCCTCCAATACCTCACCGGCGCCATACCAGAGAATCAACACGGTCCCCAGACCGGCGAGAAGAATCATCCCGGGCGAGTAGAGTGACCACAGAACCATGGCCTTCAGATTCGTCTCACTATAGGCTCGGCTCAACCGGTTGAACCGCGACCGTTCATAGGCCTGCTGTGTAAAGCCCATGGTTTCTCTGATGCCGGACAGTGAGTCTTGTAGGTAGCCGCTCAGTTCGGCAGAACTCTTTCTGATCTCGTGGTAGTAGCCATGCACTCTCGATGTAAACCAGCTCGCCGACAGCATGAGAAGAGGAATCGGCAGCAGCGACAGAGCGGCCAGTTTCCAATTGAGTGTAAACAGCATGATCGTGATTCCGATGAGGGTCAACGACGCCGTCAACGCACCTTCGAGTCCGTCGATGAAAATCCGCTCGACATGCTCGGTATCGTTCGTCACCCGCGACATAATTTCGCCGGTCGACCGATTCTCAAAGTAATTCATGGAGAGCCGTTGCAACGCGGAAAAGATATGCCGGCGCAGATCGTGCACCACGGTTTGTTCAAGCTGATTGTTGAGCCGGATTCGGAGCGAGGCGAACACGTTTTTCAGGACATAGGCCCCGACCAGCATGCCCAAGACCCAGGGGAGCAACGCGGCTTGCTTGGCCTGAATCACGTCGTCGATGATGATCTTGATCGCCCAGGGAGGCGCCAGCTCCATAGCCGTGGCGCAAGCCGCGCACAAGAGCGTGGTGAACGCAAGGCCGCGATGAGGCCGGAGATATTGCAGGACACGAAGAAGAGGTTTCACAGATGGTCTGACGAGGGAGGCGTTAGATCACGTTCGTCGGCTCTTTTTGCCAGTACTGCGAGAACTCATGGAGCTGAGTCAGTGTGGAGAGGTCCGTCATACGATCGAGAAAGACTTTTCCCACCAAGTGATCCATCTCGTGTTGAATGCAGATGGCGTAGAGTCCCGTCGCTTCGAAGTCGAGCGGCATGCCGTTCCGATCCAACCCCTTCACCCGCACCAGCGATGGTCTAGTGACTTTGCCTCTCAACCCATCGACGCTAAGACAGCCTTCCCAGTTTTCCACCTGTTGCGGACCGTAATACAGGATAGAAGGATTGATGAGGACGGTCTCGGGGAAACCACCTTCCTCCTTGCAGCCCATCACGGCTAATTGAATCGAACGCGAGACTTGAGGCGCAGCCAGCCCGATCCCCGGTTCGTCATACATCGTTTCAAACATCTCATCGATCAGGCGCTGCAGTTCAATAGATTTGATCACGCGTGGGTCCACGGGAGCAGCCATCTTGCGAAGGATGGGATTACCGAGCTTGGCGATTTTCAGCATGGCCACAGGTCTACAACTTTTTCCATTCAGAGGCACATGATATTCGTAACACAGGGATCTTTGAGCCCGCAACTCCTCGCCCGCATTATTCATGACGGTTCGTCACGAAATCGTCCGAAAGCGCGTTCCTCGTGAAGCGCATCTCGTATCTCGCATGCGACGATACAAACGCACTCATTCTGTCCTGCGCTTCACGGTTCGACCTTTCGACAGGCTCAAGGCCCCGAGCCGAGTCGAGGGGCTGGCTCACCGTCCTGAGCTGAGTCGAGGGACGCTTCACGAACGACGCTTCACGCGCAAGCGCAGCGAATCCGCGATTGCAATAGAAGCGTTCATGAATAATGCGGGCGAGGGTTACCGCACTATTACGAGCTTCGCTTGGATCGTTGTGGTACTGGAATTTCAAAGATATCTTTGTTGGCGATCCACCACTCGACCCATTCGCTCGACCATGCCACGCGATCCTGCTTCGTCGACGTGTCCCAATCGTGAAACTCGGTTTCATGGCGCGTCAAGATCCACAGTGAGTGCAACGCCGACAATGCCACAAAGCGTTCGTCATCGGTCACCATCGGAATCAAGATGGGGATGACCGCCTTCTGCCGCACGTACCGAGCCTCGAATGCCGCGGCCTTCCTGACCGAAGGATTCAGATCCCTGGCCATCACCTCGATCGCCTCCGGTGTCTTGGCCGGATCCAAACGAATCGCCACTCGCAAGGCATGTTCACGCACGCGAGGGATCTCGTTGGGCTCCTTGGCGGTGGTCAGAAGCGCAGGGACTCCCGAGACCCCTTTCATCATCGACAGGGTTTCAATCGCGTTGTAGCGGATTCGTTGGCTCGGCATGGTCAGCGCCTTAACCAGGACCGGAACCGACGGCTCTCCCAGATGCACGAACTCGCCCATCGCCCAAAATTCCTGCTTGCCTTCCAGCAATGGCAGCAACGCCTCCGCTCGCTTGATCTCCTCGGGGCTGAGTGGATTCGTATTCGGAGGGATGGACACATCGGGCACGTCCTGATTTTTCGGCGGAGCTTCGTAGGGCATTTGGACCGGCCACACTGGCGCCGTTTGGTCTGTCCACCACCCATAGGACGTCTGCACGCCTCCCACCATGCTCACGGCAAGAATGACCGAAATCCCGCTTATTTGATACTTGTTCACGATGCCTGAACTCCTTTCATCTCATCGCCTCATCGAGGCTCAACCGCAGACTCTGCGTCGACGAAATGGGGGCTGCTTTGGAAGATACCTCGGGGCTTGCGCTCATCGACGGCCCAGCCAGAACAGCGCCGGCGTCTAATATGGCGATACACACAACTGCGACGCAGAGATGCGTCCAGAGGGAACCACAGGCCAGACGAAATCGTGAAACCGTACCCACGTCACTTCTCATATGCTGCGGTGAACTGCAAACGACGGCAGGTGACACCAGATGAGACGAATTCATTATACTGGTTTAATAAGGACTTGGAAATATAATGACGTTCGGGGCAGTAGCCTTCCCCTGCTTGCGAAACTCAGACGTGAGGATCGGGAGGATTGAGCAGTAGGACGTGAGCGATGCGATCAGCTGTCCAACCCAATCTTGGAGTTGGTCTCTCGCAGATGCTTCCTGACCCGCACCTTCTCATGATGTTTGCGGAGCAACTGCCGACGGATGACATCCCGATCTTCCGCGACAATACGGACCAGGCGGTCCATATCTTCGGCATGCTCCCGAACCAGCTCGGACAGTTTCTGCAACTGCCCTTCCAGCCGCTCCAGGCGCCACGCCATCTCGCTCAGAGACTCCGCGGACTTGGCGGAAGACTTCGTCACAAGTTTGTTATTGCTTCGAGGAAGAGCGGCCATAACGACATCGCGTTTCATGCTCACTCCTTTGTTCATATCCCGCGCACCGAGACAAAAGGTGCTGGTGTTCTGAAGGCTAGTATTATCCGCACGCAATGGGAAGTCAATGTTTCCGCTTCCTTTCTATTTGATACCGGTCCTGCTAGAATTTGCTCCCATGAAGAATATTTTCACGATGGTCCTCGCCGGCGGCAAGGGCGAGCGGCTCTTTCCGCTCACGGATCAGCGCGCCAAGCCCGCGGTTCCATTCGGGGGGAAATACCGAATCATCGACTTTACCTTGAGCAATTGTTTGAATTCCGGGCTCCGCAAGGTCGCCGTCCTCATTCAATACAAATCCCATTCGCTCGACCGGCACATCCGGGTGGGTTGGAATATTTTGAATGCCGAATTGGGAGAGTACATCGCCTCAGTCCCTCCTCAACAACGCATCAGCGAAGATTGGTATCGCGGGACCGCCGACGCCGTCTACCAAAACACGTTCCTCCTGGACAGCGAACAGCCGGAACTGTTGCTCGTGCTGGCCGGCGATCATATCTACAAAATGAACTATGTGGAGATGTACCATTGGCTCATCGCCAAAAGCGCCGATGCGGTCGTCGGAGCCATCGATATCCCAATTCAGGAAGCCACGCGTTGCGGGGTCATTTCGGTCGACGAAGACTATCGCATTACCCGCTTCGACGAAAAACCGGCCCAGCCCACTCCCCTACCCAACGACCCGACTCATGCATTCGCCTCGATGGGCATCTACCTGTTCCGCACGACCGCCATTCGTGAGCACCTGATTGCCGACGCCCAAGTGGGCGGCGCGCACGACTTTGGGAAAAACATCATTCCCCGGATGATCGAGCAACGGCGCGTCTATGCCTTCAAATTTCACGATGCGAACAAAAAGGCCGTCAAGTATTGGCGCGACGTCGGAACGCTCGACGCCTATTGGGAGGCCAACATGGATCTCGTGGCCGTCGATCCCCAGTTCAACCTCTACGATCCCGATTGGCCGATCCGCACCTACCAAGGACAATTCCCGCCTGCCAAGTTCGTCTTCGCACAGGATTATCAGGGTGGCCGCATGGGCGTGGCGCTCGATTCGATCGTCTGCGGCGGCTGCATCGTGTCCGGAGCACGGGTCCAAAATTCCGTTCTGTCTCCCAACGTCCGCGTGCGGGATCATGCCGACGTCCGCGAATCCATTCTCATGGAAAACGTCATCATCGGCGAGCATAGCCGCATTCGACGCGCCATCATCGATAAAGACGTGGTCATTCCGCCTAAAACCGAAATCGGATATGACCGGGAAGCCGATGCCCAACGGTTCACCGTCACCGAGTCAGGCCTCGTCGTGATTTCAAAGGGAATGAAACTGCATGCCGCCGTCTATTCATCCGGTTGATCTCATCGCCGCCCTCCGCCAAAAGCACCTCACGCCCGTCATCGTGTTTCTCACCTCGCGCCGCGCCTGCGACGAGGCGATGGAGTCCTTCGACCATGCCGACATCGTACTCCCCCCCGTACGACAAGACGCGATCGCCGCGGCGCTCGAACGGGTTATCGCACAATATCCCAGCATTGCGGAGCATCCGCTCATCCCAACCGTGCGGCGGATCGGCGTCGCCGCCCATCATGCCGGTCACCTTCCCTCCTGGAAAATTGCGGTCGAAGAATTAATGCGCCAGGGCTGTCTCGATGCCGTGTTCGCCACAACTACATTGGCAGCCGGCGTGGACTTTCCCGCCCGCACGGTCGTGATCACCCAATCCAGCATTCGCAAATCACGCGACTTCACCGACCTCACCATCGGTGAAGTGCAGCAGATCGCGGGACGAGCCGGCCGCCGCGGCAAAGACCAAGTCGGGTTTGCGGTGGTCACCCCGTCCCCCTATATCGATCTCGGCGTCCTCACCAAAGGCTTCACCGGACATCCGGAAGCCATCGACAGCCAATTCACGATCAGCTATCCGATGGTGCTGAACCTCTTGAAAGCCCATCCCCACGAACAAATTCAAGCGATCCTGGCCAAGAGCTTCGCCCAGTTCCAACTCAACCAGCGGGCTGAGCTTCTCGAACGGAAACTGGACGCGCTTCATATTCAGATGGAACCGTTCGGTCCCCGCGTTTGTACCGATTGGATTACCCAGTGGCAGACCTTCGATCAAGCTCGCAGGCAAAAGCCTTCGCGCCACCAGATTCGCCGACACGAGTCACCGGAGGTGTCCGCCCGCTTTCATTTCTTGACGCCGGGACGTGTGGTGGGACTCACACGAGGACGCGGGATTGTGCTCCGTCAGTATCGTAGT
This sequence comes from Nitrospira sp., assembly GCA_005239465.1. Lineage (GTDB taxonomy): Bacteria > Nitrospirota > Nitrospiria > Nitrospirales > Nitrospiraceae > Nitrospira_D. The sequence continues at coordinate 51,668 of SPAW01000013.1, read as the reverse complement.
AAGGGCCAAAAAAGCCCAATGGTCACGGTCCTGCGCCCTAATGGTGCCGTGACAGAATGTCCCGCCCCCAGCGTCAGTGAAGTCTTTGATCGGGTGTTCGACTGCGAGGAAGCCCCTGTCTATCCCTGGTGCACGACAGAGACGTTCGACGAACTCAGCCATCAGTTGGCGGAACTCCCCACGCGGGTGCCTGTCCTGCCCATCTTAGTGTCCAAAGATTCAGAACCCCTCCCTGATGCGATCGTGCAATCCCTGGGCGATTTTCCCTGCCCGACTTGTCCCTCACGCCCAGCCTGTCAGAAGGACTTTGAAACCGCTTCACGGCTCCGGCAGGAGCAACAACGCCATACCAAATCCATTCAAGCTCTGCGGACCAGTTTATGGCATCGATTCCAGGAGCGCGTCGAAGTCTTACAGAAGTTCGGTTATCTGACATCGCACGCGCAGCTCACTTCGGAGGGGGAATGGGCACGGCTCATCCGCATTGATCATTCGCTGCTGATTACCGAACTGATCCGGGCCGAGGCCTTTTCCGGCGCAGACCCTTCCGTCCTCACTGGCATCATGGCGAGCATTGCCCATGACGACGATCGCCCCGGAGCGTTTCCACGCATTAGTAGCGGGCTGAGTTCGCTCTTGGGTCAAGTAAGAAAGCTGGGAGAGAGCTTGTCTCCCTATGAAGACCCGCCCCTTCTACGGGCAGATGTGGCGGCCTTGGCCGAGCGCTGGATCGCCGATCCCGCCCTTACGTGGATCGGACTCTGTCGCTTGACCACCATGGCAGAGGGCGACATCTATCGGTTGCTCGCGCGGACCTTGGAGTTTCTGTCACAGATCCATACATTGAAAGCCACCCATCCGGGATTGGCTGACTCTGCGTCGCAAGCGATCGCACTGATCCGCCGCGGTGTGTTGGAGGAACTGCCATGAGCGCGTCACTCGTCCTCCGTGAAGCGTCGTCCTAACTCGTCGCTCGTATCTCGTCGTTCGTCCCTTCGGTGGGTCTGATCTGAAACGAGATACGAAATACGCTTCACGAGATACGGTGATCTTCGAGATACGCTTCACGCTTCACGCTTCACGAGAAAGAAATGACGACCGACGAACTTGAAAAACTCCTCGCTCAGCAACCAGTGGCGGTTCTCCATCGCTTGGCGCGCGGACGTGTTCAACGACACTTTCGAGCGGGCAAGCGGCGCCTCATTGAATTGATCCTCCAACATTCGAGCCAAAATCGCGCAGGCCTCGAATCCGATTTGCAGGCACTGGTTGGAGAACGGCAATCACGAGCGCAACAACCCATATCGCCGGCCCAGACGACGCGTCGTCCCGCAGCCGCCCTTCCGAAGAGAATGCCGTCTCGGGGTGGAGAGCCGGAATCCTCCGAACCTGCCGTGTCATTGGCCGCCTGGTTTGAAGGCATCGGCGTTCCTCCTCCGCAACCGTTTGTGCCGGATCCCTGGCAGGAAGAAGCGTTGGCTGCCCTGAGCGACACCGATGTAGTCGTAAGCGTCCCGACCGGGAGCGGAAAAACCTACGTGGCCGTGGAAGCGGCTTGCCGAGCGATGGAAGACAATCGCTCGGTCATTTACACTTCGCCGCTCAAGGCGTTGTCCAACACGAAGTATACTGAGTTCTCCCGGATCTTCGGCGCGGACAAAGTGGGCATCCTCACCGGGGATCGTCAGGAAAATGGGCAAGCCCCCCTGCTCATCATGACGACGGAAATTCTTCGGAACCTGCTCTATGATGCGGCGAGCGGTGAAATCGATGTCCGACTGGATACCTTAGGGCTCGTGATTCTGGACGAATCCCAATACATCGCCGACCCCGAACGCGGCGTTGTCTGGGAAGAAACCATCATCTTTAGCCCGTCACAGGCCAAACTTCTGTTGCTCTCGGCCTCTATCGGCAACCCGCAGGACATTGCCGATTGGCTCACATCTATTCGACCCACCGCCTGCCGACTTGTGCGTCACAGTAAGCGCACGGTGCCGCTCAGAGCCGGTTATCTCCATCCCAACGGCAAACTCACTCCCCTGTTCAAAACACTGGGAATTCCCTACGGCCATGCTGGCCAGCTCCATCCCGAAGCCAAACGGCTCTTCTTCGAATACGAAGAAGAGACGCTGCCGTCTGGACGGCCGAGACGGTAGAGACTGGAACTGTTTAGCACAACTAAAACGAGGCGGTGAGACCCACGGTCGCCCCATGGCGGATGGTTTGGAATTCTGTAAGAGGAGCGGTCTCGGAGCCACCTCCAACGGGATGATTCTCCCACGTACCGGTATAGGTGCGGTTCCACATAACTCGATACCCCCCTGTCAGTGCGAGATTTCGAGTCAGCATGAATTTCAAAGAGGCCCCTGCGTTTGCGCTGACGCCGAGTCCCCACATGGAAAAACTCGGGTCCTGTTGAAGATCGGTACGAAGATGATGAACATCCTCATTGTAGAGAACACTGACCGGGCTCACGGAAGCCTTGAAGTCCATGCTGACATGGCGAGTGAAGCGATATTCGGTGTTGAGCCCGACGTGGATAGGGGTAATCCAATGCGTCGTGTTCGTGATCGCCAACACACCTGTTAGGTTGAGGTTAGGCGTGCAGGACAAGCCAGGAATTCCTGAGGGGTTGCAGACCTCCTGGCGAACACCGGTCGCCTCGTACTCGGTTCGCCAATATTGAAGCCCTCCGAACACATCAAGATAGCCGCGCCGTCCTGAAAATTCGACGGCACGGTAACCGACGTTGAGATTGACGTACTGGGTGCCTGAGCCGGTCACATCACTGTGGGTGCGCGAGAACAGCTGCTGCCCGCCCACAGCAGTAAAGTCATCATCGACATTCAGGCCTCGATTAAACGACACGGAAAATCCGACATCCCCTTGGACAAACCAGCGACGGACAACATTGACCCGGCCTGCCAGCTCTATAATATGTGTGTCGTTGTCCTTGTATGTCAGCTTCGACGTGGGATTGCCCAGCCTAGGATCGAGCCCGGACGCATTATGGCTCCATTTCGTTTCGCCGGCCGTGAACAACCACGATCTGAGTGACAGTTCCACGCGCGGCCGCGCTTGCAGCTCACCATCCTGAGCCCAAGCCAAAGCGGCCGGCGCCATGAGAAGCGCAAGCGCGACCACCAACGATGTCCAGATTCGCCTCTCCCGCGCTCCGCTCACCGCCGCACCCCTCCACGTTGAATCACGACGGTATCAAAGCACCGCTCAGCCGTGTCCGGCATAACACGTTGGCAGGCCGCTCGAATATCCTCTTCCTGGAACTTTCGCTGAACGGACGCAGAAAACCAGACCAGCCACGTACCGATGACCGCGAGGAGTACCGCCCCTGCCACCAAGTAGCTCCAGGCCTTCCATGGAGGTAGTGTACTCGTGACTTCAGCGGGTGGCGCTTCCACCTCTGACACAAGATGAACCGACGGCATGACTAGATCTCCTGTAACTCAGCTACCAAATACCAAGCCTGACGAGACGCAAGCATTCGCGCAAATCATACCTGAGACCATGATTCCTGAATAGATTTTTCCATTCTCCACCACTCCCTGCACGACTAGCCTGCAAGCGAACGCGGCGCATGCATGGACAACGCTCGCAGGGCAGCAGACCCTGGTTATTTACAAGTCCAGATGGGCAAACGATTCTGTGTAAAAGGTGTGGAACTCGGACCATTCACCTTGGTAATATGCGCACAATGATCCGGCTGATTGCGGTCATCGCCAAGGTCAGTCAGCACGTGACCCACCATCTGTTCCGCCGTTGCAGTAACACGCACAGTCAACAGCTGAGTGTGCGGCATGAGTGGCAATGGAGTTTTTGGGACAGCACACGACGCAGGTGAATCGCCGATATCGAGATGAGTTGGCGGGAAGTGGTGAGAGCGGCTGAACGGCTCGCGGCCACCATGGAAGCCGGCGGACCTTCCGATCCAACCCCGCAACAAATCAGCGTGCCGAGGTAGCTCAGTTGGCAGAGCACAGCCCTGAAAAGGCTGGTGTCGACAGTTCGATTCTGTCCCTCGGCACCACAGTACCTATTTATCTAATCAAGCTTCGACTGTTCTTCAGGCCGATAGCGCGCTTCCCACGAGAGAAGTGTGAACACTCGTAAGGTCTTTAGGGTTCGGTCGGTAGGTCGCTGAAATAGAACGCCGAGATCGCCACCGTCGCAGCGACATTCAGTGACTCGACCTCCTTATCGAGCGGGATAGAAAACCTGACGTCGGATACCTCCACGAGGTCCGGCGCCAATCCTCTCCCCTCATTTCCAACCGCAATCACGAGACGGTGGGGAATTTTTCGAATGCTCCGGAGAGGAATCGTTTTTGGCGAAGGCACAAGAGCAGAATAGATCGAACATTTATGCTTAGAAAATGTTCGAATGTCCTGTGTACGAAAAATAGGAAGGGACATGATCGCGCCGGCTGTAGCGCGAACGACTTTGGAGCTGAAGTGGTCTGCAGAATCAGGGCTCAGCCATACTCCCGTGAGATTCAGGGCAGCGGCCGTCCTAATGATCGTCCCCACATTCGCAGGATCCCGTAGCTGATCCCCATAGATCCCGAGCACTCTCGTTTGCCCCAGCACTTGCGCTTCATCCCAATGAGGTTGCCGGACGACGGCAAGCACCCCTTGAGGAGTCTCGACGTCCGATAGCTTCTCAAAGACAGCATCTGAACACGCAAATTGGCGAGCAGCCAGCTTGGAACGGATCCTTCGTTCTGCTTCATTCTCAATCTGGAGATAACGAGACGACAACGTAAGGCTGAGAATAGCATGCGGGTGCCGGCGAATCAGATCAAGGCAGGATTTGGCGCCTTCGATGACGAAGGCGCCTTCGTGTGTCCTGGTTTTCTTGTCGTGGAGCAGATGTCGTATCAGAGTACCCTGGGCACGCGTCAGAGCTTGAAGAGGGGCCGCCGCGTCCACTTATTCTCCGACATTGCATGAAGGGTGATCCGAAAGGAATGACGTTGACGACTACCGTCGCTTTCGCTCGGACGCCGCCTCTGCCGCACGGATACGTTGCGCCCTGGCTTTTGCCCGCTTCAGCGCAGTCAGCTTTCCACGCGTCCGGCTTTGTTCGAACTGTAACTGCTCGAGCTGGGATTGAAGGTGCGCTTTCTCCTGCTTGTGAAGGTCAGCACATTCCGCTTTAGAAAGCAGTGTCCAGTCCCCACTGTTTCTGGCGCGCTTGATCCGTTCGTCCAGTGACTCTCGCAGCTGCCTTGCCCGCATCGTCACAAGAGACTTCAGGGCCTGTTGCCGGCGCTGGACTTCTTCCTCTTCCGCCATGATGCCACGAATATCGGTTCCCAACATGTTCCCATTACCTCCTTCTACACATCCGTACTGGTGAGAATATTGTACCCGATTTCGTCCCTGATCTTCCACCTGCAGAAATCGATCATAAGATATTGAATTATATTAATTAATTAAATATCCAGCAATCTCGCCTGTTGAAGCTATCCATCGGTTTCTGTGTCATCGTCCTATGTCAATCGGACCTCTTATTCAAGCGTGGAGACTCTCAAGAAAGCAATCCCTTGATTCGTTATCAGACATAGCAGATATTTCCGCGGCACTACTGGATCAAATTGAATCAGAGCAGACAGATCCCTCCACAGCCACAATTCAAGCTCTGGCCACAGCCCTTCGCATTCCACCAGCTTGGCTGTTTGACAATCCCCACTCCTTCGAATCCTGTTCAAGGACGCAGAGGAACAAGAAGAGCCGGCTCCTTCCCAAGTTGATCCTGTGACCGATCGCATCTTAGCTGGATCTCGGATGGGCCGCTCGCTCTACGTCCTCCTTACAGCGCTCATACAAGCCGGTGATCCGAAACTCTTGCGCGCCGCCGAGGTGAGCCTGCGCAGTCTGGTGAAACAATCTCGCCAAGCCGCAGCCCCCTGGCAACAACGCCCCTCGGGGCACTTCGAGCCTCCTAGCGACTAGGCGTTCTTTGAGCTGTGCGCTCGACGTTCGAGTGCGCTGATCAGGGGTTTGAACGAGAAAGCAGGCCACCGTGCGTCTTACCAACAGAACGTTAGAGGACCTGCAGGATGAAACACTTAAGGTAGCGCGTTTCCGGCATAGTCGCTAAGATCGGATGGTCGGCGCTCTGGCCCCGTTGCTCGATGAGCCGTATTTCCCGCTTGGCGTCGCGCGCGGCCAGGCGGATCGCCATCCAGAGATCTTCCTCTGACACGGGATGTGAACAAGAACTCGTCACCAAAAAACCTTCCGGCTTCACCAATCTCAGCCCAAAAAGATTTATGTCTTTGTACCCGGCAAGAGCTCTGGACAAGGCCTGCTTGCTCCGAGCAAACGCCGGCGGATCGAGCAGCACAAGATCGTATCGCCGCTCTGTCTTCACTAGATTCCGCATCTCCTCGAATGCGTCTGCTTTACGGTAGGTGCACTGCGCGTTGACATGATTTCGACTGGCATGTTCGCACGCCATCACAAGCGACTCCTCACTGACATCAAGCCCCACAACCGAAGTCGCTCCGGCTAAAGCCGCGTGAATCCCAAAGGCTCCTGTATGACAGAACACTTCCAGCACCGCAGCTCCTGCTGCAAGCTTCGCCGCAGCCAACCGATTCTCCCGCTGGTCGCAATACCAACCGGTTTTCTGACCGCGCTCAATATCGACCACAAACCGCGCGGCCCCTTCCTGGATCTCCACCTGCATTGGGCCACTACCACGAAGAAACCCACGCTCGAGCGGCAGTCCCTCGAGTTGCCGATTCTTAGCATCGTTCCTGAGAAACACGCTGGCGACATTCAACTCCTTCACCAACAAATCAGCCAACAGCTCCTTCCGACGATCCATGCCATAGGATAACGTCTGCATCACAAGCGTCTGATCGTATCGATCCACGATCAGACCAGGCAATCGATCCCCTTCTCCAAAGATAAGCCGATAGGCATTTGTCTGAGTGACGACTCGTTGTCGAAGGCGAATCGCCTGCTGAATTCTACCCTTCCAGAACGCCTCATGGATGGGCTCGTCCTCAAACGTCAAGAGACGGACTCTGATTTTCGAGGAGGGGTTGAAGTAGCCACGCCCATAGAATCGGCCGTTCGGAGTCAAGACGTCGATCAAGTCGCCCACCGCCGGTTGACCGATCACCTGGCCGAGATGACCGGCATAAATCCAGAGATGCCCTGGCCCCGCGGGAAGCCGCTGTGTATTCAACCTGACGTGAGCTGTCGGAGTCTGTGTGTTTATATGCATCCTTCTCTTATCTGACTGCAGCGAGGCAAAGGTCAAGTGTCTTGATGCCGACAACACCTGATAGAAGGCCTTTAAGAACCTGCTTGACTGACTGCGGTCAGTGTGTTTTCCTGAAAATGTAGAGCTTGTTCGAGAGCCCTCGTTCAAACGGATGTCCGGAGATAGAAAGATGAGCGGTAAAGCAACCATCGGGTCCACTGTGCTGGATCGTCTGTACCGCCTCGGCGTTCGCCATATCTTCGGCATTCCCGGCGACTATGTCCTTTCCCTCTTTCAACTGATCGAATCGTCTCCCATCACACACATCGGCACAACCCGAGAAGATTGTGCCGGCTTTGCGGCAGACGCTTACGCCCGCATCAATGGAATTGGCGCCGTCTGTGTGACTTATTGCGTCGGGGGGTTGAATACCGTCAACGCCATTGCCTGCGCCTATGCCGAACGGTCGCCGGTGGTCTTATTGACCGGTTCGCCCGGCCTCTCCGAACGGACCCGTACGCCATACCTGCATCACATGGTCAGGGACTTTTCAACCCAACGAGAGGTCTTTGAGCGAATGACTGTAGCCGCAGTGACACTCGATGATCCCCTCACCGCCGAACGGGAAATGGATCGAGCCTTTGCCGCCCTGCTGCGCTATCGACGCCCCATCTATCTGGAAATTCCCAGGGACATGGTCCATACCCCACTCCCCGGCACCATCAGACCGATCTGCCTGGAAGACGAGTCGAGTGATCCGGCCGCATTGGAAGAAGCGATCGGGGAAGTGCGAACCATGCTGGCGTCAGCGAAACGGCCGGCTATGCTGGTCGGAGCAGAAGTCGGTCGATTCGGTCTTCAGGACGACTTGGCTCGTCTGGTGGAACAACTGAACATTCCTATCGCCTCGACGTTACTGGGGAAATCCGTCATTCGTGAAGATCATCCGCTCTACGTCGGCGTCTATGGCGGGCTGATCGGTCGCGAAGAGGTACAACAATTCATTAACGACTCCGACTGCCTCTTGATCCTCGGCTCGATCTTGTCCGACGTGGAAGATTTGGATGCAAGCTCACCATTACTTTCTGAAGGCCGAACAATTCACGCCACAGCCGACCGTGTCGCCATCAAACATCACCGCTATGAGTCCATTAAGTTCCAGGACTTCGTTCAGGGACTGGTGCGCGCCCCGCTTCCGGCCTTCCCACTGCGGTCACTGCCGACTCGAACTGTTGTCGTGCCCTTAATTCCGCGTCCCGACGCACCGGTGACATTAGAAGGACTCTTCCAGCACCTCGACACTGTATTGACTGAAAAGACCGTGGTGATCGCCGACGTCGGCGAATCGCTGTTTGCAGCCGCCGATCTGCATGTGCGCCATCGCTTCGAGTTTCTTTCGCCGGCCTATTACACCTCAATGGGATTTGCCGTGCCTGCGGCGCTTGGCGCGTCGTTAGCGGACCCAAGTCTTCGATCGATCGTGTTGGTCGGAGACGGAGCCTTTCAAATGACCGGGACCGAGTTGGCCAGCTGCGTACGCTATGGGCAGGCCCCCATCGTCGTACTCCTCAACAACCGTGGTTATTCAACTGAGCGGGAAATCCTAGAGGGCCCATTCAACGACGTGCACGAATGGCAATACGAGAAAATTTGCGACCTCATTGGCGGCGGCGTGGGATCACGCGTCAGCACCCAGCGAGAGTTTGAACAACGACTGGCCGCTGCCTTCGCGGACCAGAGCCAACTCCACATTCTCAACGTGCTGCTCAATCCAAAAGACCGTTCTCCAGGCATGGTGCGATTGGCTCGCCGCCTCGGGAAAAAGCTCTCGACGGATAAACCGTAGGCCCCGCATTCCCCTGCCGCCTTTCACCTACACACAATACAGGTCCTCCCACTGAGGTTGGCACGAGTTTGGCGGGAAATCACTACCAGTTCTTGATTATCCACAAAGACGGTTTTACCCAGTATTGTACGAAGCGACTCCTTCCCTAAGTCTGGGCCCGACAACATCTTCCCCGCTGCCAGCTTCACATTTTATCAAGGACGCGCAACGGCTACGAGAGTCCACAGAGAACTGGATCACCGTGATCGAATCAATGATCGCAGAATACCAGTGCCCGTAACCCTGTTCAAACCCATTCCGGTACGGCGCTAGTCTTCTTCCGGATTGATAATGTGAAGCCCCGCAGTTTTGGATGCCGCCAACAACTGCGAATCCGCGCTCACGACAGTCAATCTCAGCGGCTTCAGTTCCAACGCCAGCGCCAGATGCATTACCTGGGCGGACCGGAGAAACGGATACTCCAAGACCAGTTCCTTCGTCGCCAAGTAAGTCCCTATCGTCGGCGCAATAAACTGATAGAGTCCCTGCTTCGATTCGATTTCGAACTTGTAGAACACGGAATAACAATCGTCTCGCGTAATTTGCCCCTCTTGGGCGCGCGTCGATAAGGTGGCATAGAAATCCGTGACCGTCCAGGTCGGCAGGATCGCGACCTTCCCGCGCTTCACCATCAGCTTAGTCACAATACGCGTGCCCCTTTCCATGCTGTAACGCTTAACAAGCGCGGTTGAGTCGAAATAGTAGTACGGCATCCCGTTACATCCTCCCCTTCAGAATGACTTCAGCTAGAGGCCCTTGGAGTTTGGAGAGCCGGTCTTGCAGCTCATCGAGCGGCACCTCTTCATAACCCTCTTTTCGCAAAGTGTCGGCGAGATTGCCCTGATTGAAGGATGCCGTATCGTCCTTCAGGCGGTCACTCAGCCGCCGTTTCGCCAGACGGCTCGAGACCTTTTGCCCGGATTTTGTCAGCCCGCGTCCCCGGCTGCGTGGAGCACGGCTAATGGATTTTCCCGCAGTCTTTTTCACAGTCGTCGTTCCTCCTCATGAAAGATAGATCGCTCGTTTACCGCATCGGTCTTGCCGATGTTTCCTCGCGTGGACAACCCGCCGGCATCGCCGCCGGCGCCGGCAACGCGGTTTCTCCAAAGATGTGCGCGGCGATCGCTTTCGCCACATCCGATGAAAACTCTTGCTGAATGACGCGCAACGTCTTCGCCGTAGCTTCACGCTCCGTCAGATGGCCTTCCTTGCCGCCGCGCGCGCCCGCGCCAACGACACGTTGCGTGGCCACTTCCACGACATCAAAATCGCTGCACCACCGAACATATTTGAATTGCGGGTCGGGGACTTCGACGGGAAAGAGACGCGCCGTACCTCGAACGAGCAATTCCGGCGACACTCCCTCTCCGCTCGCTGTGTTGGTCGTCACCTGGAGCCCTTCGCGAATGAGCCCTTCCGTCAGCGCACGCTGAACGGACTCCGCATGATCGCCGAACACTTGTACCGCAAGCACAAGATTCGTCGCAAGAAACTGTTCCAGCTCATTGGACAATTCGTTCACCCGATAGGCAGGCGCTATTCCCTGTCCACTGGGGCGAATCACGCGCAAATCGGCGTTATAGGCTTCGCGCAAGACCAAACTTCTGGCGGCCCGCCGAAGATTGCGAATCTTGGTGAGCTTGTCGGTAGTCTGCCGCGACTCGGTCACATCCGCCTCTACCGCCTGGTCCAACGTTGCCATCCGTTCTATCAACGCCGCTTCCGCTTGGGGACGACTTATCACCGCCAACGCATAGTGCAGGCCTTTGTTCGAGTCGTACCACGTATCCATGATTCTGACGTTCTCAAGCGCCTTATCGGTCGACACTTTTGTCACCGAGTCCAGTGTGAGTCTCCGCTCGGTATTCGAAGAGCCGCGGGTTTCGACCACCAGATAGGACTCCCAATCTTTGGCTTGTGCGGCCACTTCCGCTTTGAAAATCCGCGCGACCGCCGCATAGGCCTGGTCCGATGCGATGTTCCGGTTGTCTGCTTGCCCTACTCCGATCAGATATTGAGCCGAAGGATACTCCGCACTTGCTCCGTCAACCCATCCCGGCTTGGCCTTTCCGCCGAACCACGCACAACCAATCGATGATGCACCAATCAACCAAAGACAACACAACACCACAGCAGCCTGCCAAAGAGCGAATCGGCGATCACACGTCATTGCAGCACACGCTGAATGATAAAGGTTGTCTGGCCCGGCACAAGATTCAGAGACTGACTCTCTTTTCCCACTGCCATCCCTCGGCCGGATGGTCGAATAGACACTTGATACTGGCCGGCAGGCACCCAGGCCCGTGCCACATGAATTTCATCCGGCAATGTCTGCCAGCTTCGTTTGTCCGCTTCTTCCGACGCCACGGCTATCCCCTTGGTCAACAGCCCCACGATAAGTCCAACCCACGGAGCGGCATCTTTACCGGCCGCCTGTTGAGCTCCCCTGGTCGCCCCTTCAGCCAGAGCAAACTTTGTGGTCGCTCGTGCCAGTGCTTTCATTGTGATCGCCGGCAAACGGTCCGAGAGGCTCTTTTCCGCCAGCGCCGTCACATTCTGCGCCAATTCCGATCGAGCCGTGACAGGGTAGCCTGCCGTGTCCGTGAGCGTCATGTCCTCGAACGGAACCTGTGTTTTTTGAGGAACCAGACGCGGGAGCGCGACCCGCACCACACGCCCATTGAGACCATAGAGCACGCTATCGGCTGCTCGATTCCGTTGATGAGGTGATTGGGAGAATCCACGATTGAGCAATACCAACTGCAACGCGTCCAAACTGATCGGGAGGTCAAGATAGCGATCCTCTTTTCGTGGCGCGCGCCCATTATAGCTGATCATGACGACTTGGGCGAGTTGCTGTTGCGCCGAGACGGGCTCCCAGACAACATCGGGAAATGCTCGCCGGTACTCCTCAAATTCGGTCGTGAGATCAAGTGCCGCGGTTGTGCGCAGCAGATCGGATCGCAACGAGGACGGCCCCGGTGTCCTAGACCATCCACGTGCCGCCTGATAGGCCTCATACGCGTTGCGATAGGCGATGAAGGCATTGTTGATATCGCCTGCCGCCTCGTACAAGATCCCACTCAGATACCGAGCAAATCCGTCATTGCGATAGCCGTTCGTATCTTTCACTTTATCACTGAGCACATTCAAGCGATGGTCGATCCGTCGCGCCTCCACGAGCGCCTCCTGCAACTGTCCCTGCGCCGTGTAGTTCAATGCCTTCAGCACATTGATCATGACGTGTTCGTACGCATCTCCCTCATAGGGCAGCGCATTGTCGTTGCTCAGAAACGCGACGGTTTCCGAACGGATGGTTCTGGTATAGAGCCGCTCGACTTCCTCTTCCGCCTGCTCCAATACCGCGTTGCTTTGCTGATAGTGTCCGGCGAGTTGGAGGGTCATGCCGCGATCCATCCCGTACAACAGCCGGCTCTTGCCGCCGTATTCTTTTTCAGCTTGTTCTACGATGGCATCCGCCTGCTTGGGATTTCCAGCCAGCAGGCTTTGCTCGATGAGTAGATAGCGATTGACCGAAGGACCGCAGCCGGTCAGGAGGGCTAGACCGGCCAGAAACAATACGCAGGAGATTGGGGTGGCAACGCCCCACCGCACACAACCACCGTGGGCAAAGCGTGAGAGGAAAGGGCTCAACAGCGTCCGCGGAACCTAAAAGACAGTCCGTTTCTTTTCGACAACCTTCTTGATCTTCTTCTGCCCATACCAAACCTTCGCATTGCTTTCCAGATCGATCATTTGAAGATCGACTTGATAAAACACTGCCTTGGTCCCATCGGCTTCGTCGAGGATCGTGGCGATGGTGCCTTTCATCATGTAATCGGCCCCCGTCTCTTTCCCTGGGGCTTTCTGAGTATCTTCAAGGGCATACATCGCCTGTTCTTTTCGTTCAGTGCGAACCTCGTCACGCTCGCCTTTCCCGGCTACGAATGTGACTTTCTGAGAGTTTGTGAGTTCCCGCTCCAAATCCGTGATAAAGGTTTGCACGTTGATATGTTCATGGCTGTTATTGAGCACGGTCCCTACCACGACGACAGGTTGACGTTGCTTCGCCTGGGAGAAATTACCGAGCCAGGGATACTGCAAGGCTTCCTTCACCATCGACTCGGCGACCATCCGCGAGTCGGTATCGTTCCATCGGCCGCTCAGATCGGTGACGACCCCGGCATCGACTCGAGTCACTTTCGTCTCATGTCCGCACCCAGCAAGAGCGACCACCGCACAGGCAGCCATTGCAACGGAACGACGGTTCTTCTGAATCACGCTGATCCTCCGTGAAGGGTTGACGGCCAATCCGTCACACACCGGTGACGCGCTTAGTGGGTCGCCCGCTTCTCCTCTTCCTTCTCCAAACGATCGAACATGCGCTCCGCATTCTTCCGCACGAAATCCCGGACTTGGGCGTTGAGTTCTTTGGCCTGCTCCAAGTTGTTCTTCATGTCTTCTAAACTCAGCTTGGTCAGGACATAGTAGGTATTCGTCTTGGTGTCTTTGTAGCGATCGATGGGACGAACCCCGCTGAGCGTCGCGGTCGTCACGGTCTTAATGGCTCGCTCGACGTTCTGCTCTTCGGTGTTCCGCGTAAAATCTCCCGCCGTCGTGGAGGCCGCATAGTCTCTCATCAGATAACCGGTATAGGTTTCAAAGGTCTTGGCGATCTCGGCCCGTCCACGATTCTCAGCCGTATCCCAGGCGAGCGGTTCATTACGCACACCGACCACCGACCCCACGCCATAGAAAGCTTTGCTGTCCTTTTCGTTAAACGCCCCAGACCCCTTCTCCACCCACTTTGGAGGACCACCACAAGCCGCGAGTCCCATTAAAAGAAGGACGGCGAGACCGGTACCGGCCAGTCTTGTAATAATCGCGTGTGACCTCATCATATGATCCTCCTTCGCGATAAAAAAGTTGTGTCGCTGCGCATGGAAGCAATGCGAATAAAATGACGAATTCATGCTAACATGCGTTCCTGGTTCCGTCAACGAAACGCACTCGTAGCGGTTGACAATCATGAGACAATTCTCATGTACCGACAACTCATTGATCTGACTTCTTGAACAGGAAGAGGGAGAAACCCCCGTGGCCGACATTCAGATTGATGACGGCATCATCAAAATTGCAAACCTCGACATCCAGGACCCTAAGGCCGCTGCCGTCTTAGCCGCTTATCCGCAAGTTCGTTGGGCGGAAATCACCCGGCGAGCGGTCAAGATCGGCCTTGGCTACCTCAAAGGGGGCGAGAAGAACTAGGGTGTGGGCTTCGTGGACTGATCGGCTTGACTGACGGCAGCTCTGGCGCGGGCATGCGCGCCGCCCAATTCGAGATAACGACGGAACGCCTCGACGGACTTGGGCTGATCGTTGAGATGATCTGCGTAAAGGGTCCCTAATGAGAAGTAGACATCCTGATAGCCCGCGTTCACTTTCAACGCCTGGAGAAGTGCCGCCTCAGACTCCGCAAAGTTGCCGCGCTTCTCATAAATGAGCCCCAGTGTGTAAAAGGAATCGGGATTGTCCGGCGCGTGCTTCACGGCAAGCTGGCCGGAGACCAACGCCTCGTCTAGATTCGGAACGACTTCCAAACGAACATAACTTTTCAGGACGTAGGCATCACCATAGGTCGGGTCGTACTCAATCGCGCGATTGAGGCGTTCTAATGCCTCGTCCGCTGACTTTCCCTCCTGCAGCAGCGCGAAGGCCTGTTCATACTGAGCCTTGGCGGCCTGGTGCCGTTCCGCAGGTGTCTGTGGATCAGCGCCAAGCACGAACGCGGCCTTCCGCCCTTCGACCAACACCGTGTCTCCATCGCCATCGATTCGCAGACTTGTCGGATGCTGTGTACCCTTGGTAGCGGCATTTACCTGTTGCGCGAGATACGTCCCCAGTTCGGAGGCCATTAGCCAACCATTCTTGTTTAGATCGGCTGCGCCCGCGAGCCCGGTCAGCAGCGCCTGCACAAAGAGACTCTTCCCGCCAGAACGAAACGAGAACTCCCCTTTGTCAGCCGCGCTGATCACCTGAACCGCACGTCGTTCCGTATCGGCTTCCGGTGCAAGCCGACCTTCAAGTGACAACGGCTGCGGCGCTGTCGTCTCCCATCCGTATACCGGCGCATCCAGAATCAGGAGCGTGTGCTTCGAGGCCGACCGCCTGGTAAACTCCTTCAGGTGCTCAACGGTCACCGACTTCGCCACGTTATTGACCTGGGCATCCAGCGGCACGAGATAGCCCCGATCTTTTCCATCGGCATCCTGTGCCACACCTGCATGGCCCACATAGAAGATCACGAGCCGGTCCATGCGGCCCACTTTTCTCGGCAACATATCGCTCAAGACCTGATGCAGGCGTCGGAAGCCGGCATCCTTGTCGTAGATTTCCACAACCTCGTCGAACCCCAATTGCCGAAACGCCTGGGCCACCTTCTTCGCGTCATCGATGGCCCCTGGAATGTCCGGCGCCAGCAGATAGTTTTCAATCCCAATAATGATTGCCCAGGACTTGTAATAAAGGCCTTCGGGCTTCCCCAACTGGGCCTGAGCGGTCGGCACGGCATTGTAAGGCGTCAAGCCGAACGAACTACTCAGCAGAAGTACGGTAATCCCGAGAATCCTAAGGAACTGTCGCATAGATTCAGGAGGGGTTCGCATAATCGGCTCCAAGTCAGCCTACCCATGGCCCTCAATGACTGTCAAGGAATCCGGCTTGGAGTCCAGCGACTTTTCCTGAACAACGCGAAGGGACGCACAGGGCCCCTGTGCCCCGTACAAATGGATGGTTGCAGACGCGCCCACCTTTCTCCATAATTGCCTTTCCTGTCATTAGACTCCGTCGATTAAGGAGGTGTGCCTACCATGGGTGAAAAGATCGAAACCCTCTTGAAGGAAAGTCGGACCTACCAACCAACCGCCAAGACAAAAGCTGCAGCCTACATTAAGGACTACGAGACCGAGTACAAGAAATCCGTCGCCGATCCTGAAGCCTTTTGGAGTGGCGCTGCCAAAGAGCTCGAGTGGTTCTCTCCCTGGAACAAAGTTCTCGAGTGGGACTATCCCTGGGCAAAATGGTTTGTCGGCGCTACCTGCAACATTACCTACAACTGTCTGGACCGCCACGTCAAAACCTGGCGCAAGAATAAAGTCGCGCTGATCTGGGTGGGCGAGAACGATCAGGAGCGCGTCTTCACCTATGGCGAACTGTACCGGCAAGTGAATCGCTGCGCCAACGCCCTCAAAAAGCTCGGTCTCAAGAAGGGCGATCGCGTGACCATCTATCTCCCCAAGATTCCCGAGCAAGTCGTCGCGATGCTGGCCTGCGCGCGAATCGGCGTCATCCACAGCGTGGTCTATTCCGGCTTCAGTGCGCCGGCTTTGGCCAACCGCGTCAACGATGCCGAGGCCAAGGTGGTGATCACCGCCGATGTCGGGTTCGATCGCGGCAAGGTCATCAACTTGAAGTCGGTCGTGGATGAAGCGCTCAAGACCTGCGCCACCGTCGACCACGTGATTGTGGTGCGCCGTCAGAATCCAGGCCCGGCGCTGTCCGCGCCAAAAGAAATCGATTGGAACGAGTGGGTGAAAGGTGAGAGGGCGCTCTGCGAAGCGGAGCAGTTGGATGCTGAGACGCCGCTGTATATTCTCTACACCTCCGGCACCACCGGCAAGCCAAAGGGTGTTGTCCATGTCCACGGCGGCTACATGGTCGGCACCTACATAACCACGAAGTATGTGTTCGATCTCAAGGACGACGACGTGTACTTCTGCGTCGCCGATCCAGGCTGGGTCACGGGCCATAGTTATATCGTCTATGGTCCGCTTCTAAATGGCGCGACGATACTGACGGCTGAAGGCAAGCCGGACTATCCGAATCCGGGCCGCTGGTGGGATTTGATCGAACGTTACGGCGTGGCGATTTTCTATACCACCCCCACGGCGATCCGCCTGCTCATGCGTTATGGCGAGGACTGGCCAAAAAAGTTTGACCTCTCGACGCTCCGCATCCTCGGCAGCGTGGGTGAACCGATCAATCCGGAAGCCTGGGAATGGTTTCACCGTGTGACAGGTGGGGACAAACCCATCATGGACACCTGGTGGCAGACGGAAACAGGATCCATCCTCATCACCCCTCTTCCCACAGTGCCACTAAAACCCGGCTCGGCCACGAGGTCGTTCCTGGGTATCGAAGCCGATGTGGTCGACCGCGAGGGCAACTGCTTGCCCGCAAACGCAGGCGGCTTTGCCGTCATCAAGAAACCGTGGCCCTCGATGATGCGGACCATTTATAAAGATCCGGAGCGGTACAAGACCTACTGGAACACCATCCCGAATTGCTATGCCACCGGTGACATCTGCCACAAAGACGCAGACGGCTACATGTGGTTCATGGGCCGTGCCGATGACGTGATCAAAGTGGCCGGCAACCGCCTCGGCACCGCCGAAGTGGAAAGCGCGCTGGTCAGCCACCACGCAGTGGCGGAAGCTGCGGTGATCGGCAAACCACACAAGCTCGTCGGCGAATCCATCAAGGCCTTCATCATTCTGAAACAGGGAGAGACAGAAAGCCCGGCACTGATCCAGTCGATCAAGGATCAGGTGCTGAAGGAGTTGGGCAAAATCGGCGTACCGTCTGAAATTGATATCGTTTCCTCACTCCCTAAAACCCGGTCAGGGAAAATCATGCGACGTGTCCTCAAAGCGAAAGAGCTTGGGCAAGACCCGGGCGATATTTCGACCATCGAGGAGTAACTGACCTGAGGGACGCACGAAAACCAGGCGAGCCGATATATCTGAGACGGCATATGATGGGCCTTGCTCTGGCAGTAGGCCTGCCGATCGTGCCGCTACAACTGTATAAGATGTACGTCGGCCCGATCAGTTTCGGCACTCAGCTTGCGGTGGGTTTCGTCATCTCTGTATTTGCGGGCATTGTGCTCTATCTCACCTATCGCTCATCTGCCCAAAACCAGACCTAGCGAACGTGACTTGCCCATCACTTGCAGAAAAGTTTTTGAGATTTCAGCTTCATCAAAACCCTGGAGGCAATTCGATGATCAAGGAATAGTTTTGCCACAGTCAAACACGTCCAGAAGTCTGTCTTCTTAGGATTTCTACTAGGATCGCCCTTCCTTCTCACCCGCCGGCCACCCGCTCCTCTCCCTTGGCAAAATCATCCTGATATTCGTCCGTTTCTTGGCAAAAAGGGCGCATTTTGCGTCCCTTTCACTTCGAATGGCCACCCCCCTAGAGCAGGAATCAGACCACCCTAACCCGTTGTAGAACCAAAGCGGCACATCCTTTGCGCTTACGAGACCCAGGAACCACCACATCCCGTTCTCATGGCGACCCTAGCAAAACAACCTAGGCGCTGGGAACGGAGCAACACAAAGGAGGGGTACTGGTATGGACACGAACTTCTCACGTGAGGCATCACGCTTCACACTCATGGAGAGAGGTCTCGGCAACCACTGTCTGCGAGCTGTGCTCGCAAGCTGCATGGCATTGGCGATCTTCACGGGACCGAGCCTAGTCTGGGCAACCGATTCCAATGCCAACCATCACTCATCCCGTCATCGGCTGATCGACCACCAGCGTATCCAAAATCTGAAGGAACGCATTGCCGACCTACGGGAGCGGTTGAAAGAGCACAAGCACCATCAGTACAACGCTAGCAGCACGACGAGCAGCACGACGGCCGGCTCTCTCGAAGCCCTACAGACGAAAGTCACCTCGTTGGAGAGTAGCGTAGCGACACTCCTCAGCGCCGACACCACATTGCTTGCGGCGCTCCAAACCGCACAGGCTCAGATCACAACCCTCCAGGCACAAATCGCCACATTGGAAAGTAGACCAGCAGGTGGCGGTGGTGGCGTCCCAGGCCTGGAAAACTACGTCTCGATCAACCCCGATCCGATGAACGGCGTCAACGGTCCACACATTATCTTCAAGGGTGTGAACGTTCACGTACAGAGCGGTTCCGGCGCAACAAATACCACTACCCCTACCACGACCGGCCTGGGCAACTTGATCATCGGGTACAACGAAGTCAGAACGGACGGCGTGGGGCTTAATCGAACCGGTTCGCATAACTTGGTGGGAGGCCAGATGAATGCGTTCAGTTCATTCGGCGGACTCGTATTCGGAGTGAGAAACGCGATACATGGTCAATACGCTGCCGTCCTCGGCGGCGAATTGAACATCGCCAGCGGATTGAACTCCAGCATCCTGGGTGGCGGCCAGAACACCGCGAGCGGTCAGTACTCCACGGTATTAGGCGGACAACAAAATGTGGGGCCCGCCTCACAATACATCATCCGGCCAGATTTTCAGCCTCCTCCTCCGACTGGCGGCGTCTGCTGCTGATCACTATCCCAACGGCCGGGCTCTCCAAGCGGGAGTCCGGCTGCCCTCTTCTCAATCATCACCCAGCTCCTCGTCGACAGGTATAAAAAACCGGTAAAGTGTGTAGAGACCCTCTCTGAGGGGATGGGATTAAATCAATCCCCGCTTCTGCAGATAATCCTTGTCGATAATGGGCGTCGTCTTGGGCAATTGGCTCCGTTCTTGAAGTAGGCGCTCGACGTACTTACCGATGAGGTCGGATTCGAGATTCACGGTGTCGTTGACCTGCTTGATGCCAAGTGTCGTCATTTTGGCTGTGTGTGGAATAATGGCGACGGAAAAGCCTCGGTCGGTCACATCATTAATCGTCAGGCTGATGCCATCGACTGTGATTGAACCCTTGACGACGCAGTAGCGCAACATCTCTTGCGGCGCTTCGATGCTGAAGTAGACCGCGTTGCCTTCTTGATGACGACTGCGGATGGTGCCGACGCCATCGACATGGCCGGCGACGAGATGCCCACCGATCCGCTCATTCAGCTTCATGGCCCGTTCAAGATTCACGGGCGAACCGGCCGTGAGATGACTGAGCGTCGTCACTGAAAGTGTCTCAGGCGAGACTTCAACAGAAAAGTCGCGTTCGCCCTTTGATACCACCGTGAGGCAGATCCCGTTCACGCTGACACTGTCGCCGATCTTGAGATCCTCCATCACCGTAGAGGCAAGAATCGTCATCCTAGTCCCGGCGAGGGTCTTGCCCAGTGATGTGACCGCGCCCATTTCTTCGACGATCCCGGTGAACATAGCAGGATATGAAAAGGCCCCCAGCTTCGTTCTCGCTTCTCGCCCAGCCTCGATGTACTTAAAGGTAGTACACCTCGGCTAGCCGCTCGCTGCGGCCTTGCCGGAGGCCATTTTGAATATCCTGGAGAAGCTCAAGCACGGAGCCTATTCCCCTTTCTGTCTGAACATTTGCCGAACCACATACACGAACAGGATGAGCAGCACGACCACGCCGATCGTGGCCAGCACGGCAATCACCACATTTTCTGTCGCTATCTCTTTCATTGCGCCGCCATTATAGCACCAGCCTATTTATTCCTCATCGCCAGCCAGAACAGCCCCGCCGCCGCCGCTTGAATGCCCGCAATGATCGTGAAGGCACCGGCATAGTTCATGTTTGCAATCAACACCCCAGCCAGCAGCGGCCCGGCGGCATGGCCGATGTCCCCGATGGTACCCTGCATGCCCATGCCCGCTCCAAGCGTCTTGAACTCCGAGCTGTCCGCGACGAACGCCGAGGACGACGAGGACACGACGGCCTCGCCGAATCCAAATCCGGCGGAGAGGAAGAGCAAGATCGTGAATATCGACACATGCGGGATGCAGACGAACGTGGCCGCACAGATCAGCAGGCCGATCATGATCAGCGGCTGCCGCCCGACGCGATCAGACACCCGGCCCATTATCGGCTTGGAGAAGAACGACGTACCGGCTTGGACGGTGAATAAAAGCCCGACTTCGCCGGGATTCAATCCCACCGACAGGCCATACAGCGGCAGGAAGGCCATCAAGGCGCCGTTGGCGATCATCTTGGCCGCGTCGGTTGAACTCGTGATCAAAACTTTGCGGTTACGCTTGACGATGACAAACCCCTTCCACATTTCCGCGAGCACGGGAGCCAGCCCTTTTTCGTGGACCCAAGACGGGGGCGGCATCAGATGGAGGTTATAGAAAATGACAATGGCCAAGCAGCCGAATACGCCGGCAGTGACGAACGCGGATGAAAAACCCGCAACATACAAGAGATAACCGCCGATGAACGGACCGAGAAGCGCGCCGGATTGTGTGCAAGCCGTATAGGTGCCGATCGCGGCACCGCGCCGTTCTCGATAGAGTTCCGCCACAGTCGCCAACGCACTGGGCGCAAAAATGGCCGTAGCGAGGCCATGAAACATCCGCAGAACCGTCAACAGATTCAAGTCCGACACAAATGGATAGATGAACGGGGGCAACCCGAATGCGACAACACCCACTCGCAAGAGTATTCGACGACCATAGATATCCGACAGCGCACCGGAAGGGAGCTTGAGCAATACGCCCGTCAAGGTCGAAACAGACACGATCAGTCCGATCCGTTCAGGCCCGGCGCCCAGCGATTCCGCAAACAGCGCCAAGACCGGCATGCGCACCATGTTGTAGCTGATGAAACAGAACACGCCGATGGTGCAGAGCAACGTGAAACTGCGCGAAGTGGTCATGGGGTGGGTGTTTTCTGGTGGCTTGCATTGCCGGGTTTCTGCAGGCTTCCAAGCGCCTCCTTCAAGAAAGCCACATCATCATCCGGTAGAGCAGGCGGGTCCATCGCTTCAAACAAAACACGGTCAGGATGCTGGCGCATCATCTGACCCAATCGATTGACAGTCTCCATCCCTTTCCGCAACTTGCGCGTCACGGTCCCCCCGATAAGCGGGCGCAGCAAGGAAACCAATCCCGAGAGGATGCGATTGTCCAGCTTGGTATACGAGACCATCGTACTGTCCATCGCATCCATCCTGTTCGCGTCTCTCACCGAATTCATCCTCAGAAACACGACTGCCTTACCGGTGATGTGCGGGAGCAACCGGCTGTCGTGTGATCCTTCGAGAAAGTAAATCCGGGAGGTAGGGTCCTGGTAGACGAGTTGCACGATCCCCTCGGTCCCCTCGCCATCATAGCCCCAGAATCGGCCCGGGCCTCTCGCTTCCGATTTATACAGGCCAAGGTCGAGTCGATTGATCAAGGCAGCCGCGAAAGGAGGACGATCCAACAGATACAGATACATCGACTTGGGTAAGGCAACCCGAAACGGCCCCACCGTGGTCGCGGTCGTATAGTGGTCGATGATGGCTTCCAGTCGGCATGCCCACTCAGGATCGATCCTTTCAACAGGAAACGCCAGCCCAGCATGGTGAGGTGAGAAAGCACAGGTCTCTGAATGTCCTAGACGAGCGTGCAGGAATGCGCCCAGCCCGATCACGACGGTGAACGCCCCCAAAGTTGTACTCCACGGGAACCGCCACCTCGCACTCATGATGCCTGCTTCTGCACAACAATCGTTAGGTGGATGGGAAAGAGCTGGCGAGGGTCTTGCCGCAGTCTCGCCTGCCGGAGCAAGGTCTCCAGAGACAGGGTGACAAGCTCTTCGAACGACACCGTTCCATTGGTCGACACCGTAAGCGGCTTTGATAGGTCGATGAGTTGATCGTTCAAAAATAGGCTATAGCGCTGGACTCGCTCAGACTTCACCTCGATGCGGTTCATCGCCACTATCGCCGCATCGAGCTTGGCATATTCCCGGCGTTTGATCCTCTCGTCACGCTTGTCGACCAGATCATCGGAAAACGCGGCGATAGAGTCGGTGGAATCGAGCCGCAGCCAACTGAATGGCTGAAAGTGACTGGCCTCCCGAACCACGGTCAGTTTTGTCGGTAACGGCTCCCGCCGCTGGCGATTCAACCACGTCACGAAATCCGACAACTCTTCTGTTGGAAAGTAATGGCCACCGGCTATGGGATGTTCGCGCTGGTGTTCCCGATAGACATGCGGGATACCGAGCGTTGCCAGTTCCCGTGAGATCGTACGGCTGAGCTCTACCGGCATGACCTGATCCTTCTCGCCATGAATGATGTAGATCGGGGTGTTGCGGAGATTGGCCAAGAATGGCATCAGTACACCGTCCAGTCCACTCGCCATCGGCGCGATGCCGGCGAACAGCGGCGCATTATGCATGCCGATCAGCCAGGCGCCGATGCCCCCGTTCGACATGCCCGTCAGAAAAATCCGGTCGGGATCGACGTGATAATGACGACGCGTATGCTGGATTGTCGCCAGCACAAGTTCTTCTGCACGCCTCGAGAACCATGCACCCGAGAGATAAGTCGGACAGGCCAGCAGATAGTCGTCACCTAAGCGAGCCTGCCACCGTTCGAGATACACATCGCCGGTAAAGCCGGCTCCATGCAGGCATACCACCAAACCATACCCTTTCGATGGTTGGTACGTCAGTGGGATGAAAATGGACAACGGATAGGCACGATCCCGAATGGTGATCCGTTCATCGGGAAGCGTCCCGATCGGCTGGCTCTGATACGTCCGCTCGGTCTGCATGATGTGAGAAACCGTTTCGATCGAGGCATCCGTACGGGAAAGAATGGTCTGTAACAGACGGTCGGCTTCATCGCTGTCGTCTATATCGAGATATTGAAAGACGAGGGACGTAAGGTTATCGGAGGTCGGCGCCGGCGACTGAGCGAAACTGAAGCCGGGACCGCAGACCACTAGCGTGAGGAGCATGAGGCCACGGACCCAGTTGCTCACACGTCACCTTCCACGGCGATATCGCCTCCGACCGATCGGATTTGCACATTGCGCAGCTTCAGGGCCTGCACGAGACGTGCGGGACTCTTCCCGCCAATCACGCCTTTGGCATTGAGCCCACCCAAGAGCGTCGGCGCCAAATAGAGACGAACGTGATTCACCAGCTTGGCCCTCAACATCGTCGCGTTCATTTCGCTGCCACCTTCTACCAGAAGAGAGATGATACCGCGTCGACCGAGTTCTTTGAGCAGAGCAGGCAACGAGACACGTCCATGAACGTCAGGAAGCGTGATCGTCTCGATGCCTTTCTTCTGAAGCGCCGACCGTCGAGCCGCAGGAGCTGAGCCGGTTGTGGTGACGATCGTCCTGGCTTCGTTTTGCCGCGAGAGTATCTGCGCGTTGAGCGGAATGCGCAGTCGGCTGTCGACAACGATACGGAGAGGTTGCCGAGGCGCCAAGTTGTTTAATTGCGCGCCGGTTCTGGCCGTCAGCGACGGATTGTCGGACAGTACCGTACCCAGCCCGACTAACACGGCGTCCATCTGTGCGCGCAACTGGTGTACTTCCTGACGAGATGGCTTGCTGGTAATCCACTGCGACTCACCTGAAGCTGTTGCGATTTGCCCATCAAGCGTCATCCCCGCTTTGAGCGTCACATAAGGACGATTCGTCTTGATCCAATGGCAGTAGGCCTTGTTCAATTCCTCTGCCTCCTGGCGAGCCACACCGATCGTGACCGATAGTCCGGCTCGCCGAAGCGCCGTGGCTCCCCTTCCCTTCACCAATGGATTGGGATCGCGCATCGCAATGACGACTCGTCTGACGCCGGATCGGACTACAACCGGCGCACAAGGCGGCGTGCGTTTCTTCGAATGGCAGCAGGGTTCAAGCGTCACATAGAGTGTCGCGCCACGGGCACGTGTTCCTGCCCGCCGTAGCGCGAGAATTTCTGCGTGGGGATGGCCGGGGCGGAGATGAAAGCCCTGCCCGACGATCCGGCCTTGATATACCACCAAGGCACCGACCATTGGATTCGGGCTTGTCGTTCCCCGGCCCTTCGCCGCCAGGCGAAGAGCCAGGGTCATGTAGCGAAAATCCTGTGCGCGGCTGGTCACCGCTTCTTGCGAGCGACGCGGGATCGGCTGCGGCCTGTCCGCGCCGACTTCGTCGACTTCGCTCGTGACGGAGAAGAAGGCATGGCGGCTTTCTTGGCGGCGGCTTCTGCCAAGGCGGCATGAGCGGCGGCCAGCCTCGCGATCGCCACTCGATAGGGCGAACAACTGACATAATCCAGGCCAAGTTGGTGACAGAACTCCACAGAGCTTGGATCACCCCCATGTTCGCCACAAATACCCAATTTGATGCCGGGTCTCGTTTTGCGGCCGCCTGCAATGGCTTGCTTCATCAGCGATCCGACGCCTTCCCGATCGAGGACGGCAAAGGGGTCCGACTCCATGATGTTGACGGTCCTATAATGGTCGATGAACTTTGCCGCGTCGTCGCGCGAGAATCCGAACGTTGTCTGCGTCAGGTCGTTGGTGCCGAACGAGAAGAACTCGGCTTCTGTAGCAATCCGATCAGCAGTGACCGCAGCCCGCGGCAACTCGATCATGGTTCCAATGAGGTAGGAGAGTTTCACATTGTAGCGCTTCATCGTTTCCTGCGCCACTTCGCGGACCAGGTCTTTTTGCGACTTCATTTCCGAGACCATGCCGACGAGCGGAATCATGATCTCCGGCACGATCTTTTTGCCTTCCTTGGCCAACTCGCAGGCAGCTTCCATAATCGCCCGTGCTTGCATGCGCGTGATCTCCGGCATCGTGATGCCCAACCGGCAGCCGCGGAGTCCCAGCATCGGATTGAACTCGTGCAGCTCTTCGACCCGAGCCAGTAACCGGCGCTGTTCTTCAAGCTTGGCGCCGTCACGGCCCGTCAATTCGAGCTGGGCGATTTCGACCATCAATTCTTCGCGTTTGGGCAAAAACTCATGGAGCGGCGGATCGAGCAACCGAATTGTTACTGGATAACCCTGCATTTCCCGATAGAGTCCCACGAAATCCTGCTTCTGAAGCGGCAACAGCTGATCGAGATACTTTTCACGCTCTTCTTTCGTCCGGGCCAGAATCATCTTCTGCATGACCGGAATGCGATCTTCGGCAAAGAACATGTGCTCGGTGCGGCAGAGGCCGATGCCTTCCGCGCCGAATCCTCGCGCGATGTTCGCCTGGTCCGGCACGTCGGCATTGGCCCGTACGCGCAGCTTTCGGAAGCTATCGGCCCAGGACAAGATCGTGGCAAAACGCTGATACTTGTCTGATTTTTTCGCATTCAACTTACCCTGAATGACCTGAATGATTTCGGACTCGACGACCGGAATGTCTCCCTCGTAAACATTACCGGTCGACCCATTAATCGACAGGTAATCGCCCTCCTTGAATGTCTTGGCGCCAATTTTCACCGTCTGACTGTCGAGCACTTCGACGGATTCACATCCCGCCACACAGACTTTGCCCATCTGCCGAGCCACAACGGCAGCGTGCGAGGTCATTCCCCCGCGAGCCGTTAAGAATCCTGCCGCCGCGTTCATGCCATGAATATCGTCGGGACTTGTTTCTTGCCGAACCAACACAACACGATTGCCTGCCGCCTTCATGTCCACCGCCCGATCCGGGGTCAGCGCAATTTTGCCGGCCGCAGCGCCGGGGCCGGCCGGCAAGCCCTTGCCGAGCGGATTGGCCTTGGATTCTTCTTTCGTGTCGAAGATCGGGTAGAGATATTGAGCCAACTGATCGGGTCCGATTCGCTGCACTGCCTCCGCCTTGGAGATGAGCCCTTCCTTCACCATGTCAGCGGCAATCTTGACCGCTGCAATCCCTGTGCGTTTCCCAACACGGGTTTGCAGCATATAGAGTTTTCCCTCCTGGATGGTAAACTCCAGATCGAGCATGTCTCGATAATGCTTTTCGAGTTTCTTATAGGTATGTTCCAGTTCCTTGTAGGCATCGGGCACATTTTTCGCGAGAGCGCTCACAGGTAAGGGCGTTCTAATACCGGCGACGACGTCTTCACCCTGGGCGTTCATCAAGCATTCACCGAAGAAAGCCTTGTCGCCTGAACTCGGACTGCGGGTGAAGGCCACGCCGGTGCCGCTCGTCTCGCCCATGTTGCCGAACACCATCGCCACTACGTTGACCGCTGTGCCCCAGGAATCTGGAATGCCGTAGAGTCGGCGATAGGTAATCGCACGGGCGCCAAACCAAGACGAGAACACAGCATTGACCGCCAGACGCAGTTGATCGAGCGGCTCGTCCGGAAAGTCCTTCTTCGTTTCTTCCTTGACCAGCGCCTTGAAACTCGCGACCAGTTCACGGAGATGCCGGGCATCCAAATGCGTTTCGTGCGTGACGCCGACTTCGGTCTTCTTGTGCTTGAGAATGGCTTCAAAGTGCTCGCGCGGCACGCCCATCACGATGCTGCCGAACATGGAGACAAACCGGCGGTAGCTGTCCTGCACAAACCGATCGTTTCTTGTCTTGGCCGCCAGCCCTTCGACGGTCTTCGTCGTGAGACCGACGTTCAGCACTGTATCCATCATGCCGGGCATCGACGCGCGGGCGCCGGATCGGACAGACACCAGCAGCGGCCGTTCGGGATCGCCGAATCCCATGCCCATCGATCGCTCCACTCGTTTGAGCGACTGCAAGGCGGCATCCCACATTCCCGGAGGATATTTCTTTCCCTGCTTGTAGTACTCGACACAGGCCTCTGTCGAAATGGTGAATCCGGGAGGAACCGAGATGCCTAAATTAGTCATCTCCGCCAGCCCTGCGCCTTTGCCGCCGAGCAACTCCTTCATGTTCGACGTACCCTCGGCTTTACCGTCTCCGAAGTAGTACACGTATTTCTTCGCCACGCCTGCTTCTCCTTTGCGATCCACTCAGTGCGTTAGTGTCGAGTGGCGGTTCGCCGCCAGTTCAAGTTGAAGCCGATACCGACTGACGAGATACCGCCTAATCAAGAGACCGGACATAATCACTGCCGCCACAAATCCAACGAATGCCATGAGCCGATAATCCGCCTGAATGCCGCGGTCGAAATAATATCGGCCATCAGCTCCCTGCCGCACCGTCATCTCTTTGTCCAACAGATGCGGCTTGCCTGTCGGATCGGAGAGGTTGATCCACTCGGAACAAAGCCGGGCGGGATCGGGAGCCCCGGTCAATCGTTGCCAGGTCAGTCGGAGACAAATATCCGAGGTGGGATTAAAAAGATCAGGCGTTTTCACAAGTTCGTCGAGATTCACGCCGCTCACCCAGATCCCGACCAGAAACACCACGTTACACAGGACGATCAGCGCCCATGTCACCCTTAAGCTGAATCGCCGAATCCGGGCATTCCGTGACACCGCGCCACTCATGGCCGTAATCGGGACATCCGCTACGGGATGCGATGGCATAGGGCTCCGTCCTGGTTAGCTCCCTTGTACCACAATCTGTGAAAAGTCGGCGAATGACATGAACAAATCGTCCACTTGTTTGAGCAGCGACAACCGATTACTGCGGATGGTCGGATCCTCCGCATTCACCATCACCGCCTCAAAGAACGCATCGATGGCCGGCTTGAGCTCCACCAGCACATCCATCGCCTGGTCATAGCGTCCCGCTTGCATCTGCTTGGACATTTCTCCCTGCAGTTGCATCGCGGCATGAAGTCGGCCCTCGGAAGGATGCTGAAAGCGTTGCGGATCCACCGGCGTCCGGTCCCACTTTTCCTTTTCCACCAAATGGTGTGCCCGTTTGAAGCCGACAATCAGCGGATCAAACTCCGCTCGAACAGCCTTCGACTGAAGCGCCTTCATGCGTTCCAACAAGTCTCTGAGATCGAAGGCCTGCCGATCTGCCACCTTGAGCACGGCATTCATTACATCATCTCGCAATCCATGTACGGTCCGGCCATAGTGGCGGACTCGATCGAACAAGAAGTCCACCAATCGCTGTAAGGCATCGCCGCCTGGAACCAGAGCAGCCTTGAACCCAGCCGACGCAACAATGGATTCAGCCTTCTGGAGCGCCTGCCCAAAATTTCTGAACGTCATCCCCTCCAAGAGGATACGAACGATTGCCGTGGCATGGCGCCGCAACGCAAAGGGATCTTCTGAGCCGGTCGGCACAATCCCCACATGAAAAAACGCCGCGAGCGAATCCAGCCGATCGGCAAGGGACAGTACTTGGCCTTCGATCGTTTTAGGCAATTCCCCTTCAGGCGACCGAGGGAGGTACTGTTCGCGAATTGCGTGGCTCACCGCCGCTGGTTCTCCGTCGTGCTTTGCATATTCCCCACCCATGATACCCTGCAGTTCAGGTAACTCCCTGACAATCCCGGTCAACAGATCGGCCTTGCACAACGCGGCAGCTCGCTCACAGTGCACTGTCAATTCTTTTTGCGGAGGATCGACCAGCACGCTGATGACTCCGGCCAGCGTGGTCACCCGTTCCTGTTTTTGTGCCATCGTGCCGAGTCTCTGATGAAACGTGACGCCACCCAGCTTCTTGACCCGTTCTTCCAGTTTCGTCTTGCGGTCTTCATCGAAGAAGAACTTGGCATCGGCGAGTCTGGCCGCCAGCACCCGTTCGTTGCCTGCCCGAATGAGGGACATATCTTTGAGTTGGTTGTTGGCCACGGCGATGAAGTGCGCCGCCAGCTTGCCGGACTTCTTGTCCCGGACCGAGAAGAACCCCTGATGTTCTTTCATCGACGTTATGAGAATTTCCGACGGGACGGCCAAATACTCCGGCTTGAAATTACCGACAAAAGCACAAGGCCACTCGGTCGTGTACACTGCCTGATTAAGCAAGGATGTATCGGCGTTCAATCCGACGCCGGCTTTTGCGCAGAGACGATTGACCTGTTCTTGAATCGCTCCTCGACGACGTTCGGGATCAACCATCACCCCCTGCCGCTCAAGCCCGTGGCTGTAGGTCTTAAAATCACGCACTGCGATGGGTTTTCTGCTCCCCATGACTCGATGACCATGCGTCCGATCGCCTGCCCTAATCCCTGCCGCTTCCACCGGCACCACGTTTCCCGCAAACAGCGCGACAAGCCACCGCACCGGCCTCGCAAAGCGCCCACCCGCCTCGTTCCATTTCATCGCTTTGGGAAAAGTCAGCATGCCGACGAGCTGAGGCAGCAGTTCCAGCAAGATAGTCTTGGTGGGACGTCCGGCGTCCTGCTTTACCGCAAAGAGATAGTCACCCTTTGGTGTTTGGCGTACTTCCAGACTCTCGACCGGGACACCTTGGCCCGCCGCGAACCCAATTGCCGCCTTGGTTGGCTGACCTGCTTGGTCGATTGCCACCGCTTTTGATGGCCCCATCGCCTCTTTCACAACGGCAGTCTGATGCATGGCCAGTCCATCAACTACCAAGACCAGCCGTCGAGGCGTGCCATATGTCTTGATAGAACCGGACGAGAGTCGCGCCTCACTCAAGAGACGCTCGGCATGTTCTTGAAGAGACGTCAGTGCGGGAACGATGAATTCAAACGGCAGCTCTTCGGTGCCGATCTCCAGTAACAACTCGGCACTACCTGTTGGACGGACAGCCTTTCGTCGAGGCTTCTTGGCCAATGATTTCTTCATGGAGGATGGATTACCTGCGTCCTGAACCGGCCTTCGATCGAAATCCGGTTGCGGACTTACTACGCTCGATGAGCGGATGCCCCATCGCTGCCCGCTCGTCGATGTAGCGCTCGGCACATTGACGGGCCAACGCACGCACGCGACCGATGTAGCCGGTCCGCTCTGCCACGCTGATCGCCCCGCGGGCATCGAGCAGGTTGAACACGTGGGAAGATTTGATGCAGTAGTCATAGGCCGGTAGCGTCAGACGCTTGTCGGTTTGCGCGAGCAATCGCTTGCACTCGGCTTCGTACGATTGGAAGACGTTCATGAGCATATTCACATCAGCTTCTTCGAAGTTGTAGCGCGAGCCCTGCACCTCTGTTTCATGATGGATGTCCCCATACTTGATCGTATCGGTCCAGGCGAGATCGAACACGTTGTTCACCTGCTGCAGATACATGGCAATACGCTCGGTGCCATAGGTGATCTCGCCTGTGATCGGACTCAACTCGATGCCGCCGATTTCCTGAAAGTAGGTGAACTGGGTAATCTCCATCCCATCAAGTCTCACTTCCCAACCAAGTCCCCATGCACCGAGGGTTGGTGATTCCCAATCGTCCTGAATAAACCGAATGTCGTGCTGCTTGGGGTTGATCCCCAGCTGTGCGAGACTTTCCAAATACAACTCTTGAATGTTGTCGGGAGAGGGCTTCAGCACCACTTGGTACTGATAGTAGTGCTGCATGCGGTTGGGATTTTCACCATAGCGACCGTCGGTCGGACGGCGGCAGGGCTGCGGATAGGCGGCGCGCCAAGGTTCAGGCCCCAGCGACCGCAAGAATGTCGCAGGGTGAAAGGTACCAGCACCCATCTCAAGGTCGTAGGGCTGGTGAATGACGCAGCCGTGATCAGCCCAGAATTGATGCAACGTAAGGATGAGATTCTGGAAAGTCACGAACAGTCCAAACTTTGTTACGGAGGTCTGACTTCTCGCGCTAGACGCTTTGAAATGAAGGGAGAAGCTAGCAGGAATGCGCAGACCCTGTCAAGGCACAACCCCTCTAGGATCAAGGAGTTGCAGCACGTTTTCTCTACAGAGTGAACGGATGTTGGGAGCAGGGCCAACTGAATTATTCCCCTCAAATTTTCAGTTCGAGTCTTGACGGGATCAGGCGATTTAATCTATTGTTTCAATTCTTGATTAACTCACTCTAGTATATATTTCCCTTATTATGAAACTCTCAAAAAAAAGCGAGTACGGACTACGCGCACTGCTTGAGCTCACCCTCGTACATGGCAAGATGACGCTACAGCGTCATGACATCGCAGTCCGCCAGCATATTCCGGTTGAGTTCTTGGAGCAGATTCTTCTCTCACTCAAGCGCGCCGGACTTCTCTCCAGCCGTCGAGGGATGAAGGGGGGGTACACACTTATTAAGCAGCCGAGAGACATCACACTCGGTCAAGTCATTCGTATTCTCGACGGTCCTCTCGCCCCAATCGGCTGCGTCAGCAAAACGGCCTACCAAAAATGCAGCGATTGTCCCTACGCCGATAAGGCGCAGTGCCCCGTGCAGCATGTGATGGGCACCGTGCGCGACGCGATTGTCGGGATTCTGGATAACTACACGCTTGCCGATTTCGCTTCCGGCCATCGCAAAGGATGACCATGGACCAGATCGTACTTGTCCTAATCACCTTTGTCGCCGCGATGGTCAATGGCGCCCTCGGATATGGGTTTTCCTCCATCACCGTTCCTGTCGCGCTGTTGTTTTACACCAATCGAATATTGAATCCAGCCTTAGTGCTCGTCGAATTGGTCATTAATGGGTACGTACTCTTCAACAACCGCAAGAGCATCCCGAACATTTGGTGGCGCGTTGCGCCCATTCTGATCGGCCTCCTGATCGGTGTCGCGATCGGCAGCTATATTCTCTTTCTGGTCCATCCGGCCTGGACCAAGTTCGTCACCTATGTATTTCTGTTGCCGTTGATTCTCCTCCAGGCAGCCGGTATCAGAAAACCCATCCAAGCCGAAAAAGCCATAGCGATTCCCTTCGGTGTGGGAATCGGAACCCTGTACTCCGTCACCACCATCTCAGGCCCTCCCCTTGCGCTTCTTTTCAACAATCAAGGGTATGCCAAACAGGATTTCCGGGCCGCTCTTGGCGTCATTCGAATGGGAGAATCGGTCTTGACGGGAATCGCCTACTATTTCATTGGACTCTACAGCTACGGTAGCATGGAGATCATTCCGTATATCGTCCCAAGCGTTCTTTTGGGAATTCCCCTCGGAAGCTATCTCATTCGTTGGATGGACCCTGAAACGTTTAGGCGGATCTGCATGGCCTTCGATGCCTTGGTGGTGGGATTCGGCTTGTCGAGAGTACTGGTCGAGTTAAATCTTGCTTCCGCGTTTACGACCTACAGCATCCTGTCGATCGTGGTGCTACTCAATGCTGTTTTTCTCTTCAGATTTTTCCGAGGACGCGCTGATCCGTAAAGCACCGCTGTATTCGCCAGCTAACATGTCAACTCCGGATCGGATACTCCTCTTGCATTCATCATTTTTTAATTCCAGCTACCGCCGGCACCTGCAGTACATGCAGGAAGAAACCTACAGTAACCACCACCCTATTTTCACACTATTTTCTTGCCTAGCTTGCAGCGCTGAAGGCTGTACCCTTCACATCTAACTCCTCATAACTCCTCAAACGTTTCATTCGGCATTTAACCTCGTAATAAATAGGACTTTTCTACAATATGCTGGACGGCACTGCTCTTGCTATAGATAGATTATTGTCATTTTCAAAAAAAGGAACGAATGATTCTTTTTATTGTCTTGATCACCGTTGCCGTCGCGATGAGTGTTGTCTCAGCACCTCACACTAAACCATTACATCAGGTTCTTTCATAAACGATCTCACTTTAGCCTTGAACCACATGGTTTTTCGGAAATCCACCATTTCCCCGATCTATTCAATAGTAGTGGGAATCGTGCTCAGCTCGTTAACCGGCTGTGGAGCTGGTGGTGAGGGAGGACCAGCAGTTTCGACTTCCTCAACCCCCACGGGAGCCACGGCGAGCTTGGCGTGGGATCCAGTCCAGGATCCCACAGTCACCGCCTACTATGTACACTATGGGAAACAATCATCGGGGCAATCAGGTGCATGCTCCTACCAGGAAAATCAATCCGTCAATATTCCAAATGCCACGATTACAGGACTTGATCCCAACACGCAGTATTTCTTCGCAGTCAGCGCGTATAACGGATTGCACGGCCCCTGCTCGAATGAAGTGACGACGGTCACGCCTCCCGCTCAAACCTAGCTGGAAGGTCCCATCTCCGACCACCTCGCAGAGACTCCGATAGTTCATTTATCCTGCAGTCGATCTCTTCATTGACTCCCTCAATATGTTTTGTTAGCCTCAAGCTCCGCTGCGTTTTTGCCGACAGAGCAGACGAGGACAGTCTGCAGCGTCCTTCGTACATATCCTGAAAGGAGTTCCGATGGCCGGCTCATCCCCCTCTCCCGATTTGCTTATCGAACTGCACAACAAGGCCACCCAGCTCCGAATCGAGAGTGTCCGGGCGACGAGCGAGGCAGGCAGCGGCCATCCATCCAGCTGCTGTTCGGCTGCGGACATCGTCGCCGCTCTGTTTTTTTGCATCATGCGATACGATCCGAATAATCCCAAGGCTCCCAACAGTGACCGTTTCGTGCTCTCGAAAGGTCATGCCGCTCCCCTGCTCTACGCAGCCTGGGCGGAGGCCGGCTTGTTTCCCAAGAGCGAGCTGCTCAAACTCCGCACATTAACCTCCGACCTCGAAGGCCACCCGACTCCTCGCTTATCCTTCGTCGACATGGCAACCGGCTCGCTCGGACAGGGACTCCCCGTCGGCATCGGCATCGCCCTCAATGCAAAGTTTGTCGACAAACTCGATCACAGAACCTACGTGTTGATGGGCGATGGGGAATCTGTCGAGGGATCCGTGTGGGAGGCCGCCGAGCTCGCGCGCCATCACGGTTTAGATAATCTGTGCGCCATCGTGGATGTCAATCGACTCGGTCAAAGCGATCCCACCATGTTGCAACATGACATGGAGGGTTATCGCTCCCGCTGGGCCGGTTTCGGTTGGCAGGCGCTGGTGGTTGACGGGCACGATCTTTCAGCTCTGGTCGCGGCATTCGATACCGCTGCCAACACTAAAGGCAAACCGACAGTGCTCCTCGCTAAAACGTTTAAGGGCAAGGGCATCTCCTTTATGGAGAACCATACTAGCTGGCATGGGAAGCCGGTCCCCAAAGGCGAGGAAACCCAGAAGGCCATCGATGAGTTGACCAAGCAGTTGAAGCCGAGCAGCACATCCATTTCATTCAAGAAACCATCGACGCCGGCTCAGGGGCCCTCGTCTATCAGTCCCCTCCCGCCTGCGCCATACAAAGTAGGCGACTCTGTCGCCACGCGCGAAGCGTTCGGTGGCGCACTTGAGGCACTGGGCGCGGTCAACCCGCTGGTCGTAGGACTAGATGCCGACGTGAAAAATTCGACCTATACCGATAAGTTCGGCAAGAAATTTCCCGATCGATTCTTCGAAAACTTCATCGCCGAGCAGACCATGGTCGGCGCAGCAGCCGGCCTCGCGGCTTGCG
The DNA here is from genome assembly GCA_005239465.1 of Nitrospira sp. Classification (GTDB taxonomy): domain Bacteria; phylum Nitrospirota; class Nitrospiria; order Nitrospirales; family Nitrospiraceae; genus Nitrospira_D. Next base: position 16,559 of record SPAW01000013.1, on the reverse strand, counting down.
GCAAAGTCCCGTTCGCGGCGACTTTTGCCTGTTTCCTCGCCAGGGCATACGACTTCATCCGTATGGCGGCCATCAGCCAATCGAATATCAAACTGGTTGGGACGCATGTCGGCGTAAGCATCGGGGAAGACGGTCCATCCCAGATGGGATTGGAAGACATCGCGATGATGGCCGCGCAACCTGGTGTCACCGTCCTCTATCCATCCGACGCCACCTGCACCTACCGCCTGGTTGAGGCGGCGGCAAACCACAAAGGTATGGTCTACCTGCGCGCCGGTCGTCCCAAATCGACGGTGCTCTATGGGCCGGAGGAGCGATTCCAGATCGGCGGATCGAAGGTCCTTCGCCAAAGCGCGTCGGATGTCCTCACGATCGTCGCAGCCGGCGTCACGCTTTTCGAAGCTCTGAAGGCCTACGACAAATTGAAAGCGGTCGGCATCTCCGTGCGGGTCGTCGATCTCTACAGTATTGTTCCCATCGACCGGACCACCTTGTTGGATAGTGCCATAGCCACACAGGGCCGCATCCTCACCGTTGAAGATCATTATGCCCACGGCGGACTTGGCGATGCCGTCCTCAGCGCCGTCGGCACGGAAGGCATCAAGGTCCATAAGCTCGCGGTTCGTGCGATCCCGCACAGCGGGAAACCGGACGAACTCGTGGACCACTTTGGCATCGGAGCGCGATCCATTGTCGAAGCGGCCAAGCAGATCACCAAGTAAACCGTCCCGTACGCCGGTCGACAGCCGGCTCGACCGCATTCCCCTCCTCAACATCTTGAGCGGGAAGGAACGCGAGCGGATCCTCCACGATCTCACCGAATCCCACTACGGCAAGGACGAGTTCATCTTCCGCGAAGGCGATCCCGCCGAATATTTCCACATCGTCAAGGAGGGGACGGTGAAGTGCATCACGTCCTCACCGGGAGGCAAAGAGTGCGCGTTGAAAATGTTGCTCCCGGGCGACCTTTTTTGTTGCGATGCCGCAGTATTCGACGACGCCAGCCATCCGGGCAGCGCGCAACCGATGGGCGATGTCAGTATCCTCCGTCTCAAGAAGAAGACCTATTTCGACCTCTTGCGGAGAAATCCAGACGCTGCCATCGAAGTCATCAAGTACCTCGGCAATCGGTTGCGTGAGTCCCAAGAAAAAGCCAAAATGCTTGCTCTGGGCGGGGCAGACCAGCGCCTTGCAGCCCTCCTCGTCGACCTTGCCGCTCGAAGCGGCGTACAAGAGCCTCACGGGATCAGGCTCTCGGTACGAATTACTCGAGAAGACATGGCCAACATGGTCGGCACCTCGACGGAAACCGCGATCCGGATCATGAGCCGGTTCAAACGAGACCAACTGGTCGCAGGGACCGCTAATCGACTGGTCGTTCGCGATCTAAGTGGGCTGAAGGCCCTCGCCTCCTCATAACCCTCCACCTCGTCCCCGTTCCGAGCATTTTCATAAACATGACATTTGTCATGTTTTCCAGCTTGTCGTTTCGGTATCTTGCTACATAGACACGGTCCGAATCGTATGCACCGATCGAAGGCGGATTGCATCCATGTCGATGAAGGCAGGAATCCGGCCGATACTCTGACCGGCATCTAGCCTTCTGTAGTGGGGCTTGGCAGCGTCGTAGTTGATCCAGAATAATTTTTTCCCATCGGCGGGATCATGTGGTATAGTGCGCGCTCGCTACCCGGCTGCGAAGCATGTGTCAGCGATGGTGAAGGTCATAGATTAAGGAGGGACTCACGAAAGATGGTATGTGCCTCAAGCATTGCCTATTTCATGGCGCAACCTGTCGGACCAAGCCCTGCCATCTGCATACATGCCAACTGTCGAGTATAATGCTCTTGTTGGCGATCCGCCCGCAACTGAACACCGGCGCCATCGACGAGCGACAATAGTCATCATGGGAAACCCTAGGAATCGGAAAAGGAGGTGCGGATGACAGAGAGGACGGTTGGATTGATGGTTGTGGCGATAATGTGTGTCTTGATTCTATCAAGAGGAATGGCATTGGCTGCTCCTCCCTTGCCTCCGGTCCCGGCCGACTATGCCGACAAGCATATGCCGGATGGCTGGTGGACGGATCCCAAGGTCCTGGCAGAGGGAGAAAAGGTGTATATGGGTCAGGTTCATCCCAAGGTTAACTGCTCCAATTGCCACGGCAAGGACGGTCAACCAAAGAAAAAAGGGGCGAGGGATCTCCGCGACCCAAGCCTCGTGAACCGTTTCTCCGACAGTTTTTGGTTCTGGCGGGTCAAGGAAGGGGTCCCGAAAACCAAGATGCCGGCATGGAAACAGTACCTAAACGATGAGCAGATGTGGGCGGCCATTGCTTTTGAACATTCGTTCTCCCACAAAGGTCAAGCAGCCGACCATGCCCACGATGAGATCCAAAAGTAAGTTCCCAAACGAGCACAAACCCTACCCAGTCAGTGGGATAGGCAAGAAAGGAGACTCGATGATGAAGACGTTTATGCTGGTTAGTCTGACAATCCTTTGTCTCATAGGAGGGACAAGCTGGGCGGCCACGAATCATGTGGTCGAGACCCTTGACTATCAACCATGGTATGAGCCGGCCGGTCTGGTGATTGAGCCCGGCGATACGGTCACCTGGAACAACCCCAGTTTCCATACCGTGACCCACACTGATCTTCTGACCACTGGGAAGCCGGCCTTCCACAAGATGCTGGGCCCCGGAGAGAGTTTGACCCATACCTTCACAGAGGCCGGGGACTTCGACTACCTCTGTGCCCTCCATCCCTGGATGAAAGGCAAGGTGTTGGTCCAGTCAGGGCGCGCTCCCGTGAAGAAGGGTGAAATCTGGGTGGCCGCTCAATTTGCGAACCAGATCCAGATTGTCGACCCTGATACAGACAAAGTGGTAGATGCCATTCACGTCGGCAACAATCCCCACAATATCTGGTTCAGCCCAAACGGAGAGTTCGCCTATGTCACCAGTTGGCACGATGACGAACTGTTTAAAATTGATGTGAAAAAGCGAACGGTTCTGGAGAAGGTCGAGGTAGGGCCGGCACCGGCTCATGTCTACACCTCGCCCGATGGCACGATCTACACGACTGTCATGGGAGCTAACTATATCACCATCATCGACGGCAATACCTATAAAGTGTCCGGGAAGATCGAGACCAGTCAGGGCCCGCACGGGTTTTGGCCCACCCCGGACTGGAAGTACTTTGTGGTGGCTGATTCGCATGCGGCTGATGCAACTATCGTAGACATCGCTGAGGGCAAAGCCATCGCGCACATCCCCACGGGGGTCGTGCCGCTTGGAGCTTCGGTGACTCCGGATGGTAAGAAGGCCTATATCGGCAATGGCATTTCCGGAACAGTCTCCGTCTTGGACCTCACCACCATGAAAAAGATCAAGGACATCAAGGTCGGCGGTTTGCCGGTGCAGACGCCAGTGAATGCCAAGTACAAGTATGCCGTCGTACCCAATAAGGGACTGGGAGTGGTGCACATCATTGACACCAGAACTGATACGATCAAGAAAACCGTCACCACGGCTCATGGGGCCCATGGGGCGGACTTCAGCCTGGACGGCAACTTTGCCTATGTCACCAACACGTTCGATAACACGGTCACCAAGATTGATCTCGAGACCTTCACAACCAAGCAGATTCCACTGTGGGGCGGGCCCAATACCAGCGGAGCACAGGGCGTCACGGTCTTGCGAGTCGTGCCGAATTAACGCAATCCGCGGGGAGGAAGCGGCTCAAACTCCCTCCCCGTCTTCGGATGGGGAGAAGAGATTATCTTCATTTTCAATCCGGCTTGACCATAAGTAGGTTTTGGCGCACGTGCCATATCAACCCCTGATTCTTGTGTCCTTACAACACCAGGAATTTTACGGCATGGGCGGGAACGCCAGGAAACTATTTTATGCCGGATTGAGGATCATCAAAGAACCTGGGCGTTACCAACCAGCAAAATGGGGTATCCGAAGGAAGGACATAAGGGAGGGCGACCTCGCCGGGGCGATTACTGTGACGTACCGCGAGATCTCCGGTAATAAGAGGATCAATTACAGGAAAAGTTCAACCGTCACTGGTCAATCGTCAATAGGGAGGAAACAACCGATGCCCTCTTCTGCGCACCCATGGATTGCTATTCCCCCCCCTTGAATCTTCTTAAATGACCGTTGACTTTTCTTATTCAGGAGGGATTCGGTGCCACGAACACCAAGACCTTGAGCCGACAGCGCGTATGATTTTTCACGCCATGTTCTTCGCCTGCCGGCGCCATGGTCCCCTGCCCTACTCCAAGTACCTGCTCCTCGGCCCCAACCTGAAACATCCCCTGACCTTCGAGCACCAAATAGACTTTATCCTGCTCGCCATGAATGTGGCCCTTTTGTTCCTGGCCCGGCTCAAAGCAATAGACGTCGCAGAAGAACCGCTCCGTCTGAAAGATATTGTTCTTCTTCATCTTCTCATTACTAAACTCTTGATAATCTGACAGACTGATCACCTTCATCACAGTGCACTCCTTGTCAATAATAAGCAGGGAATTATGTGTTTCTATGGCAGATGAGACAATGCTTTCTGGTACGAATTTTTGAGTTCGTCGAGCGCGGAATTCATCCCCGCCTTCACATCGTTCCATTTCGCATCAGTCGCGGCTCTTAATTCCTCCAGCTTGTTCTTTGCTGAATCCTTTTTCTTCTCCAACTCGTCGACGGATTTCTGAAGTTCTGTCTTGGCTGTCGCCGACGCTTCGCTCGCCTTCCCCCGCAAGGCGATGATCTGCTTCTGTATGGCAACCAACTCTTCATGGACCTTCCGTTGGAAGAGTTCCTTTTGCTGAGCCGTATACTGCTTTGTCGCTTCAATCGTCTCCCGCGCCTCCTTGGCGATCTTTTCAGTATCGACAGGAGACTCGGCAGCCATCCCTGGCAACGGAATGCCCCCGACGATTCCGATCCAGACGATGCCCAACAACATAATGCCTCGATTCATCTTTCCCACTCCTCACCTCGAGCTTGACGACTTAAGCAAAAGTATAGTCTGCCGGATTCCCAAAGTCACGATGGCCTCAGCCACCCCAGAGCTTTCTCCTGCTAAACTTTCGACCGAAACCAGCGACAAAGGAAGGCATCAGAAAGCAGATCGCCGAAGACCTTCGTCTGCGCTTTCCGCAGATCTTCAAGCAGCATCGTCTCACGCAGGCCTGGGCCTTCAAGCATGACAATGCCAGACGAAGCCTCAACATCATGCCGATGCAGCGGCGGTGAACGTGAATTTCTGGATTACGCCAGACGAGGCCAACCTCAATCCTGAGAAGGGCGGCTTGGTGGTCTATGACAAGGAGGCACCGCAGGAGCGGAGCTTTGCGGCGTACAACAGCGAGGAGAATACACCGAAGATTCTTGAATGGCTGAACCAATCAGGAGCCCAGGCGATTCGCATCCCCTATCGAGCCAATCGCGCGGTGGTTTTTAACTCCGACCTCTTGCATGAAACCAACGACATCGCGTTCAAAGACGACTACCTCAGCCGGCGCATTAACATCACGCTGCTCTACGGCTATCGGCAGCATTCCTGATCTCATTCCTCTACAAGATTAACCGCAACCCTATACAGCTTTCTCATCCCGACTGTCTCGTTGATAAGGCTCCATCTCCAACTCTTTCACCACGTGCTGGAGTCTTGCCCATTCATCGGCTGTCAGACTCACGAACTCCAACCCAAAGCTGCTGTCGCGATACCAACGGACGATCGCTTGGTTGATCTGAAGCGGCGGCTCGTCGTCCGTCACTTCAATGCGAAGCTGGAGCGCCGTTCCAGGCTTCACGTCGATATGGCTATAGATACGGCAGCCACGAATGGAGAGATCGCCGAGAGTACCTACGCCAGAGACGGCATTGGTGGAGCTGAAGGAACTGCGGAACTGTACGGGAAACCGAGGATGCTTCCGATTCTCCATGCATTTAGCCTCATGAACCAGTGCACTGCTAGCCCTTTATATTGCCAATCGGTCGTAATTCCGCCACTGTTTTTGTAATTCCTGCACGATCGACTGATTCGACCACTTCAGAAATGTTTTTATAGGCGAATCCCGCCTCTTCGGCGAGACCCGACATGGAGACGGCCTTCACTATGATTCCATGCTGCCGCATCTGTTTCTGGACCTGCTCACCACGAATCGCCTTTTTCGCCTGCGCCCGTGACATCGTGCGTCCAGACCCATGCATCGTCGAAGCAAACGTGTCGCGCACCGCCCCTTCCGTTCCGACCAGAAGATACGATCCGGTTTCCATTGATCCACCGCAGATGACCGGCTGACCCGTCGCACGATACCGCGGCGGTAGATCGGCACTGCCCGGCCCCAACGCTCTCGTCGCTCCTTTGCGATGCACGACCAACTCCCCTTCCGGATACCGTTCAATCTTGGCTATATTGTGCGCCACGTCATACACCAACTCCATCCCCATCTCCTCTGCTGACTTGCCAAAGACTGCGGCAAAGGCTTCGCGGATTTGGTGGGTAATCACCTGGCGATTGGCAAACGCCATATTCGCGGCGCAATTCATCGCCGCAAAGTAGTCTTGTCCCTCGACTGATTGGAACGGCGCACAGGCCAACTGCTGGTCTTTCACCGAGATCCCATATCGCCGCATCGCTTTTTCGAATACCTTGAGATAATCGCCGGCAACTTGATGCCCGAATCCACGTGAGCCACAATGGACCATCACCACGATCTGCGCATGACCGGTAATTCCCCAAGCGGCGGCGGTGTCCCTATCAAACACTCGATCGCTTGCGACCACCTGCACCTCAAGATAGTGATTGCCCGATCCCAGCGTCCCCAGTTGGTTGATGCCGCGGCTGACCGCATGGTCGCTGACTTTCGACGGATCGGCCCCCGCAATGCGCCCTCCCTCTTCAATACATTCCAGGTCTCGATGCCAACCGAATCCTTGCTCAATGCACCAGCGGGCGCCGTTGGTCATGACCTGCTCGAACGAAGATCGGTCCAAGCGCACAAACCCGCTTGCCCCAACCCCTGCCGGCACCCTTCGGAACAATTCCGTCATCAGCCGCTCGAGATGTGGCTGAACGTCCTCATGCGTGAGATCGGTCCTGATAAGCCGCATGCCGCAGTTGATGTCGTACCCTACGCCGCCGGGCGAAATGATTCCGGAGCGGACATCGAACGCGGCCACACCTCCGATAGGAAAACCGTAGCCCCAATGCCCATCCGGCATGCAGAGCGCGTAGCGTCTGATTCCGGGGAGGCACGCCACATTCGTGACCTGTTCGAAAACCCCAGAATCCATGGATTCCAGAATAGCCGGCGTGGCATAGATCCGTGCAGGTACGAGCATCCCAGCCTTTTCTGATGGGGCAATCTCCCAGATTTCGTTTGAGATGCGCGTCACCCGCATTTGTGTGTTGAGTTTCATGACAACCTTTTAAACATCTGTTGATCTGATGATCTGTCGATCTGACGATTTCCCGGTAAAAATCCTACAACATCTTCTCACATTACAATTCGACTCCTCCAATCTACAGATCAACGGATCATCAGATTCCGCCACATGTCCACCGTTACACATCTAGCACTACCCTGACCGTCCATCGCCCTCCCTCACAGGCAAGACGATAGAGATGCTTGGTGACTCCCTTCACATCAGCCCTGAGCTCCTGTGTCGAAACATTGATCGGCTCTCCATAGAGCAGCGCGTTTAGCTTCCACATACCGTCTTCTTGTTGAGTAAGCCTGACATCTGACTTGCTGAACACCACGCAGGCCGCATCTTTCCAATACACCAGATCAGACAGCCAATCAAACAAGAGCGCGGCAGGATCCTCGTCTTCCCGGTCAATCGCCTGCTGCCACGCGGACCCAATGGTCTCAGGATTGGCCAACGCCTCGATTACGGCGTTGGTCGCCCCTTGGAAGACGTCTTGGAGCGAATCGCCGCCGGCATCGAACGCGAGATCTGCCATAGCAACGTCGTCCAAGAATTGAAACGTGTAGGCCATATGTGCACACCAAGAAGGAACCGATTGACTGGCAAGCACGGTTGGCTAGCTAAGGTGGCTTGTGGATACAGGTCTAGTCCAGCTCGAAGGTCTTCGGGAAGTCGGTGAGATTGCGGCAGCCATCTTTCGTTACAAGGACCATGTCCTCGATCCGTACGGCCCCTAATCCTGGATAGTAGAGTCCTGGTTCGACCGTGACGACATGGCCTTCTTGCAGAAGGGAGCCGGTTCGACTCATACGAGGCGCTTCATGGATATCCAATCCCACCCCATGACCAGTGCCGTGGAAATACCCTTGCATGCGCCCGTTCACCAGTCCGGTCTTGTATCCTGCCTTGTCGAAACGCGCACAGATGCCTTGATGGATCTTCATCCCATCGGCGCCATCCTTGATCTTGTCGATGGCCTCTTCTTGGGCATCCTTCACGGTTTCATACAGCCGCTTGAGCTCCGGACTGGCCGTCCCTCGAATGACCGTACGCGACATGTCGGCAAAATAGCGGCTCGTGGCCGATCGAGGGAACACATCGAAAATGATGCTGCGGTCTGCTGGTAACGGTCCACTACCTTCATTGTGCGGATCACATGCTTGTTCCCCGCCGGCCACGATCGTGTGTTGTGCCACGCAATCCCGCTCCATCAGTTTCACGTTGATCAACTTCTTGATCCGCTCGGACGTCAGTGTGGTCCCGTCGACCCATAACTGGCCATTCTTGATAGTGGCCTGACGCAAGACCGCATGCGCCGTCGCCACGGCTTCTTCCGTGACACGTTGCGCCGCCTCGATATGCCGGACCTCTTCAGCGGTTTTCACCACACGTTGTTCGTAGAACGGATCCCGCTTAGGCTTGAGGCTGTACCCCAACTCCTGTAATCGTGTGGCATAGATGAAGGGGAAGTTAGCCGGCACCAATAGCTGACGGATCTTGGACTCTTTCAAGACGACATGCACGATATCGACCGTCGTCGGATCCTTAATCCCCTGCCCTTTCGCCTTCTGTTCGATCTCAGAATAAGACAACACCCGGTCTACCGAGGCTTGGGCCTTGGCGCGATCCATCTCCAGATCGCTCATAACGAGTACCCGCTCTCCTTTGATTTCAAGATAGATAAACGAGTCCGGTGCGATGAATCGTGTCGCGTAGTAGAGATTCGAGTCGCTCTCACTGGCGGCGATAAACAGCGTGGCCACTTCTGGTTGGGAGGCTGTGGTGCGTTTCATGGATAAATTATCGAAATGACGGCGATGGTTGGAGGAGCTGAGGCGACAAGAATCTTATCTTCCGGATGTTCAAGATGCTCAAAATGGTCGTTCGGCAAGGCCGCAGCAAGTGCGGGACCGAGGCGTACCCTCTGGGGTACGTCGAGGGACCACACGATGCGAGAACGAAGCCGACGAGCATTTTCAGCATCTTGAAACGGATGCTAGCATGGGGTCCCAGGTCGGTCAAGGCGTTGCAGGAACCGGTTCAGGCGTCGGCATACCTTCTGGCCCCGCTCCTTTCTCTTCATCGGGCGTCATGAGATCGAGCGGAAGCCTCAGTGTATTCACTAAGACATCGACTGCGAGCTGGGCCAACCCTGAAAGGCCGGTAGCAAAGGACTTTATCGGCAGATATGTCACTTCGGGATCTTCCACAGATCCCTTGATGGCAAACATCGCGGTAGCCAATCCTTTGCGGTCGCCCGCGATGATTCGCCCGAATAGCGGAATCGTTTTGAGGAATTGCGAGTACGACCCAAACGGGCTCACAGCCGCCACAAGATCCAGCTGGTCAGTGGGTAAATCGTAGTTTCCAGCTGTCGTGATCTTGAGAATCGGACTATCGATGATCATGTTTTCCGTCTGGAATACGCCATCCTGGATCACGATCGTGCCGGCAATCTTATTGTAGGGCAGTCCTTCCTTTTCGAGATCGATTTTCCCTTGCAGCACAGCCGTGAGGTTTAACAAGCTGATGATCTTCCACACCGCCCGCTCTTCCGATTTGAGGATATGCCCGTTTTCTAGCAACACCTCCGCCTTCCCATTAAGTGAAGGATAGACCCCATGGGGATTGCGCCCATGTCCGCGAATGGAGCCGCTCAGCCGCATCTGCCCGGACACGCCATGAACCTGGGTTTTTGTCAACTTCAACAGATCATCCACTTGCAGCCCTGTTGCTCTGAGAGCGAGATCAACCTCCGCCGGCGCCTTTGGTGGAAGTTGCACCACCATGCGCCCCGCCACCTGTCCATGCGTTGAATCGCCGGAGATACGATCGACATCGAGTACCCCGTCCTGGATGATCAACCGTGCCGACAGCCCGCCGAACTTCATGTGTTTGTAATGTCCGCGCGCGACCGCAGCCGACACCGCCACTTGACTTGTGGCCGCCAAGGTTTCGAGAAATACCCGCATGGGCGACCGCTCACCCTTGGGAATCAGGAGATCCAGATCTAGCTGGTTCGATTCAATTTTGCCGGTGATCACGGGCTTGGTCATCCAGTTTCTGATGGTGGCCTCCAAGGCGACGTCGCTATCTAGAATCTTGAACGACAGCCGCTTGACTTCGGCGCCATTGCGCACCAGCTTCACTCGGGCATAGAGATCCTGAATGTGGCCCGTGACCCCTTTGGCCAGCATCAATCCGTTCGTCAGCGCCATCCACCCGGTGATCCGCCACGCCTTCCAATCCGGTTCCTTCCCCTTTACATCAAGAGAGATCTCGAGCTTGCCCGCCTCAAACCCGCCTTTGGAGATCCATTCGGGCAGACTCGACAATGAAAGAGTCCCGGTCGCCACTGCCACATCGATAGTAAAGCGATCACCGAACTGCATGACCCCCTTGGCGGGAATTCGCGTCGACGGCAAGATCAACTCCACGCGATTCATGGTCAAGGTATTGGCCACGGCCACGTCGCCCTCGAACTCCACGGTGGCCGGCGCTCCGATAGGTTTTTCAACCAATCCCGGCAAGGAGACCTTCGACTCATCGAGCACCAGGGCGCCACGGACATGCGGCGTCGCCGTAGAACCAGACAGCGCGACGGACGTACTGAGAATTCCCTCAAACGTGCCCTGCGGGATTGCGGTGATGGGGGCAAGCCGTGCCATATGTGCCGCATCGCCGCGCGCGCGCACCACAAAATCTTGCAACAGGCTCGTGGGCCCGCCGGTCATCGTCCCTTGGACTTGCACGATCGTATCACCGAGATGGCCGGTAACATGATCAAGCTGGGTGGATCCATCGGCTAAAATGAATCGTCCTTGGATCCCCGTGAGGCGTTCCGGCAACGCGACGTGGTTGAGGCTCATGTAGCGAGCCGTAATCTCTCCACCGGCAAAGGTGACGCCGTCGGACTGGTTCAACGGGCCCACGAGACGAAATGTCGGCTGAGCCATGCCTTCCACATCCCGAATGCCGGCAAACAATCGCGTCAATCGTTCGGCCTTCACGGTCTTCGCGAGGAATTGCAACAAATGAGACGCCGCCATATTGCCCGTGATCTCCAGTTCGAGCCACGGACCCGCTTCAAGAAACGACACCATCGCCTTCCCATCCGTAATCTGAATCGCTCCATAGATCCCTGTCACACTGGTGACGCGAATGCGCCCGGCTTCCACGATTACCACCGCAGCGAGGTCTTTCGCCGCGACACGGTCTTGGCCGATCAATCCCTGTCCTTCCTGCACGTGAAACTCGCCGGTCGTCGAGAGTTGAGGCATGGACGTGGCGGCCCCCGTCAAAGTCGCGTTCATCACTTGCACTTTGCCGTCGATCTGGCGATCGGCTAATAGTGCGGGGATCTGCGGGTTGATCCACTCTGCGGGAATGGTTTTCAACAATTGCGGCAGTGCGACCAGAGAACTGCTAAACGTTACGGCAAAAGTCGGCTGGGGAGTCAGGAGGCCGGCAAGATTGGCTTTTCCCGTCAGCGTCATTTCGTTCAGACGCGCCGTCATGTCCGAAAGCACCATGTCATACCCCGCCACCCCAGGCATGACCCGAACGGAACTTTGGAGATTCAGTACCCCCTGAAGGTGCTCAGAAACCGGCCGGGGTCCGAGGAAGTCGGCAACTTCGCGAATTTTGAGATCTGCGGCGTCAATGCGGCCGTCAAACTGAAACACGGCTGCCGGCCCGGCTGGGTCTTCACTGGATAATGACACCGGTTTATCTGATCGTCGGACCACTCCATCGAGCGACACGGCAGACATTCCTTGTTCCCCCGGATGAGCCGCCGACAGGTGAAGCTCTGCGAGACCGCGGTCAGCCCGAATCAGGAGCCCGGCCTCTACACGCTCTAGCTTGATGGAGCGGACCCCATCAGGCCTGGCGGCATCGATCACCATGATTGTGCCGTTGACGAGTGTGGCCTGCCGGATCATGAACATCCGGGCCATCATGTCCATCGTGCGCTGGTCCGTGGCTGCCTGATCGTTCAGGCCGTCCAGCACATTCCAGTGGCCGGTTTCATTCCGTCGGAGCGTGAGCATCGGTTCCTCGATCAGCAACCTCTTACCCACGACTTGCTTGCGGAGGAGCGGAAGCAGGCGCAAGACCAGATCGACTCGCTTGGCGGTCAGCACAACCTGATCTGAATTGGGGTCATGAATCAAGACTTGGGATAGCTCCACGCGAATGCGCGGAAAGAGCACGAACTTTACGCGATGGACCTCGATTTTTCGCCCAAGGCTCTCCTCCAGTTGCTGCAGGACGAAATCCTTGAGATAGTCTTGGCCGGTCAGTTCTCTAGAAAACGATAGGAAGGCGATGGCGAACATCACCAAGGCGAGTACGATCACGAGCCCAAGCCGAAGACGGGACACTCCACCCCCTCAATAATCGTATAAGTATTCGCGCATCTTACCGAATCAATGATGTGAAATCCACCAACTCTGCGTCGTACAAGGGATTTTCCTGCAAGAAGATCTTCGCTCATTGAGCAACCATCACATGTTGTTCTATCCACATGTTCCTTGAAAAATTCGCATCAACTTGCTGGTTTTTTCCCATTAACCGAGCCGATTTCTCGTCCACAACCCCGATCATTTCACTCTCGGATTATAATTCTTCTTGCCATCGGAACTCATTTTTCCCCCGAACGCCTCGTTTCAAGCGTTACGGGCGTACGAAGACGGATAATGTCTCCTTGACCGTCGTTGTCTTTCGCTTGAGTCATGCTTATCCTGCTCGCGCCGCAGATACGTCCACCCCTACTCACACTTCCGGGGGGTTCGGCCTTGGTGAGACAGAAAATGGGGAAACTGAAAAGCGGTCGGAAATCTTAATTACTCCTGAGCCGTCAAGAAATGACTCCTAACCATTTTTCTCTCTCGCCTCTCGCTTCAGTCCATCGCGCTACGATGGCCAGGTTGACAGTCGCAGGGCTCTGGACTACACATCTGCTATGGCAATTCATCCATTGGCTGGAAAACCTGCGCCGGCCTCTAGTCTTGTCGATGTTGTCAAGCTCCTTGTTGCCTATTCGACAGAGAAGCCTGATCCAATGGTCCGAGAACAACGTGTTTCATTTGGCACATCTGGACATCGTGGGTCATCCTTCAAGCGATCGTTTAACGAGTTCCATGTCCTGGCAGTCACGCAAGCCGTCGTTGAATATCGGACAGTCCAGGGCACAACCGGTCCGCTTTATCTGGGAATGGACACCCACGCGCTCTCGAAGCCGGCCTTCGTCAGTGCACTTCAGGTACTGGCGGCCAATGGCGTCGAAGTCATGATCGATCAGGATGGTGGTTACACGCCGACTCCGGTCATCTCCCATGCAATTCTGACCTACAACCGTGGGAAGAAAGCTGGACTGGCTGACGGCCTCCTCATCACCCCCTCGCACAATCCCCCTGAAGACGGCGGCATCAAGTACAACCCGCCCCAGGGTGGACCGGCCGACACTCAGGTCACCACGTGGATTGAAGACAGAGCCAATGCCCTTCTTGCCGCAGGTCTTCAAGGAGTCAAGCGGCTTTCCTACGAACAAGCCAGGCGAGCTCCAACTACCCACCAACATGATTACATCGGCACCTACATTGGTGATCTACAGAACGTGATCGACATGGACGTCGTACAATCAGCCAAGCTCACGCTCGGCATCGATCCGCTCGGCGGGTCGGGCGTGGCCTACTGGAAGCCTATTGCTGAACGTTATGGGCTGAACATCGAAATCGTAAATCCTTCCGTCGACCCCACCTTCCGTTTCATGCCGCTGGATTGGGACGGTAAGATTCGCATGGACTGCTCCTCCCCTTATGCAATGGCGAATCTGATTGCCCTCAGGGATCGCTTCGACGTGGCGTTCGGAAACGACGCGGACAACGACCGGCATGGGATTGTCACGCGCTCTGCCGGTCTGATGAATCCCAATCACTACCTCGCCGTTTCCATCTCTTACCTCTTTTCCAATCGTCCAGGGTGGAAACCGGAAGCAGGAATCGGCAAGACGCTGGTGAGCAGCAGCCTCATCGATCGCGTCGCGGTCAAGCTGAAGCGGAAACTCGTCGAGGTGCCTGTGGGTTTCAAGTGGTTTGTGAACGGCTTGCTCGATGGCTCGCTGGGATTCGGGGGCGAGGAAAGTGCAGGCGCGTCGTTCTTACGCCACGATGGCACCGTCTGGTCCACCGACAAGGACGGCATCATCATGGACCTTCTTGCCGCCGAGATGATGGCCAAGACCGGACGCGATCCAGCCGAGCTCTATCGCGTCTTAACGAAAGAATTGGGCGAGCCGGTCTATGAACGGATCGATGCCCCAGCCACACCTGAGCAGAAGACTATTCTCTCGAAACTGTCGCCCGATCAAGTGAAGGCAACTGAATTGGCCGGTGACAAAATTGTCGCGATGCTCACCAACGCGCCGGGCAACGGCGCCGCAATCGGTGGGCTGAAAGTCGTGACCGATCAAGGGTGGTTCGCCGCCCGCCCCTCCGGCACCGAAGATGTGTACAAACTCTACGCCGAAAGCTTCCGAGGGAAAGATCACCTCAAGCAGATTCAGGAAGAAGCACAGGCGCTGATTGGGAAAGCATTAGCTGAGGCCAAACAGCCCTGAACGGCATATCGTTATGGAAGACTGTACATCAGAGGCGAGTTGACGCCGCGCCCCAAGTGTATTACATTGTGTATGACATTTGAATGCCAGGAGGAGTCATGGGTATTCGGACAGTTCGACTCGACGATGAAACAGAGAAAGCGTTGAAGCAAGTGACCCAGAAAACAGGCTGGTCTGTGTCTTCTGCGCTGAAACACGGAGTGTTAGTCTTGCGTGATGAAGTGGGTCGTCGTGTACAGCAGCCTCCCTTCGAGATCTACCGCCGTCTCGATCTCGGGCCTGGCGGCTATGCACTAGCACCTTCGACAGAGACGCGCCGTGGAATGCAAATCGCCTTGCGGAAAAAATCCCGTCGATGATCCTCGTGGATACCGGGCCATTCGTAGCACTGTTCGATCCGAAAGATGCCGAGCATGGGCGATGTAGAGAGATTTTGAGTGCCGTACGAGACACGCTTTTTACCACCATCCCGGTGTTGACCGAAGCTTTCCATCTCCTGACCCCGAACAGCATTGGGGCCGATCGATTGCGCGATTTCATTCTGAGTAGCGGAGTGTCGCTCTGGTTCATGGATCACGCGGCAATAGCGCGGGCGTTCGAGTTGATGGAACAGTATGGGGACCACCCGATGGATCTGGCGGACGCCTCCCTGATTGTGGCTGGAGAATCGTTACGCACAACCAAAGTCTTTACGCTCGATCTCGCTGACTTTCGGCGGTACCGTATCCGCCGTGGGCATCGCCATATCAAGATAGATATCCTTGGCTGAGCGATGACAGCGCGGGGAAGACGATCTGCTTTTCGCTGTGATGAACGCGAGAATCCTGAATGTTTCAGTTGGGCAGCACGGGGATCCTCATCTGGGGAATAATCTTTGGGTCTATCGGTGCGGGGTTCGCTATCTATGGGAAAAAGCAAAAGGCGATCGTCCCGCTCTGCGTAGGGATTGCCCTTTGTGTCTTTCCCTATTTCATCGCAAACGTGTACGTGCTGGTTGGCGTCGGCTTGGTGTTGGTGGCGATTCCGTACTTTGTGCGAGTGTGAGGAAGGTTGTCATCGGTCAGGATTGGTTCGCAGCCCACTACTCGGCTATTAACCTCGAAGAGAATATGTCAAAAAGAATTCAACAAGTGGTCAGGGAATAATTGGCAACAGATTAGTGAGCCGCTACGCATGTAGATAGATGATAGAAAAAGATATCGGAGAAAAAGACCAGGGGGCCCCGCTATCAAAAAGCCAAGAAGTGCGGGAACAGCGGATCGAGCGTAAAATGCACGATCAGTTGGCTCGGGCAGGCTCTTCAGCGCTCTAATTCGGCACCATGTTGCATGACTAGCTCTCAGACGCAGGATGTAAAAGAATGGGCGAAGAAACGGAGCTCATTTGGAAAGAGGCGAGATCGTGATCCGTCGAAAGACTTCCGCATACACACCTGCCGGGGCGCTAGCCTTGGGATCGGCGAACACGGCTCGCCAGCGGTTCAATCCCAGGACTCCT
>SPAW01000012.1 GCA_005239465.1 Nitrospira sp. | reverse complement strand
ACCCTGAAGAAGTTGGCGAAGGCGCTCCGCTGTACGGTCGCCGAATTGATCGGCGAAGCCAAAATGAAGAAAGGAGGCTGAGTCTATGGGACTCACGAAACGAAACGATAGTTACTATGTCGAGTTCCGTGTCTTGGATGACGGCAAGACACTCTCGTTAGCGTCCGGCGTCCAGGGCGCGAAGCTGAAACGGTGGAAAGTGGGCTGTGCGAACAAGACCGTCGCGAAGCAGCAAGAGGCGATTATCAAGACCAAGCTCCTGGCCGGAACGATGGTGAGTGAGCGGGTACAGCAGGTGACGATGACGTTTGCTCAATGGGCTACTGAATACGTGGAAATTGAAGAAGTGAGGAAACTTCGGTCTTACCCTGAACGATGCCAGCGGATCACAAAGGTCCTGGTTCCGTACTTCGGCAAGAAACTTCTCCAAGACCTGACCGCCAAGGACGTGGAGGACTTTCGCCAGGAACGGGGGAAGCGCCGGGCTGTGGCCACGGTGAACGTGGATCACAACATCCTGAAGCACATGCTCAAGCAGGCGATGAGGCGCGATCTGCTTACCAGAAACGTGGCCTCGCTGGTGGCAGCCCCGAAGCCGAAGAACGCCAGGAGTCGGGTACTGGAACCTGAAGAATGGAACCGGCTCTCTACCGCTGCACCTGAGTGGTTCAAGCCCGTGCTATTGACGGGCTATTACACGGGAATGCGATTAGAGGAGATTCTCGGCTTGACCTGGGACCGTGTAGACCTGGAGAAAAGCCGGATCTTTCTTCCCGGTGCGTTGACCAAGAATGGGGAGGCTCGTGAAGTACCGTTGACCCCGGTTCTCAAGCACACCCTTCAGCGGCTTCGTGAGCAGGGCGGAGTGACCCGAATCAGCGGTCTCGTGTTTGAGAAAAAAGGCCGCAAGGTCAATCACACCTACCGAGTGGTCGGCCTACTGTGCGAGGAACAGAAGATCCTCAACTTCGTGTTCCACGATCTCCGGCACTGTGCCGTCACGAACCTGGCCGATGCGGGGGTGGAGACCGAAACGATCATGAAGATCGTGGGTCATTCCTCGGTCGAAATGTTCCTGCGCTACCGCACGATCAAGGCGGAGAAGCTCGACGCCGCCATGACTCGCTTGAACACGCTAATAACACGGCGTGAGAACGCCGCTCGCCAAGTCTCTGTAATCGCTGCACTATAGGAGGGATGGTGCCGAAGGCGGGACTTGAACCCGCACGGCTTGCGCCACACGCCCCTCAAACGTGCGTGTCTGCCATTCCACCACTTCGGCGACCGAATCCGTGAAACGTGAAACGTCGTTCGTCTCTCGTCCGAAGAGATGAGCATATGGCCGATTGCATATGATGAGTAGAACGGGTTCATGATGGTCTTTGCCCGTGCTATACGCCATCAGCTATCAGCTCCGCTCTCCCACCGAGATACGCTTCACGAACGACGAGCGACAGCCCGAGGGAGCGGCATTATAGAAGTAGGGCAAAATTCTTGTCAATGAAGGACCCCTCCGGTAGAATCGGCCCGCCGCTCAATCACGGGCGCATGCGTCACAAACCTAGTTTGTCTCTCGTGCTATGACAATACTCAGGTCGTACTCTCAACGCCGACTCGACAACCAGGTCGCGGCCTTTTTTGATGTGGACAATACAGTACTGCCCGGGGAAGCCAGCGAAGTCCGATTCTTTCGATGGCTGTGGCGGCGCGGTGTGGTCGGATGGCCGGAGGTTCGCGCGAGTCTTGCTTGGCTCATGCGGCACCTGCCGGCGCTCTCGCTGCAGCCGCTCCGCGAACGCAAGCTGTACCTAGCCGGAAAGCCGGTGCAGGTGATCGAGCCGTTGGGGGAAGAATTCTGTCGCGAGCAATTGTGTCCCCGCGTTTCCCCTGCGGCCATGCGACAGATCGAGGAGCATCGGCGGGCCGGCCACACGATTATTCTCCTGACGGGCTCGATCGATTTCCTGATCGACCCTATCGCGACTGCCTTACAAGTGGACCGATGCTTTGCCGGCCGCTTGGAGCACATGAACGGCGTCTACACGGGCCATCTTGTGCCGCCCTTGCCCTATGGTGAGGGAAAGCGGCGGCTGATTGAGCGGTTAGCACAGGACCTCACATTGGACCTCTCCCAGTGTTATGCCTACGGAGATAGTCCTGGCGACCTCGACGTCTTGCGAGCGGTTGGACATCCCACGGTGGTGAACCCCATCCGGGGGGTGGCGCGCATAGCCCGGCAGCAGAATTGGCCGGTCGTGCGATGGAAGTAAGCAGAATTGAATCATTGAGTGATTGCCGATTCGTTCATTTCTGAAACAATGAGTCAATGAAACAATGACTACTTCGTCAATTCTTCGTGTTACCGAAATTTTCCACAGCATCCAAGGCGAATCGACGTTTGCCGGTCGGCCCTGCGTGTTTGTGCGCCTGACGGGCTGTCCCCTCCGTTGTTCATGGTGCGATACGGAGTACGCCTTCTATGGCGGGACGGTGCAGTCGATCGACGACATTCTGGCAAAGGTCCATGAGTATGGCTGCCGTTTAGTCGAGGTGACAGGCGGAGAGCCGCTGGCGCAGCCCAATACGGCGCCGTTGCTCAACCGGCTGTGCGATGAAGGCTTCACCGTCCTGCTCGAAACCAGTGGAGCCGTGGATATCTCGACTGTCGATCCGCTGGTTCACATCATCCTGGATGTGAAGTGTCCGGGAAGCGGCATGATGGCACGGATGCACTGGCCCAACGTCCAGCGCCTCAGGCCGCAGGACGAAGCGAAGTTCGTCATCCAGGATCGGACTGACTATGAGTGGTCGAAAGAGGTCGTGGCGCGTTACGGATTGGCGGATCGATGTCCGGTTCTCTTTAGCCCGGTATTTGGCACGCTCGATCCCCGTCAGCTGGCTGAATGGGTGTTGGCGGATCGGCTCCCGATTCGTTTTCAATTGCAGATGCATAAGCATATTTGGGCTCCCGACATGCGGGGGGTGTGAGAGATGTCACTAGTCATTGATCAGGGGTCATTGATGGGGGAAGCCTCCGTACCCATTGACCAGTGACGATTGACCTATGACAAGGAGTTTGTGGAATGAAAATCATGCGGGTCCATACCAAGCAAGGGCGAGTCGAATCGGAGGCCACGGATGCGCTCGTCCTCATGCATTGCGAAGGCGAGGCCTTCTCTAAACGTGATGCGGCGGCGCTGGACAAGTCCCTTGGTGGGGCGCTGACGGAGCTGTTGCAGTCGAAGGAGTTCGAAGGGAAGGCCAACGAAGCGGTGCTCTTCCACACACAGGGCAAAGTTCCGGCGAAGCGATTGATCCTAGTTGGCCTGGGCAAAAAGAAAGATGTGGGTCTGGACCAGATTCGTCAGGCCATGGGTCATGCGGCGAAGCGGGTGCGCCAAGCGAAGGCCGGCTCGTTCACCGTTGGCCTGCCGAATGTCATGCCCCGTAGCGCGTCGGCGGTCGATATGGCGCAAGTGATGGCCGAAGGGGCCATTCTGGGGAGCTACCAATTTGACGTCTATCGCAGCGAAGGGCCGACCCACAAAGACCTGGCAGCGATGTCGGTGCTCGCTCCGCGGAAAGGCCGGCTGCGCCAGCTGGCTGAAGGCATCCGGCGCGGTGTGGCGACCGCGGAAGCCACGGTGTTCGTTCGCGATCTCTGCAACCATCCTTCCAACGTGATGACGCCGACCAAGATCGCCAACGAGGCAAAGGCCATCGCGAAGGAAACCGGTGTGAGTCTCAAGATCCTGGAACAGAAGGAGATGGAAGAGCTTGGCATGGGCGCCCTGCTCGGCGTGGCGAAGGGCAGCCATGAACCGCCGAAGTTCATTATTCTCCAGTACCACGGAGCAAAGAAAAAAGACGATCGTCCAGTGGTCCTCGTCGGCAAGACGATCACGTTCGACACGGGTGGAATCTCGCTCAAGCCGTCGGAAAACATGGAGCAGATGAAAGCGGACATGACCGGCGGCGCAGAAGTGCTGGCCGCCATACGGGCCGCGGCACGGCTGAAATTACCGCTCAATCTGATCAGCATTCTCCCGGCCGCAGAGAACATGCCGGGGGGCCGCGCGATGCGGCCGGGCGACGTCGTGAAGACGCTGTCAGGGAAGACCGTAGAGGTGCAGAACACCGACGCTGAAGGGCGACTGATTTTGTCTGACGGCCTCGCCTACGCCACACGATTTAAGCCGGCGGCGCTCATCGACATTGCTACCCTGACGGGTGCCTGTGTCGTGGCGCTTGGCCAGTTTGCGATCGGCATGTTCGGCACAGATGCGAAACTGAAAGAGTCGGTTCGCAAGGCTGGGTTACGCGCGGGCGAGCGTGTCTGGGAAATGCCGCTGTGGGATGAATATTTCGAACAATTGCGGAGCGACGTGGCCGACATGCGGAACATCGGCGGGCGTGGGGGAGGCATGATCACGGCCGCGTTGTTCTTGAGCAAGTTTGTCGGCGACTGTCCCTGGGTGCATCTCGATATCGCCAGCACTGATTGGAGCGAACGCGAACGGGCCTATATCCCCAAAGGCCCTACTGGGATCGGCACCAGGCTGCTGATTCAGTATCTGATGGACCGCGCGCTTTAGCATGAGGATGTTGCAAAAGCCCTCCAGCGGCGTTCTCGCATCGTTCAGAGGCTCCAGGGGACTGAATCCGGCATTGCCGGACTTCGGCGAGCTCAGCCGAGCCGTGCCTGTCCCGCTATTTAAACAGGGACAGTCGCCGGTCGGAAGGGACTTCGGCGAGCTCAGTCGAGCCGCGACAGTCCCTTTCACTCGCTGCGGCCTTGCTGGGCGGGCTTTTCCATCATCCTCTGGGTTCCACCCTGCCACCTGCGGCCTTGTCCAAGGAGCTCGCGAACCCCTGGACCTCTGGAGGTTTTACAACCATCTCAGCATAGGCGAGAGCTAGGGGCATGCTGATGTCTCGTGACAAGATCGGCCGGCTCTTCATGGTGGGGTTCGACGGCACGACCGTCTCGGCGGACCTCGCCGCGTTCATCAAAGAGTATAAGCCTGGTGGGGTCATCTTGTTTTCGAGGAATCTCGAATCGACCGAACAGATTGTCGAACTGACGAATGAACTGCAGCGAGGCAGTCCCCATTCCCCGCTGCTGATCTCGATAGACCAAGAAGGCGGGCGCGTCTCGCGCTTGCCGAAAGAGTTCACGATTTTCCCCTCGTGTGAGATGTTGGGCCGGTGCAATTCCTCCGAACTGGCCTACGCAGCCGCGGCGACGATTGCGAGAGAGCTGAAAGCCGTCGGCATCAATATGAATATGTCGCCTGTGCTGGATGTGAACAGCAATCCGGCGAATCCGGTGATCGGGGATCGTGCGTTCGGCACCACACCTGCGCCGGTGTGTGAACTGGGCTTGGCGACGGTGGGAGGGTTGCAGGACAACCGTGTCGTTGCCTGCGGCAAGCACTTTCCCGGTCATGGCGATACCAACACGGATTCGCACAAGGAATTGCCTGTCGTGACGGCGTCTCGCGAGCGATTGGAGCAGATTGAGTTCCCTCCGTTCCGGTATGCCGCCGCGCACGGCGTCGCCACGATGATGACGGCCCACGTGCTGTATCGCGCATTGGATGATCAACGGCCGGCCACGCTGTCCCCTACCATCATTGGGAAATTACTCCGCGAAGAGCTGCAGTACGACGGCGTAGTTCTGACCGACGATCTTGAAATGCACGCAATCATCGATCACTACGGCATCGAAGACGCCACGGTGCAATCGATTCTGGCCGGCTGCGATATGCCGCTCATCTGTAAGGATCGTAATCGGGAAGTGGCGGCCATCAGCGCCTTGGACAAAGCCGTCGCGGATGGCACCATCACGGCCGAACGCTTGGAACAGTCCCTCGCGCGGATCACGCGTCTGAAAAAACGGTTCCTTTTTCCCTATCGACCCGTCGTGATTTCTGACGCCAAACTCGTGGTAGGCTGCCGAAGTCACCGGGCTCTCTTGCACTCGATTCACCAGACCCGCGAACGATTCGCGAAAGCCGGCGTCTGAATGTGAACGCAGGATCGATCCTCACGATCGAGTCGTTCCAGAGCTCACGCAGGCATCGGTCGGCCTTAGCAGACTGCAGTAGAATGATGGGGGCACGCCAGAACTTCACTGGGCTGCACGTCAGGGACAAGAGGAGATCGCACCCACAGGATGCTCAACAAGGCCGCCCACTTCGTTCGTCGTTCGTCCGAAGAAAAGAGCCGATGGCATGATGGCATATGGCGTATGGCCGATAGTCTGTCGAAAAAGCAAACAAAACTCTCATAATTCGTGCCACGAGCCATACGCTATCAGCTCAGTTTTTCAGGGAGATACGTTTCACGATTCACGCCTCACGTCTTCGAAGAGCGACGTGATCTACCTGCCGCGCCTCCTTGCCCTCCTCTCACCTCTTGTGGCATCATGCGCACTCTTGGAGCGGGTCATGGCTTCCTTGCTCGAATACGTCGGCTGTGTGCATATTTATCTCGGACCCTATCGGGGGAATCCGATCTCCTTGTATTTGAAGCGCACGGAATCCGGTTGCCAGATCGGGCCAAAGGCCTATCCCTGGAACGATGTAATGGGTGTGGGCGAAACGCCCAATAAGGCCGCCGCTGATTTCGAAGAGAAATGGAAGACCAAGGGTCTTACGGCAGACATGTATTCCGGTCCGGCCTGGGAAGGAGGCATTAAGCCTGAAAAACCAGCGCCGCCGAAGCCGGCCGCTTCTGCGAAGCCCGCTGCTCCGGCAGCAAACAGTCCTGCCCCTACGGCTCAGGCTGCTCCTCCTTCCGTCGGGACGCCCGCTCTGGCTGCCTCAGCCCCAACGGCAGATACTCAGCCTACCGCTGTTCCTGCTTCCGCTTCACAGCCATCCGGCAAGTCGAACTAGTCCCGTTTAAGAAGAATTGAGTCATTTTGTGAATGGTTCATTGCACCATTGAAAACAATGGAGCAATGATTCAATCGTCAATGGATCAATATTGGCTGCTCTGCGTGGCGAGTTTGCTGTGTTTCAGCCCATAGCCCGCATAGACGAGAACACCGATGACAGTCCACACCCCGAAGCGGATCCATGTGAGCCCGGGGAGAAAGGCCATGAGTCCAAGGCAAGCCAGCATGCCGAGGATGGGTACCAGCGGCATAAATGGAAGGCGGAAGGGACGTGGCTGGTCGGGTTTGGTGTACCGAAGAATCATCACTCCGAGACAGACGAGGACGAAGGCGAAGAGCGTCCCGATGTTGGTCATATCCGCCGCATCACCGATAGGGATCAAGGCGGCCAGTACCGCCACCGCGCCACCCGTAACGATGGTGGCATGGTGGGGTGTTCTGAATCGCGGGTGCACGGCGGAGAGCCAGGGACCAAGCAGCCGATCACGCGACATCGCAAAGAACACTCGGACTTGACCCAACATCATCACCACCAGCACGCTGGTGATTCCGGCGACCGCGCCAATCGACACAATCGCCGCGCCCCACTTGAATCCCACCAGCCGCAAGGCATCAGCAACTGGTGCGTGGATGTCGATCTTCGTATAGGGGATCAATCCGGTCAGTACCGCGGCGACGGCGATATAGAGCACAGTGCAGATGCTCAGCGAGGCGATGATGCTGATCGGGAGATCGCGCTGGGGATTCTGTGTCTCCTCCGCTGCGGTCGAGATGGCATCGAATCCGATGTAGGCAAAAAAGATAATGGCGGCCGCAGCGCCGACACCGGCGAACCCTTGCGGCATGAAGGGTGTCCAGTTCTCTGGATTCACGGCGGGGGTCCCGACGGCAATGAAGAACAGAATCACCGCCAGCTTCAAGCAGACGATATAGCTGGTGGCGCGAGCACTTTCCTTGATGCCGATGACGAGGATGATCGTGACCAGCAGAACGATGATTGCGGCCGGAATGTTGGCGATGCCCCCGTCCGGCCCTCCGGGTGGATGTGTGGCCCAATGTGGCAGTTCGAGGCCGGCCAGACTCAGAAGATTATTGAAATAGCCTGACCAGCCGATCGCGACGGCCACGCAGGCCACGCCATATTCCAAAATCAAATTCCAGCCGGTGATCCAGGCCAAGAATTCTCCCAATGTCGCGTATGAATAGGTGTAGGCGGAGCCGGCTACAGGAATCATGGCGGAGAATTCCGCATAGCAGAGGGCGGCGAATGCGCAGGTCAGGCCGGACAGAATGAACGACAGGATGATGCCCGGGCCTGACCCCGGTCGATGAGCGTCTCCCACGATGGCGGTGCCGATCAAGACGAAGATGCCGGTGCCGATGATCGCGCCGATTCCTAGGGCGGTGAGGTCCCACGCGGTCAGGGTCTTCTTCAACCGATGGTCCGGATGGTCCGCGTCCGCCAGAATTTGGTTGATGGGTTTGGTCCGGAAAAGGCGACTCGTCACGGACTCTCCTGAGACGAGAGGGCTAGGAGTTGTTGCAACGGGATCAATGGACTGAGGCTCCATACGGAATCAAGTATAGCAGGCGAATTGTCGCCCTGATGGCGTTGACCTTGTCTGGGTCGGCTTGCGTGGATCACGCGCGGGTCCGTCTCGCAGCTCGCAGCAGGGCCTCGAAGAGCCGCCGGTGGGCCGCGTGGCGCTCAAAGAGGAATTCGGGGTGCCACTGAATTGCGAGTAGAAACCGGTGCGTGGGCGACTCGATCGCTTCCACTATTCCATCAGGGGCGACGGCGCTCGCGATCAGCGACGGGGCCACCGTCTTGACGGATTGGTGATGGGAGCTGTTCACCATGAGCGACGCCTTGTTGACGATTTTCTTGAGCAGACTCTTCGGCGTCACGGCGACGGGATGAGAGACCAGGATCGCCTTCGTCTTCTGGCGATGGACTAACGCGCTCCGAACCTGTGCCGGAATATCCTGGAACAGACTGCCTCCGCACGCGACGTTGACGGTCTGCATGCCTCCACAAATCGCCAAGAGCGGAAGATCGCGCGTTCTGGCCTGGTGGACCAGATCCAGTTCAAAGTCGGCGCGTCGCTCACTCATCAGCGGAAACTTGTAGCGCTGGCGTTCTCCGTAGAGGCGCGGGGGCAGGTCTGGACCGCTGCCGGTGAGCAAGAGTCCGTCAACGCCATCGAGAAGCCGACGCCGGGCGGTCGTTTCTGCCACGAGGGGGAGAATGAGGGGAATGCCACCGAGTTCTTCGATGGCCCGAATGTAGCGGGCTCGCAGGAAGTAGGTGGGCTCTCGCCCACCCCACTCTTTTCGGTCACCGGCGTTGAAATCAGGCGTCACGCCGATAACAGGTTTCATATCATTGGGCTGGCTCAGGCGCAAGCCTGCTCATCGGCGCTGGTTCGGCCGGCGCTCCGTCACTCTCGGCAGCGACACCGATGAAGCGCACCGCACGATCACCGGCGAGGTGTTCGGGCGTGATGATGTAGGTGCCGTACATGCTGGGGATCCAGATGTTCTTGGCCGTTTGCTCGCTGCCGCCCGAGAAGAGGTAGGCGAGGCCGCCGACGATTCCTCCTCCAATGGCGAACGCCCCCTTGAAGGGAAAGTAGACGATGGTAGAGAGAGCGGATAGCACCTGCATCCCGACCCCGGATGCCGTTCCTTGCGACGTGTCGTCGGACGAAAGCTGGCTCCAGGCCGGAACCGCGATCATCGTAAAGAACGTCAAGACCACAACGAGTGTCACGAGCGGGAGTCTGCTCCAGAATCCACAAGGTTTCACGTGAGATGCCTCCTTCCTCCTCAAGAGCACGATTCAGATGAATGCGAAAGCCTCATGCGATGGCACCGGTATGCGTTATAACAAATTTATCCATGAATGCAAACCCCCTGCCGCCGCAAGAAGCTAAAGAGATGAAGGTGATGGGCGATCAGGAGCCAGGTCCAGTTCCGTCAAAACGTAGGCAACGACATACTCCGCGCGAGCGATGACGGCCTGGTCCAGCTGCGGCACCAACTCGTCGGCTAGGATTCGCCGGTTTTCTTGGTTCAGTCCGGATTGCAGTCGTAGATCGAGCTTGCACCGACTCACTGCTTGGGCAAAGAGATCCGCCACGCGTCCTTCATAGACGGGACGTTCCTCCGGAGCGAGCATCAGAAAGATCTGCGCGAGTCGCTCAGTGAGTCGGATCTTGAGACGAAGGGCCGACAGCTGGTCCGTGCCGATTTCCACGGACACCTGGATCCCTGCTTTCCAGCTCCGCTTCTTCACGTTGAACACACAGGCCTGTGTGTCTGGTTCTCTCTCCACCGGTTCAGGCCCGAAGAACAACGTGACGCGATGGGATGACGATGCTGGGGGCGACTCTGGAGCCATAGGCCGGCATTGTAGCATGGCGCACAAAGAGGGCCCATCGTCTGATTGACGCCCCGCGACCCCGACGATAAGATGCGGTACGTATGAGAACGGCCATGCATCACAAGCGGATTACAGCAATTCAACAGGCGTTGCAAGAAGCTGATGCGCTTGATGGTTGGCTCTTCTACGATTTTCGGGGAAGCGACCCGCTCGCCTATCGCGTCTTGCTCCTCGATCCTACACGGCACGTCACGCGGCGTTGGTACTATTGGATTCCTGCCACGGCGGAACCGATCAAACTGCTCCACCGCATTGAACCGCACGTGCTGGACGAATTGCCCGGTCGCGACCAACATTATGTGTCGTGGGAACAGCAACGCGTTATATTGTCGTCGCTGTTGAAAGGCTGCCGGCGTATCGCGATGCAGTATTCGCCTCTCAACGCCGTGCCTTATCTGTCACGGGTCGATGCCGGCACCATCGATTTGATTCGAAGTTTCGGGATCGAGGTCGTCACGTCGGCCGATCTTGTTCAACGATTTGAAGCGGTGTGGACGGACGAGCAACTGGAATCGCATCGATATGCGTCGATGACGCTCCGGAGTATCGTCGATGCGGCCTTTGCCCATGTTGCTTCGTCGATCACCAAGGACCGCGCGTTGACCGAATACGGACTGCAGCAGTTTATTCTCTCGAGGATTCACGATGCCGGGATGACGACGTCCAGCGCTCCCATCGTCGCAGTCAATGCGCATAGCGCCGATCCCCATTATGGACCGGTCGAATCTGGCTCCTCTCCGATCACTCGAGATAACTTGGTGCTGATCGATCTATGGGCCAAACGGACAGAGCCTGGGTCTGTCTACGGCGACATTACCTGGACTGGCTATACCGGGAAGCAGGTGCCCCCAAAGCAGCGCATGGTCTTTGAACATGTCCGAGGGGGGCGCGATGCGGCGCTGATATTTGTCCAGGAACGGGTGGCTTCAGGTCGGTTTCCCTTTGGATGGGAAGTCGATGACGTCTGCCGCAACGTGATTCGGGGGGCCGGTTACGGCGACTTCTTTCTGCATCGGACCGGCCACTCTATCGGTGAAGAAGTCCATGGCAATGGAGCCAACATCGACAACCTGGAAACGCAGGACAGTCGACGACTCATACCGCGAACCTGTTTTTCCATCGAGCCGGGCATCTATCTTCCGGGGGAGTTCGGGGTCAGGAGCGAATTGGATGTGTATGTCTCGGACCGAGAAGCGCTGGTGTATGGCCAACCCCTCCAGACCGAGATCGTTCCTATACTCTGATCCCTACTGCATCCCCAAACCGTTCCACCAAACGCTTTCTTGACACCACGTTGGTGTGGCGGCTAGATTCAAACCACCTTGTGATTCAGCCGACTTTCTTGAGTATTCTCTAAACGCGAGGTGCGTACATGTTCGGGACGATGGGCATTTCTGAACTCATTATCATTCTGGTCATCGTGCTGATCATTTTCGGAGCAGGCCGCTTGCCGCAGATCGGCGAAGGTGTCGGCAAGGCTCTGAAAGGGTTTAAGAAGGAAGTCAACGAAGTCCCGCAGCCTGTCGCAGGCCAGGTTCAACCGGAAACCGCGCCGCCACAACCGGTTCGGGCCCAACCGATCGCCGCCGCCGCGGTTCAGTCTGCTGCCACAGGCGTGGCGCCCGCGATCGCCAAGCCCAAAGTTCCCTATGTCCCAGGCCCAGAGATGACGCCGGGCAGCACGGCCTCTCTGCTTTACAACATGGGGCCGCAGGCCCCCCAAGCGCCGCGAATTGCCCCTCCTCGAGAGCCCGCATCCGTTCCTGCATCGACACAGCAAGTGGTCTCGATGGAAGAACGTGCTGCGGCCCCCTCTCCTACGGCCCGGACGCAGTATCCCCCTCTGCCACCGGGAGCCCAAGCGAAGCCAGCTGAAAAACGTCCCTCAGCAATTGTGAATAAGGACGCTGTGGCCCGTGTGCAGGCGCAACAAGCCGCTCTGAAAGCTAAAGCAGCGCAACCTCCGGCGGGAGTGTCTCTCGATGATATGCAGAGCTTGGGCGAAGGCGTGGGCGATGTGCTGCGGACGTTCCGACAGGCTATGACCGATGTCCGTAACAGCGTCGATCCCCAGATGCGCACTATCCAGACTGAATTGGATGCGGCGCAGAAAGAGATCCAACAGTCTCTTGAAGCGGCGAAAGAAATGCCGGCTGTTCAAGAAGACCCCCCCAACCCCGCGTGATATTCAATTCAATCTTGTCTTTTCTCTCGAAGACTTCAACCAGACCGGCATGGTTCCTCCTCACGTTGTGGGTGGCCTGTTGGATCGGTCCGACGGCTGGGTGCTATCAGGATGCTCCCGCACCGACACCGCAGGCGACGATAGACCTGCTCATCACTTTGCTGGGCGATACTGACGCATCGATTCGTCTGACCGCTGCCGAGGCGTTAGGCAAAATTGGAGACCAGAAGGCGGAGCAATATCTGTTGCGGGCGATCCACGATGTCGATCCCACGGTACGTGAAGCCGCGGCTCGAAGTGTGGGGCAGCTGCCTGCAGTTGGCGTAGGAGCAGGAACAGAGTTGGTGGAGCTGCTACGCGACCCCGATATCCCCGTGCGTCGCGCAGCTGCCCAAGCTTTGGGTGCCGTCGAGGGGATGCCTACGCTGGCATCCGCGCTCGCGGGTCTCTTGACCAGTCCCGATCCGACCGTTCGGCAAGCGGCCGGGCATGCCTTGCTGTTGGTAGATGTAGATGCGCGTGAGGCTTTTGCAGCCTTGTCCAAGGGGACGACTGACGCCGATCCGGCTGTCCGCCAATGGACCGTGGCGGCTTTAGGGGAATCGGGCGATGCGCGCGCCGTCCCGGTTCTCTTGGACCGGCTGCGGCACGATTCAGTGATCGGCGTTCGGGCGGAAGCCGCCTATCGATTTCGGTTTGTTGGGGATAGTTCAGCGGCTGTGGAGTTAGAAACGATCGTGCAGCAGGACAGTAGTCTTGATGTCAAACGATGGGCGGAGAAGAGCCAGTTGGACTCAGGACGGGTTTCGACTCCGATTCAAAGCCTCGACTAACTCCACAAGCAGGCTCTGCGCTTTCTCGTCAATGTCCACGAACTGGACTCCCATGCCGGGAAACAATAAGTAACGTTCTGGCTTGATGCGGGTCCAGACCACCTTCGCTCTAGCTTTCAGTTTTTCCCAGGGCCGATCAGGTAGCGCGAACTCAACAGAGAGCTCTGTTCCTGGCGCCAGGGGGGTGCTGCTCTCGATAAAGAGCCCTCCTCCACCCACTCCACCGGTTAGACCGTCGAATTGCTTTCCTTCAGGCGTGGTATAGCGCACTTTCACCGCGAGCGGGGCGCGCGGCTGTGAGCGGCAATGGGCAAACCGGGCGTCGTCGTCACTGGCGAGCACTTGTTCAATGATCGCACCCCAAGGCATATTGCCCAACCGTTGCCCCGACTCGTCGTGCACAGTGATCGTTTCTTGCTCGGCGTCGATGACGAGGCATTTACCTTGATGGCCTGTGGCGGAGATGACTGGAAGTTTCATGTACAAGGTCCAATCTTCTGAAGAGACGGAATGGAATAGGAATCAGAACTAGGCTGCTTGGCCCGTACCCTGCGCCGATTTCACCAACTCGAGAATCCGATCACGGATTTCCGGAGTGACATCAGTGAACCGCACCCCCATCCCGGGGCTAAACGTATATTGGTCGGCTTTCGGACAGACCCACGCCACGATCCCTTTAGCGGGGAGCCACTCCGTGGGCTTCTCCGGAAGCGAGAACTCCATGGCCAGCTTGGTCCCCACCGGCAAAGGGGCTAGGCTTTCGATAAACAAGCCGCCTCCACCGATGCCCCCCGCTCGACTCTCGAATCGCTGTCCCTCCGGTGTGTTGTAGCGTACGCGAAACACGAGCGAAATGCGTGGTTCTGATCGGACTTCTTTTTGAACGGGCAGTTTTCGATAGGCAAGGAGTTGATCAATAACGAAGTCCCACGACAGGCTGCCGATCGATTCCCCGTTGATCCCCAACAGGGTGACCATTTCGCGTGCGGCGTCAAGTTCAAGGACTTTGCCTCTATGACGGAGACTAGATGAAACGGGGTATTTCACAGCCCCTCCCTCAAGCAGATTCGCACGTGGCAAGTATATCGCAGCGTTTCCGCTTGTCGAGGAAAAGCCGAGAGTTCTCCGGGAGGGGTGGCAGGGGCTGGCTGCAGGGGCCGGCTGAAAGGAACGGTCAAAAATGGATGGGCTCAGGGAATGGAGGGTTGTTGATCTGCGCAAGCTACCCTTTGCGAAGCAGCTTGCGCAGTTTTGCGTGAAATTACGCGCTCTTGGCGTCTTTGTCCTGTTCAAAGATGCGAATTGGCGGGTTCTTCCCGAAGATGGAATCCTCGGTAATCACCACTTCTTTAATCTGTTTCTGAGAGGGAGCGTCGTACATCACGTCGAGCATGACCTCTTCCAAGATAGTCCGAAGTCCGCGCGCGCCAGTCTTCTGCGCGTAGGCTTTCCGTGCCACCGCGCCCAAGGCCCCGTCCGTGAATTTGAGCTTCACCTTCTCGAATGACAGCAGCTTCTCGTATTGCTTGGTGAGCGCGTTTCGCGGTTCGGTGAGAATGCGGATCAGGGCTCGTTCGTCCAACTCCTCCAACGTAGCCACGCCCGGCAATCGTCCGACGAATTCAGGGATCAGCCCATACTTGAGGAAATCCTCAGGCTGAACTTTGGCCAGGAAATCGCCGAGGCGGATTTCGCTCCGCCCACGGACTTCAGCTCCGAATCCCATCGCCTTCCGATTGAGGCGCTGCTCGATGATCTGTTCCAGGCCGACAAACGCTCCGCCACAGATGAACAGGATGTTGATGGTGTTGACCTGGATGAATTCTTGATGGGGATGCTTGCGCCCGCCCTGCGGCGGGACATTGGCAACAGTACCCTCGATGAGTTTCAGCAGGGCTTGCTGGACACCTTCGCCGGACACATCCCGCGTAATCGACGGGCTGTCGCTTTTCCGGCTGATCTTGTCGATCTCATCGATGTACACGATCCCGCGCTCGGCCCGCTCCACGTCGTAGTCGGCTGCCTGAAGGAGCTTCAGGATGATGTTCTCGACGTCTTCGCCCACATAGCCGGCTTCGGTGAGCGTCGTCGCATCTGCGAGGGTGAAGGGTACGTCTAAATACTTGGCGAGGGTCTGGGCCAAGAGGGTCTTTCCGGTACCTGTCGGGCCTACCATGAGGATGTTGCCCTTTTGGAGTTCGATGTCGTCGACTTCTTTTTCCTTCGAAGAAATGCGCTTGTAATGATTATGCACGGCCACGGACAGAATGCGTTTGGCGCGCTCTTGCCCGATGACGTACTGATCCAGGTGATATTTGATTTCTGCGGGCTTCTTGAGCTTCGAGGAGATCTCTTCTTTGGCTTCTTCCCAATCCTCGGCAATGATGTCGTTGCAGAGGTTCACGCATTCATCGCAGATGTAGACCGTGGGCCCGGCGATCAGTTTCCGTACTTCGTCACGGCTCTTTCCACAGAACGAACACCGCAAGTGTCGGTCCATCTTTTCCTGCTTGGCCATGCGCCCTCCTGTGTTACCTGCCTTTGGCCCCGTCTTTTCCGCCGTCGCCGGACTCCGCCGGCTTGACCTGTTTCGGTGGTCGAGTAATGACCTCGTCAATGAGGCCGTATCGCTTCGCTTCCTCACCGGACATGAAGTAGTCCCGCTCGGTATCGTGGGCGATCTTTTCGATCGATTGTCCCGTATGTTTCGCCATGATCTCATTGAGGCGTTCGCGGATCTTCAGAATCTCTCGGGCGTGAATGTCGACCTCCGTCGCCTGTCCTTGGAAGCCACCCAGCGGCTGGTGAATCATCACGCGAGCATTGGGAAGCGCAAACCGTTTGCCCTTCGTTCCGGCGGTCAACAATAGCGCGCCCATGCTCGCAGCCTGGCCCAGGCAAATCGTGTTGATCGGCGGTTTTACGTACTGCATCGTGTCGTAGATCCCCAATCCGGCCGTGACGCTCCCGCCCGGCGTATTGACATAGAGATTGATGTCTTTCTCAGGATCTTCCGCTTCCAGAAAGAGCAGCTGCGCGATGACGAGGTTCGCAAAGACGTCATCAATCGGGGCTCCGAGGAAAATGATGCGATCTTTGAGGAGTCGTGAATAGATATCGTAGGCGCGTTCGCCTCGATTGGTTTGTTCAACTACGATCGGGACCAACATGTCGTCAATTCCTTTCCTCGACGGGCTTCCAGTGCGTCGCGACCAAAACGCGCTGAGCACCGTGCCTATCCTTGAATCACTGCGTGGCGAAAGACAAAATCCAACGCCTTATCCGCCA
Organism: Nitrospira sp.; assembly: GCA_005239465.1. Lineage (GTDB taxonomy): Bacteria > Nitrospirota > Nitrospiria > Nitrospirales > Nitrospiraceae > Nitrospira_D. Next base: position 52,455 of record SPAW01000012.1, on the reverse strand, counting down.
AGATCCGCGTGTGCAACCCTTCGATGGAATTCTGGCCGCCTGCCTGGATCATCTTCACGAGATCGGCCATCGGCACCCTGAGTTCCGAGGCCAATCGAGTCACTTCGTTGTTCAGGTCTTCCTGGCTGACGGACAAGCCTTCTTTTTCCGCGACAGCTTCGAGGATCAAGCCCACCTTCACTCGACGTTTCGCATCCTCTCGGCGCTCCTCGCGAATCTTCTTGAGCTCTTCCGCTTCAGCCGCGGGTGTGGGGTCCATGGCCTTACTGCGCTGTCGTTCTTGGAGTTTCTGCCGCACGATCGCATCGAGTTCCCGTTCCACCAATGTTTCGGGAAGATCGAAGTGATGGGTGTCGGCCAGACGTTTGAGGATGGTGTCTTTGTACGACTCTTCGATATCCCTCTTGAGCGCCTTTTCCATTTCGCTGCGCAACTTGTCCTTAATTTCTTGAAGCGAGGTGTACGGTCCGCAATCCTTGGCAAATTCATCGTCGAGGGCCGGTAGCTTCTTCCGTTTGACTCCTGTGACGCTCAGACGGAACAGGACGGTCTTGCCGGCGACGCGATGGTCCGGATGGCTGGCCGGATAGGCCTGGGGAATCTCAACGATATCCCCTTCGTTCTTGCCAACAAGATGGGCGTCGATTTCAATTCCAAGCAACGCGGCCTTCGAACCGACTTTATGAAGCTGACCCTCTTTCTTTGTGCCTTCCAGAAGCGCGCCGTCCAGGAATCCTTCAAGGTCGACAACGGCATAGTCGCCTTCGGCCAAGGCCGTACCGGCGGGAGCCGCATCCAATCGAGCCTGCTGTTCGCGCAACACGTCAAGAGCGCGGTCCAGCTGCTCATCTGCCACCGTACGCTTGTCCGGTTTCAGAGAAATAGGATTAGGCGCTTTATAATCGCGGAGCTCGATCTTGGGCTTAATTTCAACGGTTGCGGTAAAGGTAAATGGTGAATCCTTCTTGATCTTGACCCGATCCAGGGGCGGGATTTCTACCAGCACCGGACTGAGCCCTGCTTGCTTGATGGCCCGATCATAGAAATCCGGGACCAGAGTTCGGATCACGTCCTCTTCCACTGCTTTGGCGTAACGTTTTTCCAGAATCGCCAGAGGGGCTTTACCTGGCCGAAATCCAGGAATCTGGACCTGGCGGTTCAGTTCGATGTACGCCCGAGAAAATCGCTGCGTCACCTCATCGGCGGGCACCTCGATTTTCAAGGCGCGCTTCATGGGGCCTAATTCAGTCACTTCCATCTTCATCGTCATAAGGTCAGAGTCCTTCTACTATACAGCCAGAAACTTACTGGCGACGGTATCGTGGTAGTGGTGCGAGAGGGGGGACTTGAACCCCCACGGTTGCCCACGAGATCCTAAGTCTCGCGCGTCTGCCAGTTCCGCCACTCTCGCACAGTGGGGATATCCGCGGGCTGTCACTTATGGTGCTTGAGACAGCAATAACACGCGATGTTGCCTAGCTTTTGTACCGTTGGATATGTCCAAGTGTCAACCCATACGATGGTATCCCAATCCGGACATCAGCCTTCCTGGAGTCTGCCGAGCCAACCAGACTCTGTACTGGAAGCGGCAGAGGATGCCCGAGCCGGTGTGGTCTGCGCGCACCTCCCAGGTGCAACGCCGTGGGGTGCCATCCTCTCACAAGCACGGCCTGTCCTGCTAGGCCCAGTCATGGTCACTGCGCCCTCTCGGAGGCACACCAGGACGCTCCGATGTGGTGGGGGCCAGCCAGGCGCCGCCGCCTCGCGTCTGGCCGTCGTGATCGGGCGGGCGTGCGTGCGCATGAGCACTCCATCAACGACCTGAAGTCCACATATAGGAGATGGTCTGCTCACCTTGCCGCTCTCTAGGGCGCATGCTAAGATGCCGCTTCTTTGCATTCCCAGACGCGGAGAGGTGCGAGAGTGGACGAATCGACATGCTTGGAAAGCATGCGTCCCGGCAACGGGACCGTGGGTTCGAATCCCACCCTCTCCGCCATGCCAACGGCAATGCGTGCTGAGAACTGAGTGCTGAGTTGGAAAGCCAACGCAGACAGAAAGAAGAGAGGGTGGGATTCGAACAGGGGGACCGCGGGGGGAAATATCCCCCGCGTGGGGAGCATACGAGGGGGCAGGCCCCCTCAGTAGGAGCGCGAGCAGGTTTTGCGAACGCGACTTCGAATGCCCATCCTCTCCGCCATGCCTTCGGCATGGCAAAAGTAAAAAGTGTAAAGGCAAAAGTTTTGGCCATACTTGTTCCATACTTTCCCTTTTTAACTTTTAACTTTGAGAAAAGGGGCTGGGCCCTGTGCAACAGAATCCTGTGAACCCCGCCAGGTCCGGAAGGAAGCAACGGTAAACGGTCAGTTCTGTGTGCCGCAGGATCACCTGGCCCCGCTCCACCCCGAGGCGAGGAATTTTGAATGGTGAATGTTGACTAGTGAATTGAAGGGCAAGCGGAATCGAGAATTGAACCCGTCTTCGTTCCGTACATCCTCAATTCAACATTGAACATTCATAATTCATCATTCGGAGCGTAGCGACGTTGGACTACCAAGTCTCCGCCCGCAAATACCGTCCCGGTACGTTTGACGATGTGATCGGCCAGCCGCACGTCGTGCAGACGCTGATGAATGCGGTCTCGACGAAGCGGATCGCGCATGCCTATCTCTTTTCGGGTACCCGCGGTGTGGGGAAAACGACCGTCGCGCGCATTCTCGCCAAAGCACTGAATTGCGAGCAGGGGCCGACGGGTCATCCCTGTAACATCTGCGTGAACTGCCAAGAGATCACCCAGGGGAACTCAGTCGACGTCATTGAAATCGACGGCGCCTCCAATACCAGTGTGGACGACGTGCGCGAAATCCGGGAGAACGTCAAGTTCACGCCCTTCCGCGGTCAGTACCGCGTCTATATCATCGACGAAGTTCACATGCTCTCGAACTCGGCGTTCAACGCGTTGCTGAAGACCCTTGAAGAACCACCGACACACGTGGTCTTCATTTTTGCGACGACGGAGATTCACAAAATTCCTGCAACGATTCTTTCGCGGTGCCAGCATTACAACTTCCGGCGGATTGCGCGAGCCGAGATCATTGAGCGGCTCCGTCACGTGGCCGACCAGGATCAACTCGTGATCGAAGAGCGCAGCTTCATGGCTCTGGCGCGTGCCAGCGAAGGCAGTATGCGAGATGCCCTGAGCCTGCTTGATCAGGCGATTGCGTTTGGAGGCAAGACAATCAACCATACGGATCTCGAAGTGCTGCTGGGGGCCGTACCTCAAGAATTGGTGCAGGGCATCATCAGAGCCATTATGGCCCAAAACAGCCCTGCCGCACTGACTGCCCTGGCGAACGTGCTGGATCAGGGACATGACTTGCGGGCGTTCTGTGCCGAGGTGGTGGAGCACCTTCGGAATCTTCTCGTGGCGGCCGTCGTTCCGGTGGCTACCGAATTGCGCGGCTTGATCGAAGCGTCTGAAGAAGATCTGAATCAACTCACGGTCGATGCCAGAGCCCTGACGCCGGAACAGCTTCAGGAACTGCTGTTAATCTTCACCCAGGCGGAGGACTCCCTGCGACTCAGTGCCCATCCTCGCTTTGTGATGGAAACAGCGGCGGTTCGAGCGACGCGACGGTTGCACCAACGAGAAAGCGGCGTAGCACACCCCGTTCAGGCGGCCTCGTCTCCCTCAAGCCAGAAGCCCCCTGCCCGTGCGGAAGCCATCAAGTGCGAACCAGCTGCTCTTTCCACGGCCACATTGGCGACCGCTCCCACGCCACTGCGTCAGGCCGCTCCTGCTGCATCCGAGCCTGTCTCCAGACCTGCCCTTCTTTCGCGGACGGAATTGCATGAGGGGCCGACTTCTGTCTCGAGCCGACCGTATGATCAGCCCGTGACCAAAGAGGCGGCGACCTCCCCGGTTGCAGCAACTGCCACAGCTGCCGGCGGACAACCGATGCTGAATTGGGAAGCGGTTCAAGAAGAGGTGGCCGCCTCGTTCCCGAACATCGCGCCGTTTCTGGAAGCCGGTCGGTTTGTCGGGATGGAAGGCGGCCTCGTGACGATCGGGTTTGCAAAACAGGCGACCGTGGCCCGGGCCAGGTTGGAAAAAGAAGATAATCTTCTGGCGCTCGCCAAGCTCTGTGAGCGGCAGTCGGGTTATCCGGTGCGTGTCCGCATCGTCGAGCTCTCGGAGACGGATCCGCAAGGGCCGACCATGGCTCAAGCGCGGGCTGCCAAGGAACAAGACCAGCGGCTTGTGCTGTTTGAGCGCGCACGGGCGAATCCCATGGTGAAGCAGGCGCTCGAGATCTTCGGCGCCGAGTTGGCCGAAGTCCGCACAGTGGTCCAGAAGGAGGCGAGCGAATGAAAAATCCTTTCGGCAATATGAGCAACATCCTCAAGCAAGCCCAGGCCATGCAGGAACAAATGGCCAAGATTCAAGAACAGGCGGGATCAAAGACCGCCAGCGGGACAGCCGGTGGCGGAATTATCACGGTGACGGCGAACGGCGCCATGCAGATTGTGAGCGTGGCGATCGATCCCGAGATCGTCAAGAGCGGCGATGTCGACATGCTTCAGGATCTTGTGGTGGCAGCGACGAATGAGGCGCTGCGGAAGGCCAAGGAATTGATGGAAGGCGAGATGAAGGCTCTTACCGGCGGGATGAAGATCCCGGGCCTCTTCTAACGATGGCGGTTGATCAACAGGGACTGCTGACGAGACTGGTCAAGGAACTGGTTCGTCTCCCCGGAATCGGTCAAAAAAGCGCGCAGCGACTGGCCTTTCACCTCTTGAAGGCTGAGCGCGAGGACGCCTTGCGTTTGGCGGATGCGATTCGGACGGCGAAGGATGGGCTGGCGTTCTGTCGGCAATGTCGCAATATCGCCGAGGGAGATCTGTGTGAATACTGTCTCGACCCCAAGAGAGATCGCACGAAGATTCTCGTCGTTGAAGAACCGAGTACGCTCTATGCTGTGGAGCGAGCAGGCGCGTATCGTGGGCTCTACCATGTCTTGTTAGGCGCGCTTTCCCCGCTCGACGGTGTCGGCCCAGGGGACATCCGTGCCGAAGAACTAGTCGAGCGCGTGAAGATCGGCGGAGTGGAAGAGGTCATTCTCGCTACGAATCCCACCATCGAGGGCGAAGCCACCGCGATTTATCTCACCAGACTGCTCAAGCCCTTCGGGGTACGTGTCTCTCGGATTGCCTACGGGATTCCTGTTGGAATGGACATCGAGTATGCGGATGAGGTGACGCTGCTCAAATCCATCGAGGGGCGACGAGATCTATAGACCACGGACGGCGTCTCTCCCATCTCACCCGTTGACCCCTTCTCGATCAGGCTGGTATAGTCGCTGCCTGTTTGCCCACGTTCAGAGCCTGGAATGGTTATGAAGGCACGTCCTGCCACCAAACGCGCTTCCTCGACCAGACCGTCGGTCACGGTTGCCGCTGTGCGTCCAGTCAGCAAGAAAATGTCGGGTGCCAAGAAAGCCAAATATCCCGATATCCGCCGTGACCTCGAACGCCAGCGCGAGGCAATTCTTGATGAGGTCGGGGAAGTCCTGACGAACCGGCCCGACCTCGAAGCGTTACCTGATGTCAGCGACCAAGCCTCAGCCGAAGTTGACCAGAACTTCTCGATGCGGATTCGTGAGCGCGAACGGAAGTTGCTCAAGAAGATCGATGAAGCGTTGGATCGGATGAACGCCGCGATCTACGGGATCTGCGAGCGCTGCGGCGGAGATATTCCCTACAAGCGCCTCAAGGCTCGCCCCGTCACCACTCTCTGTATTGAGTGCAAAACCCTCGAAGAGCAGGAAGAACGAGCCCGCCGCTGACTGTTGGCAGAGGAGTCTCTGCAGGAATGCAGCGCATTCCCATTTCGGCAATGAAGCGGGCGTCAGCGAGTCATTGCATACGTATTCACTAGGCTAATGCGTGAGTGCCTTGATCCGTTCACGTGCATGAGTGGCGCGGGCTTCTTCCTCGGGAATCCCTTCGACCAGGGCGAGGAAGGTTTCGTATTCAGCCAGTGCGCGTTTGGGGTTGGTTGGTTCGTACGCTTCCGCAAGGTTGTACCGAGCTACGGCGTAGTTGGGGCGTAGAATCACCGCTTTTTCAAACATGCCTATTGCTGCTGTTGTCTCTCCAAGTTTTACATGGACTGTGCCAAGGTTATTCAACACGTCTGGGATGTTGGGCCTGATGGCGAGCGACTGCAACAGCTCCGCTTTAGCCTTATCGAATTGGCCCTTAGCCTCCCACGTGAGGCCCAGCTTATGATGCGCTTCGGCAAGCCACACTTTGTTTGTGAACCCGCTGGCAATGGATTTCTGATAGGCATCACCGGCGACGTCATAGTTTTTACCGCCGCAGTAGGCCAGCTGCGCCGTCTGTCCGCGGGCGAATTGTTGCAGTGACAGGAAAGGCTCCTTGTCTTCGCTCCCCTGGCTCTCAATCTTTTGTCCGCCTTTCTCCCCTGTCGGATTCCTGAGCCGATCCAGAAACTCCCGGCGGTACGGAGAGAACAGTCGCACATAGGGGTCGATGGTAAAGGATGCCTGAAGCAGGGTCTGATGCTCTCGTGAACCGGTTACCAAGTATTGGGTCGTGCTTTTCTCATCGCCGGTTTCGTAGAGGGCGCTGGTGTCCATGTTCGCTCTTGTTTCTAATTGAGACACATTCAAGTAGAACTCCAGTGAGGGTTTCAGTAGTGAGAATGTGCGTCGAAGCACAGAATAGGGCTCAAGATCCAACCCTCTGGGAAAGGTGAAGAGGGCTCCGACCAACAAACCGTCTTCGTCGAAGAAATACGACTCTTCACCCTGAGAAACGCTTTTCCCTGACGGAATCATGAGCTCCTGCCCACTTCCCCATGCTCTCGATGTGTGGGTCGCTGGAGCGTGTTTCTTCAAGAACTCTGGTTTGCGTTCACAGAGTGCTGTTGATTTGAGGAGGACTAGATCGGTTTCGGATGGGGGGAGTTTGGGGCGTATGGATGCCTTCGGGCCGCATCCGATCGTCAAACTGACAGCCAAGAGGAGGCCAGCTGAATAGATGTATGATCGGGGGATGCTCATCAAAATAACCCCGTGGGTCGGCCGAGTTTCCTCAGACCATACACGAATCGAAAGGGTTATGGCGATGGAGAAAAAGAAGAGGCCCGCTTCTTGAGGAGAAGCAGGCCTCTACTTAGCCAAAAGAACTGTGCGGGCTAGCGGCGTTGTGCGTCCACCATATTATCTTCAACTGTGTAACCGGTCATGTACGGGAACCAGCTTGCCAGTATATAAAGCGGCCGGTTGAATCCATAGTCAACGACCTGACCAATCGGGTGGAGTATAAATCCGAGCCACCGAAAGGGATTATCATTGACAGGGGAGCCGGCAGCGGGATCCGAATACACCAGCGCGGTACTATCCAAAATGTTGTAGATGCTCGTAGGAGGACTGTATTCCCTGTCATCCCCACTTTGTTGGTGCGTCGTTCCGCAGCCCGTAGCCACCATGGCCAGCATCACAATACCAACAGCCCACGACGTTGCTCTCATAACATTACCTCGCTTGTTTCAGTCCAAATCTGGACGATCGGCTGGATCCTCATCAAATATAGGGGAAGTGTAGCCGACATCCCCTGTTCTGTCCAGAATCTAGGGAGTTTTGTTGTTCCCATGAAAATCACTGCTTTGGAGAGTAAGCGGGCGCAATATTGGGAGGAATGGTGGGCGATACAGGTATCGAACCTGTGGCCTCTTCCGTGTGAAGGAAGCGCTCTACCACTGAGCTAATCGCCCGACCAGGCAGGAGTCTAACATGGGCCTTCGACGAGGTTCAATCTGGAGAGGAAAAAGAACCTCGAAATGTTGAATGATGAATGGTGAATGTTGAATGGCCGGAGTGGATGTCTTGAAATTCATCACTCAACCTTCATCATGAACAATTCGGCCACAGCTTTGCCGCACGCCTCGATCATATAAAGGTGGCCGGTGTGCCTTGACTTCACCAAAACACGGTTTCTAGAATGAGCCCCTTTCCCCTGCAAGGATTGTCGATTACATGAGAGATGACATCGTCATCGTGGGTGGTGGTCTGGCTGGATCAGAAGCGGCCTGGCAAGCCGCGAATCGTGGCGCCAGGGTTACGCTTTATGAGATGCGCCCAAAAGAAATGACGAAGGCGCATAAAACCGGCGGATTGGCCGAGCTCGTGTGCTCGAATTCGCTTGGTTCCACCGATCCGCAGAGCGCCCCGGGCATTCTCAAGGAAGAAATGCGCCGGCTGGGCGCACTGATTATCGCCTCAGCCGAACAAGCCAGAGTCCCGGCCGGATCGGCGCTGGCAGTTGATCGTGTCCAGTTCTCCCTGAAAATTACTCAGGCGCTGGAAGGCCATCCGAATATCAGAATTCTCCACGAGGAGATTGCCGATATTCCTACGGACTGTCTCTGCATCATTGCCACAGGTCCGTTGACGTCGGACAAACTCTCACAGGCCATTGGTGCTGTGACTCAATCACAGCACCTCTATTTTTTCGATGCGATCTCGCCGATCATCGATGCTGATTCGATCAACATGGAAATCGTCTTCCGCGCCTCCCGCTACGACAAGGGCGGAGATGATTATCTCAATTGCCCTATGACGGAGGAGCAGTACAACATTTTTTATGACGCTCTCATGGCAGCGGAGAAGGTGCAGCCGAAAGAATTCGAGAAAACGCCCTACTTTGAAGCCTGCATCCCCATTGAGGTCATGGCAGAGCGTGGTCGGCAAACGATGCAATTCGGCCCCCTCAAACCGGTCGGCCTGGAAGATTCCCGAACCGGCGTACGGCCCTCCGCGGTCGTCCAGTTGCGGACTGAGAATATCCATCGCACCAGCTATAACATGGTGGGATTTCAGACCAAGCTCACGTACCCGGAGCAAAAACGTGTTTTTCGCCTGATTCCTGGTTTGGAACAGGCAGAGTTTCTGCGATATGGGAGCCTGCATCGCAACACATTCATCAACTCTCCGCAGCTGCTCTTGAATACACTGCAATTCAAGGTCCGCGGCACACTGTTCTTTGCCGGGCAGTTAGTGGGTGTGGAAGGCTACACCGAATCTGCGGCGATGGGTGGCCTCGCAGGCATCAATGCGGCACGGGCCTTGGCAGGTCTGCCGTTGGTGACGCCTCCGCCCACGACTGCGCATGGATGCCTGGTCTCCCATATTGCGTTGTCTGATCCCCGCCATTTCCAGCCGATGAACACGAATTTCGGTCTCTTTCCTCCCTTGTCCAGCCCTCCCGGGGACAAAGAGAAGAAACGACAATTAATTGCCCAACGGGCCCTTGAGGACTTTGAATCATGGAAGACGCGATCCGGGCTTTCGTGAGTTTCCTTGCGGTCGAACGCAATGCCTCGCGTGAGACCATTCGCAATTACCAGTCGGACCTCCAACAACTGGCGCTGTTTCTCCACAGAGCAGAGAACGCTCCACGTTCGATTCGAGTGGACCATGTCACGACCGAAGACGTTCGAGCCTATCTCCACTGGCTGGATCGAAAGGGCGAGAAAGCCTCGTCGCTCGCGAGGAAGCTGGCCTGCCTGCGGAGTTTTTATCGGTTTCTCGTGCGGGAAGGGACATCACAGAAAAATCCCGCTGAGGGCATCAGGAGTCCCAAGTTGCCGAAACCGCTTCCTCGGGTTCTGACAAAGGACGATGCCAATGCTCTGATGGAGTTTCCTGTCGGGCAGTCGTCGCTGTCCTTGCGCGATCGCGCCTTGCTCGAAACATTGTACTCCACCGGTGCGCGGGTGAGCGAAGCGGTCGGGATCAACCTTGGCGATCTCAATCAGGCAGAGGGGCTTGTTCATTTGAGGGGCAAGGGCCGCAAGGAACGGGTGGTCCCGATCGGCGATGTCGCGATTCAAGCGATCCAGGAGTATCGCGACTCATTAAGGCCATCAGCGGCTCGACTGCCTTCGGCAAGCTCAGGCCCGACTCGACTGAGCTCGCCCGTCGAGAGCCTCTGGGTCGAACGATCGCAGGCCGAGCCAGTCGAGGGGAGCTCGCCGCAGGCCGTCAGCGATCATCCGTCTGCTCCGATCTTCTTGAATCATCGTGGAGGCCGGCTCACGACGCGGAGCGTGGCTCGGATTGTTTCCCGGTACTCTAGCCGTCTCGCCGGGGGGGCGGTGAGCCCGCATGCGCTGCGGCATTCCTATGCGACTCACCTTCTCGATGAAGGCGCGGATCTCCGGTCGATTCAGGAGATGCTCGGACATGCGTCGCTGAGTACGACGCAGAAGTACACGCATCTGGCCGCCGATCAACTCGTTGCAGTGTATGACCGGGCCCATCCGCGGGCACGCCCGGCCGGGAGTGCTATTCCACGAAAGGACCAGAAGTCATCATGATCATTCGGTCCACCACCATCCTGTGTGTCCGTCGCGACGGGCGAGTCGCCATGGGCTGTGACGGCCAAGTGACCGTCGGGACCACGGTGATGAAGCACAATGCGAAGAAGCTCCGACACCTCCATCACGATCAGATACTCGCGGGATTTGCCGGGGCCACTGCTGACGCCTTTACGCTCTTCGAAAAATTTGAAGGCAAGCTGGAAGAGTATCGGGGTAATCTCACGAGGGCGGCGGTCGAACTCGCGAAGGACTGGCGGACCGATCGTGTTCTTCGTCGCTTGGAAGCGCTGCTGGCGGTGGCCGGGCGGGAGCAATCCTTCATCATTTCAGGGAACGGTGATGTCGTTGAGCCGGAAGACGGCATCCTGGCAATTGGCTCGGGAGGACCCTATGCGTTGGCGGCAGCCAGGGCACTTCTTGGCCATTCTCAACTGGAGGCCGCGGTCATTGTCACCGAAGCGATGAAGATTGCCGGCGCCATTGATATCTATACCAACCAGCAGATTATCGTCGAGGAACTACCAGGATGTTGAAAAAGTCCGCCCCTTTGGTGCTGCCTGCCTGTGCGGGTCCGCACGCAGACAGGCGGCCTTGTTTGGGACAAGGCGCGTCTTGGACTTCGGCGAGCTCCCCTCGACAGGCTCGGCCTGCGATCGTTCGACCCAGAGGCTCTCGACGGGCGAGCTCAGTCGAGTCGGGCCTGAGCTTGCCGAAGGCAGTCGAGCCGCGCGCCAGGGTCGGGCGGGTGAGAAGGAAGCCATTTTGTACATCCTGTGGAATATTGTCTTGTCATCCGTGACCGTGTTCGCCTCTGAGATGCGGCGGTCAAAATTGTGTTGCAACAGCCTGCCAAGAGGATAAATAAGTATCATGAAGCACCTGACGAGCGACACCACACCGCTGGATCTCAATAGTTTCACGCCACGCCAGATCGTGGAAGAGCTGAATCGCTACGTGATCGGGCAAAAGGACGCCAAGCGGATGGTGGCCATCGCGCTCCGCAATCGGTGGCGCCGTCAGCAGCTGTCTCCCGATTTACGCGACGAGGTGATGCCGAAGAACATCATCATGATCGGCCCGACCGGCGTGGGGAAAACGGAGATCGCCAGACGGCTCGCCAAGCTGGCTCAGGCTCCGTTCATCAAGGTCGAGGCTTCGAAGTTCACCGAAGTCGGCTATGTCGGGCGCGATGTGGAATCTATCATTCGCGACCTGACCGAGCTGGCCATCAACATGGTGAAGACGCATCGCCTGGGGGCAGTTCAGCAAAAAGCCGAACAGCATGGAGAAGAACGACTGCTCGATCTTCTCTTGCCCCCGCCTCCGCCCAGACCTGGATTCGTAGAGGGCACGAACGAGTCGGCCGCTCAAACGGCTCCTGATTCACACGAAACCACCAGATCGAAACTGCGACTGCAGCTTCGAGAAGGCAAGCTCGATGAGCGGACGGTCGAGATGGAGGTGAAGGAACGAAGTCTTCCGGTCGGCGTCATCTCCAACGTCGGCGGACTTGACGATCTAGAAGGCAATCTCCGGGACATGTTGGGCGGGATGTTCCAGGGCAAGAAAAAGAAGCGGCTCATGAAAGTGCCTGAGGCCCTGAAGCATCTCACGCAGGAAGAAGCGCAGAAACTCATCGACATGGACGACGCCATTCGTGAAGCCATTACCAAGGTTGAGCAGACCGGGATCGTGTTTCTCGACGAGATCGACAAAATCGCCGGTCGGGAACGGACGATGGGGCCGGATGTCTCGCGAGAAGGCGTGCAACGCGATTTGCTCCCCATTGTCGAAGGCTGCACGGTCACCACCAAGCATGGGCCGGTTCTGACGGACCACATTCTCTTCATCGCCGCTGGAGCGTTTCATGTGGCTAAGCCGTCCGATCTGATTCCCGAGCTGCAAGGGCGATTTCCGATACGAGTCGAACTCAGCCCCTTGTCGAAAGACGATTTTGTGCGTATTCTCACGGAGCCCAAAGGGGCGCTCGTCCGGCAGTATCAGGCCTTGCTGGCGACAGAAGGCCTCACCGTCGAGTTCACCAAGGACGGCCTGGAGGAAATCGCCGACATTGCGGTGCAGGTGAATGAGCGGACGGAAAACATCGGCGCGCGCCGCCTCTTTACAATCATGGAACGACTGCTGGAACAGATTTCTTTCGAGGGACCAGAGTGGCCGGATAAAGCCGTGAACATCACCGCCGAGTATGTCCGTGAGCGACTGAAAGATATTGTGAAGGACCAGGATCTGAGCCGCTACATTCTTTGAGCGATCAGCAGTCAGCCTCCCGCTATCAGCTTCTCTGAGCTGAATGCTGAAAGCTGAAAACTGATGGTTAGGAGAGAACAATGAACAGACTCATCAAGAAAGCCAACGTCCTGATCGAGGCCTTGCCCTACATTCGGACATTTCGCGGGAAGACCGTGGTGGTGAAGTACGGCGGCCATGCCATGACGGATCCCTCCCTGAAGGAGCGCTTTGCGCAGGATGTGGTGCTGTTGAAGTACGTCGGGATCAATCCGGTCATCGTTCACGGCGGTGGACCCCAGATCGACAAGATGTTGGATCGGCTCGGGATCGAAGCGAAGTTCCGTCATGGCGTACGGGTGACCGACGAGGCGACGATGGAAATCGTAGAGATGGTGCTGGCCGGGAAAATCAATATGGAGATCACCGATCTCATCAACCGGCACGGCGGCAGCGCGGTCGGTCTGAGTGGAAAAGACGGAGGACTGATTCTGAGCAAGCCGCTGACGGCCAAGGCCTGGGCGGACAGTTTAGAGCGCGATCTGGACGGGGAAGAGAGCGAAGGGGACTTCGGTCTGGTCGGCGATATCGAAAAGGTCGATCCGAGCCTCCTCCACAAACTCCAAGGTGACCATTACATTCCCATCATCGCTCCGATCGGAACGGATCGTGAGGGGAATACGTACAACATCAACGCTGATCTCGTGGCGGGTGCCGTGGCCGGGGCCTTGCATGCAGAAAAGCTCGTCATGATGACGGACATCAAAGGCATTCGCGATGCCAAGGGTCGCCATCTCTCCACCGTGTCACGCAAAGACGTCCAGCGCATGGTGAAGAAAGGAACGATCACGGAAGGCATGCTGCCGAAAGTCCACGCCTGCCTTGATGCATTGGCCGGAGGGGTCGGAAAAGCGCACATCATTGATGGGCGAGTACCCCACGCCATCTTGCTCGAAATCTTCACGCATAAAGGCATCGGGACCGAGATCACATCGTAACGCTCCTGCATCCGGGAACCATTGAGTGTCTGCCCACACCGATCGCTTCACCCCTCATCTCGAACATATCATTGGGGAACGGCATCCTGATTCCTCCCCTGGAGCGCTGCGAGGCACGGCTGACTATCTTAAACAACAGTTCACGAGTCTTGGTCTCACGACGGCGTTGCATGAGTTTTCAGCTTGGGGTGGGATCTATGAAAATGTGATTGCGACGACTTCACAAAACACGGATTCATCGCTCGCTCCGCTCATTCTGGCGGCGCATTACGATACCGCCTCCGGTTCCCCTGGGGCGGACGACAATGCCAGTGCGCTGGCCGTTCTTCTGGATGTCGCGCGTCAGCTCGTACCGGTGCCTCTCCAACGGCCGGTCCGATTCATTGCCTTTTGCCTTGAAGAAGAGAATTTGTTGGGAAGTCGTGCCTATGCCGCCCAGCTAAGCGCTACACAGCAAGCAGTACTTGGCGCGATCGTTTTGGAATGTGTGGGGTACGCGCGAGTCGAGGAAGGATCTCAAAAAATTCCGCCCGGTGTGCCAATGACCGTTCCGACCGTTGGAAACTTTCTCGCCGTAATCGGCAACCAGGGTTCACAGGCCCTGACGATGGCGGTGGAGCAAGCCATGAGGCCCCACGTGCCGATCGTCCCCTTGGTTGTCCCTGGCAACGGCGAACTATTACCAGACACCAGAAGGAGCGACCACACGTCATTCTGGGAACAAGGGTTTCCAGCGGTGATGCTGACCGACACGGCCAATTTTCGCAATCCCCATTACCACCAGCCAACGGATACCCTCGAAACCTTGAATCTCGATTTCATGGCTTCTGTTGCCGATGCAGTGACGGCGGTTGTGATGGCCTTCGCTGGATCTACGGAGGGCTCCTGATGGCATCAAAAGTCAGTCGCGCCACCAAGGCGCTCATTGCGAAGGTCTTTGCTCAGCTCGATTACAAAACGCTGGGGCGGGTCTATTGTTGGAAGGGCGGGGACAAGTTCTGGCATGCGAGGAGGAAGCCCTGCCTGCGACTCGGGATCAGAATAGCTGGGGCCTTGTTGGAGAAATTGCCATGTGGAGGGCGGAGTCTCTACATCGGCGCCGGGGTGGCGGAGCTTCCCGCATTGCTGGTTGAAGCGCTGGATTGTCAGCGCCAGGTGGAACCCTACAATCTTCGTCGATCTGAGGTAGCAGTCCTCAATCGTGTCTGTCGACCGCTACCCATTACATTTCGTGCACGTGATGCGGCATCGGTGCGGGGCCGATTCGATCATCTGTGGATCGTGAGCGTGCTGAACGACCCGGAGCGGTTCCCTCACCTGGCGCCGTTGGCATATGGAGAGGCTAACCCGGTGACATTCAACCCGGTACGATTCCAGAAAGAGCGGCGAATCGTGCAAGGCATCGTAAATCGTTGTATGCCCAAGCTCAGTCTTCCAGGGCTGGTGACGACGTCGACCGAGGAAGTGGTCTGGATTGCGGAGTGGTGTCACCGCCACAGGATTCCTTATCGCGTTGAGCGGCACCAGTACCCAACGGCGCTCGTTGGGGACCCGATCTGTTTCATGCGGATCGGTCGGAGCCGGTTCAAAAGTTGGAAAGTTCCGAAGGTGTAAAGTTGAAGTGGTCCCCTGAACTTTGCAACTTTCAAACTTTCACACTCTGAACCCAGCGTTCTTTCCTGAATCGGTAAGATACTGGCGCGCGTACTTCACATAGTTCTCCGCTGATTCCTTGATCCAGGCGAGCTCCTTGTCAGTCGTCGATCGCCGGACGCGGGCAGGCGAACCGAGAATCACGCTCTTCGGCGGAACCACGGTTCCTTCCACGACCAAGGCGCCGGCTCCCACGACCGAATCCTCCCCCATGACCGCTCCGTCCATGATGATGGCGCCCATTCCGACCAGCACGCGATCCTTGATGGTGCAGCCGTGGAGGACCACGTTGTGGCCGATGGTCACGTCATTCCCGATGATGAGGGGGTGCGTGTCGTGGGTGACGTGCAACATGCAGAGATCTTGGACGTTGGTCCGATCGCCGATCCGGACGTAATTGACATCACCTCGAATCACGGCATTGAACCACACGCTGCAGTCCTCCCCCATGACGACATCACCGATCACGACCGCTGTGTCTTCGACAAAGCAGGACTGAGGAACGGTCGGTTTGATCCCCTGAAACGTGCGAATCATGGACGCACTCTAGGGGAATCGGTCTATTCCCCGCAAGGGTCTCATTGACAGGCTTTTTGGCCGTCCCGTAGACTGACTCCCTTATGAGTCAGTCACTGATCAAGCTTGCTCGTCCAGGACGCGCGACATCCTCTCCAGTGAACGACAGAAAAACCACGATCGGCTTCGTCAATCTGGGTTGTTCCAAAAACCAGGTCGACTCTGAAGTGATGTTGGGTACTCTTGTCCATGACGGATTCCAACTGACCGGCGATCCGAAAAAAGCCGAGGTGGTGATCATCAATACCTGTGGCTTTATCGAAGAAGCGAAGCAAGAGTCGATCAATACGATCCTCGAACAGGGCAAGCTGAAGAAAAAGGGATCTTGTCGCGTCCTCATCGCCGCCGGTTGCCTGGCCCAACGGTACCAAGGAGACTTGCTCAAGGAATTGCCGGAACTGGATGGCGTGGTCGGGACCGGGGAGTTCGGCAAGATCGCCGATATCTGTCGCGATCTCTTGGCGCCGAAAAAGCGGCATCAGCGTCTCTGGATCAGCAAACCGCCCTATCTCTATGATGAACTAGCTCCGCGCCTGCGGCTCGGCAAGCAGCACAGTGCCTATGTGAAGATCGCTGAAGGCTGCAATCGCAATTGCGCCTTCTGCGCGATTCCGCTGATGCGGGGCAAGCAGCGCAGCCGGCCCGTGGAATCAATCGTGGCCGAAGCACAGCGCCTGGCCACGGAGGGCGTAAAAGAAATCAATCTCATTTCCCAGGACACGATCAACTACGGGGTGGATCTGGGCCTGCACCAGGGGCTCGTGAGCCTGCTTCGGGAGTTGGTGAAGGTGAAAGACCTGCACTGGGTCAGGCCGTTCTACCTCTATCCGCAACAAATTACGGATGAACTGCTGGATCTCTATGCCGGCGAAGAAAAGATCACGAAGTATATCGACATGCCGTTCCAGCACATCAATGATCGGATGCTGAAACGCATGCATCGGCTCGGTGATCGCGCTGCCATCGAGACGTTGGTGGATCGGATTCGCACCCGCATTCCCGGCGCGACTTTTCGGACGGCCTTCATCGTCGGATTTCCTGGCGAAACCGAAGCGGCCTTCAACGAATTGAAGATGTACGTGGAGAACGCCGAGTTCGATCGGGTGGCGGTGTTTCTGTATTCTGATGAAGAGGACACGTCGGCGGTGGACTTTGATGAGAAGGTCGAGCGTTCGGTAATGGACGAACGTCGCAATGAACTCCTGGCCATACAGGAAGAGATCGCGATGGCACGAGGCCGAGCTCGTATTGGGTCGACCATGTACGTGATGGTCGAAGGAGTTTCTGAAGAGACCGAATGGCTGCTTGAAGGCCGCCACGAAGGATTGGCTCCTGAAATCGACGGCGTCGTCTACATCAACGACGGGACCGCCGCGGCCGGGGATCTTGTCACGGTCGAGATCACCGATGCGGCGACGTATGACCTTGTCGGACATATCGTCACGTAATCCCGCAGTCATCACAGGCCTGCCTCCCTCTGCTACACTTGAACGAGTCAACCAACACGTTATCTATAAACATGGCGGCACAGAAGAAAGAGTCGGTTGTTCTCCTCATCAACTGTAAGGATCGGAAAGGCATAGTCGCCCGTGTCTCGGGGTTCATTCATGACTTTGGCGGCAACATCCTCGATTCCGATCATCATACGGACGAAGAGACGAACGATTTCTTGATGCGGATGGAGTTTGCGACGGAGGGGTTGCAGATTCCGCCCGATGAGATCCCTGCAGCTTTTGCTCCGATCGCCAAAGTGTTCGAGATGCGGTATGAGGTCCATCCCTCCAGTCGGCGCACCCGCGTCGGCATGTTGGTGTCGAAGCAGGATCACTGTTTGGCAGATTTGCTTCAACGGCATCGGCGGGACGAGCTACATATCGACATCCCTGTCATTATCTCCAATCATGACACCTGCGCGAGCTGGGCTGAGCTGTTCAAGATCCCATTTGTGGTCTGTCCGGTTACGAAAGAGACAAAGCCGCAGCAGGAGCAGCAAGTAGTATCGCTGTTACGAGAGCAGCGCGTCGAACTCGTCGTGATGGCTCGCTACATGCAGATCCTCAGCGTTGAGTTTCTTTCGCAGGTCGGCTGCCCGGTCATCAACATTCACCATTCCTTCCTTCCCGCCTTCATTGGCGCGAATCCCTATCGGCAGGCCTATGAACGCGGTGTAAAAATCATCGGGGCAACGGCGCACTATGCGACACAGGATCTGGACGAGGGGCCGATCATTGAGCAAGACGTGATCCGCGTGGGCCACCGGGATACGGTTGAGGATTTAGTTCGAAAGGGGCGGGATCTGGAGGAGATTGTGCTGGCCCGCGCCGTGCGCCGTCATATTGAACGGCGGGTGCTGGTCTACGGCAAGAAGACGGTTGTGTTCGACTAAATCGTGACGGATGGAAAATAAGGGGGTGGGGCGGGTCACTACGATCCTTCCCCTCCCTTTTTTACTATCTTGTGTTAGACCTTTGCCGACAAGAATAGCGCCGCGCCGCGTCGGCTAATCAGGATCAAGACGTTGTCCCCTTTCTTGACGGAGGCCGACACTTTCTCGAAGTCCTTCACCGACCTCACCGGCTGCCGGTTGATCTCCCTGATTATATCGCCAGGCGCCAGGCCGGCTTTCTCCCCCCCCACTATCTGGTTCGACGCGGGTCACGACCACGCCCTGAGCCTTGCCCTTGATGCCCAACTCTTTGGCCCTGTCCCGATCAAGGTCCTGGACGGCGACTCCGACGAAGGCGTACTCCTGGTCACCGGTCTCGACCTTCGCAATCTTGGAGGTTTCCTGCTGTTCACGTATGGTCACAGTGAAATTCTTCTCATGCCCTTCACGAATGACTGTCACCGTTACGTTGGCTCCCACCGCCGTTCGCGTGACAAGCCGCTGCAACGCCACTGCGTCTTCAACCAGCGACCCCTCATAGGCGGTGATAACGTCACCTTGTTTGAGACCGGCTTGGTCTGCCGGACCGTCTTCCTTCACGTCACTGACCAGTGCGCCCTTAGTCTGGGTGATCCCGAAAGACTTGGCCAGATCATGAGTGAGATCCTGAATCCCAACGCCGAGGTATCCACGCACGACTTTTCCGTCCTTGATCAGGCTTTCATAGATGGGCTTGCCCATGCTGGTGGGGACGGCAAAGCCCACACCTTGGTAGCCGCCGGTCTGCGAGAAGATGGCCGTATTAATTCCCACCAACTCGCCTTTCGTGTTGACCAACGCTCCACCGGAGTTTCCGGGATTGATCGCCGCGTCGGTTTGGATGAAGTCTTCATACTGTGTGATGCCCATGCGCCCGCGGCCCAGTGCGCTGACGATGCCGAGGGTCACGGTCGAGTTCAGACCAAACGGATTGCCGACGGCCAGCACATACTCACCCACCTGCAACTTCGACGCATCTCCCCACGTGACCGTCGGCAGGTTCTGTCCATCGATCTTCACGACGGCGAGATCGGTTCTAGGATCGGCTCCGATAATCTTGCCCTTGAATTCCCGCTTGTCCGGCAGCGTGACCGTGACTTCACGCGCACCGTCGATCACATGGTTGTTCGTCAGGACGTACCCATCGGATGAGACGATGACTCCGGACCCCTGTCCGCCGCCACGATGGCTGCGGGGCTCACCAGGCCCTTGTGGCCCGCGGAATCCCCGAGGACCGAACGGCCCCCCCGGTCCGCCGAAGAGCTCTTCCATCCGTTCACGCAACTCATCCGGCATGGAGCGTCTCTCCGATATCTTTTCAACCGTGACCGTGGTGATGTTGACGACCGCTGGCGTCACGACCTTGGCGACTTCTGCAAACCCGTTCGACGTCGGCGCGACTGGTGCCGGGATTGCGGGCGATGAGCTTGGAGCGGATGCGCTCGAGGCAGGCGACGGGGTCAGTGATTGGCCACCCCAGAGAAGGATGGCACCCAAAAGCGCGACGCCGATCGTCTCAGGAACGGTCCGATGAACGAGTTGTTTCATGCTGTCCTCCTTACGCCAAATAAGAGCGGTGGCAGAGAATCGCTTCTAAAAAATACTACGAGGAGGGTAGCAGCCGGCGATGAGAGGAGGATTAGGCGGGTATTAAAAAGTCCTAACAGGCTGCGGGAAAACTTTTGTAGGCGCGCCAGAACTTCGCTCGTCTGCACGTCTGGGACGACAGGGGAACACCACCAGGATACTCAAAAAGTCCGTCCAGCAAGGCCGCAGCAAGCGAAGAGGAGAGGCGTACGCTTCGGTACGTTGAGCCTCTGAGCGCGGCGAGAACGAAGCGGGCGGACTTTTTCAGCATCCTGTTAAGCTGATCGTGGCGCGAGGGGCAGTGTAACGGTAAATGTAGAACCGTGGCCTACGTCGCTTTTCACGTCGATCCGGCCCCTGTGGGATTCGACAATCCACGAACAGATCGCGAGGCCGAGGCCGGTCCCTTTCTTGGTGTGGGCGCGCGCATCGTCGGTACGGAAGAAGCGATCGAAGATCCGGGCGTGGTCTGCCGGTGCGATGCCGATGCCCTGATCGGTCACAGAGAGACTGGTGTGTTGGCCGTTTGTTACGAGGGCGATTTCAACTTTCCCGCCAGGGTGAGAATACTTGACTGCGTTCTCGACCAAATTGAGCAGCAGTTCGCGGAGCCGCAATTCGTCGCCTTGCACTACCGCCGGCATGACCGTTCCCAGCACGACCTCAATATTCCGATCCTGACCTAGCAACGTGGCCTGGCGATGGATATCCTCAACCAGCGACTCGAGGGCAACCGGCAGCGACTCCATCTTCACCTCGCCCATATCGGCGCGGGACAAGAACAGCAGTTCGTCGACGATGCGGGCCATGCGATCGATCTCTTCCAGATTGCTCTCAAGCACCGATTGATAATCTTCAAGAGGACGAGGCCGCCGCAGAACGAGCTCCGTTTCGCCTTTCATCACGGTCAGCGGCGTCCGCAGCTCATGCGAGGCATCGCTGGTGAATTGGCGGATCTGCCGAAAGGAGGTATCCAGCCGGCCGATCATGTCGTTGAATGTCCCGGCAAGTCGGCCGATTTCGTCGGGCGCCGTCGACATGGTGAGGCGCTGGCTGAGATCTCCCGCGGCGATGCGTTGTGCGGCGAGGGTGATGGCATCGACAGGACGCAAGGCCCGTCCTGCCAGGAACCATCCCGCGGCAAGCGAGACGGCCAGGGCGATCGGCATGGCCACAATGAGCAGAATGAGGAAACGATGCAGCGTCTCCTCGATCGACTCCATCGATGTGCCGACCTGCACGATGTAGAGGAGGTTGCCCCGGTAGATGATCGGCACGGAGATGAGACGCAGCTGTGGCTCGTTGGGATACTTGGCCGATTCGAAAATGGTCCGTCCAGTGAATGTGGTTTCAAGGGCGGTCCGGCTGAGCGGAACCTCGTGCTGTTTAATATTCGGGGAACGGATCGTAATCGTGCCGGAAGGGCTGAAAATCTGGAAGAACTTATCGATCCGAGCCAGTTCGGGAAATTGGGAGAGCAGTTCTTCTTCGTCGATGAGCGGAAGAAACCCGCGCTCTTCGAGCGAGCGCACGGCGGTGGTAGCGGTTTCTTCGAGTGATTGATCGACGGCGTCGCGAAGATTGCGGGCTGTGATGGCGTAGAGGACGACGGAGAAGATGATCAAGACCAGCGCGAGCGCGCTCCCGTACCAGAGGGTGAGCCGGACGCGCAGCGGCATCAACAAGCTCCTGAACGGCAATGGCAAGCGATATCTTGGCGTACCACGGCCCTTGTCGAAAATGGCGAGCGAAACTGCTCTAGGATGCTCAACAAGGCTGTCCTCTTCGTCCGTCGTTCGTCCCTCGATTGGACTCGGGACGGTGAGCCTGTCGAACCGTGAAGCGTCGTCCTAACTCGTCGCTCGTATCTCGTCGTTCGTCCCTTCGGTGGGTCTGATCTGAAACGAGATACGAAATACGCTTCACGAGATACGGTGATCTTCGAGACACGTTTCACGCTTCACGCTCCACGGGCATCGAGAATGCCACTCAGTGGAAGGTGCGTCCCGGCGCACCGGGGTCGGGTGTGTGAGAACGTCGGCTTTCGCAGCATCCTGCTAGTCGGCCTTCAGCATGTATCCGCTGCCTCGGATGGTATGGATCAACTTCTTGGTTCGACCCCGATCGATTTTGTTTCGAAGATAGTTGACGTATACGTCGATGACGTTGGTG
The DNA here is from genome assembly GCA_005239465.1 of Nitrospira sp. Lineage (GTDB taxonomy): Bacteria > Nitrospirota > Nitrospiria > Nitrospirales > Nitrospiraceae > Nitrospira_D. The sequence continues at coordinate 30,389 of SPAW01000012.1, read as the reverse complement.
AAGGTATCGAAATCTTGATTCCACACATGCTCGGAAATCATGGGTCGGGTGAGAACGCGCCCGGTGTGACGCATGAGATATTCGAGGAGCGCGTATTCCTTTAATGTGAGCTCGATGCGCTGGCCTCCGCGGGCGACTTCCCGCGTGGCGGGATTCAGGATCAAGTCATCGACTTGGAGGATCCCCGGGCTCTCGGTCGCGCCACGCCGGAGCAAGGCGCGCACGCGCGCCAAGAGTTCATCGATGGCGAACGGTTTGGTAAGATAGTCGTCGGCGCCGGCATCGAGCCCTTTGACCCGCTGATCGATTTGCGATTGTGCCGACAGAATCAAGATGGGAGTCTGAATGCGCTCGCGGCGGACATTCTTGAGGATATCCAAGCCGGACATCGACGGTAACATCAAGTCGACGACGAGAAGGTCGTAGTTGGTCGCCAGCGCCATCTCGAGACCTTTGGCCCCGTCCTCGCAGAGGTCGACGGCATAGCTTTCTTCTTCAAGCGCCCGCTTGATAAAGCATCCGACTTTGGTTTCGTCTTCAATGACGAGGACACGCATAGGCACTCCTTGCAAGTTGCTGATTATACCAAACCTGAGGGCTGTGAGCTTGTTCGAGTTGCGGACAAGGCGTTCTGCGAAAAATTTGGGAGGGCTGGGACGGGTATCCCAATCACTGTCGATTAGGTCGAATCGCCAGGGACTACTTGTTCGAGAGACGTGATCACCGGCTTGTCGTCACGAATTTTTAAGACAAGGGTTTCTTCGCCTTCTATCTTGATCTCCCGATGTGCTTGCCGGAGTGTCTCTATCGACTTGAACGAGACCTTCGCACTTCGTTCATCCGATGCCAGCGACACAGTGGTGCTCACGCGGGCGAAGTCATTCGCGCTGGGAAAGGCAAACTCCATGGCCAGGGTCTTGCGATATTCCTCTCGCGTAAGCGTAGCGATCTGCTGCTGCGCGCCTTGCTTCATGTGGATGGTGATGGTGGCATCAGGGGCGATGAGCCGCAGGACGCCGTCGACATCTTTTCGTCGAATGGCCTGATCGAGGGCATCGAGAAGGAGGTCGATGGATTCGCGGGTCAGATAGATCTCTGGTTTGGAGGGCTTCGACGACGGGTCAGACGATACGGCGTTGGCCTGGGTTGTTGTTGTGGAATTGATGGTGAAGAGACGCGTCGAGAGGCCGTGTCCACTTAAGAGCGCATAGCCGATTGTGGTGACCACAACAGCGATGCCGAGGCCGATCGCGATGGGATGGACATAGCCAGTCGAGGGACGCTGATTCGACGTCGGCGAGGGGTTTTCCATAGGGACCCTCTTTGCAGCTGCCATGGGGTACAGGTTCCAGCGCAGAATGAAGCAATCACTCAACGATAGCGTAACATATTTGGAAAGCAATCAAAGTCATGGGATCTGCAAGACTGCTAGATCTGGGTATGACCGACCCACCACCGATACCTACAGATGAAGGGCTCCTCTTGCAGGGATAACGCAGCTAGTGCAACGTATCTGACGTATGACTACTTCTGATCATAGCCAATGTATTGGCGATCTTGTTGATAGCCGTCCATGCGTCGGCAGTTATAAGACGGCATCTGAATGACACGTGACACTAGTATCTTGGAAAAGAGCAGATGCCATGATACGCTTCCGATCGATCGGCATGAATCACTTTCAGGCACATCACCTAGCAGAGGGTAAGATATTCTCATGACCACGCCGAACTTTCTCGAGCCAACCGATAACTTTCTCCACCGACATCTTGGCCCGACTGAAGCCGACATCAAAGAGATGCTGGCGACGTTAGGGTTGCAGTCGCTCGAGGCGCTCGCCGACGCGACGGTTCCCGGCGACATTCGCCTGCGCAAGCTCCTCGAACTCCCCACCAATCGGGGCGAACAGGCTGTGCTGGCTCAACTGAAAGGGATCGCGTCGAAGAACCGGGTCTATCGCTCACTGATCGGGATGGGCTACTACGATTGCGTGACGCCCGGTGTGATTCAGCGAAACATTCTGGAGAATCCGGGGTGGTATACACCGTACACACCCTATCAATCCGAGATCTCGCAAGGCCGCCTGGAAGCGCTCGTCAACTTCCAGACCATGGTGGCGGACTTGACCGGCCTGCCGCTGGCGAACGCATCTCTTTTGGACGAAGCGACGGCGGCTGCGGAAGCGATGACGATGTGTTACGCGATCGCTCGCGGTACAGGCCAGGAGCGGAAAGAATTTTTCATCTCGCGCGATTGCCACCCCCAGACCATCGCTGTGTTGCGGACAAGAGCCGAACCGCTGGGTATCACCATCCGGACCGGCGCCACCTCCTCTCTCGATTGTTCGACTGGCCGGCTCTTCGGGATTCTGCTGCAGTACCCGGCGACGGATGGCTATGTGGGCGATTTCAGCACGTTGGTGACACAAGCGCATGAGGCCGGCGTACTTATAGTGGTTGCGACGGATCTTCTCGCCCTCACGTTGCTCCGATCACCCGGAGAGTTCGGGGCCGACATTGCAATGGGTTCAACGCAGAGGTTTGGCGTGCCCGTTGGGTTCGGCGGGCCTCACGCCGCTTTCTTGGCGACGAAGGACGAGTACAAGCGGCAGATGCCGGGTCGGATCGTCGGTGTGTCGAAAGATATGACTGGAAAGCCGGCCATTCGACTATCGCTTCAAACACGTGAACAGCACATCCGACGAGAGAAGGCGACGAGCAACATCTGTACGGCGCAAGTCTTATTGGCCGTCATGGCCGGCATGTATGCGGTGTACCATGGCCCGGAAGGGCTGCGCCGCATTGCCGAGCGCGTGCACGGACTCACGTTGCTGTTGGCGGAGGGATTGCGGCGGCTAGGGTTCGACGTCGCTCCGAAGGTATTCTTCGATACCATTCGAGTGCCGATCGCCAAGTCGCACGCTGACCAGGTTGTGATTCGAGCGAATGAGCAGGGAGTCAATCTCCGGCGCCATGAGGACGGCTCCATCGGGCTGTCGTTCGACGAAGTCAGTTCAGAAGACGAAGTCCGCCGTTTGTTGGAGATTTTCGTAGGACATGACCATTTGCCATTCGGGCTCTCGGACATCGCCGCCACGATCGATCTGAACTACCCCAAATCATTGGCAAGGACGAGCAAGTACCTGACTCACGAAATCTTCAATCGGTATCACTCCGAGCACGAGATGCTTCGTTATCTCCATCGGCTGCAGGCGAAAGACCTGTCGCTTGTGCACTCCATGATGCCGCTGGGCTCCTGCACGATGAAGCTGAATGCGACCTCTGAAATGTTACCGGTGACCTGGCCTGAGTTTGCCCGACTGCATCCCTTCGCGCCGGCGGAACAGACCCGTGGCTATCAAGACATGTTTCAGCAACTCGAAGCCTGGCTGGCTGAGATCGCCGGATTTGCGGCCGTCTCGCTCCAACCGAACGCAGGTTCACAAGGCGAATATGCAGGTCTGATGGTGATTCGGGCATACCATCGGTCGAAGGGAGAAGAGCATCGGGATGTCTGCTTGATCCCGGTTTCGGCCCACGGCACGAATCCTGCCAGCGCAACCATGGCCGGCATGACCGTCGTCGCCGTGGCCTGCGATCGTCGCGGCAATGTGGATTTAGATGATCTTGAAGCCAAGGCGGCCGAACACCGGGACCGGTTGTCGGCGCTGATGCTCACCTATCCATCCACGCACGGTGTGTTTGAGGCCGGCGTGCGGCGCATCTGCCAGATCGTACATACCCATGGAGGACAGGTTTACATAGACGGCGCAAACATGAATGCGCAGATAGGCCTCTGTCGTCTCTGCGACATCGGCGCGGATGTCTGCCATCTCAATTTACATAAGACCTTTTGTATTCCGCATGGCGGTGGTGGGCCCGGCATGGGTCCGATAGGGGTGGCGCAGCATCTCGTGCCGTTTCTGCCCGGGCATCCTGTGATCAAACTCGGCGGGCCCGAGGCCATCGGTCCCGTGTCCGCGGCGCCGTTTGGTAGCGCGAGTATTCTCCCGATTTCGTGGGTCTACATTGCTCTGATGGGTCGTGATGGGTTGACCAAGGCCACACAGGTGGCCATTCTCAACGCCAACTACATGGCGAAGCGGCTGGAGAAGCATTTCTCGATTCTGTATACCGGTGATACCGGATTGGTGGCCCACGAATTCATCCTCGATCTGCGGGAATTCAAGGAGAGCGCCGGGGTCGAGGCGATGGATGTCGCGAAACGGCTGATGGACTATGGCTTCCATGCGCCGACGGTCTCGTTCCCTGTGGCCGGTACATTCATGATCGAACCGACGGAAAGCGAAGCCAAGTCGGAACTCGATCGGCTGTGCGACGCACTCATCCTGATCCGCGCCGAAATCCAGGATATCGCCGATGGCCGCCAGCCGCGGACGAATAATCTGCTCAAGAACGCGCCCCACACCGCTTCCATCGTCACGGCCACGGAGTGGAACCGCCCATACAGCCGCGAGCAGGCGGCGTTCCCGGCCCCCTGGGTCAGGAACAACAAGTTCTGGCCGAGCGTCAACCGCATCGACGAAGCCTACGGCGATCGCCATCTCGTCTGCAGTTGTCCTCCTATAGAAAGCTATGAGTCTTAGCCTCACGTTCGCTGTGCCGATACCACGGAGTGTGCTTCCACGAGGTAATCCATAACCAGTCGCCCCTCCTTCTTGCCCGTCTTTCATGACAAGCGGTAGAGTGAAGTAGGTCTTTCCCACTTGTGGATAAGGAGACTCCTATGCCCGGCACCGACCGTCGGGGATTTCTAGTGCGTACAGGATTAGCCTTGGGTGCCACGGTTCTGTCCGGTCAATTACCTCGTGCCTTTGCCGGTCAGCCGTCACCGCAGGGCAAGATCGAAAGCTGGGATGCGGTCCGGACGCAGTTTCCGCTGTCGCGTCATCTCATTCATCTCGCGGGGTTCTTTCTGGCGTCCCATCCGACGCCGGTGCGCGAAGCGATTGAGCGACACCGTGCCGGCCTGGACGCCGATCCCATCGGCTATTGGTTTGAGCATGAAGAGAAACAGGAAGCGAAAGTCCTGCAAGCGGCAGCGGACTATCTCGGCGTCGATCCAACCGAGCTCGCCCTCACGGACAGCACGACTATGGGGTTAGGCCTCCTCTACGGCGGCCTCCATCTCCGCGAAGGGCAGGAGATTCTCACGACGACCCACGACCATTATTCGACCGAAATGTCGTTGCGTCTCCGAGCCAAGCGAACCGGCGCCACGGTCCGTCAGGTATCTCTCTACCAGTCACTTGCGGGTGTCTCACGAGAACAACTCATCGAGAACCTTGTGAAACACGTCAACGCCAAGACTCGTGTGGTCGCGGTGACGTGGGTCCATTCGAGCACCGGCCTCAAACTGCCGATCCAGGAGATGGCGCAAGCTATCACGCGGATCAATGACTCGCGGGCTGAGCAAGACCGGATGATCTTCTGCGTGGATGGAGTTCATGCCTTGGGTGTCGAGGACTTTCGCCTCGCCGAGCTCGGTTGTGACTTTCTCGTTGCCGGGACCCACAAGTGGATGTTCGGGCCAAGGGGCACTGGATTGGTCTGGGGACACCAACGGGCCTGGCCGGTTGCGAACGCTGTGATTCCGACGTTCAACATCCAGGCGTACGACATGTGGATGAAGCTGATTCCGGCGAAACCGCTGCCGCAATCCATCCACGTGACCCCGGGTGGGTTCCATTCGTTTGAACATCGTTGGGCGCTGGATGAAGCCTTTACGTTTCATCAGGCCCTCGGGAAATCCAGGGTGACGCAGCGCATCCACGAACTGAATCAGCAACTCAAGCAAGGCTTGGCTGTCATGCCGCATGTCACCCTGCACACACCGTTGTCGCAAGACCTCTCGGCTGGGATTGTGTGCTTTGAGGTGGCAGGCCTGACACCTCAAGAGGTCGTGGAGAAGCTGCGGCGGCGCGGGATCGTCGGTAGCGTGACACCGTACGCGGTGCAATACGCCAGGCTGGCGCCGGGTCTCCTCAATTCAGTGAGTGATATAGAAAAGACGCTTGGGGAGATCCGACATCTTCGCTCTTAGGAGGATGACCTAAAGTTCCAAGTGCAATGGGCTACCCCTTTGTTTCATCGTTTCATCCCGACTCGGTGATGAGGGAACATGAATTGTGGATCTATCTGTCGCTGACCCTCGCTCGCGCAACTGCACCCTGCGCAGACGAGACAAATCCTTCTACGGCTGCTTTCGCGTCGCATTTGGGTCTGGCGCGAGGTCGTGGGCGAGAAGAAACGTTACCGCTCCCAAGGTGAGGCAGCGGTTGGTAGGTATTTCAGTGGGTTAGTCGGGGTTAAAAGGTCTGGTGTCCCCAACGGGGACCGTCAAACCACGGAGCGCCCACTTAGCTTCACGATAGACTTGCTGGTGGAGGCCGCATGAGCACACGGCTTGCCCTCACCAACCGCCGCCAGCATATCACCCAGAAGGTTCGAGTCGCGGGGCGACGCATGCTCTACATCAGCGTCCATGATGACGAGCAGCCTACAGAAGTCTTCCTTCGTCTCAAAGGATTCAACTGCTCCTCAGAGTTGATCGGTCTCTACGATGTAATGGCCCGCTTGTTGAGTGTCACCCTGCAGTATGGCGCTTCGCTTGAGAAGCTCGGCGATCTCCCCGCAGGCGCTAAGTTTGCCCCATGCGGCCCCGTGTCCGGGCATGATCGCATCAAACAGTGTTCGAGTCTGCCGGATCTCATAGGACGCCATTTGTTGGTGGGATACTGTGGCCGGGTGGCGTTGGCGGGTCTGCCACCCGCCACCTATCGGGCCCACCTTGAAGCCAGAAGTTCTCCTTTAGAAGTGTCTCCTTGACGGGGGAGCTTACGATACTTCGCAGCACGATTTGACTTCTCGACTATGTAATCATTCAGCTTCTCAATCAATTGATGGATAGTCATGACGCCTTGCGGCTGATTGGAAAGTCGACCTAGGACCATCTTCGCTTCATTCGCGTCGTAATAGAGATGTGAAATGGAAATACCGACAGTCGCTACGTGGCGAATCGTCTGAAGGAAATGAAGCGGCTTCCCGCCCCTGTCGCAATGTGTTTGGAGACAAACGGGACGAACTGATCGGGAGGAAGAGGCTGGCTCACGATAAACCCTTGGACCTCTTCGCAGCCGTGTTCACGCAGAAAGTCGAGCTGGTCCTGCGTCTCAACCCCTTCGGCAAGGACGCGCAGTCCAAGGTTGTGCGCCATTGCGATCACGGTTCGGGTGATCGCTGCGTCCCGTTGGTTTGCCGCGATGTTCCGAATGAAGGACTGGTCAATCTTCAACGCATTGATGGGGTACTGCTGCAGATGACGCAGCGACGAGAAACCGGTGCCGAAATCGTCGAGCGAAAGCTGCACGCCGACGGCTCGTAAATCCTGAAGCGCCGCAACGGAGCGTTCGGGATTTCTGACCGCGATGGTTTCCGTCAATTCTAAGTCAAGCAGTTCCGGCGGAAACTTCGTGTCAGCCAGCACATGGGCGACTTTTTTGGTCAGGGTTGAATCATGAAACTGGGAGTCGGACAAATTCACCGAGAGCTGAATGGACGGATGGCCGGCCGCTGACCAACCCTTGGCCTGCGTGCAAGCCGTCCGCAGCACCCATTCGCCGAGCACAGTTCCCATCCCCACGTCTTCGGTCATCGACAGGAATCGGTTGGGGAGCAAGACACCCCTTGTCGGATGGTTCCAGCGGAGCAGGGCTTCGGCCCTGACAATGGCGCCGGTTGCCGTTCACGTCGATTCCTTCGAAGCGGATTTCGCTGACCAGGGAGAAGCGGGCTTCCACTTGGCGGAGCAGGCCGTCGTCGCCGGGACTCCGTACACGCTGGCCTTCGTTGACATGCGCATGCCGCCGGGATGGGACGGCGTTGAGACCATAACCCGCTTGTGGCAGGTTGATCCGGATATGGAGGTTGTCATCTGCACGGCCTTCGCCGATCACTCGTGGCAGGATATCGTCACGACGTTGGCGAAGCGGGACAAGCTTCTCATCCTGCGCAAGCCCTTCGATGCGATCGAAGTGCATCAATTGGCCTCGTCCCTGACACATAAATGGAACCTGGCCCAGCAGGCTCGTCGTAGAATGAACGATCTCGAGCTCTTGGTCGTGAACTAACCAAACTGACCAAGGAACTCCCTCAAGCCCGGTCAGACGCCGGCGGCAGCCAGGGCTAAGGCAGGATTTCTCGCTACTATGAGCATGAGGCTCGCACGCCGATAGACGGCGTGATCGGCGTGGGGCCCGGTCCCTATATCGTGTTGCCGTTACTTCCGCCATTTACGGTCCGAGACTTCACCGGGTTTCTCGGCGACATCGTGCTTAATCCGATCAACTGGTTGGTCGTCCATAGGAAGTGGTGTCCCCAACGGGATTTGAACCCGTGTTACTGCCTTGAAAGGGCAATGTCCTAGGCCAGGCTAGACGATGGGGACCGGTCGCTATGGGCAAGCAGGCAGGGGCACTATTACCACACTCGGAGTCGCGCTGTCATTACGGCGCTCGCACCCAAAACCAGAAAGAGAACTTCCGTGCAGCTCGGTTTGAGGCGGGTGTGGTCTGATTGGTACAAGACGTGTCCCGCTCCGGTCATCCCGACTCGGTCATGGGTCGGCGAGTGGAGACAGACCACTCCCGGTCTTCCGCACTCCCCCCGCTCCGTGCCGCGACGCATACGGCATCAGGCCATTGCGCCCCGCCCCGTTGGTGGAATGGTGTGCCAACAGGCGAGTGCCTAGGCATCCAGCACGCGTCGCAACAACCCCGACCCAGGTCCGCAACGCCATCGCAGCGTCTATCGAGCGCCTCGATAACTGTCAGTACTTGCATCAGACGTACGGCTGTCGCAGTCCAGAGGAGTACGAGAAGATGGCCGGTGAGTCTTAATCCAGCTGTCCGTTATTCCGAGCCACCTTACAATACAATGACCCCGCGTGACCCCGCTCCACGCTTGTCATCCCAGCCACTTGACAGGGTGTCTTGCCGGGCATAGAGTTAAAAACGAATTGACAATCCCAAAGGAGCAATAAGGCCAAATTGTTGCGTGACATCACACGCTTCGCCATTGTTGGTGTCATCGATGTCATCTTCGTGCACAGAATGGATACCAGTCGGTCCTCAATCCTTGCGGGGTTTGCTGTGGTGTACTACCTCGTTGCGTAATGGCTCGAGCGAAAGGAGTAGCCATGGATAGTACCTTCATGACATTCGCGTTCGTAATGATCGCGCTTGCGGTCATTGGGTTGGTTGTTTACAAGAAGAGTCAGTGAACCTACGCCGCACAGTGGACCGGTACATCCCCGTTTCGTGACTCGGCCCCGTATCTCGTGAAGCGTCTGAATCTGAAGGCGAGATGCGCTTCCTGAGCCCGAAGTGATGGTACTGTCGTTAGCTCCCGCCGCCGCACTGTTCCGGCTCACTTCAATCCCCGATGATCAAGCATTCGTTCCCGATGGCTGAGTTCGCCACGGGTTTTGATTTAGTCAAATCGGGGCAATGCGGAAAAGTGGTGCTGCTTCCGTAGAAAGTTTTCGACTGGCGTATTCATCGTACAATCCCATTCACCCAGGGAGCTCGTCGCACAGAGGGCGTATGTACTTTTTTCGGTCGACTGCGGAAACTACAGGGGAGCGAACAGGACGCGAGAAGCACGATGGCAGCTGGTTGGTGCGCACTATTCTTGAATGGCCTTGGCCCGCTTCTGGAGGTAGGCATTGCGGACGGCGGCGTAGAGGTCGAGGGTAGCCTCTTCAACGCCCTGAAACTTCTCAAGATTCAACGAACGGTCGTTCACGATTTCAAAAATGCGGCCGCCGATCTGGATGAGGGAAGAGGTGAGGCGATTTTCATGAGGAATCACAGAAGGGATCGCGTCTATCTCGATGATCGGCAAAACCAGCCAGTTGATTGGATTTAAAAAGATATCCCCGACAAACCCGATAAGGTCCCGAACCGTGAATGGTTGCATTAGGGGGAGCACCAGATAGGGCCCAGATTTGACCCCATAAAAGCCGAGCGTCTGGCCGGTGTCTTCGTCCGGCGTCTTCAGATCGAGATGCTGAGCCACATCGATGAATCCACCGATCCCAGCGGTAGAATTAACGAGAAATCGCCCGACCTCAATCCCCGCTCCTTTAACCTTTCCCTGAAAAATATTATTAAAGAACCTTGGTGGGAATCGGAGGTTATAAAAAAAGTTGCTGATGCCGATTTGAACCGGATTCGGCACGATAAAGTTATACCCTGTTGCCACCGGCTTGAGCACCCAGCGATCGACCTGCCGGTTGAATTCGAAGACCTTCGTATTGAGCGGTTCCCACGGATCGTACTCGTCGATCCCCTCTTCGCCCGGTTTGGCAAAGGGATCGAACGGCTCCTCTGGAGCTTTGTCAAGAGCAGCTGCCGCGAGGGAGGTGATGGAGGATGCATCGGCGACAAGAATCGGTGCCGCGCTGTGTTCGATGGCGGGAGTCAGCAGGCTCGCCGAGCCTGTGCGGCCGGCACAGCCGGAAAACGACATCAGCGCGACGACAAGAAGCAGTCCGTATCTCATTGCTCTCAGATCAGTCGTTGCGCCGTATGTTTTGATCGTCATTCCTTACGTCACGCCTCGATCGCCTCGAACCCGGCCTGACAAGCGAGGCCCGCACTCTACCAAAAGTCGGCTCATTCGCCAAACTTTTATTTCGGCCCTCGAAATCTTTTTTCACCGAACAGGTCCAGACAACCCCTTCCACGGTCATCACCAGCTTTCCCTGGGCATGTGGCTCTTGAACATGCAGCCCGCGCAAGGTGTCGCGCAACCCGATCGTGAATAGTTATCCTGGACAAATCGCTCGGTCATGCCGGCCTCCCTGAAGCGCTGCTCATGATGGGTTTCGACAAAACACCCGCGATGGTCGCGAACGACTTTCGGTTCGATCAGGAGGACACCGGAAATGTCGACTGAGGTCACGCGCACGATGTTCTTCTGTTCGTGGTGACGGGTTAGAGCTGTCCTGGGGGCGGTTGATTCGGGGGATCGACGCGATCCGGATCGTTGGGGTACAATTGCCCCAATCGATCGATCAGCGGGATGGCCGCCGGCGAGCTGTCCCTGGTGGGTTCACTGACCGGATGGTCCCAGACAAGTGTTGTAATGCTGGCCTCTACGAGGAGAGAGCGGATCGAGGAGACACAGGCCTCCAGCGTGAGTTCCGTTCCGCCCCGGAGATCAAGGATGCGTTCTTTCGGATTCGTCGGCGGAGCCTCGGTATGGGTGAGCGCCCAGCACCGATCGAAAATCGTTCGCCGCAGGTCTTCCGAGACGTTGATCTGGTTCGGATTGGCCGTGCAGAGGGCCGATACGAAGAGGACAAACTGCAAGTCCGGCATCCCAGGATTCTGGACATCGAGCGATTGCATGACACCGCCATTATCGACAGAGACCTGGGCAGAGTCAATTACCGAAGCGAGATCGAGCTAGCCACGGCCCTCAGCACCTACGGAGCACCATAGGCATGGTGACCATCGTCATGACCGGACAACTACAGACAGCCGATGGAGAACACGATCTTGCCTGCGAGATCGCCGTGCCGATGTCCGTTCGGCAGCTGATTCAGCGGCAAGGAGTTCGGCTTCGCCATCTGCTCCAGCTGCTGCGAGAAAAGAAAGTCCTCGTGACCATCAATAAAAAGATCGCCAGCGAAGATTCCCTTGTCCAGGATGGGGACGCTATTCGTCTTGTCGGACATGATGGGATGGGCGGCAGCGGACTGGGCCCGTCGCACTCCTGAAACAGGCTGAGGTTGAGGTTCAGGTCGAGAAAGTAGAGCCCCACGGCTTTAGCCTACTCCGCCGAAGTAGCTTCGGCTACGAAGGCCGGGCAGCCGTGGTCCCTTTTGTATGTTTCGGCGAAACCCGCCGAGCCTACTCCGCCGAAGTAGCTTCGGCTACGAAGGCCGGGCAGCCGTGGTCCCTTTTGTATGTTTCGGCGAAACCCGCCGAGCCTACTCCGCCGAAGTAGCCATCAAGGCTACGAAGGCCGGAAGCATGTCCTCCTTCGCCAAGGCTTCGGAGGACACCCGTTGCGCATTCCTCCGCGGCTTCATCCACCCTCCGTAGCGGGCTACTGCGGAGGACGGGCAGCCGTGGCTTCCTGCGTAGGTGGGTGAATCGGACTCCTTTACGCTCAGCCTGAACCTTCCGGCATTGTCGATTGACTAGTTCAATTGACGTGCCTAAGAGCCTGCGAAAGCCAAGGGCCGGGGCCCCTATGGGGCCCCGGCCCTTGGCTTATCGGCACATGCAGCGGATGAAGCCTAATGAAAGACCAAGCGCTGCAACGGCGCCAGGACTGGAATCCTCTTACTTCTTGCCGAGGATTGCGTCCTTAGCAGCCTTGGCCACGCGGAACTTGACCACTCGCTTGGCCGGAATCTTAATCTCTTCACCGGTCTGGGGGTTGCGGCCGAGGCGGGCCTTCCGGTTGGCCAACTTAAGCTTGCCGATGCCGGGCACGGTGAAGACATTTTTTGCTTCACGATAGGCCAGCGCCGCCAGATCATCAATAATCTGGACCGCACCCTTCTTCGTGATCCCAGCCTTTCCAGCCAGGTGATCTGCAATCTGCGACTTCGTCATTGACTTTGCCATTCGTAAACCTCCTTGAAGGTAAGGATGATGATAGTAACTCGATACTTCCGCTGACTCGCCTGTCTTGAAAACGCCTGGACTCGTAATTGGTGTCGTGGAACGTTCGTAAAGACTCAAGTCGCGAAAACCCGCGAGAGTGTAGCCAAGAGTCCCGAGAGTGTCAACGAGAAAAACGCGCGCCTGGCGTGGGAAAATGCATACACCACCCTCTTGCAGTTAAAATAGACAAGAAGGTACAGTAGGGACCGGGGTCATTCAACCGCCCGTATAGCTCATCGACGGCGACCGATTCGAATGGAACTTCATGGGCAAAGAACTGCCGATTCTCCCTGCAAGCGCGCAACCAGCCACATCCGAACAGGCTGAAAGCTTTATCTATTCTCGCGTCTTCTGTCAAAAAGAAAACTCGCCCCCGCTCCGGCTGTTGATTGATTTTCTGAAGGCGCGCGGCCATACCCCGATCGTTCCCGCCAACATCGACGAGGCGGTCCTCGATGAGTGGGCGTGGGTACAAGTGGCATTGGGTTACCACCGAGATCGCAAGCCGATCCACCTGTTTTGCGTACGAGATCGCGGCAGCTATAAAGACGTCTACGACCAGGAAAAAACACAGTTCCTGGAGTTGCTCACCACCCACGACAACATCGAGTCCCAGCTCGTGCAGGAATATGTCACTCGTTCTCGGTTTATCCTCACCACCCGCTTTACCGAGAAGGATATGACCGATGAGGGCTATGACTTCAATGGATGGGTCCTCGAGTTCTACCAAGAACAATGCAACGGGATCGTCCAGATCGACAATCAAGGCTTCTACTCACCCAAGGGTGAACTGATCGTCGATATGTCGGTCGCTGTCGAAGACTGACGTGTCGTGCAATCCCACCCAACCGCGTTCCTCACTTTTTGAAAAGACCGCCCACTGGTTTGAGCGCGCCAAGGCAGCCCTCCTCGGCGACCTCCCCTGTCGACAAGGCTGCTCCCACTGTTGTGTGGGCCTCTTCCCTGTGACCATTCTCGACCAGCAGGAAATCCAGCGGGGCCTCCGTTCGCTTCCTTACGAGCAACGCCGGGCGATCGAGCAGAAGGCCTCCCAGCAGGCCAGCATACTATCGGCCTCAGCACCGCAACTGGTACGGAATCGATTCATCGATCACTGGCCTGACCGGGACACCGACAACCTCGTGGAACGATTTAGCAAGTTACCCTGTCCGGCCTTGGAGTCGGATGGGAGCTGCAGCCTCTATGCCTTTCGCCCACTCGCCTGTCGCTCGATGGGCATTCCCTCGGACGTCAACGGAGTCGTTCATGGCGCTTGTGTCATTCAACACTCCGTTCCCCTCATTCGACTTTCTCGGGCCCTTCGCCAGGAGGAAAACCTCCTCGCTGGTGCAGAGGCAGAACAACTTGCACAGCTGCGTCACCAACGCAGAGCACAGGGCGAAGAGCTGTTACTTCCCTACGCCTTCTTGCCCGATGCCGCTGATGGACCAGCCTAAGAGGCGACCTGGCGCTGATTATTCAGGAATATCGTTGTGAGACGGTCGAGGCCGAAGCCCACCGTGGCGGCTCGCACGCGAAGCCGACGCAGGCATACTTGCAGTCTGTCGCGGAGGCTGAGCGAGAACAGCCACGCTGGGCGAGAGGATCGGCTGTCGCAGCAGATATTCATGAATGGTCCGCGCTAGACAGTAACTTTCGCGCTGTGCTAAGGTGTCCCCCCTTGCTTGCGGGAGCGCCTGTAGCTCAGCTGGATAGAGCATCAGCCTCCGGAGCTGAGGGCCACAGGTTCAAATCCTGTCAGGCGCACCACCAGCAAGCAGGCAGGGAAACCAGCCGGCGATACTACTGCAGACATACACGCCTAGGTGGGCCGTTAGCTCAGTTGGTAGAGCAGCTGACTCTTAATCAGCGGGCCGTAGGTTCGACCCCTACACGGCCCACCAAACCAAGCTTGCTCGTGCCGCCCGCTCTTTATCAGCTTATCGTAACCAACGCGGGCGGATAAACCCCTCCAGTAGATCCGAGTCTCTAAGTTTCGTGCCGTTCGCCTAGATCTCGGGGCGAACGGATCAACCCTCCGGCAGACCCTCGCGTTCTCTTTCCCTTCAAGATTTCCCGGTCCAAAAGAGTTCTTGCAAAGCTCGGCTCACTTTGAAAGAATGTTGACTGTTTCTTTCAAAGACACCTCTACTTTGAAAGTCGCCTGACATTCATGATTCTCACACCATGAATCCAAAAGACTTCCGAGCCCTAAGCGCAGGCAAAGTCATCCGGACACCAACTGGCTATACGGCATTCGTTCCGGCAAAACTTCCGCCTACGCTCACATACGATAATCAACTCGTTCTCTCACTTTCACGCGCCGATGCCGCCCTCAGTGAACTTTCGGGATTAGGCCGACATCTGGCCAATCCCCACCTCCTGATTGCCCCCTATGTCCGACGCGAAGCGGTCTTGTCCTCCCGTATCGAAGGGACAAAAGCCAGCCTGTCTGACCTCTTCATCGATGAGATGGAACAGCCGAAGCAGCGCACTGAAGATGATGACGTTCAGGAAGTGCGGAATTACGTAGCTGCTATGGAGCATGGGCTCGAACGGTTACACAAGCTGCCTCTGTCGCTCAGGCTCGTTCGGGAGATCCATGCACGGCTGATGAAAGGAGCCCGTGGCGATCATGCAACGCCGGGAGAGTTTCGCCGCAGCCAGAACTGGATTGGTCCGTCAGGGAGCACTATCGAAACCGCTCCCTATGTCCCTCCACCACCGGAATACTTGGACGACTTGCTGGGAGACTGGGAACGATTTCTCCACGAACGGAATGCATTCCCCGATCTCATCCAGTGCGCCATCATGCACGAGCAGTTTGAAGCGATTCACCCGTTTCTTAATGGCAATGGCCGACTGGGCAGGCTCTTGATCACGCTTTTTCTCATCGAGCGAGGCCGGTTGCCGCAGCCCCTACTTTACCTGTCCGCGTATATAGAGGCTCACCGCCAGGACTATTACGATCTACTGCAACGGGTCAGAACTCACGGAGACTGGATGGGCTGGCTCCGATTCTTCATTGCAGGGGTAACAGAAATTGCCCTTGAAGCCGTGGGTCAGGCTGGCCGTATGATGGATCTTCGTGAAAAGTTCCGCGCCCGCCTCCGCGACAAAGCGAAAGCGCTGGCCTTGCTGGATGAGCTGTTTCTTAACCCGTATATGTCCGTTTCACGGGCTGAACAAGTTCTAAAGGTATCCAACCCCACCGCGAGACAAGCCGTGACGCTCCTTCAGCGAAAAGGGATGTTGAAAGAAATTACTGGGCGCACGTGGGGAAAACTGTATCTGGCAAAACCGATCATGGAAACGATCGAGTTGAAGGGGAAAGGCAAATAGGCAAACCGAGGGCTGAGGCACTCCTATTGAAAAAGATACCCGCCCATCGTGGCCCGCTCCCCTTAATCAGCGAGCCGTAGGTTCGACCCCTACAAGGCCCAATAAAACAGATCTCGTACGTTCCTGCCAGCACTGACGTCACCGGCACAATTACTCATATCCATAGCGAGGCGAGGTCCAAGATCTTGCTTTCGTTGGCAGGACTTCGTGGAACGAGGTACACTCATCTCGTACGAAATCGCTGGTCACATCCCACATCCCAACGTCCTATGGAGAGCCAACAGACTTCGAGGCGGTGGTCAGCCCACTGGTGGACACGTAGTGTCGCTGTGGCGTTGACCGTCATTCTGCTCTCTCTCCTCGGATTGCTGGACGGGATCGATCGCTGGGCCTATGAGAGGATCGCGGCCCTGAGCGGGACCGAGTGGATGCAGACTCAGCTGCCCGACGGAGTCGCTAACGGTGAGACCGATACGCTCGTAGCTGAGCCAACCCAACAACAAGATTTCCTCCCACGAGTGCCCTCGGCCGTGACGATCGCGCTCATCGCAGCCGCGGCCCTAACCGCCGTGTGGATCACCGCGCAATTTCGCCCCGTCGTTGCGCTCAGCCTCGTCGCAACACTCGCGGTCTGTTACGGGCTCCTGATTCTCGCGACGCACTGGGTATTGGAGTTGAGTGCCGTTTTTTTCACCCTCACGTTGGGCTATGGAGTCTCAGCCGCCGAGGCCGCCGTGCAGGCGCGAGGGCAACGCCGGTTCGTCCAGCAACTCTTTTCGCGTCATGTCCCGCCAGATCTTGCCGAGGCGATCTGGCGCCGTCGGGAGCAGTTTCTGCCTGGCGGCCGGCTGCATTCGCAAAAATTAACAGCCACCGTCCTCTTCGCCGACATGCGTGGCTTCACGGCCCTCTCGGAGACCCTCGATGCCAAGGCCTTGATGGAGTGGGTGAGCGAGTATATGGAGACGATGGCCCGGCTGATCATGGATCACGGTGGTGTGGTGGACGAGTACTTCGGCGATGCGCTGAAGGCCAACTTCGGGGTACCCTTTGCCCGCACGAACTCCGACGAGATCACGCGGGACGCGTCGCAGGGAGTGACCTGTGCGTTGGCCATGGGCGAGACGCTGCAAGTCCTGAATCGCCGATGGCACAATCGGGGATTCCCCAGGATCGATATTCGCGTGGGAGTGTCAACCGGCGAGGTGGTGGCCCTGTGCATCGGACGCACTCAGCCCCTCAAGTTCACAACGATGGGTGACGTGGTCCAGCTCGCCGGGCAATTGGAACGCTTCCCGCAGGAACCGGACGATCCAGCCCTTGGGCCAGGCTCCTGCCGCATTCTGATTGGAGCGACCACCGCGGCGAACCTCAGTAAGCGGTTCTGGCTCCACCAAATTGGAACGGTGAGTCTGGGAGGCGTGCACCCTCCCACCGCAGTCTATCGACTCTATGGGAAGAGCGATCGACAGATATTCAAAACCGTGGCAGACCTGCGGACATCTTCGCGCATAGAGATGATGACGCCCGTCATTCTGACCCACGGGGCACAGGCCACAGGCCTCACCAGCAACATCAGTGTCGGGGGTATGGCCGTGTGTCGGCTTGCCCAACCGTTGCCGATCGGAGCGACGGCTATGCTGCGATTCGAGGTCCCCGGTCACACCCAGCCCATCAAGGCGACAGGAACCGTGATCTGGACCCACCAGGACCGGGCCGGCATCGCCTTTGCCGCATTGCCTCCCTCCGACCATATTACGTTGGAAACGTATCTGACTCGGCAGGCCTCGAAGAAGTCCCTGTAGCCCCAGGCATGGTCCCATCACAGACTCGATCAATTAGCGTTCCGCTAGAGCCGCCAGACATGCAAGGTTCCATCAGGCCTCACTGCCGGCCGAACGATCGCACGTAGAGCAGCACCTGCCAGGCTTCTTCATCGGTGAGCACCTGAGGAATGAATGAGGCCATGTTCGTTCCCTTGCTCCCGTTTTTGAGAATCCAGAAGAGCTCGCCATCCTTCCGTGCCGCCTGCCACTCTTGATCCGTAAAATTCCTCGGAAGAGGCCCCTTGAGACTTCCAGGTTCAATATCACTCCCAAAGCCTTTGCCATCCTGCCCATGACAGGCTCGGCAGAACGCCTTCCCCTCGAAGAGGGCCTTGCCTTTGGCAATCATGTCCGGGGTCGCAGGCAATGGATTCGTGACGGCCCTCGCGGCTTCGATGAGCTCGTCCGGAACGCGTGGCCGTAATATTTCTGGATCTGCTGCTTCTGCTTGCACGACCACGAAGCACAGCAGCTGACTCAGTAGGAGCGAACGCCATTGAGACATAGTCAGACGAGGATGGAGAATCCGTGATGGGGCTCTCCATCCTCTACTTCCTATAAAGCCTACTCGCTCCGCAACTGGTGTCCAACGGACGTCGGATGCCCCACAGTACCATTGGGCGCCTTCGCTCCATCCGGCCAGAGATGGAAGATGATTCCGTCAGTCTTGGCTGCCACCGCCGCAATCTCCTTGGCCTGTGCGTCCGACACATCAAGCACCTGTACGCGGCCGGTCGCAACCTCGACCTCATTGATAGTACTTGTTCCAGATGTCGAGGGGCACATGGGCGCGAGACACCGACTTTGCCACAAAGTACTCGACATCGGTCAGGAGCGCATTCGGATCGGTCGATTCAAACAGCAGACACTGGAGGATTTCCGGTGAGATCGGTTTGCAATGGTGATGGTACGGTCCATGAACGGTGCCGTCTTCAAACTTGTGCGGAGCCATGACATGAATATTGTACCCTTGCGCAGGACCAGGCTTTACCGCAGGCATGGCCGAACCTCCCTCCTGGCCTATCCCGGCACAACCGGTCAAGGCGGCAAATCCTAGTGCTCCAAGTAACGTGACTGATCGAGACGACATAAGACCTCCTGTTAGAAGAAGAAAAGAAGATTGGTGTCTCTCGCGCACGTTGGTCGTGGGCAGAGACAGGACTACAATACCTCGATTAGGTGGTAAGAGCCGGACCAGAAAGGAAGGATTCAGATTATTTTCACGGGGAATTCAGGAATGCCGGTTGTGATGATCTCTTAACGTGATTGCGTAGAAAGAATCGTCACGATGGCAGCATCGGTGGAGTGGAAGGATTGGATTTGGTCGGAGTGATGAGGCATTGGGCTTGGGACGACGTCCCCTGAGCCTCCATCATTTCAAACATGAGGCAGCACTTCAACCGGCCACAGACCCCAAGAAGACGGGGATCTTCCACCGGCAGACCAAGATTTCGCGCCTGCTTGACAGTAATCGGTTTGATGTCGGTCAGGAAGCTTGCACAGCACAACACCAATCCGCAGGTATCGATGCCGCCAAGGCGCCTGGTCTCTTCGCGCGCCCCGACCTGACGCATCTCGATGCGCCCGCCGAATCGACGGGCCAGGTCAAGAACGAGGTCTCGGAAATCGATCCGCTCGTCCGCCGTATAGACAAACGTCAGCTGCCGGCGTTGCATTGCCCCGTACACTTCAACCAGCTTGAGTCTGAGTTTGAATTCCACCGCCTTGACTCGACAGTAGGCCGAAGCCTCTAGTGAGAGCCGCTCAAGTCGGCCAATCAACGCCGCATCCTCAGGACTTGCCTTCCGAAGAATGGACTTCATCGCCCGCATTGGGGGAATAAACGGAGTCGGATAGGGTTCAGTATAGACCACCCCATAGGTGATTTCGCCGTGAACTTCGAGCAACACCCGATCGCCACAGCGCAATGAAGCCCCTGACGCGCCCAACTTCTTAACCTCTCCACAATCCCTGATCTTCACGCCAACGAGTCGGATCGATGTGGGGTAGGGCTGTGACAATGCTTC
The DNA here is from genome assembly GCA_005239465.1 of Nitrospira sp. Classification (GTDB taxonomy): domain Bacteria; phylum Nitrospirota; class Nitrospiria; order Nitrospirales; family Nitrospiraceae; genus Nitrospira_D. The sequence continues at coordinate 10,494 of SPAW01000012.1, read as the reverse complement.
AGCCACGGCAGGTTCCATGCGGCGATGATACACGAATTTCCCATCAGGGGAAACAATCAGAGGGCCTCGATCGGAGAAAGAGATCTCTCGTCCATTTTGTGCCGACAGTTTCATAACAATATGATTTAAATGGATTTATTCGACTCCATTCAGCCGGCTCTGTTATGGTAGGCTAACTCAGAACCACTGAAGGACAGGGATAAGCAGTGGGAACCATACTCAAAGAGAAGAAAAAGATGTTGCGCATTCCAAGCAGAGTAGTACTCCCGTTCGGCTACCGGATTTCCGTCAGGCAACTGTCCGATGCTGAAATGAACAAGCGTGATGCCAATGCCGACGGGATCTGGGATGACAGCACGAAGACTATCTATATTCGCAAACGGCTTCCCGTGACCCGCCGTCGCTATATCCTCGCCCACGAACTTGGTCACGCCTGGCTGGACTGGCAGCATCGTTACATGGATGACGGAAAAGCCAGCACCTAATCTTGCTCTGTCTACCGCAGAAGGCTTCTTAGACTAGCAGGCTGCGGAAGAACTCTGTGGGCATGCTAGAACATCACCAGTCCGCACGTCTGGCACAACAGAAGGACAATACGCAGGATGCTCAAGAAGGCCATCCCCTTCGTCTGTCGTTCGTTTCTCGTCTCTCGTCGTTCGCAAGCGGAGAACTTCATAATCTTGCGAGATACGCTTCACGAGGGACGCTTCACGAGATACGAGTTTTGCGCTGGCAGAGTTTTTCAGCATCCTGTTAGACCAAACTGAGTATGTGTCCCCATTCGAGAGGACTGACGGGCTGAACCGAGAGACGCGACCCTTTCTGCAACAAGACCATCCCCTTGAGCCTGATTTCTTTCCGCAATTGATCCAACGGCACAGACCGTGAAAATTTCCGCACGTATTTGATATCGACCGTTTCCCATCTGGGGATGGAGGGATCGCTGTCGGGATCGTAGTGCTTGTTCTTCTTGTCGAATTGCGTAGGGTCGGCGTAGGCCGTTTTGACGACCTCGGCAATTCCCACCACCGCCGGTGGATCGGCATTACTGTGGAAGAACAGCACCTGATCACCGACGGTCATGCTCCGCATGAAGTTGCGGGCTTGATAGTTGCGGACTCCATCCCAGCAGGTCGTCTGCGCGGGAGATTTCGCCAAATCGTCGAGCGAAAACGCCGAGGGCTCTGACTTCATCAACCAATATTTCCGTTTCTGAGGCATTCCGGCCAGTCCTCTCTAGATCAATCGCTCCATCCCCTGCATGCTGTGCGCACTCTTACTTTCGACGAAGGAGCCAACATGGAATGACCCCATTGTTCTTCGGCCTCTATAAGTTCGTCAAGTACGGCCTGTACCCGGTCCTCCCGAACTTGCAGGCGATCGAACGGACAACGGTCGTCGTCGAAGAAGCGGCCGGGAGCATAGCCCACTGGCTGGCAGGGAAGCTCTAGGCGCCATGTTCACGGTTGTGCGCATCGATAGACACCCCCGCTATGATCGAGCACATAGAGTTCACCTGATTCATCTTCCCCAAAGGAAGAAATCTGCAGTGAAGTCTTGAGTATCAGCTGAGGCTCACGGTTCACCTCGCCCTCTCGAGTACTTTGCATGCCGAAAATCTCTCCACTGCAAAAATCCCCATAGACATACTGCGAGATGAGATCGGAGATTGCTCGCCCGCGATAGACATACCCGCCGATGATGGAACAACGTCCCTTCTCATGGGGATATTCCAGAAGAGGAAACATGAGCCCGGCGGTCTGACAGGAAAGTGCCGGATTATAACAATGCGCGCCTTCCATCACTCGCCAGCCGTAATTTCCGCCCCTGGTAACCAGATCAATTTCTTCCCATTTGTTCTGCCCGACATCAGCCACCCAGAGCTCCCCGGTTTTGAAGTCGAACGAAAAACGCCAAGGATTCCGTAACCCGAGAGCATAGATTTCCGGACGACCGCCCTCCTTGGCGAATGGGTTATCCGAAGGAATCCCATAGGGATCGCCATGGTCCACATCAATCCGCAAGATCTTTCCCAACAACTCCTCCGGATTCTGTGCACGATTGCCGGGATCGCCACCTGATCCACCGTCGCCGCGACCGATGTACAAATACCCATCAGGCCCAAACACAACCATCCCGCCGTTGTGGTTGGCATAGGGCTGCGGCACGACCATCAGAATCCGTTCATCGCGCAAGGCCAGAGTGGGCGTGGCCCCACGCCGGTACTCGGCCAATACCGTGGCCCCGTCCGCCTTTCTGTTGTAATTCACAAAGAAGCGCCCGTTGCGGCGATAGTCTGGATGAAACGCTAACCCCAGAAGACCCCGCTCTCCGCCGAATAAGACTTGCTCGGTCATGTCGAGAAATGGGGTGGATAGAAGAACGCCCCGCTCCAGCACGTGAATTCGACCGGGCTGCTCGACCACAAAGAACCGTCCAGATCCATCACTCGCATGCGTGAGGAAGACTGGGCTCTCAAGGCCGCTCGTTACGACAGGGGTCAGCACGATCACACTGTCATGGGCCGCGCGGTGGTCTGTTTCAGCCGATCCCTCACCGACCTGCAACGAGACGACCTGAATCAGCATTGCTCCGGACAACCACAAGAACCATCCGGGTGGCCAATGAAGCATTGGTCAGTTGCTCCCGCGCGAACGGGACTCAATAAACTCGATGAGGGCTCGATAGGTCAGTTCCCTGGTTCTGGCCTTACCGGCAACCTGGCTCCCAATGTTCCCCTCGAACCACACTCGGTCGGACACTTGTGCAGTCGCTTCATTACAGAGACCCCACATGTGATGGAGCAAGCCCTCAGGCAGGCCTACTTGCATTCCTTCCGATTCAATACGGTCATCCAACAGCGCGAGGAGATCGGAAATCGCCTGATCGGGCCTGTACGGCACAGCAGTAAATCCAAACCGCTCCTGCGCAAGCGTCTCCTGCGTGGCCTGATCGACAAGATCACGCATATACTCTTTGAGCAGCCCGATGACATGGCCCGAGAGAGTGATCGGAGATTCCATGACCACATTATCGGGCTTCTTCCACCAAGGAGCAAGGTTGCCAGACTTTCACGAGCCAATGTTGACCAGCCAGCGAACCCTTCTCTATGATAACGGCGCTGTTGCGCGCGGCATGAACAGCGCGAAACGCGTGACAAGCGAGAATCGCGCGACTCGTCTTCTCCTGAAGTCGTGCGAGTCCCGCCAGTCCCACGCCTCTCGCCCGTCTCGCAAACGTACAAGCATTACTCTTGTGCGATATGACTACCCAAGCGACCGAACGATTTGAGATCGCCCTCAACACGCCCGCTGGCCAATTGACGACGGCTGTCGAGGTGCCGACCGGGTTTGTCGCGGTCACCGCCATTGTGCCCCTGATGCGACGCTTGGGAGAAGAAGCCCAAGCCTTGGAGGAAGCACGATCAACCGCCACCGGCAAGACTGTCTCGTGCCACAAAGGCTGCGCGGCCTGCTGTCGCATGATGGTTCCGCTCTCGGCCCCGGAAGCCTTAGCCCTGAGGGAGTTTGTCCAATCGTTGGCAACCGAACGACAGCAGAGAATTGCTGAACGATTGGCCCGGACGAAATCGCTGCTGCTTTCGCATGGACTCTGGAATCGGCTCCTGGAATTGGGCGAGACCACCCAACCGCCTGATGATGAGGTGCTGGAGCCCATCAATCGGGATTACTATGCCCTGCGGATTCCCTGCCCATTCCTCGAAGACGAGGTCTGCTCTATTTACGAAGAACGCCCAGCGGCTTGTCGCGAGTTGCTCGTCACCTCGCCTGCTGAGTGGTGTCAGGACCTGGTGAAGAATCCGGTGGAACAGATTCCAGTGCCCGTGCGGATCGGCCCAGCATTAGGACTGCTGTGGGGGGAACTCACTCAGTCTCCGGCCAGGCTGATTCCGCTACCCATTGCATTGGAATGGGCGCAACGGCACCAGCGCGAGAATCATGCGACATGGCAAGGCACGCAGCTGCTCGACCAGGCACTCGACAAGGTGTGGCGATTCTTAAGTCAGGCATTTCAGAAACGTAGCGAAGAAGCCGACAGCTGACGGCTATCAGCTCGATTCTACTACTGTGAGCAAAGAGGAGAGACAGCATGCAGAAACCCGTGATTGTCTGTTTGGATCTGGAAGGCGTGCTGGTTCCTGAAATTTGGATCAATGTCGCGCTCAAGACCGGGATCGAGGAACTGAAAATTACGACTCGCGAGATGCCGGACTACGACAAGCTGATGAAGCAGCGGCTGGCGATTCTCGATCGGAACAACCTTAAGATCGGGGACATTCAAGATGTCATCGACAAGATGGGTCCGTTGGAAGGCTCCATCGACTTCATCCGATGGCTCCGCGAACGATGCCAGGTGATCGTCTTATCCGACACCTTCTATCAATTCGCCCTGCCGCTCATGCGACAGTTGGGTTTCCCGACGTTGTTCTGCAATCAACTCGAGATTGATCAAGCTGGCCGTATCGTCAATTACCATATGCGGATGCAGAATCAGAAAAAGCATTCCGTCGCGGCCTTCAAATCGCTGAACTTCTTTACGATGGCTGCCGGCGATGCTTACAACGATACCGCTATGCTGGGTGAAGCCGATGCCGGGTTCTTCTTCAGACCGCCCGATCGTCTACCCAAGGAGTTTCCGCAGTTTCCCGTGACGCAGACCTATGGTGAGCTTCAGGAGCGCTTTGCGAAGGCAGGGAATCTGAAATAGCTGACAGCTCGCTACTCCCCATTCACTATTTCCAGCACCCGCCGGCCGTACCGCTCGACCTTCACCTCGCCGATCCCGGGAATTTCCAGGAGGCCCGCAGGCGTCACAGGCTTTTGGCCGGCGATCGTACGCAGTGTCTTGTCGTGGAAAATCAAAAACGGCGCGACCCCTTCTTCTTCGGCGAGTTCCGTACGAAGCTGGCGGAGTCGTTCAAAAAGCTGGGGATCGGCGAGAGGCGTTCGTAGATCGACCGGAGGTCTTGGCCGTTCATTTGATTGTTTCGTGACCGGCAACGGTGACATCCGCCCCTCCGACTTCTCCAAAACCACTGCACTGCCCCCCCGCAGAACTTCCTGCCCGATCCTTGTCACATCAAGGGTGGGATACTCCAGACCTTCGACGTGAAGGTACCCTGCATCGATCAGATCCTTCACCAGCCGAGTCACTGATACCTTCGAGCGAGTGCGGCAGTTTCCATAAGTCGGACAGGCCTCGGCGCCATACGCGAGCAATGCCTTGGACCGGCTTCCCCGGACGATCTCGACAATGCGACTGACGCCAAAGCGGCTGCCACACCACGATACAGTCTCCAAGACAGCTTTCGCACAGGTATCGCCATCATCATGAAGCGCTCGGCCGTCTTTCTTATGTGTAGTTGCACACCGGTCACAGAGACCGCAGGGCCCCAAGGCCCGTTCATCGTCATCACTGAAGTAGTCAAGAATGGCCAGCTGGCGACAGGTCCGAACCGACACATATCCGATCATTTCTTGGAGCAGCATCCTCATCCGATCGGCACGGTCGGTGCTGCCGGATTCGCTTGAAGCCTGCTGAATGAAATACTCCTGCGTGGCCAGGTCCCGCTCATGAAACAGCAACACACAGGAAGCGAGCTGCCCGTCGCGACCAGCTCGCCCGGCTTCTTGATAGTAAGCCTCCACGCTCCCCGGAATATCGAAATGGACGACCAGCCGAACATCCGACTTATCGATACCCATCCCGAACGCATTTGTCGCCACCAGAATTCGAATCTCGCCAGAACGAAAATCGTCATGCACGAGCCGCCGCTGATCATCGGACAGGCCCGCATGGTAGAAGCCGACCGACGGGTGAGATTGCGCGAGCCAATCTGCCACTTCTTCGACTGCCCGGCGAGTGGCGCAATAAATTAAGATCGTGCCAGTCTGATAGCTGCTGGCCAGGCGATCAACCGTNTCCACTTTGTCCTGGCGAGACAGACAGNGGCGCACTGATAGGGCCAGATTCGTTCGGCGAAAGCCCGTGATCACTCGANGAGGATCGCGCAGCGCCAACCGTTCGCGNATGTCGGCCTGGACNCGCGATGTGGCCGTCGCAGTCAGGGCCAGGCACGGAGGATCGTTGAGTTCCCGGCGCAGACGGCCGAGTTTCATGTAGTCGGGTCTGAAATCATGGCCCCACTGGGAAATACAGTGAGCCTCGTCGACCACTAGTAACGACACGAGGCGTGACCGCAGAAGCCGGAGAAACCCCTCGTGCTGCATCCGTTCCGGCGCCAAATACAGCAACTTGATCCGCTGCAGATGAATGGCTTGAATCACACGGTCCCTCTCCGACTCGGAGAGGCCTGAATGAAACGCCGCCGCGGCAATGCGTTGTCGCGTCAGACTTTCCACTTGATCCTGCATCAAGGCGATCAGGGGCGACACGACAAGAGTCAGCCCGGGCAGCAAGGTGGCGGGCAGTTGAAAGCAGAGCGATTTCCCCTGACCGGTAGCCATGACGGCCATCGCATCGCGAGAAGCCAACACTGCGCGAATGACCTCCTCCTGGCCTGGTCGAAACTGCGCGAATCCGAACTGTCGCCTGAGCTGTTGAGTGAGATCATCCACAGTAAGAGACAAGAGGAAGAATCATTGAGTCACGCTAGAGCAGCCTGAGTATGGATAGCCGACGTACTGCAAACAAGCGATCGACCCAGTCAGACTTTGATGTTCAAGCCAAACTCCACAGCCAGAATAAGAAGCCCCGCTGGGGATTTCCCTGTGGGGCTCTCCTTGTTCTTAGGTTCGAAGCGGGTCGCGCTCCGCACCTGGCGATTCACGTGTGCCAGCTGCCTAGAAGTTCAGCCAGAGCTGCACATAGGCCCAGCTCTGATTGGTGCTGGTGCCCAGATTCTCACGGATGTACCCACCGGTGAACAGGTGACCATAGGTAGTCTGGAAGGCCAACTTGCCATCCATAAACATATGGGTCCAGGTGAAGTCCAGTTCGTCTCCGATGTGGGTCTTCGTGTTACCCGCTTTGGAGAACACATACACACCTTGGCTCGCGCGGTACCAGTTGTCCTGGGCGCTCGCGAGGTTCAGGTTGGTGTACCAGAACTCGATGTGATCATCCTTGGTCGGTCGGGCTTGCAAGTTGGCCGAAATGAGCAACATATTTTTCCAACCCTGGACGTCCATGTAGCCCATGTGGATGTGGTTGGTCGGGAAGAAATTTTCAAATGTATTAGCGCTCTTACAACTTCCGTACGCAGCATTCAACGTACAGTTTGCACGGCCATCACCGGAGGCATAGTCGAAATTGAAGGCTATCCGGGGCTTCCAGGCCATATTGTAGGCTGTATAGCCGACCCAGTTTCTGGTTGCCCAGGCATTGATGTGAAGACACTTCCCTTGGCCGCCTGCATCTCCGCAAAGACTGCTGGCACTGGCAGCTGAATCGCCCATTTGACCAAACTGATAGACCAGTTCGTTGCTCAAATCGAAGCCGCCCTTCTTCATTGCGATGCGGTTCCCGACCATATGGCGGGTCTGGTCTCCGTGTTTTGCCGTACCCAAGCCTTGGCCCGAAATGTCTCCCGCACCGAGGTTGTTCTTGTAATAGACATAGTACGGTTCGATCAAGAACCCTGGGACCGTCTTGATCTGGTTGTGGAAGATAAACATGTCAGCATCCCCAGCGGCGTTTCCCGCCTGACCCGTTCCCGCGATATTCGGTTGACCGCTGCCAACCGGCTGGGCTTGGCCAAGGTCAGTTTCTGCAGTCCTGAACCAGCCGAAATGGGAATCCACTACCTTGGTACTGTATTGCATCATGATCCCGTCAAAGGAGAAGCCGGTGTTGGCCCAATCAAAGTGACCGAACAAGCTCTGGTCACCGAACACGACATACTGCCGACCGGCTTTGAGGCTCAGGCCCTGAAGGCCGGCAAAATTACGAACCAACATGTAGGCAGCACGCACTCCCAAGGTACAGGATGGCCCGCCAGTCGTATTAGGATTGGTTCCGCAGGCGTGGTTCAAAGGGTCTCCGTTGTTCCCTGCCCCCCCGGCGCCGGTAGGAGATCCACCGCCTCCCCAAGTGCGCGAATCGATGATTTCAAAGTAGAAATTCACGTCCGGCGAGAGGTCGTAGCCGATGCCCAAACGGGTCATCTGTTGAACGAATTGATCGTTCGCCTTGCCCGCGATGCTGTTTGCCGTAGCGCCTGCGTTTACAACGTTACAATTCCCGGAAAGCCCGATACCACCGCCGAAACACACATTGTTGCGATATTCCGGCCGCACCCGAAGATCCGCACGCATCCAGAAATTCTTGATGTCAAAATTCCTGCCGATCTTCGGGTCGTAGAGCTCGTACGCTTCCTTTTGGGGAATGCCACGGCCGATGACTATGACATTGGTGATTTTCTCACCCTCCGGCAGTTCGAATGCCGCTTGGGCTGCCGGGGCGCTGACACATGACAGGCCCGCTGCCATAACGGCAGCACTGAAGAAGGTGGCCAGCCCAGCCCAGCCTGTCAGCCCTCGGATGCTGTTTATGGCATTCCTCCTGTGAATTGGATAACCGCCGCCGCATACTCCACTGCCTCAAACAGACTGCCGACTCGAGATACAGGTGCTGCCGCCATGATATGACTTGCTCCCACTACTTCAACGAGAAGCCTGTGAGCCCACCTCCCGCTGCACTCCTGGAAATCCTTTAGGCCAACTTCTTGTTTCAGGTTCCCAATTTCTGACTTTCAGCTCGATGTCGGTTCGACATCCACCCATTCATCTTAGAAGGACTCTAGACAGTGATGGGTGATGAGTGATGAGGAAGAGGCCGCCGCCTCTCCATCGAGGTATCCGATAATCGGAGTCGTCGCCACTCCACGCTCGACTACAAGTCCCCAACCCAGTTCCTGCAGGACTGGTTCAAGACTCAACATGAGCGGACAATGGTGGCTTGATACCGCTGTCTTGGAGGACAAAAAACAGAGGGGAGCTCACGCTGCCGTCATTCCTGAAACCTTGCACTCATCACACCTGTCAGGCCTGGCCAGACTTGCTGATGGACTCGGCTTCGTCCTCAGCCTGTGTGCCTGCGGCATTGACCTCCTCTTCCGCTTCTTTCATGGAGGCTTGGAAGTCCTGCTCGACCATCTTCACTTCCTGTTGAATCAAGTTCAGCTCAGGCTCCACCGACTTTCGCAGGTCTTCCGCCGTGTCCTTAAAACCTTTGATGGCCTTTCCGACTTGCCGCCCGACTTCCGGTAGCTGTTTCGGACCGAATAGGAGAAATGCAATCACCAGAATGATTAAGATTTCGCCTGCTCCCAATCCAAACATGGTTCACAGCCAGTAATACGTGATCAGTATTGTGTAATCGGTTCGGACGGTTTTCGCTCATCGCTCATCACTCATCACCCATCACTGTCATCTTCTTACCCTTGTTTCACTTGTCCCGGTTGCGCGGCTGGTGCACTGGGCGGCGGCACAACTTCCGCTTGCGAGGTGACCTGAGACGGCGAGGCCGCCTGCGGCTGTGACTTTTGGGATTGCTCCGCCGGCGTCACATCGATGGCATCTGCCTCATGGACCGACTTCTTGAATCCCTTAATCGCTTTGCCGAGACCTTCGCCCAGTTGTGGGAGCTTGCCCGCGCCGAAAATGATCAACACGATAACCAAGATCAGCATCAATTCCATCCATCCGAATGAGCCGAACATCTAAAACCTCATAGATGTGATGAGTGATGCAGAACGTGCAGACCAAATATAGGGCGCGTGATGGATAACGGGATCATGCGAAAAGTGTCTTGTATCTGAACCATGCTCACGTCAGGCACTCCAACCTGTACCTAAGAGGGGAGCTACTCTCAAATCGTGGGAAGGCTATAGAAGATTCAAGAACAAGTCAAGGGAAGGGAATGTACAATAGGTACCAGATCCCTTTCAGCTTGGCAGCCCTACAATTTCCACTCGTGACCACACATGATCGGCCACGCCTGCTTCCATAGTAGGTGTGGCTCAGGCTCTGACGCACCTTCGCTAAATTGTAATACCTGTAGTGCAGGGCAACCGCATGCCAATGATTCTCTAGTTTCTTGGAGAGCGCGTTGGTAGGCGAGTTAATCGTCGGACATGCGCACGCAGATTGAGGTTCATGCGCTCAACATGGTTAGTCGAAATCCGCTCAGATTTTGGTCTGCCTCTAAGCGGAGTCGGCATAGTGGAAACAAAGCGCGAAGGCCGATACCAATCCGGCCCATCCGTCATTATGCTTGCGCAATCCCCCTGCGGTTAGACAGAGCCTGCGCTCATCGCGGCATCCGCTTAGCCGGAGAACAGGCCTGCTGATCGGCCTACCGTGTCGGGCTTAGAAGGCTTGAATGATACCGCCGCCCAAGACTTCGTCGTTGTGATATAAAACGGCGGACTGTCCGGGGCTCAGTGCCCTTTGGGGTTCATGGAATTGAATGCGAAGGCTGGATGGATTTAATGGGTAAAGTGTGGAGGAC
>SPAW01000011.1 GCA_005239465.1 Nitrospira sp. | reverse complement strand
ACCTATGACATTGAAGTCTGGCTGCCATCCCAGCAACTATATCGAGAGATCTCGTCGTGCAGCAACTTCGAATCATTTCAAGCCAGACGAGCGAACATCAAGTATCGCCTAGTTGGTGGGAAAAAAGATGCAAAGACCGACTTCGTTCATACACTGAACGGCTCAGGTCTCGCAGTAGGACGAACTCTTGTAGCAATTCTTGAAAATTTTCAGCAGCCAGATGGCAGCGTGCTCATTCCAGAGGCGCTCCGCTCTTACATGGGAGGCATCAACCGGATCCAGAATATCTAAGTGCGACCATGCCAGTGGCCTCACGGAGGGGTGACGGAGTGGCCGAACGTGCCGGTCTTGAAAACCGGAGATGGGGTAACCCATCCGCGAGTTCAAATCTCGCCCCCTCCGCCATTCTTCAATGGTTGACGCGGTAGCGAGCCAGCAAGTAACCGCTGTAAGTACCCCCTACTAAAGCTCAAAAGTCCCCCCTCTACGTAGAATAGCGTACCATCCCTCCCCCCTTGAACCATTGCCCGCATGTTAAGAGAGCGTCGGTTCATCTATTGGCGAATGATTCTGAGGGTGTGGCCATAGTCTATGGTGTATCCTTCGCGGCAGGGTTGGTGCTTGCCTTCGGTGACATCACACCACAAGCGAATCCGAATGTTTATCCGTTGCTTACTCTGGTGACAGGAGCAACCGGGGTTGCGATCGCGCTTCGAGTGGCCCATACGACGCGCTTGTCGTACCTATTAGGTATCGGAACTGGCTTCTGGCTTGTATGTGGGACGAGCGTGTTCGTTGGGGCGCAAACCGTTACGAGTTGGTTGGCTAGTAGTGTATCCGTCACCGCCACAGTCATCCTGGGCCGATTCTTTTTCGGGACAGGTCGAGAGATTCCTCGAACCCTTGATCTCTCTCTTAACGGAATCATCAAGGACCGAAATTCTGGCTTGCTAGGGCATCGAGCGAGAAGGCCCTCCTGCTGATCCCCAATCGCCGTCCCCCAACCGCGAAATAGGACCGCTCTACCAAATCGTCCCTTGCACCCTTGTTTGCATCCCATCTAGAATTGCCTCCATAACGAGATTTCTCATGCCCTTCACGCTTCGCCCCTACCGTCGCTTTTCCGTGCAATGTGCTGTGACGAACAACGCTGGGCCATTCCTCACGCTGCCGCCGGCCTGCATTTTTGGTTTCTGGTTCCTGATCACACTCCTGGTGCTGAATCGTGGGCCAGTGTATGCGGAGTGGGTGGAGATTGAGAAGGAATATCAATCACCAGGACTGCAGACGGTGTACATTGATTCAGCCACCATCCGCAGAGAAGAGAATCTGGTGGCGATGGTGATATTAATTGACTGGACGTGGATGCAGGGGAATGGGAGAGGAGCCCACCGATTTCGGTCTACGAAGACCCACAAGCAATTCGACTGCGCGGAAAAGCGCCTTCGGTTGCTTGCGTTCACGGAGTTCTCCCGCCCCATGGGAACCGGTAGACCGGCTGGTGGATACGTAGACATAGACACCTGGCTACCAGTTGAACCAGAGAGTCTGAATCAAGCGCTGTGGGAAGTGGCCTGCGGCAAGCCGTGAGAATATAGTCCATGGGCGACCAACGCCTCAAACATGACAGCATGTCCCTCGAAGAAGCGACCATCTCCAATATGTGGGAGATGGCCCAGGCGCAAAAGCTAGCGTGGGAGTGGAAGCCGAAAAAGAAATGAGGACCATGACTAACCGAGGGATTTACATGAAGCGATTGCTCCTGATCACACTCCTGACGCTGAGTAGCGGACCTGCGTATGCGGGATGGGTATCGCTTGGTGGAGACGAAAAATTAGGATTAACTATCTACGTCAATCCAGAGACCATGAGTCGCAACGGGGATCAGATGACGATGTGGATCATGTACGACTTCGAGACTTTACAAACCAAGGAGGCGGGCAACTCGTTTTTGTCGGCAAAGGTTCAACGGGAATATGACTGTACAAAAGAACGCACGCGGCTCCTTGCAATCACGAAGTACTCTGACAAGATGGGAAACGGCAAGGTGGTTTTTACTAGCAACTTCGATGAACAAGAGTGGGCACCAGTAGCTCCACTTACGCCAGGTACCATCGCTCAAGATCTGTGGACACTTGCGTGCGGCAAGCAGTAATCGCGCACCTACTGCGGCTTGGCTGGATTGTTGAGATGGGGCAGCGAGTGGCGAAGGGGACGACGCACTGACCATGCCAAGTGTCATGCACAATGACTGTGAGGAACTGACGCTGCTCGAACTGTTGTTGCAGTTGGAAGGCGACATCCGACAAAGCTTGGAGCCGATCCGCGTGACACCATCCCAAGGAGGCGTGATCCTCTTTCTGCGTCGTCATGCGGAGGCCAACGTGACGTTCGCCGCAACTGCGCTCGGCGTGAGACTGCCGACCATGGTGGAGGTGGTGAAGGATCTGGTGCACAAGCGCTGGGTGACCAAGCGCTACTCGGTTGAGGATCGCCGTACCGCGTCTTTGCGGCTCAGTCGGCAGGGTCACGCGCTCGCCCTTCAAATCGAGCAACGGGTTCGTCAGGTGGAGGCTACACTGGACGAACAGGATCGAAAGGCTCTGGGCATGAACCAAAAATGCGGTTAATAGTCGAACGAATTATACGTGAGTCGTTCCGCTGGGGTCGCAGCTTCGCCCTAGTGGTTGGAGCAATCCAGGGTGCCATTGTAGTCGGTGCTCTTTGGTGGCTAGCCGGAGCAAGGCACTCGGCTGGTCCGGAATCCACGGCCTGGGACATCGTCCTGTACAATAAATTTGGCGTCCCCTACCCTGTAGGGTCACTCGTGGTCGCAATCGTCTTGGGTGGATTGCTGGGATTTGTTCTGGGGCGGCTCATGTCGAATGAGGACAAAGGTCAGGGGCCTCAAGCACCGAACAGACAGCCTCAGTAGAGCGGTCCCCCTCGCAACGCAGAGACCCCACCGACGACCTCGGAGCCTAAGACTTAGACTGGGCCTGTCGAAGTCCCTAACGGGAGCAGCAGGATTTTGCACGCTGCCTTTTCACGGGCTTATCCGGGCGGCCTAGCCGTCAAGTCTAGATCCTTGCCAGGCTTGCGAGGTCCCTCCTACAATACGCCTCCCTGTGAGGCTCCCATGCCCTTCGTTCTGCGTCCTTACCGTCGCTCCCCGTTCAACAGTCCGTCACACACCACGCAGGGCTATACCTTAAGCTGCCACTGGCCTGCGTTTTGAGTTTCTGGCTCCTGATCACACTCCTGGTGCTGAATCGTGGACCAGTGTATGCGGAGTGGGTGGCGATTGAGAAAGAATATCAATCACCAGGACTACAGACGGTGTACATTGATTCAGCCACCATCCGCAGAGAAGAGAATCTGGTGACGATGGTGATATTAATTGACTGGAAGTGGATGCAAGGGAACAGGTCACCCAGCCGATTCTTGTCTACGAAGACTCACAAACAATTCGACTGTGCGGAAAAACGCCTTCGGTTGCTTGCGTTCACGGAGTTCTCCCGCCATATGGGAACCGGTAGACCGGCTGGTGGATACGTAGACATAGACACCTGGCTACCAGTTGAACCAGAGAGTCTGAATCAAGCGCTGTGGGAAGTGGGCTGCGGTAAGCAGTAATCCTGCCCGATGGCACCATCGTCAATCACGCACTGGTCAAAGAGGGCTGGTGCTGGTGGAGCCCCACGGCTTTACAGCCGTGGTCCCTCTCGTATCTTCGGCGAAACCCGCCGAAGCATGTCCTCCTTCGACAAGGCTACGGAGGACACCCGCTGCGCATTCCTCGACGGCTTCATCCACCCTCCGTAGCGGGCTACTGCGGAGGACGGGCAGCCGTGGCTCCCTGCGTAGGCGGGTGGTATCGGAAGTACGCGCCAGGAAATACGGTGCTGGAAGGGCTAGAGACTGAAGCACGAGCAGGGCGAAAAGGGTTGTGGGCTGACTCGCATTCCGTGCCGCCGTGGGAGTGGCGAAAGGCACGGGGTATGAAAATCTGTCGCAAGGCTTCGCCAGAAATGAAGAGGAGAGGCGCGGGGTACCCCTCTCTTTCACATCGGCTCGTCTCAGTTCTCCCTCTGTCATCTGTTGGGGAGCATCAAGTACAACCCGATCACAATGAGGGGGCCCAGGATATACGCGGCCCGTTTCCCGAAGGTGTCATAGACACCGTAGATCAGGATCGCGCCCATGAACGTGTAGTAGATTGACCCGATCCCCCGATAGGATCCACCAGCCTCTTCCGCCAATGCGAGCGTGGGCCAGAGGGCCGTGAGTCCTGCCAAGACGCTGAGAACTCGGTTCATCGCATTCACCTCCCTCAAAAAGGTGTACTGCTTAACTTGGTAGAACATAATAACGTCCTCATGGTGTGGCGCACCACTAGGGTATCGATGTGTGCCCGAATAACTCAGCTTCGGCCTCATCTCCACCAGCCGCCCACCCCGCCTGTCGACAACCCCCCTCTCATCCCGTCGGCACCAATGTTGGTCACACCTGAGGGTCAGGCCATCTCGATCATGTCGCAGCTTCTGGACAGTGGGTCCAGCGACATAGAGGAATCTTCTGACCGCACAATACACGACACGTGATTGGATTTGAAGCTCCGCGTCGTGCACGAAAGCGCAAAGTTTTAGAAATCCGCCAAAAACTCTGCGCTGGGCGTATATCAAGACGAGGGTGGACCGAGGCGAGGTTTTGGGTGGGCCTCTCAAGATAATTGAGGCAGCACCGTGACTGTAAGCGTAACTGTAACCGTTAGCCTTCAAACCCGCATTCACCCAGCGCAGCGGGATGCAATCCTATTGATAGGCCTAAATCCAGCCCCCGTGGCCGGTTTCCCTGTCTTTTTGCACGTCTAGCTGATCGGGAAAAGTTGCCTCTGCTTGGTCTTGAAAACCGGAGATGGGGTAACCCATCCGCGAGTTCAAATCTCGCCCCCTCCGCCATCTCGGTCTAGAAGAGCATCCATTCCTTGACCAACCCAATCGAGAATCCTTAGGGAAACTACTATCTTGCTGTCTGAGCAATTGTTTGGTTTAGTGGTTGTTGGGTGAAGGTGGCTGCTCTAGGCATGCCCATCCCTGGGCAGCAAGAGGTTTCTGCTCCCTCCTGGGGAAACCTGCCTTCACCCACGAACTTATCTTCTTCCTCAGTTCGATATTGAGTACACCATCTCGTTCGGTCATCCCAGACCTTCAGAATGCGAGTCTTCCTACCTAATTCATTGTTAGCAATGCGGTTGATGTTCTGACTATAAGTTATCAAATTTTCTTGATTATATGTCAATCGATTGAGTGCGAATGAACCATCTGAAATTCTTTGGATTATAGATATCCCCCCCCTTTAGCTAGCTCCACACCTACCTCTACGGTATTTTCAGGCCACCTGCATGGGCCTATCCTGACCATACGCTGACCTCCTGAATGAGGCATCTGTTCAAAGTAACATTCAGACAAAAAGCGATCTGAATGTTTCTGATTAGGAGGATCTGACGATGCAAAAGCAGCTTGGCAAGATCGGAGTTATTCGGCGGGAGGTTTGCGGAAAGGCTTGTCCCTTCTGCGGAGTACATAAGTACCAACTCGTCCTCCGAGCATCTTGCACCTCCGAAAGCTCAGGCCTTTTCGCTCGTTGCAGTCAATGTCAACGTCCACGAAGTTTCGACGATAATTTCGGGAAAGTATTATGGGTGTGAATTGACCGAGCGATCTGAACTTGGACAACTCTGGTCGAGCAAAAGGAGACCGACCCCTATGCTATTTGCCCGCTGGCGAACATATCGAGAACGTGCACGGCAAAAACGGAAAGCTTTACGCATGCTCGCTCTCAGCGGTGTCGTACGGCCAAGCCACATTGAACTCCGTTACACCATCCCCATTCTGAAAGTAGGGACTTCGAATGCCTCTCCCTGCACAATGCCCACCGCCGCCAATCAACAATCTGCTCCGCTCCAAGAATTCTCTACCATAATGAGAACACGAGGGAAGCAACTGCTCCAATGGCTACACCAAAGGCTGTCTTCCAAGAAGGCTCCAGAATCCTTGGGCCTGAATTACAGAGGGCTGACAGGCTCCCTCTAAATTCTCCCAAAAACGTCCTGCTCACTTGTGCCTCTCCTAGGGGCTGAGTTAAGATTGCGCCTCGTCACTGGTTGCCCGACCTGACGACACTTTCCGCCGTTGATGCGGGCGTGCCCCCTAAAGAATCTTGACGTGGAGAGGTGGCCGAGTGGCCGAAGGCAACGGTTTGCTAAACCGTCGTAGGGACAAAATCTCTACCGAGGGTTCAAATCCCTCCCTCTCCGCCATTCATGCCGGCTTGTCATGAAGCGATCTGTTCTACCACCAAAAACTCGTGCGGGCTTGCCTCCAGCAACTATGGAGCCAACTGCCTCCCGAGCGGAGTCTGCACCGATCGTATTTTCTTGGCCGCCTGTGGGTGGCATCGCGCATATATTGAATTCCGCATGCACGCCCTTCGCGTACGCGGGCCCCTCGTCATGGTATGTACCCGTTGTCATCGGGTAAATCGGGTCGAGCACACCGCGGACTACCGCTCAATGACACTCTCCCCGTCCATACACTCCGCTCATCAGCGATCTCAACAATCTAAACAGCCTCCTCCGATCCAGAACAAGTAATCATTGCCTCGCTCTCACTTTTTCTTTAATCATCCTCCCCGGATAATCGTCACGACTATTATTTCTTCAACAAGATTTTTGTTGTGGGATCAGAGGCCGTATCGTATCTTAGTCAAAGCATTCGCACGTTCTCGTTCAGTGAATCACAAGGAAGGATCATCGATGCGCACTATCATGCTCTGCCTCGGAACCTTGCTCCTCCTGATCGCAACTCCAGTTCTGGCGGCCCCACAGGAGCCGGCGAATGACGATCAGAAAACCTTGTACGCACTTGGGTTAGCCATCAGTCAGTCTCTCGGAGTCTTTACCCTGAGTGAGGCCGAATTCGAGATGGTCAAGAACGGCATAACCGATGGAGTCCTGAAGCGTCCTCCAAAAGTTGACCTCCAAACGTTTGGGCCAAAAATTCAACAACTCCAACAAGCCCGATCCGCAGTCGTCGCCGAGAGCGAGAAAAAAACCGGAGCAGCTTTCCTCGCAAAAGCCGCCTCCGAGAAAGGGTCAACGAAGACCGAATCAGGAATCGTCATCACAACCTTGAAGCCTGGATCGGGAACGGCACCCAAAACCACGGATACGGTAAAAGTCCACTATCACGGCACCTTGATCGATGGGACCGTGTTTGACAGTTCCGTGAAACGTGGAGAACCTGCCACATTTCCTCTCGGGCAAGTCATCAAGTGCTGGACAGAAGGGGTCCAACAAATCAAGGTTGGCGGCAAGAGCCGGCTTATATGCCCATCGAACTTGGCCTACGGTGAACGCGGATCACCACCAATGATCAAGCCTGGAGCCACATTAGTCTTCGAAGTAGAGCTACTGGACATCGTCACAAAGTAGTCATCTCCTCTGCCGCTTCTTCACTGAAGGGGCGGCAATGCTACTGTTTCGTCTGCACTTTCCCCGTTCCACGCAATCCGTTCACGATGACCGCTCACATGGCCTTGACCAGTACGCGCGACATCTGGGGTATCGTCCACCACCGCGCTTATCCTTTTTGGTTCATCGCGCTCGCGGCGGGGGCAGGAGCCAGCGCCACAATCGCATCGCGGATCGCCTGGGTCGCTGCTTGATAGGGATCGCGCCCCTGACGCCGCCATTGTCCGATCAACTCCTGGGTCACGATGACGGGCGGGCCAACGGCGAGCGAAATCGGATGGCGACGAGGCCACCGGGCCCCGACCGGCCAAGCATGGAAGGTTCCGTCGATCCAGATCGGAATCACAGGGATTCCAAGCTCACAGGCGAGGATGCCGATGCCGGACCGAAAGGGGTTGAGGGTTCCATCAACGGAGCGCTCTCCTTCAGGAAAGACTAACAGGTCCCGGCCCTGTCGCAGGACGAGAGCCGCGGCTTGGAGCGCCGGCACGAGCGACGCCTCCATGCCCACCGGGATCACACGGCCCACGCGAGCGACCCATTGCATGAGGGAGCCGCGAAAATACGCTTGCCATCCGATCGAATAGAGTCGCCCGAACACCGTCGCAGGGACCGCAGCCATGATGACGAACGGATCGAGAAAACTCGTATGATTAGCCGCCATCAGAAACGGCTCCTCCAAGGGGAGATGGTCCGCTCCGGCGACGCGAAGGCGAAACCCCACCTGGAACCCCAGATCCAGCACTGTTCGCACGAATGAGCTGAGCAGTCGATGAGACCAGGCCGGTGGTGTGAGCAACATATCTCTGAGTTCGCCCGGCGGCTCGGCCTTCAGGATGTCGCTCCAGGATTGGACGCCTCCCCCGGCACCAGCCTTGTCGTGCGTCAAGACGCTCACCCGCTCGATCAACTCGCGGACCGTCATGACCTCATGGGCAAGCGAATCCGGCATGCGGCCGAACGACCGTTCGAGCGCCGACACCAGTTCCACGCGTCGCAGCGAATCAAACCCCAGATCGAGATCCAGGTGATCGCCCGGCACGATGCGTTTCTCCTTCTCCACAAACGGCTGCAACGTGCGGACGATGCGGCAGGCCATCTCCGTCTCCATGAGAGCCCGGTCTGCCGCAGAAAGCGGCTGAGCTGGCTCAGTCGCTTTGCCGGCAGTCTGGATCATGGCCGCCACCCGATAGCGCTGAATTTTTTCCAGACGAGTTCGCGGGAGCGGTGTCGTGACAATGGTCAGTCCGCTGATCCGCTTGTACGATGGCAAGGTCAAGCCGATCCTCGTCAACTCGGTTTTGATCTCTTGGCGAATATCTACGATCTTGAGAGTTTTGATGTAGTCGAAATTGGGTAGGACGACGGCATGCAGGCCCTCCCCCCCTTCACCGGCGCGGGCTACACCCACGATGCAGATTTCGCCGATCACCGGACTGTGTTGATACTGGGCTTCAAGCTCCTCAGGGACGATGTTCTTGCCTCCAGCGGTGACGATCAGTTCCTTGGCGCGTCCGGTCAGGAACAGATATCCTTCCCGATCCAGGTACCCCAGATCGCCGGTGTAGAACCAGCCGTCACGGATCGCCTCGGTCGTCGCCTGTGGATTCGCGTCATAGCCTTGCATCACGTTAGGTCCCGTGACGGTCACCTCCCCGACACCGGCAGCATCGGGGTTCACAATGCGCACCTCTACTCCTGGAATCGGCATACCGACTGAGCCGATTTTCGGTTTCGCCAACGGTGTGAAGGTCACCACAGGCGATGTTTCCGTAAGGCCATAGCCCTCCAGCAACGTGAAGCCGAGGCTGAACAAGTATTGAGCTAGGTCCGGATCGAGCCGAGCACCGCCGCTCACCAGCAAGCGCAACGACGGTCCAAACTGATAATGTACCGTGGCAAACAGCAAGCGGCCGAGATTCACCGTCGTATGCCGCCGCACGGCTCCCGAGACCGCCAGCAGCAGTTGTGTGAACAGGCGAACCGGCATCGGGCGCCGGTTGATGCCATCGACAATTCCCCGTCGAACCATCGCGAAGACTTGCGGGACCCCGACCAGAAAGGTGATTTGCGCTTCCCGCAAACACTGCAGCAGCAATGGTCCTTTGAGGGTCGGCAGGAACGTAGTCTGGGCGCCCAACAGCAAGGGTGCCAGACCCGTAACCATGAAGGGGTAGACGTGATGGAGCGGCAAGATCGCCAGAAACCGATCCTCGGCGCTGCCCAACCCCGACTGCGCCAAGGCCTTGGCATTGGACAGGAGGTTGCGATGGGTCAGTCGGACGCCCTTCGGTTCGCCGGTTGTACCTGAGGTAAACAGGAGTGCGGCGACGTTCTCGGGCGAGACTCTCGGCTTTTCCATGCTGCTGGCCCGACCCCCTCGCACCCATTCGTCAAGAACGTGGCAGCCTGAATCTTGAAGGGGATCGAACGCGACGACGATCAATGACAGGCCCGCGTTCTTCAGCAACGGCCAGGTTGTCGCGCTGACGAAGACCAGCCTGGCACCGGACCGTGCCAGGAGCCTGGCGAGATCTCCGCTGTTCAGTTGGATATCGAGAGGAACCGCCGTGCCGCCCGCAGCCACAATCCCGAGATATGCGATCATCCATTCAGGTCGGTTCTCCGCCACGATGGCCACGCGGTCTCCTTGGCAGAGGTCGTGACAAATCAAGGCGGCTGCAATACCATCGACCTGCTCGACAAGCTGTTTGTACGTGCACTGCCGATAGGCGTGCTCCTGTTTGATCTGCATGGCGACCCGTTCGGGAGCGCGGCGCGCGACGGCAAAGACGGCTTCCGTGATGCTGCCAGGAAATTCACCGGATGCGTTCATACACCCGTCCTCTGCCGACTATCAGAGTGTAGAAAAACGATTTTGGCGCCCTTGGACTACAGACCTGGAGGGGACGCAGACGGCGCCGGAACAGCCCGCAGGATGGTCCAAAAGGCCGCCCTCTTCGTTCGTCGTTCGTCCCTCGATTGGACTCGGGACGGTGAGCCTGTCGAACCGTGAAGCGTCGTCCTAACTCGTCGCTCGTATCTCGTCGTTCGTCCCTTCGGTGGGTCTGATCTGAAACGAGAAACGAAATACGCTTCACGAGATACGGTGATCTTCGAGATACGCTTCACGGATGCCGAGAACGCTGCCGACGGTCTTTTTGACCATCCTGCTACCTGTGGCTCTTCTCGAACCACTGATAGAGCGTGGGCAACACTATCAGGGCGAGTAGCGTCGAGCTCACCAGGCCGCCAATCACGACGACCGCTAGCGGCCGGTGGACCTCGGCCCCGATGCCCTACGCCATCGCCACAGGCAGCAACCCCAGTAGTGTCGCCAACTTTGTCATCATGACCGGCCGCAACCGCACGAGACAGCCTTGCCGGATCGCCTCCTCACTCTCGCACCCCGCCTGTCGTAGGCCGTTGATTGTGGAAACCAGGATAATCCCATTCCCGACTGCAACGCCGAAGAGCGCAATAATCCCGACCGAGGCCGGGACGCTCAGGTATTGTCTGGTCAGCCACAACCCGAACAAGCCGCAGATGAGCGCGAACGGCAGATTCACCATGATCAACGCCGCTGAACGCCTGTTCGAATGTGGCTTGCCGCCAGACACGCTTGTGCCAGTAGGCAGATCGATCAGACCGAGAGTACGCATACTCTGAGTCCTGCCCTAAGAAGATCTCTTACTACGATGTTAGGAGCATCGATCACCGTGGCACTGACCGCTGTGAGAACTTCGTGCAGTGACGTGGCCGCAGCCACCAGAACGACCCCGATCCACAACCGGCCTAATTCGGTCAATCTGGCGTTTTGATCACCGTCTTGTGACAACTTCGTGCCAGTCACCATAAATGACCGGCGCGATCACTGCGAAGTTCGCCTAGGTAGTTACTATGCACTCACTCTTGGCGACCGGGTTCCATCAGCCAATTGATCCGCCATGACGATCACTGTCTTCAGGTTACTTGGCCAGTGTCCGGATGTACGCCAGCACATCTCGGCTGTCTTGTTCTGAAAGACGAACCTTCCAGGACGGCATGTTTGGCTTACCCTCATGGATGGTCTTGAGCAAGGCTGAGTCGGATTTCTTCTTTGTCGATGGCGACGCGAGGTTGGCCGGTTCGGGGCCAAGGAGCCTGTAGCCATCGCCTTTGCCCTCGGTTCCGTGGCAACCAGCGCAGTTTTTGACATACAGGATCTTCCCCTTCGAGATTTCGCCTTTCCCCGAGTCGGCCTCTCCTCGTGTATTTGTCCAGATCAGTGCACCACAGGTGACCGCCATCAGGACTAACAGTATCCTCACATGAGCTATTCTCATCGCATCATCTCCTCTTGACCCGCCCCGCAAAGCCAAGCCAGTCGAGCATGGGGAGGACAGTGGCAGCACCAGGCAAGGGTCGCGCAAAGCCGTCGGTATACGTCACCCAACGGACCATGAGATCTCAACCAGTCCTGCAAAGGTGAGAGACAGCCAGTCCGTTCTTTTCTATACTCCTCGCGCAACGTGGCAGAGGCCAAGTAACGATCGGTGCCAGGACCGTTCATTCAGACGGAGTCCTGCCGATATGGTGCGAAGGCCTCGGCTCGCCTTTCTCCTGGGGACCCCGCTACCACCGTACTTAAGGAGTCGGTTGCCGGTCGCGCATGTTGATCTCTTGCAAAGGGTGACATCTCAGCCGATCGACTTTCCATCCATCGATATAAGACAGGCAGCATGATCAGGGTCAGCAGCGTCGAACTCACCAGACCGCCGATCACGACGATGGCTAGCGGGCGTTGCACCTCCGACCCAATGCCGTTGGCGAAGGCGAGCGGAACCAATCCGAGCAACGCCACCAAGGCCGTCATGAGCACAGGGCGTAGCCGCAGCAGGGCTCCCGACGTGACCGCTTCATCCAAACTAAGCCCGTCCTCGCGAAGCTTATTCATGCAGGACACGAGGACAATACCGTTCAGCACGGCAACGCCAAAGAGATTGATGAAGCCAACAGATGCCGGCACGCTGAGGTACTCCCCCGTCAGCCAGAGTGCGACCACCCCTCCGATCAAGGCAAAGGGCAGATTCAAAATGATGAGGGTCGCCTGGCGGAGCGATTTGAAGGTCGAGTACAGCAACAGGAAAATCAATCCGATCGTGATGGGGACGATGAAACGCAACGTGGCCATCGCCCGCTCCATGTTCTCGAAGGATCCGCCCCATGTGATCGTGTAGCCCGTCGGAAGCACCACGCGCGCTGCGATTTTCTGCTGAGCTTCTGCGACCAGACTGCCGATGTCGCGTCCCAGCGTGTTGAAGCCGATCGACACATACCGTTGGAGCCGCTCTCGGCTGATGCGAGCCGGTCCTTCCTCCAATTGCACGGTTCCGAGATCCGCCAGCGGGATGAGCGCGCCGGCTCCATCGCTGAGCAGAATGTTGCTGATAGTTTCGACGCTGTCCCGGTGCTGTTCGGGGAAACGCACAAACAGGTCAAACCGCTGTTGCCCCTCGTACACACGGGTTGCGGCTTGACCACCGATGGCAGTGGTGATGATCTCCCGCACATCAGCAACGTTGATGCCGTGCCGGGCGATCTTGCCACGATCGATGTCGATTGTGAGGTAGGGCTGCCCGAAAAGCTGTTCCGGCTTTATATCCCGAACGCCACGGACGGTTCCGAGGACGCCGGCGATCTCCTCGGCTTTGCTTCGCAGGATCTCCAAGTCGTCGCCGAATAGTTTGACGGTGGCCTCAGTCCGTACCCCGGAAATCAACTCATCGACCCGTTCCTGGATGGGTTGGGAGATGAGGAATTTCGCACCGGATACCTCTGTCAACCGTTCGCGGACCTTCTGCATCAGCTCCGGCATCGTCCGAGCGGTGGTCCACTGTTCGAGGGGGCGAAGCCGGACGACGGGATCGCTCTCGTTCGGTTCATCCGGATCGTTCTCCAATTCCGAGCGGCCGATCTTCGAGACCACCATTTCCACTTCGGGAAATTCCATGATCGCTTGTTGCATGCGCTTTTCAATCTCGATGGAGGCGGGAAGAGACACGCTCGGAAGCCGGATGGTTTGTGGCGTAAGAGCTCCCTCGTTCAAGATAGGAATAAATTCCCTCCCGAGGAAAGGAAACAGCGCGAGGCTGCAGAGCAGCGAAGTGACAGCCAGCGCCAGCACCAATGTTCTGTGTCCGAGCGCCCATCGAAGCGCAGGGGTATAGAGGCGCTTCGCCCATCGGACAATCCAGGGATCTTCCTCGCTTCCTTTTGTCAGCATCAGGAAACAGAGAACGGGCGACAGCGTGAGCGATAAGACGAGCGAGACCAGCAGGGCGATCATGATGGTATAGGCGAGGGGTTTGAACATCTTGCCTTCTATTCCGTGAAGGGAAAGCAGGGGCAGGAACACCAGGATGATGATGAGAATGCCGAACACCACGGGCTGTCCCACTTCCTTCACGGCCGTGGTAATGAGATGTAGTCTCGGCACAGCGATGGTTGAATGATCCGAGAGATGGCGATAGACATTCTCCACCACGACCACCGAGCCGTCCACGACCATGCCGATGGCGATGGCAAGCCCGCCCAGCGACATGAGATTCGCCGTCAAACCGATTTGACCCATCACGATGAATGTGGCCAGGGGCGCCAACACCAGGGTGCCGACGACGATCAGGGCGCTGCGGATGTTACCGAGGAAGAGGAAGAGCACGATGATAACCAGCACCACCCCCTCCGCAAGCGACTTGTACACCGTGGTCAACGCTGCCATGATTAATTCGATCCGGTCATAAAACGGCACAATACGCAGTCTATCAGGGAGCAGATGCTTGGCATGAATGTCGTCAATGCGGGTCTTGATCCCCTCGACGACGTCCCGCGCGTTGCCGCCCCGCAGCATGAGCACAATCCCGCTCACCACCTCGCGCTCTCCGTTCAGCACTGTTGCGCCGTGCCGAACCGCATGGCCGATGAGCACCTGCGCGACGTCTCTAACAAACACTGGGGTTCCGCCGGTTTCCTTGACGACGATGCGCTCGATGTCCTGGAGCGTGCGGATGAGACCGACACCTCGCACAATATACCTCTCTGCGTGCTTTTCCAGAATGTTGCCGCCGGCGTTGGCATTGTTGCTGGCCACGGCGTCAAACACGTCGTGGAGGGTGAGATTATATTTCCGCAACATGGCCGGCTCGACCAAAACTTGGTATTGTTTGACGTAACCACCGATCGAGTTGACGTCGATCACCCCCGGCGTACTCTTCAGCAGAGGTCGAATGACCCAATCCTGGATTGTGCGCTGATCGATCAAGTTCTGGTGGTCCGCCGCCGGGTCCATGACAGCGTCTTGAGGCCCTGCCAGGTAATACTGGAACACCTCGCCCAGTCCCGTGCTGTTCGGAACCAGCGTCGGCTCAGCGCCGGGGGGCAAAAGTTCTTTCACTTCAATGAGTCGTTCGAGGACCAGTTGGCGGGCGAGGTTGATGTTCATCGAATCGTCGAACACGATCGTGATGAGCGAGAGGCCGACCTTGGAGAGCGAGCGCAGTTCCGTCAGCGAGGGGACCCCCGTCATTTGCAGCTCGATGGGATAGGTCACCAACCGTTCGACTTCAGCCGGCGAGAGGCTGGGCGCCTTGGTGACGACCTGCACCAGCACGCTGGTGACGTCAGGGAAGGCATCGATCGGAATTGTTCTGAAGACGTAGGTGCCTCCGGCTCCGATCATGATCGCGAAGATCACAATGAGCAGGCGGTGACGGAGTGAAATGTCGAGGAGACGAGAAACCATCAGACCTGTTTCTTCAAGAGCTCGGACTTCAAGACGAAGGCGCCGTGCGTCACGACCGGCTCTCCTTCGCTGAGACCGCCGAGAATCGAGGTGAGCGTCCCGTTGGATTCCCCGATCTGGACTTCGCGGAACTCATACTCGTTCGCGCTCCGTTGCACAAAGACAAAGGTCCGACCTTGATCCCGTTGCAGCGCAGCCTCCGGCACGGTCAAACGATTCGGCTGCGATTCGGAAAAGAGCCGAATTGTCGCGAACATTTCAGGTTTCAGCCGCCTTTCGGGGTTGGGAAGCTCAAGCCTGAGCTGCATCGTGCGAGTCACGGGATCCAGCACATCGCCGATATAGGTGATCGTGCCCTTAAAGATTTCCCGCGGATAGGCATTGATCCGCACCTCCGCCTGTGTGCCCCCGGACGCATGGACGGAATAGACGAACTGGATGTCTTTCTCCGGAATGTTAGCCCGGACCCAGACGTCCGAGAGATCCGCGACGACAAACAGTATCTCGGTGGTCTCGACGACTTCCCCGCGCGTTAGGTTGCGTCCGATGATGCGTCCGGCGAATGGGGCCACAATCGGCACGTGGGACCGGATTTTTCGACTGCGATCGAGGCGACGGAATTCGTCGTCGCTCATGCCGAGTAGCTTCAGCCGATCGTGCGCCTCATTGGCCTCGGCCTGCATACTGAGCAGTTCCGCCTGTCGCCGTTGCGCTTCTGCCTCGCCGATCACTTTTTCTTGCAGCAGAAATTTGGCTCGGCCATAGGCTTGTTCGGCAACATGAAGTTTGGCCCGGGCTTTCAAGTAGCCGGATTGAGCCAGGCCGAGTTCGCTGCTATACAGTAACGCCAGGAGGGCGTTCGCTTCGACCTGTTGGCCGAGGTCTGCATAGACCTCGACGACCCGACCTCGAACCAGAGTCGTAATGTCCGCCATGTTGCGTTGGTTCGGTTGTACGATCCCAGGAAACTCACGGTAGGTTCGAAAGTCGCTACGAGTCGCCGGCTGCACAACAAGTCCGACGCGGGACGATTCCTCCGCAGGCATGGTGACGAGTCCTGAGGCGGGGGCGGCAGCCGGCGTCTTGCTTGCGACCACATCACTCGGAGTCCCGTCGCAGCCTGATTCGATCACCGTCAAGCCGAGAAGCAGGCTGATGGCCAAGCGCCGGACGCACGGCGATGGTTGCGTCACCGCTGTCACATGCCGCACAAAGAACAGGGTTTGGCACAGATGGAGTAGGAGACTCATAGCATTCCACCAACGGCCTGCTCAAGGCGAGCCAGCGATACTGAGAGGTCATGTCGCGCCTGTGCGTAGTCCAGCTGGATCTGCCGTTGGACGCGTTGGGCGTCAAAGACTTCGAGAAGGCTGGAGGCACCCTGCTGAAAACTAAACTGTGCGAGTCTCAGAGCCTCCTGGGCTTGTTTCAACAGCCCTTTGTCGAAGACCTCGATCAGCTCGGCTGTGGTCCTGGCGTCCTGATAGTGTTGATGGACGGCTCTGGCCAGCTCGTTGCGCGTACGCAGGAGTTCCGCTTCTTCGCGGCGTTTGGCGCCCAATGACGACGCGATTTCGCCCTGGCGGCGGTACCAGAACGGCATCGGAACAGACAGTCCTCCCTGAATTGCTTCCCGCCCGATCTCGCGCCAGTAGCTGCTGCCGACGGTGACCGTCGGCAGCCGTGATTGCCGCTCGAATTCGATCTTCCAGTCCGACTGTTCCACCGACTTCAGCAGGCGTTGAATGTTCGGATGTTGGTCCATCATGCGGGCCATCAATCCTTCGATCTGCAACTCTTTTGGCATCCCCATGAAATCGCCCTGGACGACATAGGAGGACCCCAGTGCACCGCCGGTCAGGGTATCCACGGCGACACGATTAATCCGGACGGCGTTGTCCGCACGTGCGACTTGCTGCCTGGCTTTCAGGACTTCGACCTCAGCCTTGATCGATTCAAATTGCGGCGCTTCGCCAGATTTCACCCGCGCCTTGACGATTCGTGCGACGCCCTCGACGATGTCGAGATTCTGTCGAGCGAGTGCGGCGTCCTGTTGAGCCAGTAGCAGGCGGTAAAACGCGACTTTGACATGTGACGTCAGATTCAATCGTGTCTCCAACATGCCGATGTTCGCGGTTGCCAGTCCGATGTCCGCCACACGCTGTCGCGCGGCCCGCATCGCCGGCCATTCAACTGGTTGTCCCACCATCATGTTATATTCGGTGAGCGATTGACGATCCACCAATGGCCCGATGCCCGCACGACCCGTATCCCGAAGTTCACCGTAGCCCGAATAGCCGCTGACGGTCGGATTCGGATAGGCGCCGGCTGCGGTCTGCTGGCCCCGCTGCTGCTCAATGTGTCCTTCTGCGGACGACACCACAGGGTTCTTGGCCAGAGCCAGTTCCACGATCGCGTCCAGATTGTAGACCTGTACTCCGGACTCTGCGGAGGCCTTGGGCAGGCCGGACGCGGTGTTCAGTAGCAGCACGATCGTCAGACACACCAGAGAGCGAAAATATCGCATCGTCATCTCATCAGTCCTTTCGACATTCCTGTGCGCTCCTCTTGCTACCGACGGTGATCCGCCCCGATTCTTCTGACCCTCCTGCCGGCAGCTGTTCCCGGACATGATAGCACTGACAGTTTGAATACGCCTGAACATTCCGTTCCCAGTCGTCCGGAGCGAAAATGACCGCCTCGGTCTTATTCGCGAAGATCCTCCCGTGACGTTCCGAAAAAATGAACCAGTGGGCATTCCGAATCCTAACACAACAGGTGGTGAAAGGCATATGCGGAGGTGGAAGACGATGGTGTCAGCTATCACTGTTGACCACCAAATCCCCTCGGTTAGAAGACCCTCTATACGCCGGACGCCTTGGACCACATCACTCAGCTCACTGATGCGATCAATGACAGTCAGACACGCTTCTTGCTAGAGCCAACGAGGATGACCGGCTATAATGCATCTTCAGTCGGAGCGATCTTGATCGAGACGCATTCCCCAGTTCACCAACCAGCGTCAGCTCCCACTCGCGTGCGCTGGCTGATCCTCGGGCTCCTCTTTGCGATTAGCGTCGTCACCTACATTGACCGAGTGAATATCTCGGTGACGGCGCGCCAGATGATGCCGGCGCTCGGCCTCACCGATCAGCAGATGGGATTCGTCTTTTCCGCATTCGTCATCGGCTATGCGCTTTTTCAAATTCCTGGCGGGTGGCTCGGAGACCGATGGGGTGCGCGTATCGTCCTCACCATCGCGCTTCTCTGGTGGTCCTGCTTTACCGCGCTGACGGCCATGGCTGCCACTTCTCCCCTGGCAGGTCCGTTGGGGATCGTCGGCGCGCTCGCCCTAGTCCGATTTCTCCTCGGCGTCGGCGAAGCGGTGGCGTTGCCCAACTTTAATCGTGCCGTCACCGACTGGCTTCCGGCTCACGAACGAGGCCTTGGCATCGGCATCGCCATCGGCGGGATCGGCATCGGCGCGGCAGTGACCCCACCCATGACGGCCTGGATCATGGTGAACTATGGTTGGCAGACGGCGTTCTATGCTTCGGCCGGACTTGGGATCGGGTTAGCGGCAATCTGGTGGCTCTTGGCGCGCGATCACCCAGCCGATCATCCCTGGGTCAATAACCGCAGCGCTGTCGCTTCTATAGGAAGTACATTCACCGAGTCGCCTTCAATCCCTTGGGCAGCGTTGAGAAAGACTCCAACGGTCTGGTGGCTTGTGCTCAGCTACGGTTGTCTTGGCTATGTCGCCTACGTGTACATGTCTTGGTTCTATCTATACCTTGTGAATGTGCGCGGCTTCGATATCTTGCGCGGCGGCTTCTTCGCCGCCGCCCCATTCCTCGCCATTCTCGTGTCGTGCCCACTCGGTGGATGGGCCACCGATCGCCTGGCATTGCGCTGCGGAATCACTCAAGGACGGAAGTTCGTCGGCATGGCAGGCATGATGCTGGCGGCCGGCTCGATCGGTCTGGGCGCGGTGGTGGAGTCACCCTATCTCGCCATCGCCAGCCTGTCGCTGGGAGCCGGCTGGTTGTATTTCACGATCGGTGCCTACTGGTCCTCAACCAGCGATCTGTCCAAGACACATGCCGGCAGCCTCTCAGGCCTCATGAACATGGGCGCGAACATCGGAGGAGCCATCTCACCCACCGTCACCCCCTGGATCGCCGAGCATTGGGGCTGGCCCGCCTCGCTCGGAACCACAGCCTTGATTGCACTGGTCGGGGGAATCATGTGGCTGCGTATTAAGCCAGGAGACGGGCTGAAGCAATGACGAAATGATGAATGGTGAATGTTCAATGTTGATTGGTCGGAACCGTGCTATTCTCCCCCCACAATTCAACATTCATCATTCAACACTCAAAATTTCTGCGAGGCGTCTTGCCTCGCAGGATGCCCCCTTGCTAGATTGAATACATGTCCGTCCAATTTCAGAAAAAAGATCCGCGCGCGACGATCGAGACCAAGTTTGGCGAGATTAACATCCGATTCTATCCGGACGATGCGCCGCGGCACGTGGACAATTTTGTGAGTCTCGCCAAGATGAGATTCTTCGACGGCACAACCTTCCATCGCATCGTGCCGGGCTTCCTCATCCAAGGCGGCGACCCTCTCAGCAAGAACCCAGACCGCACGCTCCATGGCACCGGAGGACCGGGCTATTTCCTCCCGCCTGAACCAAACGACCGCCCGCACAAGCGCGGTGCCGTGTCCATGGCCAAGATGCCGCGCGAGAGCAATAGCACGCGCGACTTCAACGACAACGGTTCACAGTTCTTTATATGCGTTGGGGATAATAGCGGTCTGGATCGGCGCTACACAGTCTTCGGGGAAGTGTTTCGAGGGATCGAAGTCATCGACAAGATCGCCGCCGCCGCAAGAGACCAGGCAGACAATCCTTTAGAACCGATCACGATGACGGTGACGGTGAAGGAGTAGCTGAAGAGCTGATGGCGTATGGTAATTACTGAGAGAAGAGCCTATGGCTGATGGCTTTTGGCAAGAAATCGAAAGGACAGATCCTTCCGCCATGTGCTCCCTCGCTGGAATATCCTGATTACCTGAGCCATTATTCGTCGTCAATGTGTTTCCAGTCCTTGCATAGAGCTTTCCGCCAACGTTCCTTCCGAGCCGCCCGATAGGCCGCGTTCAACAATCTAGTATCTGGATGGGGGTTGGCTTGGACTGCCTTCGCAGTACACGCGCTCAGTTTCTTGGCAGGCACTTCCGTCTTTGACCTAGGATACACATCGTCATCCATCATCATATTTTCAACCTGACGAACAGAATTGCCCCCTGCGTTGACGGAATGGATCGTGATGGACGGGCTGATTAGGCCGAGGTGCGTAGTGGTTCAAGCCGATCGATCTCATTCGCTTTCGAACCGCGCATGGCGTGCCAGAGGTCCCAGTCGAGCTGTAATCCAAGCCAAAAGTCCGCCGACATCCCTAAGACTCGTGCCAGTCGAAGAGCTGTGTCCGAGGTGATCGCCCGCTTGCCTCGAATGATCTCGTTGAGCCGTGGAAACGAAATGCCCAGACGGTACGCCAGCTCCGACTGAGTAATGTCGAGGGGTCTAACAAACTCCTCCAGCAACATCTCACCGGGACGGGTGGGCGGTCGATGACGGGGCAACCGACGACCGACAAGCTCTTTCGAGTGGTCCCGCCGCCTCGCCATAGTCCGACTCTTAGTGATAGTCCGTGATCTCAACTTCGTAGGCATCTCCAGCCTCCCATCGGAAACAAATTCGATATTGATCGTTGATCCGAATACCGTGGTGTCTGGCCCGGTCTCCCCGTAACCGTTCTAGTCGATTCCCCCCTGGCACAGCCAGCTCGCTGAGGTCCCTAACTCGATTGACCTGATCGAGCTTCCTCCGCGCAACTTGCCACAAATTCCGTGGACAGGTTCTTCGAGCAATGGATGTATCGCTCCCAATCAAAGATGTTCTCGGTGCCTTGCCCACGGAACGACCGTATCACGGGCTAGATTATAACGACCTCCATGATAATCCTCAATCCCTGGCCAATCCGGCCCGAACAAGCACGGCGCCGTCTTCATGGCCAAGATGCTGCGCGAGAGCAACAGTACCCGCGACTTCAACGACAACGGCTCACAATTTTTTATTTGCGTGGGAGATAACAGCGGTCTGGATCGGCGCTACACGGTGTTCGGGGAGGTGTTTCGAGGCCTCGACGTCATCGACAAGATCGCCGTCGCCGCAAGAGACCAGGCCGACAATCCGCTGGAACCGATTACGATGACCGTGATGGTGAAGAAGTAGCTGAAGGGCTGATGGCTGATAGCGTATGGCGAATGGCACGAAACAGAAAAGACCGAGGCATGTGCCATCAGCTACAAGCCATCAGCCATACGCTCTTATCAAAAGAACGACATGCTGGCGTACGTGACGGTCGAATTGTACTGGTCGGTGATCCCGCGGTCGTAGCGCAACACCTGCCCCTTTTCCGCCTGAATCAACCGCAGCAAAGAAAAGATGGTTGAGAATCCTGAAATGCGACGCTGGTCGTTTTCCTTCACGATATAGGCAGCAAACTCTTCTGGCTTGAGTTCTTCAACCGGCTTCAACATTTCGAGATCGTGTTGCATCGACCGATGGAACGAGAAGTCGGTCGGTGGCGCTGAATCGCCATACCGCATGCCAAGATGCGCCAGTTCTGCTCCGGCAATCACACAATAGTCTCGGCCTGACGCGACTAGCAGGTCCCGCAGACCTGTCAGAAATTGCTCCACGGACTGACGCACGGTCGCATCTCGCAGACTCGATGCCGAGAAGGAGGTCAAGATCGGCACAATCGTGATCCGTTTCTTCGAGCCCACCAGATGCTGGAGAAACGGCAGTTGGAATTCAATCGCATGCTCAGCTTGATGGCAGTGATCTTCTGCAAAACATTGCGGCATCTGGACCTTCAGCGCCCCGACAATCGCCTGGTCGGTGGCGACGACACCCAAGGGAGTTTCGAAGTCTTTGTCCGTGACCGCAAAGATGGATTCCAGCCCTGCATAGGCGGTTCCTAGCACTACGTACAGATCCGGTTGCTCGGCCTCTTGCAGCTGTTTATAGCCCCATGCATAGATCGGCCCGGCCTGCTTGAGGTCGTAGGTGGGCGAGACCAGCCCTTTGATCTTTTTGCCCTGATTTTCAGATGGCTTGAAATCCGGCCCCTCTTTTGATGAGAAGAATCCATCGATCTGCTTCGCAAGTTTGGCCCCATCGGCTTCGTAGCAGCGTCCGGCAAATGCGGCCTTCCGAAGCTGGCTTTGGCGATATTCGTTCTGAGCTAGCTGCCGCGCCGCTTCGGCCCGATCGCCTTCCAGAAACAGTTTTTGGTCGAGATCCACCACAAGCTGCTCAATCTTATTCGGCATCAGAAACTCGCCGAACCGTTTGAGGTATAGAGCACCGATATCTTGTAGGGAATGCTCGCCGTCAAAATGCTGAACGATGAAGAAGTAGTTCAGGGGAAGGACCAGCTTCTCTTTCCCCAATCCGGTCGGATCCCAGAGCACAATGTACTGCTCCTCCCCTTTCTTAATGGGAGAGAACTGGAGGTTCCGCAGGACCGGGTACTGTTTGGGATCTTTGGCGGCGCTGGTCGTCATGATATAGGACATTGTATTTGAGAGACAGAAGAGGCTGCAACCGGCTGAAAAAGGTTGAGGTTAAGGCTAAGGTCGAGGCAGAAATAAGAAAACTTCCGGATACAGGCCGAGGTCGAGGTTAAAGTTCAGGGAGAAACTTACTTTCTTCTCCTCAGCTCAGCCTCAGCCTCAACCTACTCTCAGTGAGATTCAGGAGGTTCGCCTTGGGTCCGGCGGCTTAAGAAAATCAGGGCCCCGATCGTCAGAATCAGCAGCCAGAGGGTGGGACGGCCATAGGACGCATCGGAGAACTCGATCAAGTCCGTCAGCCGCCCGATCAAGAGCGACATACGGGCCATCACGGTATAGCCGAAGGCGGCGCCGAACGCGATCATGAGGAACAGAATGCCATTGCGCGCCACCGCTTTCCCCGCCCCTGTATGTTCAACGGAGAAAAAGAAGTAGAACAGCACGGAGCTGACGCCGACCAGAATGATGATGGTGTTCAAGCTGCTGGCAGGATTGAGCAGATTCCAGGTGAACGACACGCCTTCTCCCGGTACCAGCATCATTAAGGGACGGACCGTATCCTCGATCTGTTTCAGGATATAGGACGAGATGGTCCGCGGAATGGCCAACCCCGACCCCACCCCCACAATAAAGGCAAAGGCATAGCGGGACAGCCATGCCGCTTTCGGCACATAGCGCGTCAACATGAGCAGACCGATGGCGACTGGAATCAAGAGCGTCCACTCCTTGTCCTCGACGATCGGCTTCCATATGAGATGCAACGAAAAGATGAAGAGGGTCAGCCCCGTCGCCACCCATGCCCCGATGATCGTTTCAATCGGCATATCAGTCACCGCTACAGGTTAAGGTCAAGGCTAAGGTTGAGAATGAGTTCCAGCAAAGACCAAGTTTCATGTTTTCCTCAACCTCAGCCTTAGCCTTGACCTTAACCGCGACCTTGACCTTAACCGCGACCTTTCTGCTTGCGCAGCGACAGATAGAACACGTTACAGATGATGACCAGCACGATGATGGCAAGATGGGTCGCCGACTGTGCATCCATGCCGGCAACGGCCTTGCCCTTCTGGCCGATGAGACTTTCGTATTCAGCCGCACCCCGCAGGCCGCCGATCAGACCGTTGATCTGCCCGCTCCGCAGCAGCGGATACAGCCCCGGCGCCATGACGCCGGTGCAACCGCCGCCGAGTTCGAATTTGTATTTATCCTTCCCGAACACATACCAAGCTTCGACACCCGGATTCCCCGCGCCCAGGCTGATGGCATAGTTCACATCGCGCAGGTTGGTCACACCCTGCAACACCGGCAGTCCTTTGGTCGGATTGCCGTTATAATCGGCGGGAAACGCGCCGTACAGATCCTGCCCCATATTGATGATGACCGCCGTACCCCCAGGGCTCCATCCAAGAAACACATAATCCTTCCCACTCTCCTTGCCCATCTCCTTGGCCACCTGGGTGATGATCTGATCAGCCAAACCGGTGCCGCTGACCCATAGGGTCATGGCGATCACGCGGAGATTCTTTCGAAATGCATGGCGTAGGAGCGCGATGGACTGGGGATGCAATTCCGGCTTGGAGGCCGGATCGAAGTCGAGGGATAATAGGAAGACTGAGCCTTCCGGCAACGATTCGATGTAGTCGTAGACACCGCGCACTTCCTGCGAAATATTAATCGGCAGGCCGACGGGATAGAGCAAGGGCAGTAATGTGCAGAGCCCGATCACCAGAAAGATGATCCGCCGGTCGATCTTGAGCATGCGCTCGGCGAAGGTCACGGCGTGACCTCGCAAGTCGGGCCTACTTTTGCCTTTTTACTTTTCACTTTTTCCTTACTCTTTGCCCCCGCCCAGGTCACGGCGTGGCCTCGCAAGTCGGGCCTACTTTTGCCTTTTTACTTTTCACTTTTTCCTTACTCTTTCCCCCCGCCCAGGTACGATCGCTCGACGCCGAAGATAATCTTGAATGAGAGCGCAACGGTGCCGAGGCTGACCCCGATTAGAATGGCCCGTCGCACGGAGGCATTCAGCACGTTCAAGATCCATTGAGACACATCGCCGCTCAACGGCAGGATGTACTCGCCCAGCGGCACACGCCCCATCATGACGATGATCGCCGCCACCAGGAGCACCGCAGCTTCCCGACTCCTTGCGCGGAACGAGCGATAGGCGGCCGAGGCAATGAAGAACGCAAGGATGGCGAACATGGTGCCTTGCAGCGGCACCATCATGTAGTTGTAGATCCAGCCGAAGGCCGTCATCGTGCCGTCAACTGCCTCTTTCCCGTTGGCCCAGAGGCCGATCGCAATCGTGTTAAGCATGCCGGCATAGAGCACGAAGCTATAGCCCCACCCTGCTTCCTTGCGCCGGATCTTGACTGCATGGACATGGAACAAGCTGCTCACTCCTAAGATCAGCGCGAACCCGCTGATGATCTGGAGCCACTTCGTCACCGACGTCAGCAGCTGTTCCGAGGCCGGGTGAGGCACGTAGTACTGTGCGGCGAACACCAGTCCGGTGATCAGCGTGATCAGCAGCGGCATTTGTCGGCGGAGAAAGATCATTTCACATCCTTAAAGACATCCAGAAACAGTTGAGGCCACTGGGCATCGAGCACCGCACCTGCCGTTGCGAGAAGGGTTCCCACGGCCAGCACGCCGAGGATCAGGGCCTTGCCGATATCCTGCCCTCGCAAGGTACCGACTTGAATCGGCTCTCGTGAGAGATAGGCGCTCGCGGCATAGAGTTCTTCCCCAATCAAGGTGTAATCGCAGGTCGTGACAAAGAATGGAAGCTGGTGATCGGAATCCGTCCCGGCGATCTGGATGGCGCCCGTACTCGCACCGGTTTCGGTGAGCAGCAGCGACTCGGCGAAGTAGGCGCCCATGAAAAAGTTAGCGGCCGGCTTCTTCCGCAGCATGATGCCATCGACCGCCGCCGTGTAGCTGAACTGATCCGTCGTGATGAAAAAGTTTGCGTCCTCTTTGAACAGATCCGGCTTCCCCGCTTCGAGATAGGCCTGTTTGGTGATCTCCTGGCAGACCGCCATAGTGATCGGGTCGCGATGGGGCACCAGCAGGTTCGTTTCGTAACCGGCTGCGCGCTTCGCCACACGCCCGAGAATCACCGCTGCCGCAATCGTGGAGGGATCGCTCATGTCGTGGGCGCCGGTGAGATACAGGATCGGCTTACCCAACTCAGTGGACCGGCCGATCGCTTCGTCCACGGCATCCAGGCCGGGGATGCGCCGCAGAAATATCTCTCGCTTCTTGGCGACACTGATGGCGTAGAACACGATCCCGCCGAACAGCAGCGCCAAGAATAGATTGTTGATTTGGTTCCAGTTCATCCAATTCGGCTCGGGCGTAGCCTGGACGGCGCTCGTGAATGTACGCAGGTCACCCGACACCACCGCCAAGGCCACATGGTATGCGGTGCCGTTTGTCAGCTCGACTCCTTTGCCGCTCTTGAGCGTGAATTGATGCTGGTCTCGTGCGGCTGGTCTCGTCCACCAGGGCCACTTGGACTCTCCGATGTAACGCGTGTTCGCAGGAAATTCGGCGACAACTTTGAAGGTGGAAGGATCGGAGATATTCTTTCCGTCGCTCAAGAGAACTTGGTAGCGGACCTCTTTCGAGTCGGAGGGAGAGGGAGGCCAAATAACTGTGAGACTGCCTCCTCCGTCGCTGGGTGTATCAAATACTTCAAAGCCGTGAGGCAGCGAGAGTGGCTCCTGAGCCAACGCGAACGACGATGAGCCGATCAACATGCACCAGCCTAGCAGCACGTTTGCCAATACAGCCACAATCAGGGTGTTCAAAAAGGCCGTCCAGCGCGGCCGCAGCGAGCGAGGGGACGGTCGCACTTCCGACCGGCGACTGTCCCCGTCGAATAGCGGGACAGGCACCGGCGATGCCGGAGCCAGTCCCTTGGAGCCTCTGAGCGATGCGAGAACAAAGCTGGCGGTCTTTTTCAACACCCTGCCTAAGATCCTTCGATCACTTCGATGTTGGCCCGGGGAATGACGGCGCGCGATCCGTCGGCAAACTTCACTTCCAGCACGCGCACTTCGCTTTCGGTCGGAATCTTCTGCAAGTCTGACGGCAGCGCCGACACCTCCCCGATCTTCCCGAACAGCGGATCGCGAATGATGCGCACCGGATCTCCGATTTGGATACCGTCTCGTTCAGGGAGCGCCGTGGAAATTCCTGTGAGGCTGCCTGCTCTCCGTGGAATGATGATCTCTGGACGAATGACACCGGCTCTGATCTGCGTGGCGCCTGAGATCGAGGCCTTTTCACCGGTATGGGCGGAGAGCAGCGCGAACGTCTTCTGGGCCATCGGGATCGTTCCGAACCCTTCCGTGAGGATCAACGTGAAGCCGACCTGTTCTGTGCCGGTGATCGCGACGCCGAGATCATAGCCTAACAACGTCCGCAAGTCTTTGTCATGAATGCCGCCGACAACGAGGCCCGCTACGTCAATCTCTTTCGCTTTCGCCATCGTCTCAGCCGACAAGAACGACCCGCCGACGACGATTTTGCCTTTCATGTCTGGCTTCAGATGAGTGGGCATCAGCGCCTCATCCGGAGAGGTGACGGCCACAACCAACTCGCCCGACGTTTCTCCGCCGATGCCAAAGATGCCTTGGACCAAACTGCACGTAGTTTCGACCGTGACACCTTGATTGGGATGGATCTCCACAATCGTCCCATCCACGTAGCCAAGGAGTTCGAGCACGCGAGGCGGTTCCCGCAACAACACCTGCCCCGTCACCGTCGAGAGCGATTCGACCTTGCCGGTCACGGGCGAACGAATTTCTGTTTTGAACCACTTGATCAGAGGTTTGTTCTCCGCAAGAATCTCACCCTTCTGAACGGCATCGCCTTCCTTCTTGATCAAGTATTCCTTGATCTCATCGGGAGCGACCCCCAGCTGATTCGCCAGATTGAGCGGGTAGACCTTGCCCGGCAATTCGGCCCGAGCCACCGGCTGATTGGATTGGACACGATCGCCAGCCTTCACCAGCACCGTTCCCGGGAGCGGTAACTGACGCCGCCGCCAAATGACGGCACAGTCGGTGACGGTCAACCCTGGTGTATAGGAATGGGCCATGAAGAATTTTTAATGTTGAATGTTTAGTTTTGAATGTTTTCGTTCAAAATTAAAAATTTAAAATTCAACATTTTTATTCGCGGTCGGGTACAGCCCGACAGCGCTGAACCATTTCGTGAGTGCCGCGACGCGGGCCAGCTGATCAGCCGGAAGTTGGAGTGGACGGCCCCGTCCATCGAGCATCAGGCCGACCACGCCTCCTTGAACCTCGCGCGTCACAGGCGTCCCAGGCCCGGCGCCGAGGTTGACCTGTTTCGCCGGCTGCATGGTCATCGTTGCCTTCTGGTTCAGTGCGAGCGGGAACAGCCGCAACTCGCCGAACGTGAGCTGATCCTTGACGACCTTTCCATCGGAAAACATGATCTCGTAGTCGGCGCAACGTTCGCCGTCTTTCCCCTGCCCGATCGGCGCGACGCAGGTCCCGAGATAGACCATACAATCGCGAACAAACACATCCGTCGCGGCTTTCTCATCAATCGTCGACAGGACGCCGAGATGCGGCATCATGAAAATGCTATCCACCGAGAGCCGGGTGAAACCCAGCGGCTCGTAGGCATCCACCATCATCACCATTGATTGGACACGACGCGGGGCATGCGAAAGAATCCCGCCGCTGCCGACGATCAGATCCAGCTTCAGCATGTCGATCAGCGTCTTGCCGGAAGTCTGCTGCTCAAACACGTCGGAAATCGTCCGTTCCTGCTGCACACCCTTCAAGCCCGTGGCGAGCGATTTGTGATGAATCAGGGCCAGCCGCAAGGCTTCGCGTGCGATCGCCTGTTCAATCTGCAACTCGTCGAGGGTTTGTGGGATGGTCGTCGGCCGGACCATCTTGTTCTTGATCCGGTTGCGGAGGGTCTGTTCATCGATCGTAAACGGCACCCAGCGCATGATGTTCGCCAGTCCCGCTTCGGCAAGCACGTTGGAGATACTGTAGGACATTCCCAGGTTGGCGCTGACCGTTCGATTGAAAACACCTTCGAAGACCGAGAATACGTCCGTCGTTGCCCCACCGATATCCACGCCGATGAGATTCAAGTGATCGCGCCTGGCGATCGTTTCCATAATCACGCCGACGGCCGCCGGCGTCGGCATGATCGGCGCGCCCGTCATGTCGATCAACTTTTTATAGCCAGGGGCTTGCTGCATCACGTGTTCGAGGAACAGGTCATGGATCTTGTTGCGCGCAGGTGCGAGATTCTCCCGTTCCAACACCGGACGAATATTGTCCGTCACTTCCAGCGCGGCCTTTTCGCCCAAAATATGTTTCACCTGCCCCTGAGCATCCTTGTTGCCGGCGTAAATCAACGGGAGCTTGTAGGTCGCCCCGAACCGTGGCCGCGGCTCCGCTGCTGCAATGTACTCGGCCATTTCAACTACGTGGGTCACCGCCCCGCCGTCCGTGCCGCCGGACATCAAGATCATGTCCGGTCGCATCGTTCTGATGCGTTCGATCTTTTCATGCGGCAAACGACCATCGTTCGAAGCGAGTACGTCAATCACGATCGCACCGGCCCCGAGCGCTGCGCGCTGCGCGCTTTCGCCGGTCATGTTCTGAACAACACCCGTCACCATCATCTGCAACCCGCCACCCGCGCTGCTGGTAGAGATGTAGATATCGACGCCCGTCCTGGGATCGCCTTGAGCTGCGCGATTAGGCGTGAGAATCTTCTCCCCATCGAGAATCTTGCGGCCGGAGAGCTCTTCGATTTCGGCAATCGCATTCAGCACACCACGCGTTACGTCCTCGAACGGCGCTTCCACTGTCGTCGGCGCCTCACCCCGATACGTCTGGCGGTACTCGTTGTCGACTTTCTCGATGAGAATGGCTTTGGTCGTCGTGCTCCCACAGTCCGTGGCGACGATGACGTTGAGGGGATGGCTACTCTTGCCAGCTTCTTGGATACTCATCCTACAGGCTCTTGAGCTGACATGCGTGATTCGTAAAGCGTCGTTCGTATCTCGTATCTCGTCGTTCGCGGTCAGGATGATCGTCGTCTGCGAGATACGCTTCACGCATCACGAGCGACGGTCTTTTCGAGACACGCTTCACGAGAGACGCTTCACGAGAGACGGTCTTTTCGAGATACGCTTCACGGCTGCGCGTCATCGAGCGGACGCTCCTTGTGGAGCGCGGGGAGCAGATTTGGCTTCGATGAGAGCGATGAGACGAGCAATCGTATCGCGTCGTTCAAGGAGATGGGCGACTTGTTCGAGTTCTTTGACGTTGAACGCAAACTCAAGGATAGGGGTCAGGAAATGCAGCGCCTGGCTGCCAAGAAAGTTCATCGGCCCGAGAGATTCTAGAAACACCGTCGCAGGCGCGGCCATACCCCGCTTTACCACCACGTCGGCGATACGTTGAAGCAAAGCAAGGTCTTCAATCGTAAAGATTTCTACCTCGGACTTGGTCGAGAAGGCATGGACCAGTTCCGCGCGGATCTTGCCCCATTTCCCAGAGAGAGATGCCTTGGTGAAGGAAGCCATAAGTGCCTGGAAAGGCAGTCGAAATCAATTGTGGGAAGTCATTATATGAAGGGGTCGGAGGAGAGTCAATTCAGCGAAGATTAACTGGCTTGCTTTCTTGACAGTCTCTGAGAAATTCAGGAGTATGCGCGCACGGTGAGCACAAAGGAACAGAACGAACAGAAGTTTCCGAATTGGCAGGAGTTGCCAGGCGGCGGGAGGCGTTACTGGCTCGATGTACTCGGTCGATCCGGGTGGAGGGCGCGATATGTCAAAGAAGTGGACGTCCAGGAAGGCACGCGTCGCTTCTATCAGGAAATCTACGACGAAAGAGGACAATTAGTTGAGGTCCACGACAAGTATCCGGTAGACTTAGGGCACCAGAAGGTGTGACAACGATGAAGCTTATTTCCCGCGAGACTGTTGCCGAAAAGCTTGCCGCATACCTGCGACATGAGCTGACGCTGGCCAATCTCGTCGCCTGGGCTGAGTCGGCGCTGATGGAAGGTGAGTTTGACCCTATCCATCTGACGACAATTCGTGACACAGTTGCTCGGCTCGGTGTCGCCGACGTACGTGCATTCGGACTCGCGTGGGAAGATTGCGAGCAACTCCTCGCGCAGCTCGGCTATTCCGCACAGGTCAGCATCGTCTCCCGCTAGTTTCCTATAACACATTCCGGCAGGATTGGTCCCTCTCCATCCGGCAATAGGCGGCTACGACTCCCTGCCCAAGTTCGTCTGGAAGAGAGGATGAGATCAGTACTTGTAGGTCAATGCGTGAAAGGGGAAGGCGCGGGGAGGAACGGCACGGATATTATTGTACCGGCTGTGGCCCTTTTATATTTTAAAGACTACGCTACTCCCAAGTCCAAGGAAAACCTCCCGCAGTCCAACGGCTCAGCGATACCTGAGTATTGGGTTATGGGGATCTTCAAGGGAGAGGGCCACGCACCCTCATTAGTTTGACCTACAGCGGTGGGCGAGCACAGAGTATCAGCCGCGCTGCCCGATCCTACTCTCCGTTCCGTTCCACAGCCGCTCGATATTCTCCTTGTGCTTCATCACAATTAGGCCGCTCACTACGACGGAGAAGAGAATAAATCCGACCGTGGGACGAATGAATACGGCGATGATCGGAAAGAGCCCGAAGGCGGTGAGTGCGCCACCGGAGGAGTAGCGCCACAGGGCCACGGCCCCGATCCACGTGAGGAGCAAAATGAAACCCATGAGCGGTGCAACGCCGAGGACTGAGCCGAGCGCCGTGGCCACACCCTTGCCGCCTGTGAATCCTAGAAATGGCGAAAAGAGATGGCCGAGGAACGGTGCGAGAGCCACGAGCAAGATGGCCCACTCTTCCTGCAGCAACTGCGTCGCCATAAAACTCATTACCCACCCTTTCCCCATATCGCCGATCAATGTCAGGATTCCAGCTATCTTACCCGACAAGCGCAGAACGTTAGTGAAGCCGACATTTTTGCTGCCGACCGTGCGCGGATCAGGCAACCCCATCGCATTTGACAATACAACGCCGAAAGGCACCGCGCCCAGCAGATAGCCGAGGACCACGAAAATTGCCACGAACGCTTGATTATCCATGGAGAATTGTCTGAGAAGTGAGACCCGACGTGCTACAGGATGCTCAAACTAGCAGGATGCTCAAAAAGTCCGTCCAGCAAGGCCGCAGCCGATGAAAGCACCGGAGGCGTAGCCTCTGGGCTACGTTGAGGATGCTTTCGAGGCGAGAACGAAGCTGGCGGGATTTTTCAGCATCCTGTTAAAGTCCCTTAGCGACTACCTGCTTCCAAAAGCTCCACACATACTGACCGCCGGAGACATAGCCGAGCACCAAAGACAGATAGAGTGTCACGGTACCGGCCAAATGCGCATTGCCGAGATCAGCAAGCCCCGTCCCTTCCAGAATGAGCAGAACAATCGCGACGACTTGCAACGCCATCTTGTACTTGCCCGCCGTCTCCGCTGCGATGATCAGTCCTTCACCGGCGGCAATGGCGCGAATGCCCGTGACAGCCACTTCACGTGCAATCACGAGAATCGCTACGA
Organism: Nitrospira sp.; assembly: GCA_005239465.1. Classification (GTDB taxonomy): domain Bacteria; phylum Nitrospirota; class Nitrospiria; order Nitrospirales; family Nitrospiraceae; genus Nitrospira_D. The sequence goes on along the minus strand of SPAW01000011.1, from coordinate 44,874 downwards.
GGGCGCTGACGCGATCAATATTGACCAAGAGGATCAACGCCGAGAGCACCAGCAACTTATCGGCGATCGGATCGAGCAACTTGCCGAGTTTCGTGACTTGGCCGGTTCGCCGTGCGATATAGCCATCCAACAGATCCGTCACCGCCGCTACGGTGAAAATCACGGCGGCGATCAACGACCGATCCGGCGTCGGCGTGATAAAGAGAATAACGAAGACTGGAATCAAGAGAATGCGGACGAGCGTGAGCAGATTGGGCAGATTGAGCGACTCTTCCCCGATTTCTCGCCACATTTCCAGGACGCGATTCATATTCTTATCCTACTTCATGAGACTAAGAACTCAACACCTATAAATTAAACAGGCACAATACAGGGGGCTTGTTTCATTGTTCTGTCAGACGATGCCGCTCTTCAATAGATCGTGCAGATGGATGACGCCGCGGATCTTGCGATCGCCTTCGGTCACCACGAGCGTAGTGATCGAATATCGCTCCATCATTTCCACTGCTTTGGCCGCCAGGTCGTCCGGCCCAATGGTCTTGGGATTCCGGGAGGCCAGCTCGGTCGCCGTCGCTTTGGTAAAATCCCCGCCTCGTTGGATAAACCGCCGCAAGTCGCCGTCCGTAATGATGCCCGCGAGCTTGCCCGCCTGATCGACCACCGTCGTCATGCCAAGCTTCTTAGCAGTCATTTCCAACATCGCCGCTATGCCGGCGACCGATTCTTCGACCTTCGGAAGATCCACTCCGGAATGCATGAGGTCTTCCACTTTAACCAGCAACCGGCGTCCCAGCGTGCCGCCCGGATGGAACTGAGCAAAGTCCTCTTCCTTGAAACCGCGCTTTTGCAACAAGGCGACAGCGAGCGCATCGCCCAGAGCAAGCGTGGCCGTCGTGCTGGCGGTCGGCGCCAGCCCCATTGGACAGGCCTCTTCCGCCACCGACACATCCAACGTCACATCGCAGTTCTTTGACAAGGTGGAGTTCATCCGTCCCGTGAGCCCGATTACCGGAATGCCCATACGCTTGACATAGGGCAACAGTTGCAATAGTTCCTGCGTCTCTCCGCTATTGGAAATCGCAATCAGGGCATCACGCCGCGCCAACATACCGAGATCACCATGCACGCCTTCGGCTGGATGGAGGAAGAATGAGGAGGTACCGGTACTAGCGAGCGTCGCTGCGATCTTCTGGCCGATCAAGCCGGACTTCCCCATGCCCGACACCACGACCTTGCCTTTGCACTGAGCCAGCAGATCCACCGCTTTGGCAAACTTGCTGTCCAACCGGTCGATGAGTGCCTGGACCGCGCGGGCTTCGATCTCAAGCACACGCTTTCCATCGCCAAGACTCCCGATGCTCTTGACGGTCTTGGGGAGCAGTGGAGCGGTTGATTTTAGTTTCGCGGTTTTGCTGCGTCGCATATGCGCAGGACCCGTTCAAGCAGGGATTTCAATTGATGCAACGGTACCATGTTCGGCCCGTCGGACAGGGCCTCGTCCGGGTTCGGATGCACTTCCATGAAGAACCCGTCAACGCCGACGCCGGCTGCCGCACAGGCCAACGGTTCCACAAACTCACGTTGCCCGCTGGACTTGGTGCCCCCGCCGCCAGGTAACTGCACGCTATGCGTCGCGTCGAACACGACAGGATAGCCGAAGCTCCTCATAATGGGAAAGGACCGCATGTCGACGACAAGATTGTTGTACCCAAACGACGAGCCGCGCTCCGTGAGGATGATACGCCGACTGCCGCACTCCTCCACCTTCTTCACCGCATTGCCCATCTCGATCGGCGAAAGAAACTGGCCCTTCTTCACATTGACAACCTTCCCGGTTTTTGCCGCTGCGATGAGCAAGTCCGTTTGCCGGCACAGGAACGCTGGAATCTGGAGCACATCGACGATCTTTCCTGCTTCCGTCGCCTGTTCTTCCGTATGCACGTCGGTCAACACGGGAAGACCAAGCTGGTCCCTCACCTTCTTCAGCACCGCCAAGCCCTTCTCGATGCCGGGGCCGCGGAAAGATTTGATGGAAGTCCGGTTGGCTTTATCGAACGACGACTTGAAGATGTAGGGCATCCGCAACGACTTGGCGATCTCGGCGATGCGGCCCGCCGTATCCATCACCAGTTGCTCGCTCTCAATCACGCAGGGACCGGCGATCAGAAACTGCCGGTTGCCCGCCCCTGCCTTGAACGAACCGATCTGGACTTCGTGCGTCATCTATGCCCTTCGTATTTCTGCGGGATGTTCAAACTGATCTTTCAACAAGGCCGCAGACGAGACAAAACCGCAGGCGTAGCTTCGGAGCTACGTTGAGGATTTTGCCGAGTCGAGAACGCAGTTGAAAGGCAGTTTCAGCATCACGCCTCAGTGGCCGCATTTTCGGCGCAGTGCCGCTCCCACAAATCCGCTGAAGAGCGGATGCGGACGGTGCGGACGGGAATTATATTCCGGATGGAACTGGGTGGCTAAGAACCACGGATGATTCTTCAACTCAACGATTTCTACCAATCGGCCATCCGGCGACAGCCCGCTCAACACCAGCCCTTTGGCGGTCAGCTGCTCGCGGTATGAGTTGTTGAATTCATACCGATGTCGGTGGCGCTCGCGTACCTCGCTCACGCCGTACATCTTCTGAGCAAGTGTCCCCTCTCCGAGCTTGCAGAGATAGGACCCGAGGCGCATCGTCCCGCCTTTGTCGCTCACAGAATGCTGATCGGACATCAAATGAATCACCGGATGGGGCGAACGCTCGTCGAACTCCGCGCTGTTGGCGCCAGCCAACCCTGCCACGTTGCGCGCGAATTCGATCGTCGCACACTGCATGCCCAAACAGAGTCCGAGGAACGGCACCTGATGCTCCCGCGAGTATTGGATCGTCGTAATCTTGCCCTCGATCCCTCGCGCGCCAAATCCACCGGGAATCAGAATTCCGTCGGCCTCGCGCAGAATCCGCTCGGTGCCCAGCCGCTCGACATCTTCGGATTCGATCCAGTTGATATTGACCTTGGTTTCGTGATCGATCCCCCCATGAGCTAGGGCTTCTGCGAGACTCTTGTAACACTCCTTGTGCCCGACGTACTTCCCCACCAGCGCCACCGTAATTTCGTGCTTGGGCCGCTTGATCTTCTGCACCATCGCGTCCCACTCGCGAAGATTCGGCAGACCGGTCTCTAAGTGAAGCTGCCGGACGATCAGTTCGTCCAAACCCTCCTTTCGAAACACGATCGGCACTTCGTAGATCGTATCCACGTCTTTGGCGGTAATCACGGCATCCTTCTCTACGTTGCAGAACATGGCGATCTTACCCTTGAGTTCCGGGGGAAGATAGCGGTCCGTGCGGCACAAGAGAATATTCGGCTGGATACCGATCTCGCGCAGCTTATTGACCGAATGTTGCGTCGGCTTGGTCTTCAATTCACCGGCAGCGCCGATGTAAGGCACCAACGTGAGATGGACATACAACACATTGTCGCGCCCGACATCGTAGGGCATCTGCCGAATGGCTTCGAGGAAGGGCAAGCTTTCAATGTCGCCCACCGTGCCGCCGATCTCGACGATCGTGACATCCATGCCCTTGGAAATGCGTATGATGGCTTGCTTAATCTCGTCCGTCACATGGGGCACCACTTGCACCGTCCCGCCGAGATAGTCCCCGCGCCGCTCCTTCGTAATGACGGAGTGGTAGATCCGGCCGGTCGTATAATTGCTTTCCTTCGTCAGCGACAATGACGTAAATCGTTCATAATGACCGAGGTCGAGATCGGTCTCAGCTCCATCATCCGTGACATAGACCTCCCCGTGCTGATAGGGGTTCATCGTGCCCGGATCCACGTTGATATACGGATCCAGCTTCAGAAAGGTGATCTTCAAGCCTCGGCTTTCGAGGAGGTTCCCGATGGATGCCGATGCCAGACCCTTCCCGAGCGACGAGACGACTCCTCCCGTCACAAAGATGAATTTGCTCATGGTTGCCCCCACCGTCGGTGTTCGGACCACTCTGATCCGCATGGCATCCTCATCGACCCGACGCCACCCCTTTGAGTTCTAGTTCGCGCTTGACGGCCTCGTACTGCTGCAGTTTTTCAGCGACATCCGGCACATCTTCCGGCTGGTCGACCCGTAAGGATGCGTGTTTGGTTTCCCAGACCCGGATACGAATGCCGTTGTCCAATCCACGGAGTTGTTCGAGCTTCTCGGCGTCTTCCAAGGGACTGGTCGGCAAGGCCGTAAATCGCAGGAGGGTCTCTTTCGTGTACATGTACACACCCAAATGGATGTAGTGCAGGCCACCGACGACCCGGCGATTGGGATCATCGCGGACTAGCGGAATCGGAGCCCTGGAAAAGTATAAGGCATAGCCTCGGGCGTCAGTCACCACTTTGACCACGGCCGGGTTGTGCAGATCCTCCGTTGAATTCATCGCTCGTTTCAACGTTCCCATTTCAGCACCGCTCTGGATGAATGGCTCGATGAGATCGGCCAACAACTCCGGGTTCAGCGGAATTTCATCACCCTGCAAATTCATAAAAAACTCGCCCGCAAACATGCGCGCCACCGTGGCCACCCGGTCGGTTCCCGTGCGATAGGCTCCGTTCACCATTACGACACGCCCGCCGAACTGCTCGACGGCCTGTTTGATGCGATCGTCATCGGTCGCCACCAACACATCCGACACGACACGACACGCCACAGCCCGTTCATACACATGCTGGATCATCGTCTTGCCGTTGAGCTTGACCAGCGGCTTCCCGGGAAAACGGGACGAGGTGTATCGCGCCGGAATAACGACGATCACTGAGTGGGAGGGTTTACTCATTCCCCAGCGCCTCCGACAACTGTTTGGGTGTGACCGTCGCGGTACCCACCATCCCCACAACGATGCCGGCTGCATAATTCGCCAAAATGGCCCCGGTCTTGATGCTCGCGCCGGTCGATAAGGCCAGCGCCAGAGTTCCGATGACGGTATCGCCGGCCCCGGTGATGTCATAGACTTGCCGCGCTTGGGTCGGCAGATGCCAGTAAGCCCCGTCACCTTCATACAAACTCATGCCCTTTTCACCGCGCGTGATCAGGACCGACTGACAGCCTAGCCGCTGGCGAATCATCGCTCCGGCTTCGTTGATCGTCTGATTATCGTCACCGTGCACCCCGGCGGCCTGGGTCGCCTCAAAATGGTTCGGCGTAATCACCGTGACGCCCTTGTAGAAACCAAAATGTTCGACCTTTGGATCGACAATGACGGGAACCTTCCGCAATGCGGCCAGTCGGGTGATTTCAGACATTAACGTCGCCGTCACGACTCCTTTGGCATAGTCGGACACCACCACGCAGGACAACTCTCGCAGTCGCGATTCAATGTACTGGAGAATTCGGCGCTGGAGAATCACTTTCAATTCGCTTCGACCTTCGACATCGTAACGGACGATCTGCTGGTTATGCGCGATCACCCGGCTTTTCCTCGTCGTCGGACGGTCATGGTCGATCACTACCCCCCCGCGACCGGACCGCTTATTGCCGAGTTCCTTCATCAGGAGACGCCCACTTTCATCTGCGCCGATGACGCCGCAGAGATCGGCCTTCCCCCCTAACGCCCAAATATTATTGAATACGTTGGCTGCGCCGCCCAGCCGCAAGGACTCGGAATCGATTTGTACCACCGGCACCGGCGCTTCAGGAGAAATTCGGCTGACACGCCCCATGACATAGTGATCGAGAATCAAGTCGCCCACCACCAACACAGAAGCCTGCGGAAAGCGTTGGATATACTGACGGAGCGCCTTGGGCGATGGCGGCTGGTTCCGCCCATTCGACTCGTCCTTTGTCATAGGGGCGCCCACGCCCTTTCTTACTGAATCGCCTTGCCGAATCGTTCCCATCTGATCCACTCCGTCCAATTCCCCTGCCCATTCCAGGACCAATAAATCCGAAAGGCTTTGCCGCGGATTTTTTCTTCGCGCACGTACCCCCAGAACCGGCCGTCGAGACTCTGATCACGATTGTCGCCCATCACGAAATACGATCCTTCAGGAACCGTGACGGGCCCGAAATTATCGCGGGGGTTGATCGTACCATCGATGATGCCGGGATCGATGCGTTGTGTAAAGGCTTTGTCGTCGAGCGGCTCCTTGTTCACGAACACTACTTTATTGCGCAATTGCACGGTATCGCCGGGCACGCCGACGATGCGCTTAATAAAATCTTTCTCTTCGTCTTCCGGAAACCGAAAGACGATGATATCGCCGCGTTGCGGTTTTCCGAAATCCATCACCGTCTTGGACGCGTAACAATTGACGGGCGGGAAATTCCATAGGAGCTTGCAGTCAGTCGGCCGCTGAAAGCCATACGACAGCTTACTCACTAATATATGATCGCCGACCAGCAAGGTCGGAATCATCGATCCGGACGGTATCTTGAAGGCCTGCACCACGAACACCCGAATCGCAAACGCCAGCAACATGGCTACGACGATCGCTTCCGCATATTCCCGAACGACTGACTTGCGCCCGGCCCGGCCCGCACTGTGGCCTGTGAGCTTGGCTCCGGACACCGAAGCCTGCTCCCCTGCCACAGGGGAACCGGATACCTTATCGAGATTCGTCTGGTTCGGATCGAGACTCATTCCTCACCGACTTTCAAAATCGCCAGGAAGGCTTCCTGCGGCACCTCGACACTCCCGACGGCTTTCATGCGTTTCTTGCCTTCCTTCTGCTTTTCGAGCAACTTCCGTTTGCGCGTGATGTCGCCGCCGTAGCACTTCGCCGTCACGTTCTTTTTCATCGCGCCGATGGTCTCGCGCGCGATCACCTTATTCCCGATTGCCGCCTGAATGGCGATTTCAAACATCTGGCGGGGAATCAGTTCTTTCATCTTTTCCGCCACTTGCCGCCCACGATGGTACGCCCGCTCTTTGTGGGTAATGAACGACAACGCATCCACCGCTTCGCCGTTGAGAAGAATGTCGATCTTCGCCAGATCGGATTCCCGGTATCCGAGCAACTCGTAGTCCAGCGACGCATAGCCCTGCGTCCGTGACTTGAGCTTGTCGTAAAAATCCAGGATGACTTCGTTCAGAGGAAGTTCGTAACTGATCATGACGCGCGTAGGATCGAGAAATTGCATGCCCCGTTGAACGCCGCGCCGCTCCTGACAGAGCTGAAGGATGGACCCCATGTACCGCTCCGGCGTAATCACCGTTGCCAGAATGAACGGCTCCTCGAATGAGGCGATGCTGCTGGGCGGAGGCAACTTCGCTGGGTTGTCGATCTCCAGCATGTCGCCCTTCGTCGTCGTCACGTGATACACGACGGTGGGCGCCGTGGTGATCAACGTCAGACCATATTCCCGCTCCAGCCGCTCCTGGATGATTTCCATATGCAGCAGACCCAAGAAGCCGCAACGGAAGCCAAAACCGAGCGCGAGCGAGGTCTCAGGCTCATAGACAAACGAGGAGTCGTTCAATCGGAGCTTGACGAGCGCATCCCGCAAATCCTCATACTTCGCCGTGTCAGTCGAATAGAGTCCACAAAACACCAGTGGCTTGACTTCCTTGTATCCCGGTAAGGGTGTACTTGTGGGTTGAACGGCATCGGTCAGCGTGTCGCCGATCTTGACGTCCGCCACTTCCCGCATGTTCGCACAGAGATAGCCGACCTCACCGGTCAGCAGTTGCGAAGTTTTCGTCCGCTTCGGCGTAAACTGCCCGACTTCCATCACTTCGAATGTTCTACCGTTAGACATCACTGTAATCTTCATCCCGGGCCGGACCGCACCATCAACCACTCGGATGAGTACGATCACCCCTTGATAGTTATCAAACCAGGAATCGAATATGAGCGCCTTCAACGGCGCATTGGGATTTCCGGACGGAGGCGGCACACGTTCGATGATTGCTTCGAGCACCTCCGGCACGCCCTTTCCCTCTTTCGCACTGATGGGCATCGCATTGTCGGCATCGAGTTGCAGAACTTCCGCGATGGAGTGCTTCGTCCCCTCGACATCCGCACTCGCCAAATCGATCTTATTGATAACGGGAACAATGGTGAGATTGTTGGCCATCGCCAGGTTCACGTTGGCAATGGTCTGCGCCTGAACTCCCTGAGTGGCATCGACCAGCAAGAGCGCTCCTTCACAGGCTGCGAGGCTCCGAGAGACTTCATAGGTGAAGTCGACGTGCCCCGGCGTATCGATCAAATGCAAGGCGTACGTTTCCCCATCCTTGGCCTTATACCGGATGGCTACCGCATGGGCCTTGATCGTAATACCACGTTCCCGCTCAAGGTCCATGGCATCGAGGATCTGATCTTTGGCCTCTCGATCGGTGACTGCGCCAGTAATTTCTAGGAACCGGTCAGCGAGGGTTGATTTGCCGTGATCGATATGGGCGATAATTGAGAAATTACGTATAAGGCTTTGCAAATCCTAGCTCATTTCTGAAAATCAGCTCATTATAATAACTGCCTCCTAGGTTGTCAAAGAAATCGCCCCCCCGTATAATCCGCGTCGCGCCAACAACATCTGATAAGAGCGTATGGCTGATAGCCTATAGCGAATGGCAAAAAGCAAGGAGCGAATCGCCGCTGGCTTATGGCTAATGCCTGGGCTTTTTCATTTCGTGCTATACGCCATGAGCTATTAGCCATCTTTTCTTCTGCGACTCCTCCACCGTGGCACGAAAACCTTCTGCTCGACAGCTGATTGATTGGGATCACCGGTACCTGTGGCATCCGTTCACCCAAATGCAGGAATGGGAGCGGGAAGAGCCACTCATCGTTGAGCGCGGAAGCGGCTCCTACCTCATCGATACAGAGGGTAAGAAATATCTCGATGGCACCTCGTCCATCTGGGTCAATCTCCACGGCCATCGGCATCCCGCCCTTGACCGCGCCTTGAAGAAGCAACTCGACAAGATCGCGCATTCCACCTTGCTTGGCCTCTCCAATCCACCGGCGATTGAACTGGCTCATGCATTGGTTCGGATCGCGCCTAAGGGCCTCGCGCGTGTGTTCTATTCGGACAACGGCTCAACGGCGGTTGAGGTAGCGCTGAAAATTGCCGTTCAATACTGGCAGCAGCGGCATCCGGAGGCCGGACCAAAAAATACGTTTCTCCATCTGAAGCTGGCCTATCACGGCGACACAATCGGCGCTGTCAGTGTGGGCAACATCGAGCTCTTTCACGCTCGGTTCAAACCGCTTCTCTTTCCAACCGTTGAGGCAGAGCCGCCATATTGCTATCGCTGCCCCCTCAACCTCATCTACCCCTCTTGCCACATGGCTTGCATCGACCCGATTGAACAGATTCTCAGAACTCGTCATCGTGAGCTGGCCGGCTTCATCATCGAACCACTGATTCAAGCAGCCGCCGGCATGATCACCCAACCAGCCGGCTATCTGAAACGTATCCGTAAACTCTGCTCGAAATACAATGTCCTGTTGATCGCCGATGAAGTCGCCACCGGATTCGGCCGAACGGGCAAGATGTTCGCCTGCCGGCATGAGGGGGTCACGCCGGACTTGATGGCGATCAGCAAAGGCCTGACCGGCGGCTACATGCCACTTGCTGCCACGTTGACAACTGACGAAATCTACAAGGCGTTTTTGGGAAAATACGAAGACTTCAAGTCGTTCTTTCACGGCCACAGTTATACCGGCAATCCACTCGGCTGCGCCGTGGCTCTAGCTAATCTCGGAGTCTTTCGCCAAGAAAAGACCCTCGTGCGGTTGCTACCGAAGATCAGGGCGATGGCAGAGTGGCTGAAGCCTTTCACGGAAATGTCCCATGTCGGCGACATCCGCCGGCGAGGATTGATGGTGGGGATTGAGCTGGTGCGGGATAAGAAGACCAGAGAGCCCTACCCCCCTGGCGCCAGGGTCGGTTACCGCGTCACGGCGGCAGCACGAACGCGAGGGCTGCTGATCAGACCGATCGGAAATGTTCTCGTGCTGATGCCGCCACTGTCGACGTCCACAGAGGAATTAAAGAGAATGGTGGAATGTTTGAAGGATTCCATAGAAACTTTGGCCATAGACTGAGAGTCGTTCTGTCGTGATATGTCACGACGTGGAAGAGGCCAACGTGAGGCGAGATGATCACGTGTGATTTCCTTGTCATCGGCGGTGGAGTGATCGGCCTTAGCATCGCCCGTGAACTTCGCAGACGTCGGCCAAATACCCACATTGTTCTTATCGAAAAAGAGTCCTCTTGCGGTGCGCACGCCAGCGGGCGCAATAGCGGCGTTCTTCATGCAGGGTTCTACTATTCGCCGGATAGCCTGAAAGCGAAGTTTACCAGACTCGGAAATGAACAACTGACCGCTTATTGCGAGGAAAAGCGAATCCCGCTCAATAAGTGCGGCAAGCTCGTTGTGGCCAAAGACCCCGGCGATTTGAAATCGCTCGACGAATTGCTTCGCCGAGGCCAGGCCAACGGAATTGCACTACAAGATTTGACGGAGACAGAAGCCAAGACGATTGAGCCCCGCGTCAAGACATGCCAACGGGCCCTCTTTTCCCCTCGCACATCCACGGTGAATCCCCTGTACGTGGTGGATGCGATGCAACAAGATGCCCTCCGTGAGGGCATCCAGATTCACTTCGGCACGGCCTATGTGGGACGGAAAGACCGGCGAATTCACACCAACCAGGACCATCTCGAGGCCGGTTATGTCGTCAATGCGGCGGGCTTGTACGCCGACAAGATTGCCATGGACTACGGGTTTTCGGAAAAGTATCGCATTCTCCCCTTCAAAGGTCTCTACCTCTACTCCAATGAGCCGCCTGGTGCGATCCGCACCAATATCTATCCTGTTCCTGACCTCAGGAATCCGTTCCTCGGCGTTCACTTCACTATTACGGCAGACGGGAACGCCAAGATCGGTCCGACGGCTATTCCTGCCTTCTGGCGCGAGAATTACGAGGGATTCAGCAATTTCAGGATGGGCGAACTGATCGAAGTCACCGGCCGTGGGTTAGGCCTGCTTACGGGAGCGCAGTTCAACTACCGACGCCTCGCCATGGAGGAGATTTCCAAATATTCCCGGAGCAAGATGGTCTCATTGGCCTCAGTGCTCGCCGAAGGCGTGGACGAGAAGAACTATCAGAAATGGGGGCGGCCAGGCATCAGGGCCCAACTGCTCGATATCACCAAGAGAAAGCTAGAAATGGATTTCGTATTGGAAGGCGATGGTCACTCCATGCATGTGCTGAACGCCGTCTCCCCCGCCTTCACCTGTTCCCTTCCATTCGCCAGCTATGTGTGTGATCGCATCGACACCGCCTTCGGGTAGAACTCGCATTGATTAGCACAAACGAATCTCCCCACCCACACCAATTTGCATGCGCTGGGCTGCGCTATTTCTATCCAGAAAGATTTCCAGTTTACCGCAGCTGTTGATGAGCGCGGATGGAGTGTCACAACTTCCCTCACTGTAGCTAGCCACCAACCCGTTAATGGCACATGTCCCGACATGAACGGTCAGGTGCAATCGTCCCGCTGCTGTCCGAAATTCCTGAATATGCTTCACCGTAATGTTCGAAATAAGATTGCCGAATCGATCGACATACTCGATCTGTCCGAGCAGCGCTTGACCCCGCCGGATCGGATCGGCGATCGAACGCGTGACGGGATCATCGATTACTCGTCCGAATGACGAGACCGGCTTCCCCTTTGCCAGCCAGGCTGCAGACGGCGCGAAGAGATCCCTTCCATCGAACGTGGCCCCTTCCGATTGAAGGCGGTATTGCGCATTCGTGATCTGCCTGATCTCCACGTTACGCTCGTCTCGCAGCACCAGGCTGAGCAGTCCGTTATCAGGCGCGAGAAAGTAATGCCGCGAAGTCGCGACCAGGATAGGCCGCCTGGCACTTCCGACGCCGGGATCGACGACGCACACATGAATTGTCCCATCAGGGAACGAACGATAACAGGAGTGGAGTATGTATCCGGCTTCTTCGATCTGGTGAGGAGCGATCTGATGGGAGAGATCGACGATACGGGCATCGGGGTGAATCGACAGGATCACCCCTTTCATACTGGCGACGAAATAGTCGCGGTCACCGAAATCTGAAAGCAGAGTGATGATGGAAGCCGGAGGGAGCATGATGATCGTGCCATCAACTATCAGGCCACATCATGTCTGTTCGCTGACCGCTGACAGCTACTCGGTTTTACAACTCCTCGAATTTGATCTCCACTACTTCGTATCCGACCATCTTGACCGGCGTCGTCACCTCGACAAAATCGCCCACGCGCTTACCGATGAGCGCGCGCCCGACCGGCGACTGCACAGAGATCTTGTTGAACTTCATGTCGGCTTCGTCTTGACCGACAAGCGTATATTGTTTCTTCGACTGGGACTCTTGCTCGATCACCGACACGGTCGCGCCAAAGACCACGGTGTCGGTGGTCCGCCCCGTAATTTCCACCACGCGGGCATCGGCCAGTTTGGTTTCGATTTCGGAGATCCGCGATTCAATGAATCCCTGCCGCTCCTTGGCCGCATCATACTCGGCATTTTCGCTTAAATCGCCATGCGAGCGGGCTTCCGCAATTGCTTCGATGACTTTGGGCCGCTCGACCTTCCGCAAACGATCCAATTCGGCCTTCAATGCGTCATACCCCTTTTTCGTAATCGGTGTCGGCATCCTGCTGGCTCCTAAGAAATCTAAACCCGATGATACTCTTGCAACGATCGAATCGACAGTTCCTTCTTGGAGACGGCTTCGATACCGAGAACAGCAGCCACAGCTCCCCGCATCGTTGTGTAGCACGGAAGCCCCTTATGAAGAGCTTCGCGACGAATTGACAACGAATCCGTATGAGACGATGCGGTCCGCACGGTGTTCACCACCAGGGCCACCGAACCGTTTTTGATATGGTCGACAATGTGCGGCCGGCCTTCCTTGACCTTATTGACAGTCTCCGCATCGACCCCTTGCTCACTGAGATAGGCGGCGGTTCCTCTGGTCGCTTGGATTTGAAACCCAAGTTTTCGCAATCGCATTGCGACATCCAACGCAACGGGACGATCGGGTTCTTTTATACTGATAAACGCAGTTCCTGACTGTGGTAAGATGGTCCCAGCCCCGGCCTGAGACTTGGCAAACGCCCAACCAAAGTCACTATCGATGCCCATCACTTCCCCCGTCGATTTCATCTCCGGGCCTAACAGGACATCCACGCCAGGAAACTTGTTAAAGGGGAAGACCGCTTCCTTGACCGAAAGATGCACCGGCTGAGGAGCCTTCGTAAACCCGAGGTCCTTGAGGGTTCTCCCGATCATCACCTTCATCGCCAACTTGGCCAGTGGCACCCCGATCGCTTTGCTGACGAACGGTACAGTTCGAGATCCGCGGGGATTAACTTCTAAGACATAGACTGTCTTGTCTTTCACGGCAAACTGCGCGTTCATGAGCCCGATCACGCCGAGTTCCAACGCCAGCATCTTCATTTGACGCTCAATGTCACGCACAATCGCCTTCTCCAACGTATACGGAGGCAGCGAGCAGGCTGAATCGCCCGAGTGAACTCCGGCTTCTTCGATATGCTCCATGATCCCAGCCACCACGACTGTCTTTCCGTCTGATATGGCATCAGCATCGACTTCAATGGCATCGGCTAGGTACTTATCGATCAAGACAGGATGTTTCGGCGACGCCTTCACTGCTGAACGCATGTACTCGAGCAACTCCGCTTCGTCATAGACGATCTGCATCGAACGCCCGCCCAGTACATAGGAGGGACGAACCATGACCGGATAACAGATCTTTCCTGCGATGCGCGCCGCTTCATCGACGGACCGCGCCATCCCACTCTCCGCTTGCCGGAGACCGAGTTTGGTCAAGAGATTACGGAAGCGCTCTCGGTCTTCCGCCAAATCAATCGCGTCAGGACTGGTGCCGAGAATTTTGACGCCGGCTTTGGACAGCGGGAGGGCCAGCTTCAAGGGGGTCTGCCCGCCAAACTGCAACACAACTCCCATCGGCTGCTCCCGATGCACGATATTTAGGACGTCCTCTTCCGTGAGCGGTTCAAAGTAGAGCCGATCCGACGTGTCATAGTCCGTGCTCACTGTTTCCGGATTGCAGTTCACCATAATCGTTTCTATCGCTTCTTCCCGAAGAGCCATCGCCGCATGCACACAGCAGTAGTCGAATTCGATCCCTTGCCCGATGCGATTGGGGCCCCCGCCAAGAATCACGACTTTTTTCCGATCCGATGGCCGGGCCTCACATTCGCTACCGTAGGTGGAATAAAGATAGGGCGTATGGGCTTCAAACTCAGCCGCACAGGTATCCACGCGTTTATACGTCACCGCCCTCGCGATTTTCGTCCCTCGCTCGCTCTCCATGCGTGCTTTACGGACTTTCGCCGGCTCCACTCCAAGTAATTGCCCGATCCGATCATCCGAGAATCCAAGTTCCTTCGCCTCCCAGAGCAACCCGTCGGCCAGTGCGGCGGACGACCCGTCGGCCTTGTCCACAAGCGTTCGCTCAAATCCAATCAGCTCCCTGATCTGCTCCAAAAACCATGGGTCAATCTTCGTAGTCGCAAAGAGCTCTTCGTTGGTGAATCCCAACCGAATCCCATCAGCGAGATACCACAATCGTTCCGGCAACGGCGTACGAAGCATCCGACGGATTTTCTCCTGCGCCTCTTGCTTATTGAACTCCGGAGCAATCCCCCGATCAATTCCAACCCGCGAGGCCAATCCGTTGAGATTCAGTTCCAGCGAACGAATAGCTTTCTGCAATGCTTCCTTAAAGGTCCGCCCTATGGCCATCACTTCACCGACTGACTTCATTTGCGTCGTCAATGTTGGATCGGCGCCCTTGAATTTCTGGAACGCAAACCGTGGAATCTTCACCACCACATAGTCGATCGTCGGTTCAAATGAAGCTTTCGTCACGCCAGTGATGTCGTTCGTGATTTCATCCAAGGTATAGCCGACTGCCAGCTTCGCGGCGATCTTCGCAATCGGGAACCCGGTCGCTTTCGACGCCAACGCCGAACTCCTGGAGACTCGGGGATTCATTTCAATGATGACCATCTCCCCGTTCACCGGATTAATTCCAAACTGGATATTCGAGCCACCCGTGTCGACCCCGATTTCCCGGATAATTTTGAGCGCCGCGTCCCGCATCCGCTGGTACTCTTTGTCGGTCAACGTCATCGCCGGAGCGACCGTAATGCTGTCGCCCGTGTGCACGCCCATCGGATCCAGATTTTCAATAGGACACACGATCACGACGTTGTCCTTGAGATCGCGCATGACCTCCAGCTCATACTCTTTCCACCCAATGACCGATTCCTCGATCAGAACTTGGCTGACCGGACTCATGGCTAACCCCCAATCGATCAGCTTCTCGAACTCTTCTCGATTGTAGGCGATGTTCCCGCCGGTCCCCCCCATCGTAAAGGATGGGCGAATAATGGCCGGGAATCCTACCGTTTCCAGAATCGCGACCGCTTCATTGCGATCGTGCGCTGTGCCGCTCTTGGGCACGCGTAATCCGACCCGCTGCATCGCCAGCTTGAAGGCTTCCCGATCTTCCGCTTTATGAATGGCTTCTGCCGACGCTCCGATGAGCTTGACACCATACTTTTCAAGGACGCCGCGTTTAACCAATCCCACCGTTGTGTTGAGCGCCGTCTGTCCTCCCATGGTGGGGAGCAACGCATCGGGCCGTTCGCGTTCGATCACTTTCTCCACCACATCTAACGTAATCGGCTCCACATAGGTCCGATCGGCCAGCTCCGGATCCGTCATGATCGTGGCAGGGTTGCTGTTGATCAGGATGACTTTATAGCCTTCCTCCTTGAGCGCCTTACAGGCCTGAGTTCCGGAATAGTCGAATTCACAGGCTTGGCCGATGACGATAGGGCCGGAACCGATCATGAGAATGGACTCAATATCTGTACGTTTCGGCATGAAGTCCTTATGGTCGGGTTAGCTGGATTGCGGCATGGGCCCAATAAGAGGCCGGTAGGGAGCTGGTGTGGGCTGCACGCCTCCTCCAGGACCGTGGTAGCGTTGCAAGGCCTCAGGCAGCCACGCCTCGATCTGATTGATGCGAGTTATATCCGATGGGTGCGTAGATAGAAACTCCGGAATAGATTGCTGCGAACGGAAACAAACCTTGCCGATCATCTGCCTCGGACACCCGCTCATCCGTTCCCAAAACGGCACCGCCTCGCGAGGATCATAGCCCGCCTCGGCCATCAGTCGGAGCCCGATGTAATCCGCTTCGGACTCCTGCTTCCGATTGAACGGCAGCGACACGTTGACTCCGTATGCACCCAACAATCCTTGGACGGCCCCCCCTGCTGAGCGACTCGAGGCCGCAGCTCCAATTGCACCCAGTTGGACAATTTGGTCGATAATGCTGCGGCTCATTCGCTCAACCCCGTGGCGCTGAAGCGCGTGCGCAACTTCATGGCCCACCACGGTGGCCAATCCGGCATCATCCTTGGTCACTTTCAGGATGCCGGTGAAGACGGCTACTTTTCCGCCGGGAAGACAAAACGCATTGACCGTCTTGTCTTCATCGATGACGGCAAACTCCCACTGATACTCCGATTTGTTGGCTGCTTTCGCAATCCGCTGCCCCACACGCTGTACCATTTCATTGATTTCCGCATTCTCGCTGAGGCGGGCTTGGCGCAGCACCTCACGGTACGCTTGTAGTCCAAACTGCAGTTCTTTTTCCTCTGAGAAAAAGATCAGCTGATCACGCGCGGTTCCCGGCGCACGATAACACCCCTCCAGCATCGAGACGAGGCCGGCTGCCCCTCCCATGCCCAATACGCCATACAGCCCCATCGCTCCGCGAGCTCCATGAACGAGCAGCGCGCGGCGCCCGATGGGCGTCGAAAAGAATCTGTTGATCTGTTGATCTGTTGACTGTGCCATTGGATCAACTGCGGAGATCCCCATCGATCATCAGATCGTCCGATCGTCCGATCGATACATTATACGTTACGGCATCCACAGGTACATGAACTGTGGAGTTCCCCCTCTGACAAACGACATCAGGTCGAGATTACCGAGACTTGCCAGCGGGCTAGGCGCGACCAGCTTGGAATACACATTGTTCGAATACTCACCGGGACGTTTGTACGTGACCACCCGAGCTTCCGTCAGTCCTGCTTTCTTCTTCGCCAGTTCAACGGCATCTTCCAGATAGCCAATCTCATCAACCAAACCCGACGCCTTCGCTTGATCTCCGGTGTAGATTCTTCCATCGGCCAGTTTCTTGATCTGATCCATCTGCAAAAGAGGCCGACCTTCCTGCACGACGCTCAAGAAGCGTTGATAGAACGAGTCGATCAGTCCCTGGAAGATGGCTCGTTCTTCCGTGGTCATGGTCCGGAACGGCGAGCCCATATCCTTGCGCGGCCCCGACGTGACCGCGGTGGCTTCAAGTCCCACTTTCTCCAACAGCCCACGCGCATTGACCGTGAGCATGATCACGCCGATGCTGCCCGTGACTGAGGAGGGATGCGCCAACACCGTGTCTGCCGCAGCGGCAATATAGTAGCCCCCCGATGCGCCCACGTCCATGATCGACGCGACGATGGGAATCTTCCGAGAGGCTTTGAACGTCTTGAGTTCGTGATGAATGATATCCGACGCCGTCACCGTACCGCCCGGCGTGTTGATCCGGAGTACGACGGCCTTCACGTTCTCATCCTGTGTGGCCCTGGTCAGCTGCTCTTTTACGCTCGCGATGAGACTGGGGGCAGGCAAGAGTCCGTCGCCATCCTGGGAACTGATCACACCGGAGATCTCGATAAGCAGCACTTTCGCCTTCCCCACGCCGCCGATCTGTGTTTCTTGGAGGGGCCCTGGGCCGGGGAAAAGCGGAAAGTTGAAGGTACAACCGGGCATCAACAGTCCAACGAGCAACACGACCACGAATCGACTACGCATGATGTTTCTCCATAAGACGGATGAATTCATCGAATAGATAGGCGGAATCATGAGGCCCCGGAGATGCTTCCGGGTGGTATTGGACCGAAAATACCGGGTGTTCTACAGACACCATACCCTCGATCGAGTGATCGTTCAAGCTGAGATGAGTGATCGACAGCTTCCCATGTTTAGTCTCGACCACCGGAGGGTTATTCGGCACCTCGCTGAACAACTTGGGAATCCGGACCGCAAAGTTATGGTTCTGCGAAGTAATCTCGACCTTCCTCGTCCGAAGGTCGATCACGGGATGATTCGCTCCATGATGACCGAATTTGAGCTTATAGGTCTTGAGGCCGAACGCGAGGCCTAGGATCTGGTGGCCCAAACAAATGCCGAAGATCGGATAGCGGCCAATCAGCGTCTGCACCGCCTCCATCGCGTAGGGGACGCCTTCCGGATCGCCAGGCCCATTGGAGAGGAAAATTCCGTCGGGCTTGAGCGCCTCGATTTCTGCCGCCGACGTTGACGCCGGGACCACCGTGACCTGACAACCGACATCAACTAACCGTCTCAGAATATTCTCCTTGACGCCGAAATCATACGCAACCACCCGCCAAAACCTGCGTGCGGCTGATCTCAAACCGGCCTCGTGCGAATCCGGAACCCAGTTGCCAGATCCTGCCTGCCATTCATAGGAGCGTTGGCACGTAACTTCGGCCGCTAAATCCCGCCCGATGATGCTGGGCGCATCCTTCGCTTTCAATACGGCACGGGCATGGTCAAGAGTGTTGTGCGTAATGACCCCTTGCTGCGATCCATGTTCTCGCAAATGTCTCGTCAAGGCTCTGGTATCGAGCCCTTCAATAGCCACGACTTTCGCCTGCGTCAGATACTCGTGAATCGTCTGCCGGCTCCGCCAGTTGCTGGCAAGACGGCTGGCTTCCATTACCACAAATCCCTCCGCCCAAAGACGGCGCGACTCGGCATCCTCCGGCGTCGTCCCGTAGTTCCCAATATGGGGAGAGGTCATCGTGATGATTTGTCCCTTATACGAGGGATCGGTCAAGACTTCCTGGTAGCCGGTCATCGCCGTGTTAAACACGACTTCCCCCACCGTTTCACCTTCGTATCCGAGGGCACGGCCCTCGAAGAGCGTTCCGTCTGCCAATGCCAACAACGCTTTTTTCACTGGAGCACCCCGTCCCGGCTTAGAGATCGTTTCGTCTTGATTCCGATCAGGAGAACTCCCAGTAAAAGATTGACCATGTAGAGCGACCGAACCGGCATAAGGATACGAAAAAGCGCCTCGAAGGCCGTCTTCCTCGCCGCCTCTTCTTCCACCGCGAAGGCCTGAGCTTGAAGCGCCGCGGCATACGGATGCAGGACTGCAATAATGATCCCGGCGATCGCCATCATCCCGGCCAACAACGTCATCTCGCCCCGACCGACCGCCACAGCCGGATCCCCACTCCACCAGCGATAACATGATGCGGCACACATGATCGCCATCGCCCCGATCACGAGATGATTATAGCCTTCAAACGCCCGTGTTAGAAAAACCCCTCCTGAGTCCTGCCCGCCAAACGTATTGAAGACCGCGGGAATGACCGCTCCGACGAGCACCAGCATCCCGCCGACCCACACTCCCAGCGCCAGCCATTCAAGAGTGAGACAACAGACCATCTCCCAACGGGACGGGCGCCGCACCGCGCTACCGCTCCGCCGGACTGGTCTCGAATACCACCCGGCCACCCACAATCGTCTTTTTCACTCGCCCCTTGACCTTCCATCCACCAAAGGGTGTGTTTCGACTCTTCGAACGAAACTTGCTCGGGTCAACCTCCCATTGTTCGTGCTGATCGACGATCACCACATCGGCATCCGCACCGACCGCAAGCGTTCCCTTCTTGAGCCCAAAAGCAGCCGCCGGAGCAGAGGTGAGTTTCTCAACCGCTTTCTCCAACGACAGCACACCTTCTTCCACCAACCCCAACGTCAAAGAGAACGCAGTCTCAAGCCCCACAATCCCGAAGGGAGCTTCCGTAAAATCTTGCTGCTTCTCCTGCGTGGCATGAGGCGCATGGTCGGTCGCGATCGCATCGATTGTGCCGTCGCGCAACCCTTCCTTGATCGCGTGGACATCATCCCATGTGCGCAACGGAGGATTCATCTTCGCATGGGTGTTGTATCCGCGAACTAGTTCTTCTGTGAGGGTAAAGTGATGGGGACAGGCTTCCGCCGTGACTTTGATCCCTCGGGCCTTCGCCTCCCGCACCATCCGAACAGATCCGGCTGTGCTGATATGCGCAAGATGGAGCCGTGCCCCTGTCAACTCCGACAGAAACAGATTGCGCGCGACCATCACATCCTCTGCCGCAGCTGGAATGCCGGGCAATCCAAGCTCGGTGGAGACCAGACCTTCGTTCATGCAGCCGCCTTCTGCCAGGTACAGATCCTCGCAATGATCGACGACTGTAAGATCGAACGCCAGTGCATATTCCATCGCCCGGCGCATCACCAAGCTGTTCATCACCGGTTTGCCATCGTCGGAAATCGCCACGCAGCCGGACCGTCGCAGATCGCCGATTTCCGCCAGTTCTTTCCCCTCCGACCCTTTCGTAATGGCCCCGACAGGAAACACGTTCGCGAGACCCGCCAGCCGAGCCCGCTCCAGTATGAACTCCGTCACCGCTTGATTGTCATTCACCGGATCCGTGTTGGGCATGCAACAGACCGTCGTAAACCCACCCGCTACCGCTGCGGCGCTACCGCTCTGAATCGTTTCCTTGTACTCAAATCCGGGCTCCCGGAAATGGACGTGAAGATCAACAAACCCAGGGAGCACCAGCTGCCCATGCACCTGAATGGTCGTGCTCCCGGCATGGGCCGAGAGATTTGGGCCCACCGCTGCAATTTTGCCTTGGTCAATCAGCACATCACCCATCCCGACAAACCGGCCTGGGTCAATGACGCGCCCGCCCTTGATGAGAATCGGCATAGTCACCCTTAAGGCAAAAGGTAAAAGGTAAAAGTAAAAAGGAACAATGTTCCCGACCAAACCATTCTGCACTTTTTCCTTTTTACCTTGTTACTTTTACCTTCGTTGTCATTCCTCACTTTTTCTTTTTGCCTTTTCACTTTTAACTTCGAGATCATCCCGCCCCTGACATCAGATACAAGATGCCCATGCGCACAGCGACGCCGTTCGCCACTTGGTCAAGGATCACGGAAGAGAGACTATCTGCGACATCCGGAGCGATCTCCACTCCTCGATTGATCGGCCCCGGATGCATGACGATCGCGCCGGGATCAGCCAACCTGACACGTTCAGCGGTCAATCCATAGAGCCGCGCGTACTCGCGGATGGTTGGAAAGAGCGCTCGCCCCTGTCGTTCCAACTGCAGACGGAGCATCATGATCACGTTCACCCCGCGTAAGCCCTCATCCATGTTGTAATAGACCTTCGGCCCAAGTTTCTCGACTCCCCAGGGCATCATCGTGGGCGGCCCCACCAAGCGTACGTCAGCGCCGAGTTTGGTGAGCGCGTAAATATTCGAACGGGCCACGCGGCTGTGCGAGACATCTCCGACGATTGCCACCCGCAACCCCTCGAAGCCCATCCCCCGTTGGCGAATGGTATACAGATCGAGCAACGCCTGCGTGGGATGTTCGTGCCACCCATCGCCCGCATTGATGACGGAGGATTTTACCCCGTGCGCCAGAGTTTCGGCGGCCCCAGCCGATGAATGGCGCAGGACGATGATGTCCGCCTGCATGGCCTCAATGTTGCGCGCCGTATCGAGAAGGGTCTCCCCCTTGACCACGCTGCTTGCTGAAGGGGAAAAGTTGATTACGTCCGCGCTCAACCGTTTAGCTGCCAGCTCAAACGACGTGCGGGTTCTCGTGCTCGGCTCGAAGAAAAGATTGACGACCGTCTTGCCTCGCAGAGCCGGCACTTTCTTAATCTCGCGGCCCGTTACCTCCTTGAAAGAATCCGCCGTCTCAAGGATGAGTGTGATCTCATCCACCGACAAGGGCGCGAGACTCAGCAAATCTTTGCGTTTGAGGCTCATGGCATCCTCCGCTTCACGTCTTCAAGATGACCACCCGGTCATCCTCCCCATTCTCTTCCAGCAAAACCTGGACCTTTTCTTCGCGCGAGGTAGGAAGATTCTTGCCGATGTAAGTGGCTTTAATCGGCAGCTGGCGATGGCCGCGATCGACCAGCACAGCCAACTGTATTTCCCCTGGCCGCCCGAGATCCATCAAACCGTCCATCGCCGCCCGAATCGTCCTTCCGGTGAATAAGACATCATCAACCAGCACCACAACCTTGTCCGTCATATCGAATGGCACGGATGTTTTTCTCAACACCGGCTGATCCTTGCGAAGTGAGAGATCATCGCGATAGAGCGTAATGTCCAATTCGCCGATAGGGGCCTGCACGCCTTCGATACCTTGGATTCGCTTCACCAGTCGATGGGCGAGATGGACGCCACCCGTTCGAATCCCGACCAGCGCCAAGTCCTTCACACCCTTGTTGCGCTCCAAGATCTCGTGAGCAATACGGGTCAGAGCACGGGCAATATCGCCGGCATCCATTACCAGCTTTTCGTCTTTCCGCTCAGATTGCTTCTTAGTACTAGTGGTCATTGTCAGGCTGATCTAGCTTTCAGCCGTTGAATCCGCAGGCAACAAACTGAAGGCTGACTGCTGTGCGGTAAATACTTGGTTTCGGATTTCAGACATAAAAAAACCCCCTCACCGTTTTCAGGTGAGAAGGTTTGGTTGTACAGACCGGCACAGGCCGGAACGGAATTCATGTCAAGCTCCTTGCTCACCTCTCTGGATGAGCGTTAAAGGCAGCTCGATCTTACTCGGGATACGGAGCTGTGTCAAGCAGTGAAACCGCATGCGGCAGTTTTTGCCAATGCCATTATTCAAGCTGGAGTCCTTGTAACCAGAAACACTACATAGTAAGAATCCACGACTTCATCGACATAGACTTGCTTATCTAACAGAGGAACAGAGGTCAGCAACTGTTTTGAACATCAAGTTGGTCGACTTGCCGTCACCCGCCATAGCGCCCACTCTTCGGCATCTCATTGAGAACGGTGCGCAGCTTGCGCAGGCAGGCCGTCAATGCCAACTTCTTCGCCTTCCACGCCTAACTCAAGCGCTGATAGAACGCCCGAATTACCGGCGTCTTCCGCGTCGTCACTAGTGTGGCGGCCTCATCCGGTCTCTCCACTGTGCATGAGTTGACGGGGCGCATCCGCTTAAGCCAGAATATCGCATGAATCTCAAGGCCTTTGGCAAATACCTGCGGAACAAGTCCATTTCTCACCGGCTCCACCAGGCCCGCAAAGACAGTTACGAGCGGATGCTGGCATTTCCCGACACCAGCCGAACACTCCGCCGGCGCCCTGTCTCCAAACGCACGGGAACGGCCTAGGTGCTCTATCTCGATACGTCGGTCCTGCTCGTCTATACCCTGACCCAATCGGTCGAGCGGGTACGCGCGGCCGCGACCCGTGCGTTCCTGGCACAGCTCAAAGCGGGCACACTCTTGGGTGCTACGTCATTTCATGCACTGCACGAAGTGCACTGTTCGCCCTCGCCAACGCGCCGGAGAGTGTCACCGGCGCCGCCTATGGTAAGGCGGCGCTGGAACAGATTCTTGCGTTGCCCCTGCAGATTCTTCCGTTGGTGTCACGCATCGAGCGTGGACAACACGCGCGCATTTTTCGCGCCCTGCGGGATCCCGCCGATGTGCCCCACGCCATTGCGGCCTGGGTGGCTCCGTGTGAGGCCATTGTTACCTATGATTCGCATTTCAAAGCCATTGCCCCGCTGATTCCTTACCGGACGCCGGAAGACTTTCTGGCCTAAGCCCCGCTCTACACTGGGGCGCCCCTCCTCACCATGACCGATCCGCTGAACCACACCACAATCACGACCAACCCTCAGGGGCACCTGCTGAAGGCGAGATTGCGTTGCTCATTCAACCTCATGCCGGATAGCAGCGGACGGTGCGGATGACAATCGAGCTTCAACCGCTCGGGTGCACAAGCCGTCGAATATTTTCGCTCCCAGCAAATGATGAGCTTGTCGCGCAACGCGTCGCCCTGATCCAACGCACCGCACAACTGGACTAGGCGAACCTGACATGGAACAACGTAAGCCCCGCTTTCACTCTGGCCTTGGGTAAGATCGTCCTGTGCATGCGAAAGGTCGGCAGCGTTTCGACCGACTCATCCCAACCGATCTGCAGCCCACACAGCACCAGTAATTCCCGAATGCCGACAGGTCCCACGATAAATGCATTCCCGCCTGATCGCAGGACCTGACCCAGTCTGGTGACAGTCGTCGTCAACCCGGCCGGAGAACTGAACGAGTCATAGGGCAGCCACTGATAGACAAGATCGTAGGGCTGATGACTCGCAATGGTCTCCTCCCATGCCGCAGCCGGCACAAAGCGGATTCGCTGCAGCCACTCCCACCGCTGCACTTCAGCGCACTGGGTCCAGAGCTGCTGCGCCTGACGCTGCGCGTAGGCGGCATGGCGAAAAGCGACCGTGTAGTCACGTGGCCGATCGAAGGGAATACAAGTCGAAATCACCGCATCTCCGTTGTTGATGAGCACCCGTTCTGCCTGCGAGAGAATCATTCCAATTTCCCGGTCCTGTTCTCCACGATCTTGCAAATAGTCTGCGACAAACGGTTGTGCCGAAAGCTCGCTGATCTCCCGGTCATCCTCCGGATAGAACAAAACCGCTCCATACGCCTCCGTGGGATGCACTGACGGACGCCCTTCTACAAAAACCGTTCGCCAATCAAGAGGACTGACGGGAAACGTGGTGGAAGGCGCAGACGGCGTGACTAATCGAACATTCGTTTTCACAACCCTGTCCTCTGCCCGGTCTCGTAAGACCACTTGCTCGCCGCTCGCTCTGAGACTGCGATCCAGCGGCACCACTCGACGACCTATTGGATTCACGTAAGAGATGCCCGCTGAGTCCCCCGCAAGCGTGGCCTTTTGCACAACCCCGCCCAGCATGGTCAAACACAGCCCACACATATCATCAAAATAGCGGAGGGGGGGATGCGTGGCGGGAAGCCAGGTCACGTGATGGGATTTTGCCGGATCCATGAAGAGCGTCAACGGGCTTCCACCATCCGGGGCCTGCGGGGTAAAGAAGTTGCTGAACAACCGGAATGCCGCTTCAGATGGATAGGTGGGAATACCGCGATATCGTAGGACCCGCGGGGCTGATTGCGACTTGTTTTGGTCGTCGTAGAGTCCGCGAATCAGTTCGAACGCAGCAGAGCCGGTTCCAGGCAGCAGGGACTTGAACAGTTCGACCACGGGGAGAAAATCAATGTGGTCCCAATGCATGGCCCCCATGCAGGACATGAAACAAGAATGCTCAAACCCCCCATCTACCAGCGCGTAGAATGCATCTTTCCGGTGACGAATCGTCGCCGTTCCTTTCGCATCGATACTGAGATCCTCATCCTGAAAGAACCACTGCACCTCTTCGATCGAGACTCGTAAGGCCTGGGCGGCCATGGCTCGAAGAGCGTCCGGCGTCACACGCTGCCAGCCAGGCTTCGTGGCCAGATTCAACTTCGTTTCGTTCACAAGCCCACTCGGCTTCAGTCCAACCCACTGGCCCCAATCAAGGCGAAACCGAGCTCTCGCCAGCGAGACACTCCCTCTCGCGTTTGACTCCCACTCACACTCATGTAAGGGATGGCCTGTCGGATCTGTCGCAAGAAACCGCCGTCCATCCGGCCGATAGAACACCAGATGTCCGGTCGAAAGGGTTTCAACCCGCCCTCCGGACTGTTCAAAATTTTTGGCAAGCGCGCGCGTAGAAGGGAACCAGAGATGACCAGGAGTACTCAGGGCGAACACAACTGGATCGGAGGGCATTTACTCGCGGATCTGGCCGCTCCCCAGTACGATGAACTTGAAGCACGTCAGTTCCTCAAGTCCCATGGGCCCTCGCGCATGGATCCGCGAGGTACTGATGCCGATTTCAGCCCCGAGACCGAACTGATAGCCGTCATTGAGTCGAGTGGAGGCATTCACGAAGACGGCACCGGCATCGACTTCTTTGAGAAACCGCATCGAACGGCCATAGTCCGACGTGATGATGGCTTCCGTGTGCCGCGACCCGTACTGAGCGATGTGCTCCATCGCCTCGTCCATGTTCTTGACGATTTTCACCGCAAGAATCAGGTCGAGAAACTCTTTTCCGTAATCCTGCTCGCTTGCCGGCTTCGCTTCGGGAAGCAACTGGCAGGTCTTGGGACACCCTCGAATTTCCACCTTCGCCGCCACGAGACTTGCAGCCAGCTTAGGCAGCAACGTCCGCGCAATCGATTGGTGGATGAGCAACGTCTCCATGGCATTGCAGGTCGAAGGTCGTTGCGCCTTGGCATTGACGCAAATCGATTCAGCCATCGCCGGATCCGCCGTGGCATCTACATACACGTGGCACACCCCTGCATCGTGCTTCACGACAGGAATGGTCGAGTGCTCGGCAATGGTCTTCATGAGAGATTCGCCGCCACGGGGAATGATCAAGTCGATGAACCGATCCTGCTTAAGCAACACCGGCACCAACTCACGCTCCGATCGCCCGACGAACGTAATCGCGCCGGCTGGAACACCGGCCTTTTCAGCCGCATCAGAAAGGATGGTGGCGATCGCCGTATTGGAATGAATCGCCTCGCTGCCACCCCGCAGCACACAAACATTCCCGGATTTGAGACAGAGGGCCGCCGAATCTGCAGTCACATTGGGACGCGACTCATAAATAATCCCGATCACGCCAATGGGCACGCGTACACGTCCCACCTGCATCCCGTTCGGCCTTGTCCACATGGAGGGCGTCATCCCCAAGGGATCGGGCAACTTGGCCACTTCACGAATACCGGCGGCCATTTCAGCGATCCGCTTCTCCGTGAGGCGCAGGCGATCCGCCATCGCCTTTTTCTCCGGCATGACCCCAAACGATTCAAGATCTTCTTCATTCGCCGCGAGAAGCTCTTCTGTCTTTGCCTCAAGTGCCTCGGCCATCGCAAGAAGGGCCTGATTCTTGACCGCGGTTGACAAGGCAGCCAGCTTCCCTGAAGCACGCTTGGCCTTGGTGACAAGCTCTTCGACATACTCCGGAATCGGTTTCAGTTCTGGTTCAACGTGCTCTTCTGGCTTCTGCAGTTCAGTATCCACAACGTGGCCCTTCTGGTAACAACTATTCGGTTTTCTGCCTGATGGCGTATGTGCAAAGCATACCCCGCCCCTATCAGAGGGGTCAAGATAACGCCCAGCTATGGCGTGGCGACTGGGGGAGTCGCTGGAGGTGGTGTAGCGTCCGTTGGAGAAGAAGGGCTGGACGGGCTCATCGTTCCGCCTGGAGCAGTGGGCTGCCCTGGAGTAGCGGGCAACGGCTGCGTGACTGGTGGGGCCAGCGCAGCCATGGAAGGGTTGGGGTATTGGAACACCCAGTCATAATGGGTCGGCTTCCCATCGAAATGGCGGACGGCAAGCGGAAAATTGTGCTGCTTGATCGGCCTGCTCTTGCTCTTGCTCCGGACCCCCATGATGCCGCCTGTGGGTGCACGCACCAATTCCCATTCCCCATGTCCAACCGGATCGAGGTAGACCTTTCTGAGGAAAGGCTTTGGAAGCCTGGTCAGGTCGGCCAGCGTTGGGGGGTAAACCTCGCCGGGCATGACTCTCCCGGCCTTGATCGAGGTAGAGTAAAGGGCAAGTGCGTTCTGTATCTCTATACCTTTGGCCAGCAGATCTGCTTCCAATTCCCGTTGTACCATCGTCTTCCACTGTCGAGCGGCCACCGACATCGCCACCCCCATTATGACGATGGCGATCATTAACATGATGTACGAGAAGCCGCACTCTCCGCGTTTCAATGATGCCTGGTTGATCGGCATGGGTGTCGGTCACTGCTGAGCAGGCGGCTCTTCGGACAATGGCACTGTTTGATCGATGCGGGTGCCGATATCTCGGATCGTCACA
Organism: Nitrospira sp.; assembly: GCA_005239465.1. Lineage (GTDB taxonomy): Bacteria > Nitrospirota > Nitrospiria > Nitrospirales > Nitrospiraceae > Nitrospira_D. The sequence continues at coordinate 16,906 of SPAW01000011.1, read as the reverse complement.
CTCTCCGGGGTGATCGCCGTGAGCACCAGATGCTCTTCAACGTGATCGCCGACTTTCACGACCACCACATCTTCGTTCTTGCTGAGTACGGCGATGTCCTTATTCTTCTTTCGGCTCTCGCCCACTCGAAGAAACCCAAGGTACCGATACTGCGCCAACTCCACCACAGCCGCTTGTTGCAGTAATGCTTGGTCTGAGACTGGACCTAGCTCACTCACCTGGGCTGCCTCATTGCCGACGGGGAGCGTCCCATCTGGGTTGGGAACCGCAAAAATATTCCGAGGAGCCGTAAAAGTCGCCTCCCGTTGGGTACGCGCCGACGCGAGCAACTCAAGATTCACGCGCAAGCTACTCGCCTTCGTCTTCGTGAGTTGACCAGAGGATGCAGGACCGGTGACATTCGTGAGCGGGACACGGACCGGCTCCTTCAAACCCCCCCACTGCCAGGCAGCAAGTCCCACCCACACAAGTATCAAGACGGCAGCGAGAACGGCTTTTCTCTTCGCATCCATGGTTACTTGGCGGGCTCCTGCTCAGCGGGCCTTGCCGCTTCAGCACGGAGATACGTGACGATTTTGATGGTAAACGTCAGCGTCTGATCCTGCGCGCCCCCGACCCGAGCCAATTCGAGATCCTCGATAAACAGAAGCTCTTCAGCCGTTTCCAAGTCATAGATGAATCGGCGGAGATCTTCGTATCGCCCGCTCATCGAACCCTGCAACAGCCCTTTACTCGTATTGGCCACGAGAGTCGGCTCTGTCTTGTAGGACAATGCCGGCAAGGTGACTCGATCGCGCTTCGCCTCATCCGAAATGCCCAACGCCAAGGGGGCGAAATCTCGCTCGGCGGGCAGCACTGCCCACACGAGGTTTAGATCTTTTCTCGCTTTCCTTGCCTCTCGATGATGCATAAGCATCTGCCGCGTCGCGGTCCACTCTTTCTCCAAGCGCTCCCGCTTAGATTCGGCACCCACCACGCCGACATCATGCACTAAGAAAAGCATGAGCAGAAGACCTAGCGCGATTCCCACCCACGGCAGCAAGGGTGCGAACGGCTGCTGCAACACAAGAAGAAGGCGATCTCTCATAGGCCTAAGGCTCCTTCCCGGCGATATCGCAGGGTGACGTCGAATTCCACCAGCCCGTTCGTCCCCGCGCGATGCTGCGCCAGCACCGGATCCTTGAACGTGGGATGATCTTGAAGTCCGACCGTGAAGGCCGTAATGTCTTCCAAGCTCATGGCAGTTCCCGTGAGATGAACCGTGGTACCGCCCGTGTCGAGACGAACGCTACTGAGCGCGAGCCGCGGGGGGATCGCTTGCTCTAATCCGGTCAGAAACTTTGTCCAGGAAAACATTCTCTTTTCGAGCAGCTGATTGGCCAGGTCTACCTCAGCAGGCAGTCGCTGTAACGCCCCTTCGGACAAATCAATTCCCTCTTGCCGAGCCTCGACGACCAGTTGGTCGTCCTGTTGGCGGGCTCGATCAAGTTCTGCTGCGATGGTCAAGGATTCTTGATATGCCAAGACCGCCTGGCCGAAACTCCAGAAGATGCCCAGCAAGAGCATGGCACAACTTCCGACCAACAGCATTCGGAGCGGAGCCATAGCGGGCCGATACCGACTGCTTAAGTTAATGTGGAACTGGTCGTTGGTGCCGCCCAGCATTGGAATATGCCTGAGCGGCTCGACAAGCTGTCCAATCGAAAAATGCGTCAGTCCCATAACTAGCATATTATTGAAAAACCTTTTGCGACCCCAGCGGCAATCGGAACGCAGGGTGTCCATGATGCCCACAGAACAGCCCGCGGGATGTTCAAAAAGGTCGTCCAGCGCGGCCGCAGCGAGCGAGGGGACGGTCGCGGCTCGACTGCCTTCGGCAAGCTCAGGCCCCGAGCCTGTCGAGGGGAGCTCGCCGAAGTCCCTTCCGACCGGCGACTGTCCCCGTCGAATAGCGGGACAGGCACGGCTCGGCTGAGCTCGCCGAAGTCCGGCGATGCCGGAGCCAGTCCCGTAGAGCCTCTGAGCGACGCGAGAACAAAGCTGGCGGACTTTTTCAACATCCTGCTAGGACACTCCCGCCATTGCAGCCAATGAGGTCATGCTCCGATGGCTCCCCTTCGTCACCCAGCCAAGCGCCTCGACCGATCTCCATCCCAATTGCTCGACAGACAAATCAAGACCAGCCTCAACCTGCGCTTGCAAGGCTGATAGGTCTCCATCGGCACACACAACTGCTTCTTTGATGACGGCGGAGGGGTGTCGTTGCTGACAGACGTCCAACGAGGCTCCGCATTCTGCGAGGATTTTGTCTAGCATGTCGGTCTTCGCACTGACCGCCGCGGCATCACCCCCCAGGAGTTTGCAACGATAGAACAGCAAACGCCCCCGTTGAAAAACCATCGTCGTCAACGCTCGATCCGACAAATTGGCCCATAGAAAATTCCGCCGCTGCCAGTCCGATCCACCGGAGGCCTTCCGCCACAGATCGAAGAGCCGCAAGCTGGTTATCCCGACTTCATGAGGGATCAATCCAACGGATTCACAGAATGTTTCATACTGATTCAGCACAGATTCCTGAATCGCCACAGCCAGCACGGTGTGGGTTCGGCTCTCGCTCCTCGGCAGGCCATGAAACACTTGCGACACTACCTTTGCCCCACCCAACGGAAAAAGCTGCTCCTGCCCCAGTCGCCATCGGATCAAAGCATCACGCTCTTCTCGTTTCGCGGGAAGCTGGTCAAGATGCAACACCACGGCGCGGACCGCGGCATCAGGGAGGAGTAACACAATCCGCCGCGGAAGGTCTGACACAAGAGATTGCCCCGCAATCTGCGCCTCTGGGCCGGCGCCAGTAAGGGCGCGAATGCGGCCCTGCAATGTCGAGAGATCCGATAGATTCTGATCCGCTGGAGACAGCTTCACCATACCGTCCGAAAGCGGGGACATCACACACCGATGCTGTCGCTGTCCCAGCCAATTTCGTTCCGTTTCGGCCCACGCCACGGAGTCTGCCCCGAATTTCAAACAACGCTGCGGCCGGGTGCTGACCCATCCCCACATGGCTTACCCTTCCTCGCTAAAGGTTACGCGATTGATCTCACGCAACGACGTCTCACCGTTCAGCACTTTCTTCAGCGCTGATTGCCGAAGCGTGATCATTCCGTCCGTAACCGCGCGATACCGGATTTCCGAGAGTGGCCGCTCCGCGAGAATCATCTCCTTGATCTCATCGGTCAGGTCCAGGAATTCCGTGATGCATTTCCGACCGCGGTAGCCGGTGCCATGGCACTGCGGACAGCCTTTCCCTTCATAGAACAAGGTGTCCTTATATTGTTCGTAAGCCAATCCTGATTCTTCCATGATGGTCTGTTCGACCTTGATCGGGGCTCGACAAGATGGACAGAGAATACGGACCAATCGTTGCGCCAAGACGCAGTTGAGTGCGGCGAGAAAGTTGTAGGCGTCGATGCCCATCGAGGCAAAGCGCCCGATCACATCGAATACGTTATTCGCATGGACCGTGGTCAGCACTAGATGGCCGGTGAGAGCCGACTGTATGGCAATCTGCGCTGTCTCAGCATCCCGGATTTCGCCGACCATGATCTTGTCGGGGTCATGGCGAAGGATGGATCGGAGGCCTCGCGCAAAGGTAAGTCCTTTCTTCTCGTTAACGGGAATCTGGACTACCCCCGAGAGCTGGTATTCAACCGGATCTTCGATCGTAATCAACTTGTCTTCGAGTGTGTTCATCTCCGAAATGGCGGCATACAACGTCGTCGTCTTTCCGCTTCCCGTCGGCCCCGTGGCTAAGACCATGCCGTAGGGGCGCGTGATCGCTCGCCGGAACCGCTTCAGATCCTCGGGATTGAATCCCAACCGCTCAAGCTTCAAGGCCGATACGCCCGTCGTGATGGATTCACGATCCAAAATTCTGATCACCACTGATTCGCCGTAGACACTGGGTAGGATGGACACACGAAAATCTACGGTCTTTCGATCCAGCCTCATTCGAAAACTGCCGTCTTGCGGCACTCGACGCTCTGCGATATCCAGTTCAGACATGACTTTGAGGCGCGACACCAAGGGCGCATGCAACCGAATATCGAGCGGTTCCATGGCCGGAATGAGGATGCCGTCCACACGAAGCTTGACCTTGGTCGCTCGGTCGGCCGCTTCGATGTGGATGTCGCTTGCGCGACGCTGCATCGCGCTGAGAAGAATAGAATCGAGCAGCTTGACGGCAGGACTCTGGTCTTCCGCAGCATGATCGACGGTAAGGATTTCCTCGCCTCGATCATCTTCTTTGACTAAGACTGATCGATACTCCGCTTCGAGTTCACGGAGCGCTTGGCTGGACCCTTCACTACGTTCCAGCGCCGCAAGAATAGCGCTCTTGGAACTGACGACTCGATCAAGGGGTTTCCCGATCAAGAGTTCCAATTCGTCAAGACCCAACAAGTTCTGCGGATCCGCAATGGCAATGGTCAGCACGCCGGCGCGCTCGGCAATCGGCACAAACGGAAATCGCTGCATCAGCTTGACGGAGATTGTTTCGTAGTATTGTGGGTTGACCCGAAAATCCGTCAGCGGATCGTAGGGATGCCCATACTGAGCAGCCAGTGCGCGAGCCAGCTGATCCTCGGAGAGGAGTCCCTCTCCCATCAAGGTTTGCCCCAACGTTGCCGCCACTCCGCCCAGTCGATGAAGTGCATCCTCGACCGTCTGCTTCGGGACCACGCCCTGGCTGACTAACACCTCTGCGAGAGATGGCCTGGCAAGGCTACGCGCCATGCGGCACCTCCTGCGCCATTGTGCCCCGCTTCATACGCTGCATCCCGCCCTCCGCACGATCTATCCGACCGTACCAGCCATCTGAAACACCGGCAGATACATGACGATAACAATACCGCCGACCAGAACTCCCATGACAAGCAACAAGGCAGGCTCGATCCACGTCGTGACCTGGGTGAGTCTGGTATCGAGATCGGCTTCGTAAAACTCTGCGACGTCTCGCAGCATCGCATCGAGTGAGCCTGTTTCTTCCCCAACCGATAACATCGCTATCGCCAATCTTGGAAGCACCTTAGGACGATCCAAGGCTGCCGCCAGAGTAACCCCCTCACGAATCTCATTGACCGCCCCCACCATCCCCTGTGAGATCCATCGATTCGAAACGGCTCCCCGTGCGTTCTGCAATGCATCAACTAAAGGAGTCCCACTAGCGAGAATTGTTCCAAGCGTTCGAGTCAGCTGCACCGTATTGTGCTTGATCGCAATGGGACCAAAAAGCGGGAACTTCAGAATGAGCCGATCGATCGCGAGATGACCAGCCGGTGTAGCATAATAGGCACGAACCCCGAGAACGAGACCGATCACGAGCATGGCCATAGGCAGAAGCCGCGACTCTGCATTTTTTACCAGATCGAGCAGTGATTGGGTCGCCCACGGCAATGTCTTCGCTGACTCCCCATAGACCGACACAAAGGTCGGCATGACGTAGGTCAATAAGAATCCGATCACGGCCAGCCCGATTAAGATGAGAAACATCGGATAGGAGAGTGCCTTTATCACCTTTTGGCGCAGACCAATCATGAGCTTCAGATACGTGATATACCGCTGGAGCACTTCCGGGAGATTTCCTGACTGCTCGCCCGCTTTCACCGTCGCAATGTAGAGCTCGGGAAAATAAGAGGGATGTTTGGCCAGCGCGTCTGAGGCCGATGATCCACCTCGAATATCTTCCCGCACATCGCGCAGCGCCTGCTGAAATCCCGCATGACCGGCACGCTCGATCAGCAGATCCCACACACGCAATATCGGCAACCCGGACTTCACGAGGGCCAACAACTCTTGGTTGAACACCAAGAACTCCCCCAGCGGAAGCCTGCCCCACGACCATGACTTTCCAGACATCGCCGCCGAACCGATCCCTCGGCGGTGGAGCTTGAAGACCAGTAATCCTTGGGATTCTAATTTGGTGCGAACCAGCGTTTCATCCTCGCCCTCGACTTGGCCATCGAGGGTGGATCCATCAGGTCGGGCGACTCTGTAGGCAAACACCGCCATAGGGGTAGACCTTCAAGACTTGCTGCAGAGACAACTGAGATCTACTCAGTTGTCTCGTATTCACGCTCGCTCATAGCAGCCGGCTCAGTCAACCAGAGAGCTTGGCCGACTTGAATACGATTGTCGGGGAGCTGGTTGATGTCCATGAGACGTTTTATGGGAACGCGATACCGTTGCGAGAGGCTCCAAAGGGTATCGCCCGACTTGACCGAGACGCGCGCGGGAGTGGTCATGGCAGGCGTGAAAACCGGCACTCGGCCAACCGGCGTGGCAATACCTCTGGCGCTCTCCTCAAACGGCGCTGGTCGTTCAAGCTTCGTAGGCGTCATTCCTGATTGACGTCCTTTTGGAGAAGGAATACCGGCAGGAATCATTCCTGTGCCGCGGGCTTCGCTCGTTTGCTTCCCGATCTTGGATAACTGCTTTTGAAGCTGCTTCAACTGATTCTGCAAGAACGCCCCGGTTCGAGCCACTCGCTCTCGTTCAGTACGCGAGCCGGCCAGCTCTTCTCGTTGCAGATCGATCACGTGGCGGGCTTCAACCAGTCGACGTTCCGCCTCTCGAACGCGTCCTTCCAGCTGAGCCCGAGCGACTTGCACATCAGCCAATTCCTGGCGCCGCGAATCGACTTCTGCGCGCAACTCAACAATCGTTCGTTGGGCATCCCTAAGAGAAGTCTTGAGCGTATCCACCGTTAGTTGGAGATCGGACACTTCCGGCTCAACAATAGGTTCAAGCGGGCTACAAGCAATCATGACCCCCATCCCAAGCACGAGCATCCCGAAAGATGCAGTACGCCATGCGCCCTTCACCATGGACACCTGACACCATGCTGAGGGTTTCGGAAGAGAGGGATTAGCGCGCTTGCTTACCATTTGTTATAGGCAGTCCCATTCGTTCCAACCAGGTCCGACCCGGAGTACACATCAAAGACACCGCCTTCAGTCGGTTCGGTAATCTCTTGCCAAGAACTTAACGAATTCGTAAAGGGATCTTTGGGAAGGGCCCGGAGATATCCAGCCGCTACCAGCCCCTCCAAGGACGGAGGGTACTTCCCCTGATCAGCGCGGTGATGGTCGAGCAACTCCCGTAGCGTAAAGAGATCTTGCCGCAACACCGTCTCCCTTGCCTTGATCAATGACGACTGATAGGACGGAACCGCAATCGTGGCCAGAATACCGATGATGGACACCACAATCATGAGCTCAATGAGTGTGAAGCCCTGCGCATTCCCTCCACACCCCCTACCAATCCTGATACTTCGTTCCATCAAGCGCGGCTGCCTCGTTTTGAGTCATCACATCATACACATCTTCGCCGCACCAACTGGACGGCTTCGGTCGATCCTTGTAACAACGCAGGATCCAATCGGATTTGCCGGTCAACGGATCGATCGGCATCACGCGCAAGTAGCGTCTGACCGTCGTGCCCCGCACAGTCGCTTCTTCTCCCGTCAGTTTCACCCCAAGCAACATGTCGAGAGACTTTGGGTAGCCGTACGGACTCGTGACGTCTTTGCACGTCAACTTATTCTTAACACAGACCGGTCCGACCAAGGCGTCACCATCGCGATTCCATTCAAGCTTGAACGTATCGATGGCGCTTCGAATAGCCCGGAGATGCTGGCGCAATTCAATTTCCTGGACGCGCTTCGTCGACACCTTGCTGAGCGGCATGGCGACCGAGGCTAAGATCACCACTATCGTCATCGTGACGAGGATCTCGAGCAGCGTGAGCCCATCCTCCTTCACCGGACTCTCACGACTCCTGTCCCGATTTCTGAAGAAGGCGCCTGACCCTCACCGCCTGAACCGGCAAGCTCAACACGAACCGGAGACACCCCAGGCGCCTTGGCGACAAACGTCACGTTCACGGATCGCGGCGCACGCTGAGACGGGCGAGTAAGACGAAACGCGATCGTTCCGGCTGGATCGCCATTGTCCCCTGACGACGTATCCGCTGTGCTCACAATCTCCGCCTCGCCAAGGCGCTTAAACTGCAAGATCTTCGGGTCATATTCGAGCTTAAACACGTTCTGGTCCGATGCACGGATTCGCGCATCAACGATTGCGAGCTTGATCTCTTTGCCGGATTGAATGACCGATTCATCAGGCTGAATCGCCAGCAGAGGTTCGGGTACCGCTAATTGGCCCAGTGAACGCGTAGCACTCACCCCTTCGGCGCTCGTCGTCCCCGCCCCGTTGGTGGAGGAGAGGGACCTTCCCCCCTGCCCATTCCCCAAGGGTGCCGATACTTTTTTTGCGGAGCTTGTGAACATCGGATTTGTCGCGTAGGTGGACTCGGTACCGGACCAGAAGGCTTGGGTACTGAGTCCTGGGGGGGTCATGTTCTGCACAATGTGCGGCGTAATAGTTAAGATAACTTCCGTGGTGACTCGCTCTGTCTTGAACGAACTGATGAGATTGCCGATCAGAGGGAGATCTCCGATCCAAGGGATCGTGACCCTGGTTTTCCGATCTTCTTCTTGTAAGAGCCCTCCCAGCAAGATGGTTTCCCCATCCTTGATGCTCAGCATCGTCTCAGCAGACCGATTGCCGAACTTGAACTGCGTAATGGGCGGAGAAGCCTGCAAAGTAACCTGCTCGCCCAAACGAATCACTTCGATCTTCATTTTTAGCGCGAGCTCACCACCGAGCCGGATTGATGGCTCCACCGTCAGCTTCACGCCGGTATCCCGAAACTCAATCGAGGTGACCGTTGACGTCGTCGGCACCGCCCCTGTAGCTGCCTGACCAGGCAACACATTGGTCGTCGATAGCAGAATCGGCTGTTTGTCGCCGATACTGATTTCCGCCTTCTTGTTATTGACAACCCGAATCTTCGGGGCAGCGAGCGTCTTTGCATCCGTAATCTGCTTGAAGAAATCCAGCTGGACATTTGTCGGGAGCTTAAAGATATAGCTGTCAGGTCCGATGCTCGTTAACTGGCGATAGGTGAATTGCTGGGCAAGTTCACCGGCGATGATGCCGGTAAATCCGGGAGGAACAATCGCGCCGGCGACCTGTTTTGGATACGTCAGGCCATATTGCTGATTGACAGTTCGGTCGACTTCCAACACTTCGACGTCAAAGAGGACTTCTGAGTCTTGACGATCATTGGCCAGGATGATCTTCTCGGCCATTTGCATTTTTTCAGGCTGATCACGAATGACGATCGTGTTCAGCTGCTCATTGGCGTGCATCCGCTTCGAATCGAGCATGCTCTTCAGAAGCACCAGCATGTCTTTGGACTTGGCATTCGAAAGGTAAAAGGTTCGAATCATCAGATCCTGGTACTGCTCCTGCTTCTGTTTCGTGTTTGGGCTGATGATAAGAACTCCCGGAGAAACGGCGCGCGAAAACAAACTGTTGCTACTGAGAAGAAGGTTGAGTGCGTCCTCAAACGGTGTGTCTTGGACAGAAATCGAAATCGGATCGTTGCGGACATCCTTATCGAAAATCAGGGTGAATCCACCTGCTTTCGCCACACCTTCCAATACTTCTTTAATTCCTGCGTTCCTGAACTTGAGCGTGACGGGCTGTTTCATACGATCATCACGAAGAAGGGCTTGCTGTTCTTCTGTCAGTTTGGTGATGCTCTCGAGTGGGGCCTTGAAAGTCGGGTCTAGTTCCGTCGCCCTAGCGTACCCTTCCATCGCCTCGTCCGTCCGACCCAACTGAGCCAGCCGTTCCGCTTCACGATAGTGGTCTCGAGCTTCTTTGAGGCGAAGGGCCTCAGATAGCCCAGACTGATGTTCAGGATTGGAAGGCTCGATCGAGAGCGCGTGCTTGAACTCCTCGATCGCAAGATCGAGCTGCCTGTCCTTGAGAAATGCTCGCCCCCGCTCTTCGTACATCGCCGCCGCACGTTCGCGAGCCATGGCGTACTTGCTTTGGAGAGCCGGATCGAAAGGATCATCCTTCAGTGCCTGCCTATAGGCGAGAAGGGCTTCCTCATATTTTCCCGATGCCAGATGCTGGTCGCCTCGCTGCACATCAGCCGATGTGAACAGGGCACAGCCCGAGGAGACAATCAAAACTGCTCCTATACACAAAGTCAGCTGACGGGAAGACTTCTGGATCATGGACAAGATGCCTTCCTTAAGAGAGACAATGATTCGGAAGATGGAAATTTGATGCCTGGCGCATCTCAATTCTTATACTACACATTGAGACGGCCTCAAAGAAAAAGTCTATATGGAGGATTGTTGCCTAAAGCTAGAAACAGGCTCCTACAAAGCTGCTCATTCCTGATGGCCTTCGATCAACTCACCCCGTACCACAGGAAGCCCCGCCGGTGAACGCGGGGAGAACTGGGCGTCATCCCTCGAAGACTAGAGCTCTGATGCCACGGTTGTGAAGCCGTGGTACGGGGCTCACGAAATGCCCAACACAGACGTAGATCCAGGCAACCAGGATCGAATTCTGCCAGTGTTATTCCAACTGGCTCTTCCGGAAACTGTGTGGGTGCGGCCAAGCTGGGATGGGTAGGGGACTGTCGCCCTTCCGGTCGGCGACTGTCCCCGTCACACGAATTCGGTTTAGGAGGTGTGGTGTGGCCTGAGTGACCGTCCGCCGAGAGCGGTGGGGTCCCCACCCGGCGTCCGAAGAAGGAAAGCCGGTACTGACCACCGCACCATGGTCGCGAGACCATGGCGACGAGAATGCCGGAAGGCTTCCAATTCGGAGCGCCATGGAAAGGGTGCCGCGGCAGGCGCGGGAACGATAGGGCATGCCATACCGACCGCGGTAGGACACGGCCACTTACCTCCGATCAGTTGGAACGGCACTAGAGTCGCCAGTATTTCAACGAACCAGGCATCGTGCCAACGTCCAAGACACTTTTCACATCGACCACCACACCATGTTTCTGGTCCCGCAATGGCTTGAGCAAATCAGATAGTGCCATCTCGGCGAAGCTGGAGTGAGCAACCGCAAGGATGAGCCCGTCGAGATTATTCATCTGCTTCCAGTCAACCAGATGAATCCCATATTCCGCGACGGCTTCCTCGCTGTCAGCGATTGGATCATGCACCAACACCTCGACCCCATATTCCCGAAGCTCATTGATGATATCCGGCACCTTACTATTGCGGAGGTCCGGCACATTTTCCTTGAACGTCAGGCCCAACACACCCACCTTGAGTGTATTTGCAGGGCGCGACAATTGACTGAGCAATTTAATGGTTTGCTCGGCCACAAACTTCCCCATGCCATTGTTAATACGCCGCCCTGAAAGAATGACTTGAGGGTGATAGCCCACAGATTCAGCCTTGGCCGTGAGATAGTACGGATCGACGCCAATACAGTGACCACCGACAAGGCCTGGGGAAAATTTCAGGAAGTTCCACTTGGTGCCAGCGGCTTCAAGAACCGACTTGGTGTCAATCCCTAGGCGATGGAAGATCAACGCGAGTTCGTTCATGAGCGCGATATTGAGATCGCGTTGCGTGTTTTCGATCACCTTGGCTGCTTCGGCAACCTTGATACTTGATGCCCGATGAATCCCCGCCTTCACCACCGAGGCATATGTATCTGCCACAATTTCGAGTGATTCGGCATCCTGAGCCGAAACAACCTTAACAATTTTCTCAAACGTATGCTCTTTGTCTCCGGGATTGATCCGTTCAGGAGAATACCCAACTTTGAAATCTATTCCGGCCTTCAATCCAGATTTTTTCTCAAGAATAGGCAGACAAACCTCCTCCGTCACTCCCGGATACACCGTAGATTCATAGACAACGATAGTACCGGGCGAAAGATTGGCACCAATCACTTCTGAAACCATTCGCAATGCTTTGAGATCTGGCTGCAAGGCTTTACTGATTGGAGTTGGAACCGCGACGATGATGAAATCCGCTGCCTTAAGGTCAGCTGGCTCGCAGGTAAAGTTTATCTTCGTAGCCGTAAGGTCCTCCTTCGATACCTCACCGGTTCGATCAATTCCTTGTTTGAGTTCATCAATCTTCGTTTTGTTGATGTCAAAGCCGACGACTGGACCATGTTTTCCAAAGGCAACGGCAATCGGAAGGCCGACATAACCCAATCCTACAACAGCGATCTTGCGCGCAGCGTCTCTTGCCATTGTTCCTCCAACTTTCAACAGGATTCCGCCCGCAAGCACCGGAAGGGCCGCTCCGGAGGCGCGGAAGCGCGGGTCCCGCTGGACCAAGAATTTCAGTTTAGGGCTAACAATGGCAGATGCTATTTGTCGAGTCAAGAAACAGAATGCTTCCGATTGCCCTTTCCGAGAGTGTGTAGGGGACTGTCGCGCCTCGACTGGCTTCGACGCTGAGCTCGCTTCGGCTGAGCTCAGGGTCGAGGCCAGCCGAAGCGAGCTCGCCGAAGTCCCTTCTCCGGTTGGCGACTGTCCCCGCTCACGGTGGTCTATTTCGCGGGTCCTGTCACGGCGAACAGCCCCGCCGTGCTCACTTCACCCATCCCCCAGTGGGACCCTTCCGTTGCGCGCGGTGGGGCGGCCCGTTCGCCATGCCACCCGCGGCATTTCGGCCTGTCGCCGCGAAATTATTTTAGGGATAGGGTTAACTGAACGGAATAGACTTTGAGGTTGTTTCGGAAATTGTGTGGGTGCGGCCAAGCTAGGATGGGTCGGCCTGCGTCGCGAATCGCGGAGGCGAGGGGTCCGCGACGCGAGGAATAACGAGCGTCAAGTCTGCGGACGCCGCCGAGATGGTGAGGCGGCCGGGTGATTTCGCGACTTAGCGAGCAGGTGCGGTGCGCGCAGCGCAGACCGAGGACTGCTCGAAGCTGGGTTCGCGCACCGCGTCGAGGCCAGCAAGTTCCGCAGGCCAGCAGGTGCGAGCTTAGTGCGGTCGAGCCGCCGTGTCTGAGCAGGGGGCGGGACAGAACCCGCGACAGGCTACAACTTCCTCTTGGTGGACAAGACACTTCCCGTCAGCCGCTCTTCCAACAGGGTAGCTTAATCCAGTGCCTTAAAGATGGCTTCCACGATGTGATGCGAATTGCGGCTGCAGGCTATCCAGCGGAGGCAATTGCTTGCTCTGCCTCTTGTGGCAGTTGGAGACGAACAAAGTAGGAGGACGGATAGAGATAGTCTTCGCCCGATTCGTCGATTACACGAACGTACCCGTCTTTCTCCGCTTTTTCGTCAGGGATCACGCGGTAGACCTTGCGCCTTTCAAGGTCATCACAATCATCGTTCTTCACACACAAAACAAATCTGCGGTCTGCCCGTTTTCGTCGCATGCCTTTTCCCTCAGTCAAGGAATCGCTTGATCTTCATCTTCTTCCGGCCGATTCCGTGCGCCTCGTACCAATGAACCTCAGCGAGCCTAGTGGTTCCGTTTACCAATCTCACCCGTGCGGTCCCTTTGAGTTTTCTCCAACTCCCAGGGCCAAACTTGCGGCGGAGTCGCATGATGTCCCTGATTCGCCCACCGACGGCTATCGTTTCGATCCGCTCAACCTCACCAACAATCTCGAAATACACGAACCCATTGTAGGTTCGATCGGACAAGGAAGCAATCTCCTACCCATCGAAAAACAGTGAGGTCTGACTCTATCTGTATCAGTGAACCCCGTACCACGGATTCACAGCCGTGGCATCGGGGCTCTACCCTTTGGGGATGACGCGCATTCCTCCCCGCCTTCACAGGCGGGGCTTCNTGTGGTACGGNTTTCTCGCGCCGGCCGGAACGCCGAAGGACATCATCGCCAGGCTGCACACCGCGATCGTCACCGCGGGTCGCACGCCCAGGGTCATCGAGCAGCTCGCCGCGGTCGGGATGGAGTCGGTCAACAACTCGCCGGAGGAATTCACCGCGTTCATGAAGGCCGAGATCGCGAAGTGGCGCAAAGTGGTCAAGGCGTCGGGCGCGCCCGTCGACTGAAGGAGTGAAGGGGTGGCTTCACCTGTAGTAATCGCGACTCGATCTGACCTATGGTGTCCGATTTGGTCGAGAGTTTCGGTACACAGGAGTCGGGAAACATCAAATGAAGATAGACCGAGTGGGGTAGTCGGCCATCACGGACGGCAGCTTCCATGGATCTGCGTGCCGTTTCAGGGTCATTTTTGACCCTCAGTCAGAGGGCAAGAACCGGCCAGCTGCCGACACTCAGGATGCTTGCGCGAACGTCAGCTCCTCGGCCTGAGCTGCCGCTGGCGATGTGTTGATGTCGTCAGACAGGCTCAGGATCGCCAGTGTCCGCCCCCGGAAAACATGAGCTGGCGCTTTCGACCCTCAAGAGACGTCGGCACTACTGGATGCCTATGTAAGCGATTCACTTGCAACCCGACGAATTCTCTCGATTGCCCGGTACACCTTGTCTACCAATATGTTCACGATGGTTGGCACGCAGCTCTTTGGAATTCGTCTTGCTGCTCTTGCGATGTCAGTGCCCATGCTACTGGTGGCCTACGGGGTAGCGTTTGCGGACAGTCTCACGCAGCGGGCGATTCGCAGGTCAGGTAAAGGACGGGAATCGGGCGGACTTTATCACCGAGCCAAGTACCTTCAAATCGGAACAATCGCGTTCTTTATTGCCGACACGCTGCTGACTCCAGCCTCTTTGGACACTAGATGGTTCTGGATCCCGGTCTCGCTGGCTGTTGCCATCCTGGAGAGGTTGCAATGGACGTACTGCAAGAAATACCTGTGAGTTGCCGATTCTCCGGCGGTCACCGCTGTCCGTTGATGTTTTCTTCTGCGGATGCAAGTCGCTCCAAAACTTCCTTGAAGGGTGGGGGCTGCGTCAGAAACATTGGTTGCATCGTCTCGTAGTCGGCCTGGAGCGCGGCCTTCCGTGCATCAGCCGGCACGAGACGGAACGAACCGTGGCATGCGAGGTCGTAACGAGCCCACGCGCGCGCGTAGAACAGGGCCTTCCACTGGGCCACGCGTGCGCATCTCTCTCTGTCCTGCAGGAAGGCGGCTGCATCGGGCAACACGAGCAGGCGCGCAACATCGGAATAGTGCCGTGCGTAGCGGTCTGGGGTAGCTTGATCTGCTGGGCGATGGAACTCCGAATGCAGAATAGTCGCTTTTTCCCAGAACGAGCGGGAGAGCTCGAGGGCTGTTACTTCGCACGTCCAGTCCGGGAAAAGCTGCGGATATGCGTCTGCGACCCATGGGCGAACCGGCGCACGGCGGGTTGGCTCCTGGTCGGTGAGGGACCCCAGCTCCACCTTTACTGCGCGCCGAATATAGTCCAGGCCCGCGGTGTGGGTGGGATAGTGAAAGAGCAAAGTGGGCGATTGCGATTGAGGGTCCACCTCGAACGTGATCCATGAGCTTTTGGGGGGGCCTAGGAGCTCGACCGCAGCAGCTTCCATCAGCGGTACAATCGTGCTGCGAGCTTTATCGATGCAGTTATCCTGCATCTGGCGCATGGCTCGATCGCGCTTGCTACGGCTGGTGAGAGCCTTGATTTCCGTCGTATCGCACCCGACAAACTCGGGGGCGACCGAAATGTCCAGGTCCTCGGAAAACCGGTCGATGACCCCGAAGACTTTGGACAGGCACGTTCCACCCTTGAATACGAGGTGTGGCCCCAATTCGCCGTGGGAGAAAAGGATCTTTAGGAGCCATGTCACCCAAAAATCCTTCTCGACAATTCCGGGATGCACACCTCGCTGGGTACCAGCCTGCTCAAATGCAAGAGCCCGACGATCAGGTTCGAGCTCGAGAAATCTTGCGGGCATCTATCTGGCCCTGCGATTCGGACCGATCGTCGTTTCGGGGGGCGCTGGATTGCGTGCCAGGTCTCGCAGCATCGGCCTCATCCAGGACGGCGCCAGGTGCAGGTCATCCAGCAACTCCTGTCTTTTGGGTAGCGGGATTGTTTTCCGGAGATGTTCGAGCCGCTCCGGCGTGATGTGCCGTGGACCGAGGCTCTTCAATGCCTGAATAACGGTGCCGCTCGTCCGTTTTGAGGCGGCCATATCTCGAGGGGATGTGTGTTTCAGGACTATCCGCATCGGGCCAGCGTGTATGGACCTACTGGTCCCATCAGTTAGATAGACGATTTTTGCTGGGACCTGCTCCGATAAGCCAAGGAGATTTGCTGCATAGACGCCGGCAGGCTGGATGCGGATCTTGTCCTTTCCAACGATAGCTTTCACAACCATTTCGACGCTTGGCCAGAGGGTACCCAGGACCTCGTCGTGCCGTGGCTTGTCATAGAGCCCTCGTGAAAGCCGGCGTATTTCGCCCGATGCAACGAGACGCTGCAATGCTTTGTCTATGGCGGCACGGCTACCCAGTCTGGCGAAAAGGGCGGGGGTGAAGACAGTGCCCCTTCGGCTGTGGCGAATACACCTGGCAACCTTGGTGTCGGTGCTAGATTTGCTTGGGGCCCGCGGCATTTGGGCATTCTAAGGTATTCTATTTGTCCGAAAAACAGCGGATATTTCGGTCAAATAGAAAGCTAATTGTGTTAAGAAAGTCGTTAATAATTAGTGTATTATTATACCGTGTTTTTGAGAAGAACCCACGGCTTCCAAAAGGCTGGATGAGTCATTAACCCCATCGGCTCTGGTTAGGTATATATACCTACACTAAAAGTCGGATATGCCTCCAAATGCAATGCACACACCCAATCCCAAAGCATGGATCAAAACGGCTACCCGCATCGTCAACCAAGCAGGACGGCGGGCTTTTGCGCCCAACGAACTGCACAAACTTCTGGGCACGCAGAACGATCGCTTTCTGCGGCCGGCGCTAAACATCTCTTTCGAGGCTTTCCTCGAAATACTCATATCGAGCGGTCAGCTAAGCCGCGTCGACGTGAAGCCTACCTCCGCGTCCTCGGGCTATCGAGTCTTTCCGCGTTACGTCTGGAAAGATGCTACCGGGATCGAT
>SPAW01000010.1 GCA_005239465.1 Nitrospira sp. | reverse complement strand
TTCATGATCAAAACGATCAACTTAATCTAATCGCCTGTAGTGAATCGAATGAGTCAACGGTCACGTTCAACGAGAAGTTCTCGTACGATTTACCCGGGTGTTGAACGATGAATCCGCCTAACACGGGCTTGCAGCCGCCCGTGTTTCACACGCCGCGCGTGCTCCAGCGCGGCGGCTGAAGCCTAGTGCCGTTACGAAGAGGCAATATGAATAAGATGGAGCAGTGGTAGAGACGGCGTTTCGTTGCGGATAGGTTTACAAGCTGTTGAAAAAAGCCGCCATCTCACCCGCCCACCCCAGGTGCACCGAGACGCGCTTCTTTCCCGTGGCAAGGCCGCATTCTTTGTATAGGCGACGGGTCTGTGAGCGACTCGTCGCCGCTTCACTGCTTTTAGAGCAGTAGCATGGAGCAAGCTGACCGCTCCTGCGTCGCGAATCGCGGAGGCGAGGGGTCCGCGACGCGAGGAATAACGAGCGTCATGTTTGCGGACGCCGCCGAGATGGTGAGGCGGCTGGGTGATTTCATACTTGCCGAACGGATGCGGTCAGCCGGAGGCGGAAGGCGAGGACTGTTTGAAGTTCCTTTCATGTGAAGCTCAGAAAGGAACCAGTTCCACAGCCGAGCAGATGAGAGGCTTAGTGCGGTCGAGCTGACGCGTCTGAGCAGCGCAGAAGCGGTCAGCCTGGCGGCTGCTGAAAAAGGTCCCCAACTTCGTTCTCAGTCGCCTGTCTCCCTGCGGCCTCGTTGGATGACCATTTTGATCAGCCGGTGAGAGACGAACAGGTTAGTGACACCCTGTCTATCAGATTTTCAATCTGCTTCAGGCTCCGAACTACCATGCTGGTGCGAAACCCGATCCTCGTCGAAGAGTTCGGCCATTTCTTCGGCGATCATGTCACGGTCATATCTCAGGTTCACCAGAACGACATCAGTTGTCTATGGTTGACAAGCGTCACGTGACTGTTTACGCTTGAGACGTGATCAGAACGTTTGTGGATCGGCATACGGCAGAACTGTATGAGACCGGCAAGTCGAAGCGATTTCCTTCAGATATCTGGAGTAGGGCATTACGGAGGTTGGAATATCTGGATCTGGCTACTTGCCTGGACGATTTGAAAGTTCCGCCAAGCAACCGGTTACATAAACTGGAGCGCGATCGGAAAGGGCAGCATTCCATCTCCGTAAACGATCAGTGGCGGATTTGCTTTCGATTTGTAGACGGCGATGCGTATGACGTCGAATTGACCGATTATCATTGAGACGAGGTGCGGCATGAGCACTCCCAATAAAGGATCGCGGAAGGTACGCCCCACTCATCCAGGCGAGATGCTACGCGAAGATTTTCTGCCGGACTATGGACTGACTGTGTCGAGTTTTGCCAGGGCCATTGAGGTGTCGCGCCAGACTGTGAATGAGATGCTTCGGGAACGACGTGCCGTGAGTCCCGAGATGGCGCTGCGGCTCTCTCGTTTGTTCGGCAATACTCCTGAATTTTGGTTGAACGCCCAGCGGGCTGTTGATCTTTGGGCGGCGGCAAAACAAGCAAAGGGCAAGATCGAGCGCATTTCGCCACTGGACGCGGCTTAACGACCAGTTGGGTAGACGAAAACTTGCCTAGGCCGCAGAGGCCTCACTACTTCATCGTTCTGCATCCATAGGTCAGAGTTGGTGGGCTAGTCTGCTTCCGGCTCCGAACTCCCGTGCTGGTGGCTGACTCGATCCTCGTCGAACAGCTCGGCCATTTCTTCGGCGATCATGTCCCGATCGTTGGGAACGGAGATGAGCGGGATTTCTTTCCGAACTTTGGGGGCGCTCTCGGGCGAGGGAGTCTCAGGCTCCGGCTGTTTCGGCTTGTCGCTCATGCTTCAAGTATACACTACGACAAGAGTTGAAAGGGTAGCTATTCGAACGCTTCCAGCGAGGACTGCTCGGGGAACATTTTCTGGCAACCCAGGCAGGTGACGAAGTAGATGGCTTCGCGGACGGACATGGTGATGCGAAAGTCGAGGCTGACACCCCGATGGTTGCAGGCGGTGCAGGAAATCTCTTTCAACCGGTAGGGCACGTCCGGTTGCGTGCGCTGGTAGAACTCCATGTCGGTATGGACGGGAAAGGTGTAGTAGCACTTTTTACAGATGCCACGCCAATTACCGTCTGCCTGCATGAATCGTTCATCGAGTCCGAAACTGGATCCTTTACAGATCGCGCAGTGGACCGTAGTGAGGCGTCGTTGAACTTCTTCTGGAGTCATGGCGGCCATGTCGAGAGAGCTCCTGAGAATTGATCCGATCCGATCGCATTATAGCGGGCGGAGAAACGGAATCGCAATCGAGACAGAAGTGAATACCTTGACGTCCATCGTGATGTCGTTATACTGAGACACCATGCATCTGATTACTGATAAACTGCTGGTCGGCACCATCGACGATGCCCGTAATCCTTCGCCGGTGATCGGTACGCTCTTGCTTGTCGCAGAAGAGTTTACGATCGAGCCGGCAGCGGGGATCGATTATCACAGAATCCCCATAAAGGAGTTTGCCGAGGCCGATCCCGCCAGGCTCATTCAAGCCATCGAGTGGCTTGAACAGCGCGTGCCCAAGAGTCGTACCCTAGTCTGTTGCCGTGCTGGGATGGGGCGGTCTGTTTCGGTTGTTATGGCCTATCTTTGTTGCGTTGAGGGGATGGCTTATGCCGACGTGCTGAAGTTGGTCATGGCCCGCCGGCCAGGGGCGATGCCGCTTCCGAATCTTCAAGCAGCCATTGAACGGGTTCGTTTGCTTCGTCGCGCTGCCTGATCCTACCGAGCTCCGTTGCATCGCTCCTCTTTCCGTTTCTGACCGCGTTCACGATCCTTCCGTGCCGGCATTGCCTTTCCCATGCTCCCCATGGCCTAATCGCAGGGCAGTCTTCTCTCACTCTTGGTTGGCCAAATCTATGCCGGAGCTTCCCGAGGCAGAAGTCGTCGCCCAACAGATCCGTTCTCATCTCATGGGAGCGAGGTTAGCGGAAGTCTGGGTTGGACGGGCGGATATCGTGCGGGAAGGATTAAGAACCCTGCTCTGGTATCACGGCGGCATCCTGCAGTCTGTTGATCGATTCGGCAAGAGCGTCGTCCTGGGTTTTGTGAAAGAACATGAGCGTCGCTACGTCGTTGCCGAGCTTGGCATGACCGGGCTCCTCCTGTTCCGCACCGCACGGACCAAGCATCCACAACATGTGCATGTGAAAATGTCGTTCGAAGGAGCCAGCGAACCGGAACTGCAATACTGGAATCCTCGCCGATTTGGGCGGCTCTCGCTGCTGGATGAGGCAGGTCTTGAGCGGTACATCACTCGCCGATTCGGCTGTGATCCATTGAGGATTTCACCAGATGAATTTGTAAAGATGCTCCGAGGGCGGAGAGGGCGTCTTAAGCCGTTGTTGATGCATCAGCAAGTCATTGCCGGGATCGGGAATATCTACGCGAATGAGATTCTGTTTCGCGCTGGATTGCATCCGAATCGGAATGCCAGTCGTATCGGCGATGCCACACGGTTCAAGCTGTATGAGCAGATGCAAGCGGTTCTTCGGGCCGCGATTCAATCCGGTGGATCGAGCGTGCGAGACTTCTTCGCCCCCGACGGGACGGAGGGACAATACAAGCGCCAGCACCTTGTGTATGGGAAAGAGGGACAACCCTGTCCCAATCAATGTGGTCGAGTGATTCGACGTCTCCAGAATGAGCGAAGCTCATTTTTCTGTCCTCTGTGTCAATCTCAGCGGTCCTCACGATAGACATTATTCTTCCGTTCCTGGAATCTGCCGGCTTGTACAAAAATATATTCATGTTTTCAGCCGCTTAGAATGACGTACAACTGGGTGGTCCTTCGCTAGGCCTTTTGAACCCAATGGCTTAGGACCTCTGGTGTATTGAGTCATCCCGTCGATTTCGCTACAATCCCACTCCCCTTGTAGCGGTCTTCACACTCTAAGGAGCGATGTCATGGCCAAGGTGCTGGAAGGTCCCGGGATGGGACTGATGAAGAAGTGGGGCATCCACGTTCCTAACTATGTGGTCGTTACCTCCGTCGATGACCTTGCCAAACTCGGACTAGCCAATGAGTGGATGAAAGAGACAAAGCTGGTGGCGAAAGCGCACGAGGCTTTGGGGTCCCGTTTCAAGCTCGGGCTGGTCAAGGTCGGGCTTGATCTGAATGGCGCCGTTGCGGCAACCAAGGAGATGATCGGTCGTCAGGTCGGCAGCATCACGGTGACGCAGGTCATCGTGTCTGAAATGATTCCTCACAAGGATGAGTATTATTGTGCGGTGAAATCCACCCGCGAGGGCAGCGAGATTCTCGTCGCCAATTGCGGCGGGATCGAAGTCGAATCGAATTGGGATCGCGTCAAGCGACTCACCCTCGACATCGGCCAAAGCCACACACCGGAAGGACTGGAGAAGCTGGTGAAGGACGCAGGTTTCACCGGACCGCTTGCTAACAAGATGGCGGACTTTGCCGGCAAGATGTTCACCTGTTTTGATAGCGAAGACGCACAGTATCTCGAGGTGAATCCGGTTGTGACCCGCGAGACCGACGGCGAACTGGTGGCGCTCGATGCGGTGACGTTGCTCGACGGCGATGCGAAGTTCCGTCATCCCGATTGGAACTTTCCCTTTGCGGCGGAATTTGGCCGTGCGTACTCAAGAGACGAAATGGAAGTCATGGCCGTCGACTCCAAAATCAAGGGCTCGGTCAAGTTCATCGAAATTCCGGGCGGCGATACGGCAATGCTTCCGGCCGGAGGCGGCGCGAGCATCTATTATTCCGACGCGGTCGTGGCGCGCGGCGGGAAACTCGCCAACTACGCGGAATATTCTGGCGATCCGCCTGATTGGGCCGTGGAAGTCCTTACCGAAAAAGTCTGCTCGTTGCCCGGGATCAAGAATATCATCGTCGGCGGGGCAATCGCGAATTTCACCGACGTGAAAAAGACCTTCGGCGGCATCATCAACGGATTTCGCAAGTCCAAGTCCGAGGGGAAGTTGAAAGGCGTCAAGATTTGGGTGCGTCGCGGCGGCCCGCGTGAGAAGGAAGGGCTCGATGCCATGCGTGCGCTCAAGGACGAGGGTTTCGACATCCACGTCTTCGACCGCAATACGCCGCTAACCGATATTGTCGACAAGGCGCTTCAAAAACAGTAACGAGTGCTGAGGTCTGAGTGCTGGGTGGGTGGAAACTCCGTCTCAGCTCAGGACTCATCGCTCAGTACTCAGCACTGAAGAAGAAGGGGAGATCCCGATGAGCATTCTGGCAAACAAAGACACCCGCGTGGTGATTCAGGGTGGGCAAGCCGGCGTCAATGCCGCAAGGCGCATGGCTGAATTTTGCTATTTGATTAAGAAGCCGCTGAACGTCGAAGCGTTCGTCTATCCGCCCGACGAAGGCAAGACCAACGAAATTCCATACGGCAGCGGCCTGATCGCCATCCCGGTTTACAAGACCATCGCTGAAGCGACGAAGAATCATCCGATGATCAACACCAGCCTTGTTTACATCGGGGCCGACCGCGCGATGAAGGGCGGCATGGAAGCGCTCGACGATTCCCACATCAAGGTGGTGTCGATGATCACCGAGGGCGTGCCCGAAAAGGACGCCAAGATCCTCGGTGCCCATGCGCGCAAGCTCGGCAAGGTCTTCAACGGCCCCTCCTCCATCGGCATTATCTCCGCGGGCGCCTGCCGTTTGGGCGTGATCGGTGGGGCCTTTGACAACCTCGTGCTCTCCAAGCTTTATCGCGAAGGTTCGTTTGGCGTCATCACCAAGTCCGGTGGGCTCTCCAACGAAATCATTTGGATCTGCTCGCAGTTTGCCGACGGCATCACGACCGCGATAGGCATCGGCGGCGACGCCTATCCCGGCACCGACTATGTCAGCTATCTCGAAATGTTCGAGAACGATCCGCAGACGAAGACGGTGGTCATCGTCGGCGAGATGGGCGGCGATCTCGAAGAGCGCGCGGCCGAGTGGTACGGAGCCAAGAAGCGGCGGGTGAAATTGATCGCTGTCGTCTCCGGATTCTGCCAGGAAAGTCTGCCGAAGGGCATGAAGTTCGGCCATGCTGGTGCCAAAGAAGGCATGAAGGGTGAAGGGTCCGCACGATCCAAGTCCGATGCGTTGAAGAAGGCCGGCGCGATTGTGCCGCCGACGTTTGGAGCTTTGGGCCCTGCCATCAAGGACGCCTATCAGGAACTGTTGAATTCCGGTCAGGTGAAGGAACCGGTCGAACCGGCCCTGCTGCCGAAGTTGCCGAAGTCGGTCGAGGAAGCGATGAAGGCCGATGAGGTCATGGTTGCCCCGCTGATCCGCACAACGATCAGCGATGACCGCGGTGAAGAACCTTGCTACGACGGCTATCCGGCTTCTGAACTAATCAACATGGGCTACGAAATTCCCCACGTCATCGGACTCTTGTGGGACAAGCGACTCATCTCGAAGCAGGAAGCCGAGATCATCAAGCGCATCATGATGCTCTCCGCCGATCACGGTCCCTGCGTGAGCGGTGCCTACGCAACGATTCTCGCCGCATGCGCCGGTATCGGTCTCTCGCAGTCTGTCGCAGCCGGTCTCATCATGATCGGTCCGCGCTTCGGCGGGGCCGTCACCGATGCGGGCCGGTTCTTCAAGTACGCCGTTGACAACCATATGTCGGTCGACGAGTTCCTGGCCTACATGAAGAAGAATCACGGGCCGGTGCCTGGAATCGGGCATCGTGTGAAGAGCCTTCGCAATCCAGACAAACGCGTGAAGGAGTTGGTCGGGTACGTGAAGAGCTTGAACATCAAGACGCCCTGTTTGGATTTCGCCCTAGAGGTCGAAGAGATCACATCGGTCAAGAAAGATAACCTGATTCTGAACGTGGACGGGACGATGGCAGCCGTGCTTGTCGATATTGGATTCCCGGTCGACAGCTTGAACGGCTTCTTTATCCTCTCGCGCACGATCGGCTTGATCGGCCATTGGGTGGATCAGAAGCGCCAGGACAGCCGCTTGATCCGGCTGTTCGATTATCTGGTGAACTACGCGGCGCCCAAACGGAGAGAAGTGCCGCCGTTGAAGTAACGGCAATTTTTAATTTTAAATTGTCAATTTTAAATTGAGGTCACCATGTCGATGGAGCTAGCCAAGAAACTCTATGCGAAGATGCCGGATGTGTTTGCCAAGGCTAGAAAGGAATTTGGTCGCGGCCTAACGCTGGCCGAGAAGGTGCTTGTTTCACATGCCGACAATTTCGAGACGCAGACCTGGGAGCGCGGCAAGGCCATGCTGGCTCTGCGTCCTGATCGAGTCGCCATGCAGGATGCGACAGCCCAGATGGCCATGCTGCAGTTTATGCAGGCCAATAAAAAGAAGGCCGCTGTCCTCAGCACAATCCATTGCGACCACTTGATTCGCGCTGAGATGGGCTCCGAGAAGGACCTGCTCCGCGCGATGGACGAGAATAAAGAAGTCTATAACTTCCTTGCTTCTGCGGCGAAAAAGTACGGCATTGGCTTCTGGAAGCCGGGCGCTGGGATCATTCATCAAGTGGTGTTGGAGAACTATGCGTTTCCAGGCGGCTTAATCATAGGAACCGACTCCCACACGCCGAACGGCGGTGGGCTGGGCATGCTGGCGATCGGCGTCGGCGGCGCGGATGCCGGTGAAGTGATGGCCGGATTGCCCTGGGAAGTGCTCCATCCGAAACTGATCGGTGTGCGGCTGACCGGCAAGTTGAGCGGCTGGGCCTCGCCGAAAGATGTGATTCTCTATCTCTGCGGTTTGCTCACGGTCAAGGGCGGCACCAACAAGATCGTCGAATACTTCGGCCAAGGCGCCGAGACCATCAGCGCGACCGGCAAGGGCACCATCTGTAACATGGGTGCAGAGCTGGGCGCGACGACCTCTGTGTTTCCGTTCGACCAAAAGATGGTCGCCTACCTCAACATCACGGACCGTGCGGACATCGCCAACCTGGCCATCACTCATAAGGAATTACTCGTTGCGGATCCGGAAGTCACTCAATCGCCTGAGAAGTATTATGATCAGATCGTCGAAGTCGATCTCTCGAAATTGGAACCTCATGTGGTGGGGCCGCATACGCCGGACTTGGCTCGGCCGATTTCCAAGATGGCGGCGGAGGCGAAGGAAAAGGGCTATCCTGTCGAATTGAAGGCGGCGCTCATCGGCAGCTGCACCAATTCTTCCTATGAAGACATCAGCCGCTCAGCTCATATTGCTCAGCAGGGATTGAAGGCCGGGCTCAAGGCCAAGACGCCCTTCCTCGTCACGCCGGGCTCGGAGCGGATCTTCCATACGATGAAGCGCGACGGGTTCATGGAAACCTTCGAGCAGATGGGTGCGACGGTGCTCGCCAACGCCTGCGGCCCCTGCATCGGGCAATGGAAGCGGGCGGACGCGGTGAAGGGGAAGACCGATTCGATCATCAGTTCCTACAACCGCAACTTTCCGGGCCGCAACGACGGTATGAACGAAACGCTGTCATTCCTCGCCAGCCCGGAGGTCGTGACGGCCTACGCCTTCTCCGGAGACCTGACGTTCGACCCCGTGCACGGTACCCTAAAGACGGCGGACGGCAAGTTCCTCAAGTTCGACCCGCCACAGGGCGAGGAACTGCCGGCCAAGGGCTTTGCGAAGAGCGAGGAAGGGTATATCGCGCCGGCGGAGGACGGTGTCAAGCTCACCGTGGACATTCCGCCGACAAGTGAGCGGTTGCAACTGCTGCAACCGTTCCCGCGGTGGGACGGCAAGGATTTCGAGAAACTCCCGCTGTTGATCAAGACCAAGGGGAAAACGACCACGGACCATATTTCACCAGCCGGGCCCTGGTTGAAGTTTCGCGGTCACCTCGACAAGATCAGCGACAACATGTTCCTGGGTGCGAACAATGCGTTTTTCTCCGAGCCTGGCAAAGGCACGGATGTGTTGACCGGGGAATCCGGGCTGACAATGGCCCAGATTGCGCGTCGGTACAAAGCAAAGGGCATCGGATCGATTGTCGTCGGCGATGAGAACTACGGCGAGGGCAGCAGCCGCGAGCATGCGGCCATGTCGCCGCGGTTCCTCAATGTGCGCGCTGTCATCACGAAGAGCTTTGCACGTATTCACGAAACCAATTTGAAGAAGCAGGGGATCTTGGCGTTGACCTTCGCTGACCCGAAGGATTACGAGAAGATCGAGCAGCAGGACCGCATCAGCGTGACGGGGCTGAATAACTTGGCTCCGGGCAAGACGGTGCAGTTGACCATACACAAGACGGATGGTAAGGCGCTCACCATCCAGGCGAACCACAGCATGACCGAGCAACAGATCGCGTGGTTCAAGGCTGGTTCGGCGTTGAATGCGCTGAACTAACACGATGCGGAAAGAGGGGAAACCATGACGACCAAAGCATCCAAAATTATTTATACAAAAACCGATGAAGCGCCAATGCTGGCGACCTATTCATTTCTTCCGATCATCAACGCCTTCAGTAAGGCAGCCGGCGTGGCCTTCGAATTGCGGGATATCTCGCTGGCAGGGCGCATTCTCGCCGTGTTCCCGGATTATCTGACGCCGCAACAAAAGCAGTCGGACGATCTGGCCGAACTGGGGGAGCTCGCCAAGACCCCGGAAGCCAATATCATCAAGCTGCCGAACATCAGCGCCTCGATCCCCCAGATCAAAGCGGCCATCAAGGAATTGCAGAGCCAGGGCTACAAGCTTCCTGAGTATCCTGAGGATCCGAAAGACGACAAAGAGAAGGACATCAAGTCCCGCTACGACAAAGTCAAAGGGAGTGCCGTGAATCCAGTCTTGCGCGAAGGCAACTCGGATCGCCGGGCGCCACTCTCGGTCAAGCAACATACCAGACAACACCCGCACAAAATGGGGGCCTGGAGCCCGGACTCCAAGACCCACGTGGCCCATATGAAGGGCGGAGATTTCCGTTCCAACGAGAAATCGCTCACGCTCACCGAGGCCACCGATGCGAAGATCGAGTTCGTCGGCCAGGACGGCAAGACCACCGTACTCAAGCCGAAGGTGGATCTGCAGGCCGGGGAAGTCATTGATGCCACATTCATGAGCCGCCGCGCATTGCGGCAATTCCTTGAGGAACAGATCGAAGACGCCAAGAAGCAGGGCGTGCTGTTCTCGATCCATATGAAAGCCACCATGATGAAGGTCTCGGACCCCAAGATCTTCGGTCATGCCGTGTCGGTGTATTACAAGGACCTGTTCGAGAAGCACGCCGCCACGTTCCAAAAGCTTGGCGTCGATCCCGACAACGGCCTCGGCGACCTCTACGCCAAGATCAAAACCTTGCCGGACGATCAACGCAAAGCCATCGAAGCCGACATTCAAGAGGTCTACAAGAAGCGGCCTCCCATGGCGATGGTGAACTCCGATAAAGGGATCACCAACTTGCATGTTCCCAGTGACGTCATTATCGATGCCTCCATGCCGCCGGTCATTCGCGACTCGGGAAAAATGTGGGGTCCGGACGGCAAGCTGCAGGACACTAAATGCGTGATCCCCGATGCCAGCTACGCTTCGGTCTATCAAGAGGTCGTCGACTTCTGCAAGAAGCACGGTGCCTTCGATCCGAAAACGATGGGTAGTGTGCCCAACGTGGGGCTCATGGCGCAGGCGGCTGAGGAATACGGATCGCACGACAAGACCTTCAAAGCGCCGGGCAACGGCACGATGCGTGTGGTCAGTGCGTCAGGGAAAGTGTTACTGGAGCACAAGGTAGAAGAAGGCGATATTTGGCGGATGTGCCAGGTCAAGGACGCGCCGATTCAGGACTGGGTCAAGCTCGCTGTCAGTCGGGCACGAGCCACCGGCGCTCCGGCTGTCTTCTGGTTGGATAAAAACCGGGCACACGATGCGGAGCTGATCAAGAAGATCAATCGCTATTTGCCGAATCATGACACGAAGGGCCTCGACATCCGGACCATGTCTCCGGCGGAGGCGATGCAGCTGTCGCTGGAACGGATCAAAGAGGGGAAAGATACGATTTCCGTCACGGGAAACGTATTGCGAGACTACCTGACGGACTTGTTCCCGATTCTCGAAATTGGGACCAGTGCCAAAATGCTTTCGATCGTCCCGCTGCTGAACGGCGGCGGCCTCTTTGAAACCGGAGCCGGAGGCTCGGCACCCAAGCATGTGCAGCAGTTCCAGGAGGAAGGCTATCTCCGTTGGGATTCGCTGGGCGAATTCTTGGCGTTGGCCGCTTCCTTGGAACATCTGAGCAAAGCCTCAAACAATCCCTCCGCCAAGATTTTGGCGGATACGCTCGATCGAGCCAACGCCAAGTTCCTGGAGAGCAACAAGTCGCCAGCCCGCAAGGTCGGTGAGATCGATAATCGCGGGAGCCATTTTTATCTCGCGTTGTACTGGGCGCAAGCGCTGGCCGAGCAGACGCAAGATAAGAACCTTCAAGCGCGTTTTGTCAAAATCGCCAAACAGCTGGCAGACAATGAAGCCAAGATTGTTGCCGAGCTGCTCGGTACCCAAGGCAAACCGGTCGACATGGGTGGGTATTATCATCCCGATCAGGAGAAGACGACCAAAGCGATGCGTCCAAGCCCGACCTTAAATGCCATTGTGGACGCGATTGCATAAAATGGAGGGAAGGGCTGGAGCACTGAGCCGGCCCTGCTCCGGCGCGGCGGCTCGACCGCACTAAGCCGCACGCTGCTCCGCTGCGGAACTCGTTCTACCCTTCGCCACGCGGGGTAGAACTTCACACAGTCCTCGCGGTCCGGATGATCCGGACCGCAGCGTTTTGGCGAGTGCGGGGCCCGAGCCTCTGCGCAAGTCGCAAGGCGGTTCAGCGACCAGCCCTTGGTGAGGGGGAGGTGGAAGAGGATGGCACAAGAAGACACCAACGTCATTGATCAACTTGAGGTTCTGAAGCCTCGGATGGTCTCGGTCGAAATCTCTGGCAAAAAGTACGAAGTGCCGGAAGGCATCACTGTCATCAAGGCCCTGTGGTACACGGGCCAAGAAGTCGTGCGGGGAGCCGGCTGTTTGGGTGGGTTCTGCGGTGCCTGCGCGACCTACTACCGAACCAAAGACGACCCCAAGGTGAGAACCTGCTTGGCCTGCCAAACGGCCGTGCAGGACGGCATGTCTTTCACCATCATGCCGCCGTTCCCCGCTCGCAAGGCGCTCTACGACATTCAGACACTGAAAGATCCCAAGCAGGATTTGTTCAATCTCTATCCCGAAGCGCCGCTCTGTCGGAATTGCAACGCCTGCACGGAAGCCTGCCCGCAGAAGATCGATGTGCGCGAAGGCGTGTGGAAAGCCGTGTTCGGCGACTTCAAGAGCGTCTCGGAAATGTTCATGGACTGTGTGATGTGCGGCATGTGTGTGCCGGTCTGTATCGCCGACATTGCGCCCAATCTGGTGGCGCTCTATGTGAGCCGCGCGCAAGGCGCGCATTTCACAGAGAAGCCGTTAGGATTGTATACACGCATTAAGGAAATCCAGGACGGGCGCTTCGATGATGAGTGGAAGAAGATCCTCAAGATGAACGAGAAGGAACTGGCCGATCACTGTGCCGCAGTGAAGTGAGCAAGTTGGAAAGTGTGAAAGTGGTCAAGTTGATCGGCCTTCTCCCGAACTTGTAACTTTCAACTTTCCCACTTGTAACATCTGAATCATGGACATTCACGCACTCCAACAAATCGTACACAAAACTCGGGATGCCAGGCGCAAGGAGACCTTTCCAAAATTTTCTCCTGCCGATCGCGATCAGCTGATTCACAAGTATCACCCCGATTACCGCGAGAGCGCGTATCGCCCCATTCGATTTGGTCCCAATGCCGACGAGAAGACCGTCGTTGAACTGGCGACGTTGCTCGAAGGCGACAGTCCCATCACGGACGACGTCGATCTGACGCCCCATTATACGACGGATGTGTTGGTGGTCGGTGGCGGAGGGGCTGGCTGCGCGGCGGCGTTGCGTGCGCATGGGGCTGGGGCCAAGGTGATTCTGGCGACAAAACTTCGGCTTGGTGATTCCAACAGTGTCATGGCGCAAGGTGGAATGCAGATCTCCGTCGCGCCCGAAGATTCTCCGGTCACCCATTTCATCGACACGCTGAAGGGCGGCCACATGCAGAACGACCATGACCTGCTCAAGGTGATGGTCGAAGAAGGCCCTTCGATTGCAAAGTGGCTGATCGAACTGGGTGTCCTGTTCGACCGGCAAGCTGACGGCAACCTCCACGTAAAGAAAGGCGGTGGCAGTTCCAAACCGCGGCTCTTGACCTGCTCCGACTACACGGGTCTGGAGATTATGCGGGTGCTCAAGGACGAGGTCCTAAATCAAAAGATCCAGCTGCTTGAATTCTGCGCGGCGGTCGAGCTGCTCAGCGATGATAACGGTCACTGTACCGGCGCGATTTTCAAGGACTTGGACAACCACCGTTTTGTCGTTGTCGCAGCCAAGTCGGTCATCTTGGCGACCGGCGGCATCGGCCGGCTGCACATCCAAGGATTCCCGACGAGCAATCACTATGGCGCCACCGGTGACGGACTCTGCCTCTCCTATCGGATGGGTGCCAAGCTGACCCACATCGATACATTTCAATACCACCCGTCAGGGGCAGTCTATCCGGAGCAGTTGATTGGCGCGCTCGTGACGGAAGGGATTCGTTCAGAGGGCGGACATCTGGTCAATGCCAAGGGCGAACGTTTCGTGAACGAACTCGATACGCGCGACGTCGTGTCGTCCTCGATCATCCGCGAGTGCGAAGAAGGCCGCGGTATTCGCACGATGTCGGGCCGTGTCGGGGTCTGGTTGGATATCCCGCTCTTGGACGCGGAACATGGACCAGGGACGGTGGAGAAACACTTCCCCGCCATGAAGTTGCAGTTCGAGCGATTCGGCATCGACATCAGCAAGGATCCGGTGCTGATCTATCCGACGCTGCACTATCAGAACGGCGGTGTAAAGATCGATACGAACTCGGAGACCAACGTCATGAATCTCTTTGTGGCCGGCGAAGCATCCGGCGGATTGCACGGACGCAACCGATTGATGGGCAATTCGCTCCTGGACCTGATGGTGTACGGCAAACGATCGGGGCTGACGGCGGCATCCCGTGTCGGATCGATGGATCAGGGGAAATTGACAGTGCAGCATCTGCAGCGGTTCCGTGCAGAAGCCAAGAAACATGGGAATCTGAGCGGTGTCACTTCTCCGATGATTCTGCCGGCGTACACGCGTAAGGAATAAAGAGCATAGGGCTTATTGCTGATAGCGCATGGCCGGAAGCCGGAGCGCCATCAGTCCTGAGCCATAAGCTATTAGCCATCAGCCATTAGCTCCTAGAGGTTACGATGAACGTTCATGAGTTTCAGGCGAAGTCGATGTTTGCGCAATTTGGGGTGCCGGTTCCTCGCGGGAAAGAAATCACGTCTTCAGAAACGGCGATGGCCTGGGCCACCGAACTGAATAGCCCGGTCTTTGTCGTGAAGGCCCAGATCCATGCCGGCGGCCGAGGCAAGGCCGGCGGCGTCAAGATCACGAAGAACAAGGCCGAGGTGCCTGGGCTCGCCAAGGATCTCATCGGCAAGACCCTCATCACACACCAAACAGGTCCCAAGGGTCGAGTCGTGCATCGGCTCTTGATCGAAGAGGGCGCCAACATCGCGAAAGAACTCTATCTCAGCATTCTCGTGGATCGCGATTCCGGCTGGCCCGTCTTCATCGCCAGTACCGAGGGCGGAATGGAAATCGAAGAGGTAGCCGCCCACACGCCGGAAAAGATCATCAAGGAGCCGATCGATCCAGCCGTCGGATTCCAGGGCTATAATGGGCGCAATATCACCTTTGCGCTGGGACTCAATACTATTGAACCGGCGGTCGTGAATCCCTTCATCCAGATGCTCGGGAATCTCTACCGGCTGTTCATGGAAAAGAATTGCGCGCTGGTCGAGATCAATCCGCTGATCATTACGAAAGAAAAGACCGTGGTGGCACTGGACGGAAAGGTGTCGTTCGACGATAACGGCCTATTCCGCCATCAAGATGTGAAGCAGATGCGAGATCTCAACGAGGAAGAGCCGCTGGAAATCGAAGCGACCGCGAACGATCTGAACTACGTCAAGTTGGATGGCAATATCGGTTGCATGGTGAACGGCGCCGGCCTGGCCATGGCGACGATGGACGTGATCAAACTCGCAGGCAGCGAACCTGCGAACTTCTTGGACGTGGGCGGCGGAGCGACGAAAGAAACCGTGGCGGCCGGCTTCCGTATCCTGCTCAAAGATCCGAACGTCAAAGGCATCTTCATCAACATTTTTGGCGGGATCGTTCGGTGCGAGCGCATTGCGAATGGGGTGATCGAAGCAGCCAAGGAAGTGAAGATTACGGTACCGCTCGTTGTCCGGTTGCAGGGGACGAACGCAGAAGAAGGGCGCAAGCTGTTGGCCGAGTCCGGTTTGAAGCTGGAAGTGGCGAACGATTTGTGGGAGGCCGCGCAAAAGATTGTGAAGCTGACGGGAAAGGCGGCGTGAGAGGGATGGCCGGACCTGCGCTGCTCCGACGCTCCGGCTCGACCGCACTAAGCCTCTCATCTGCTCGGCTGTGGAACTCGTTCCGTTCCGAGCGCGCTCCAACGGAACTTCGAACAGTCCTCGCCGTGCGCGACGCGCACCGCAGCTGTTCGGCAAGTGCGGTGACCCGAGCCTGCGCGTAAGTCGCGACGGCAGGTCCGGCCATCCCGCAAGGAAGGTGTAGGAGAGGAATTGATGGTTCTATCCTCAGACAGTGAAAGGGCTCTCAAAGATATCCTTGGACCCAAAGGAGAGGAAGAGCCATATTATTCAAAGATTCTCGGGGAGTTAACCCGTCGTTCGCGTGAAGCTGGCTTTGAGTTTCTCTCAGAAGCCAAGGAGGATTGGGAAGTTTCAACCTTTGTTCGGCCTGGCCGACGGATATTTATTGGGGTCGAGGAAAAGACAAAGAATCACGCGATTCTCGGCATAATTGTTGTGCCTGACCCTAAAAGAGAGTACTCGGACCTGGCTTGGAACAGGATTGAAAAGCCGCTTAAAGAGAAGCTTCTGAACTTTGGAACAAACGGTCATAAAGGCGAAAAACTTTCATGCGTCTTTCTTCAAGTATGGGAAGCCAACAAGAGATGCATTCTAATCCCTTACAAACAGCTTACTCGGGTCAAACGATTTGGAGACACAGGAGACTTTAGGGTTAAGAGAGATGGAGCCGAGTTCTTCCTAGAGACTCCAAGAGGGGAAGACAATATAAAGCTAAGCTCGCACTTGGACGACCTATTCAGATTGGTGACGGTCTAGGAAGGGAAGAGACATGAGCATTCTGGTTAATAGGAACACGCGGGTGATGGTGCAGGGAATCACGGGCAAGGAAGGCTCGTTTCATGCGACGCAGTGCAAGGCCTATGGAACGAAGGTTGTCGCGGGTGTGACACCGGGCAAGGCTGGACAGGACGTCGAGGGCATCCCCGTCTTTAATACTGTTCGCGATGCCGTCAAGAAAGAGCAGTGCGACACCTCGTTGATTTTTGTTCCGCCGCAGTTTTGCGCCGATGCGATTCTTGAGGCTGCAGAAGCTGGCATCAAGTTGGTGATCTGCATTACGGAAGGCATTCCGGTCAACGACATGGTAAAGGTGAAGCGCGCGCTCAGTGGTCGCGACGTCAGATTGATTGGCCCGAACTGTCCTGGTGTCATTACGGTCGATGAAGCGAAGATCGGCATCATGCCTGGCTTCATCCATAAGAAGGGCATTGTCGGCGTCGTATCCCGCAGTGGCACCCTCACCTATGAAGCGGTTTATCAGCTGTCAACGTTAGGGCTTGGCGAAACCACTTGCGTCGGTATTGGCGGCGATCCGGTCAACGGCACAGGGTTCGTCGATGTTCTCCCGCTATTCGAGAAGGATCCGGAGACCCAGGCCATCGTCATGATCGGCGAGATCGGCGGCGACGCGGAGGAAAAGGCCGCGGAGTTTATCAAGAAGAATGTGAAGAAGCCGGTCATCAGCTTCATCGCCGGCATCACGGCGCCTCCCGGCCGCCGCATGGGCCATGCGGGCGCGATTATCTCCGGCGGCAAAGGCACGGCGACTGAGAAAATGAAAGCTCTTGAAGCAGCGGGCGTGCGGGTGGTCAAGAATCCCGCCGAGATCGGGAATGCCGTTAAGAAGGAGCTGGGCCGGTAAGCAGATCAGGCGGCGCTGGCTCCTCCTGCGTTTCGCCTGTCAGACAGACACTCCCCACAACTGCGTTGCGAGCATCCCGATGCAGTAGCTCACGCTGACGGCTACAGTGATGATGATCAGGTTGAGGGCGATGCGCCGCTTGATATCCATGCCGGAGAGAAACGAAAGGATCGTCGATACCACGATCACCATGAGTCCCGCGGTGAGGACGGAGAACATCGCATCCTTCGCGCCGATCAGGACGGGCAGCACCGGCACGACGGCTCCCATCAGGTAGGCCGAGCCCACCACCAGAGCCGACGACAAGGGTTGCTCTTCCATCGGGCTCGATTCCGATTCCTCGCCCAAGAAGATCTTCTTGGCAATCTCGGTCGACTTCACTTCCTTCTCGGAATTCAGCGCCAAGAATGCGCCTGCGCCCATCGAGAGGGCCCCCGCGACAGCCGTTGTCGAGGCGGCGATCAACACCATTGTGGCGCTGCCGAACGCGCCGAAGAAGCCGCTCACCGCGCCGAGGATCTCCACCAGGCCGTCGTTCAATCCCAGAAAGATATTTCGAATCCTTTCCGGGTTGATCTTCCGCTTCGTCAGTTCCGTGACGAGCACATCCTCGTGCTTGAACTCGTCCATCAAAATGCCGCGCAAGGCTTCGCCGAGCGGAAGGCCCTGATACTCGCGCCATATTGCCAGGTATTTCCGCACCCCGTGGACTTCGATCGCTTCGAGCACCAGGTGAACCGCTGTTGAGCCGAAGAGCCGGCAGACCAGCATCATGACGGAGAGTTTGACCCGCCGTCCGAGATCGAGCCGGTCGAGCTTGAGATCGAAGAATTTCTGCCAGAAGGCCAGGTGGGACGTTTCCACCTTGATCAGTTCATCGAGGGTGTGGTGCACATCCGGCTGCGTCACATCGCGGAGCGCTTTGTAGAGCGACAGATCGAACAATTCGTCGAGCACGAGCTGTTGTGCGAGCTTCGGATCGTGGCTGGTGGAGGTTGAGACCATGGTGAAGACGTAGGAGGGGCGGCACACACCCTCACCTCGGCCCTGGGTGGGCCTGGTGAACGGGCTCGGATAATACCTCCGGTCAGCCGATCAGGAAGTAGGCGCTAAGACCGATGGCCGCGACCAGGGCGACGCTCAGCATCACCTTCTCGTGCCCGCACATCCCTTCCTGCGCTTTGCAGACCGCTAGGGAGCACATGACTGACATCTGGTGCCCTCCCTTCTTAGCAGGATGTCCCAAAAGGCTTCCCGCTGCGTTCTCATGTCGCTCAAAGCCTCGACGTATCGAAAAACATACGCCTCAGCTTCTCACTCACTGCGGCCTTGCCGGAAGACCTTTTTGATCATCCTGCGTGAAACGATACGCCGCTGAGGAAACTTAGTCAACGAGCGCCCAGGTGGTGCTGCGCTACTCGGCGATCGCCCGCTTCGTTTCGTCCAGGTGCTTTTGCAGGTACTGCATGAAGGGTGTACCGCCTGTCCCTACGGCGGTGGGGTTGCTCTCGTGGGTTTGGTGCTGGCGGTGGATATAACTGTCGGCGTAGCCGATGTGGATCTCGCGAAACTGGGCGAGCAGATCGACGCAGGCGCCGTAGGCAGCCCAGAGATCTGGGTGGCGAAACTTACGATCGCGGACATAGCCGGAGAGCACCGACCGGCCAAGATCATCGGTGGCTTGCTCCAATACTTGCAGAAACGAGCGGTGACGCGAAGGCATGTAGTCCCGCATCTCTTGTAGATAAATGGTCAACGGATCCGGGGTATGGGCGATCCCTAGCCCGGCATCGAGACAGGGCACGACGGAGCTTTGCGCGCCGGTTTCGCCGCGGAATTGCTGTGGGGCTCCGCCGTAGGCCGCGACACCCTCGTATACGAGGCCGCTTGGGAGGGCGGGGCTGTTTTTCCATCCGTGGATGTACGGCCGCACCCGGGTGTAGTAGACATACGGGTCACAGCGCTCTTTCATCCGGAGCAATGTGTCGCGCATCGCGGTTTGCTCCATTGCCAAGGATCGGAGACCGAGCAACACCTCGTTTTCCTTGTCCTCGGCCGCACCGCGCATCGCGCGCAGGAGTCCCACCAGCCCAGGGCCCGCTTGCCGTTCGATCTGGATGTGGACCACGACAAACCATTCTTCATCCTGACCGCCGAGAAAGTTCTGCAGCAGGACGATGTTGTCGAGTTGAATCGGTTTGGTCGGATCGAGCCTTCGCCAATTGTCGAGGGCGTAGGACGCATAGGAGAGCACCGGCGGCCGGCCCATCCGCTGGGCCACCTCGTACCAGGGCTGCGCCAATTGCGGTGGTATTGTCGCAGCCGGTTGGTCCGGCACTTCCCACACGTACGCGTGGCCGGCGAACGAAAGAATCCGCATCGCGGCCCGATAGTCCTCTGTGCGCCATGTTGGAGAGATGGAGGGGCATAGCTGGCGTTGCTCGTCGATGAACCGCCGGACCGTCCGAGCGCTCAGCAATTTCGGCAGCTCGTGCCCAAGAAAGTTCAGCGCAGGGGAGTCCGGCAGTTCTTTAGAAGGCTCTTGAGGAAGAAAGCCTCGCTCAGGCGAAATCTCGTAAACAGAGAGGTCGAGAGGAGCGAAGTTCGTTGATCTCATAGGAGCCTCGAAGCTGTAAGACTGCAGCGTCTGCCGTCACTCTACCACACATGGGTAGAATTACGATCACTTCACGGATTGGAACATCAGAATGTCCCTGTTTGATGTTTTAGGATAGTAGGAGTTGATCAGTTCGTTATTCGAACGTCTTGTGGTACGGTCATGGAAACTGAGACAGTGTTGACTGACCGCTTCGCGGATCTCGTTAGAAACTGATCGTTACCCGCGTGGTTGATGTTCCAATCCATTGCAGGCCGCTGTTGTGAACCAATGGATGCCAGTATCTAGGCATGTTTATCGGACCCTACGATTGAGCGGTTGTCGGCGGCTACAAGGGAATCACCATCACTGAAATAGGTTCGAGTCCAATTACTTGTGATCGAGTGGCTGCAGGCAGTGCCCATGACGATTTCAGCAATGCATGCAAGTAATTGAGATTGGGAGGGGTGAAGTGGCAGGACTCTTTGGATCCGACGCAGATAGCCGGAACACGCGTAAATGGGTTATCCCTACTCGTTGACGGGGGTTCTCGCTGCAAGTGGTGGCTAGAGGACTACTTGTTGAGCGAGGCAGTGCTGGATCGAACTTCGAGCAGGGACATCAGCTGTTCCCACACCATGCGATCCAGTCGCTGACGAGCGATCATCGGCAATCGAATAAACTCGACGCCGAACGTATTCTCACGCACCCACCGGACTTTTCCCAACTCGATGAGAAGCGACGAGGTAGGATCAGGCAAGAGGACATTCAGCTTGATGTAGCTGCCGGTGAGCACGGTCCGCTCACAGGCTACTGAACAGCCGGTGAGCGAGAGGTTGGAAACCATACCTTCGCCCACGAATGGGGCG
Organism: Nitrospira sp.; assembly: GCA_005239465.1. Lineage (GTDB taxonomy): Bacteria > Nitrospirota > Nitrospiria > Nitrospirales > Nitrospiraceae > Nitrospira_D. The sequence continues at coordinate 71,593 of SPAW01000010.1, read as the reverse complement.
CCCCCAAAAATCACGGGGTATGTCACTCGAAATCGATGGTACGAACGGGAATAGGATGTTTTCTCTGCCACCTGGACGTCCTCCGCGGAGACGAAGTGTATCGTGGCCGCCGTGAGCGGCACTATCCCTCGGAGGAGGGGAGGCTGTGGGTATGTCAATGAGCTAGGGAAGCTTGCTCGGGGTCTCAGCAGGAGACGAGGGTGGTGTAATTGGGCGCTCGAGGCGTTCAAGCACATCCTGCTTCAGCCTGGTGGGTTCCTCAATGCGGTTGTCGCGCTGAAGGACATTGAGCTCCTTCGCCTTCTTGGCGTTGAGTTCGATCATGTCGTTTTCGTCTCGGACGATGTGCGGGGTCAGGAACACCAGAAGATTGAGCTTCTCGGTCTGTTTGCTTTGGAACTTAAAGAGCCAACCGAGCCACGGAATGTCGCCGAGCAGGGGAATTTTTGTTTCGTTGATCGTCAGGTTTTCTCTGACCAGCCCTCCCACCACCAACGTCTGCTGATCCCTGGCGACGGCCGTCGTCTCCATCGAGCGTTTCGTTGTGGTCGGTCCGACCGGGATACTGGCCGTACCAGAGCCAATCGTTTGAGCCACGCTTTCCGCGATTGCCGTAATCTCTTGCTTGATTTCGAGACGGATCAGGTCATCTTCGAGCACCTGCGGGGTCAATTCCAGTGTGACCCCCACGTCTTTCCGTTCAATCGTGACAAGCGTGCCTCCTGTGATGCCTTGGGCTTGTCCGGTCGGAAAGGGGCGATTTTCGCCGACCACGATTTTGGCTTTTTGATTATCTGCCGCGAGGACCTGTGGTGTGGATAGGACATTGGTATCGGTGAGGCTCATGAGCAATTTGAGGAAGGCACGGACATTGACCGTATTCAACACAGTGACCGCACCGCCTGTGGCCCCGCCTGCCGCAATGCCACTGATTGTCTGAGCAACGGACGCGAGATCTTCCGGTGGCCGATTGATTCCGGCGATGCCCTGAAAGAATCCAGATTTTCCTGCGCCGAGAACCTGTGTGGGATCGGTGCCGATTTGTCTAAGCCGATCAACTTGCACTTCAAGAATGACCGCTTCAACAAACACCTGCTTGCGTCTTGTATCCAGGTCATGAATCACCGACTGAATTCGGTTGTAGGCCGTTTTCGTGGCACTGATAATGATGGAGTTGGTTGGCTTATCGGCAAACACCTGGACTGGAGCCTCGAATTCCGTCAGCGGTCTGATCGGGGGCCGGGCGCCTGGAGCAGTTTGCGCCACAGTCTGGGATCGCGCAACGAGATTGGTGAGTACGGCAGCCAGGTCCGTGGCGTTGGCGTGTTTGAGTTTATAGACATACACACCGCGTTCTGGCGGGAGATCTCCCATTTGCACGATCTGGTACACGTTCCCTTTGAAGACGACGGCCAGACGAGCGACTTCTAGGGCTGAAACGAACATACTATAGGCCTGGTCCGGCGTGACCTTCGTGGGAGAAAACACGGAGATCTTCCCCCCTTGCTTCTTAATAGTATCGTCCAGGACGAAGTTCTTCCCGGTGAGCTCGCTGATAAATCGGACAAAGATAGGGATCTCAACTTCATTGAAATCGAGAGCAATCTTGGCCGACTGAGCGCCAGTTCCCTCAGCCAAGAGGGTGTGAGGGAAGAGCAGCGTAAGACAAAGCAAGAAGGGACCAAGACGTGGCGCAAGTTCCATCAAGGTCTTCCATGAGCATCTGGACGAAGGGCAGTATCGCACAGGTAAAGCTTTCTCCCGCTCTTGGACTAGACGCCTAGCCGCAGGCTTTCGTCAACAGGCAGCGGGTTGAACGTATCACAGGTGCATCGGGGGAAACAACCAAGCGGGTTCTGGATTCGAGGGAAGGGGTGAGGAGCACTAGGGATCGTGGTGATAACGCCATCGATGTACGAGAGAGAAGGAACACACCCGCTCAATGGCGAGAGAGCAATGTAGTATTACCTGAGTGCCGTATTTTGGTCACGAGTCAAGCGGTAGAGTTGGTTTCTCCGTCCGTGAAGGTGGTATGGACTAGGGCGGGTTTCTGACCGTTTCGGTGATCCCCAGAAGAATGGTCGGTGTTCAAGCGTGTTGGCGATGAGCAGAGTTTGCCGCGAGCGGCGCTCATCGCCAGGGATTCCCCAAAGTTTTCCGCTGCCGCATGCTTCAGCAGGAGCCAGAGATCATTGTCGAGGTCCTCATAGCCATCGACCAACGTGAGGAGTTCTGCCAAAGGATGGCGACCCTGGGCCAACGGATTCGCCTCTGGATGGGCAGCTGGACCGTCATGGGAGCGCAGTGCCTCCTGAAGAGCCTTCGCCTTGGCCAGGACTTCGTCAAGGGGTTGAAACTCGGGTTGCTCACGGTGGATCAAAGAGAGAATTCGATCGAGGATCGTCAGGGCGTGCAACCGGGCCTTTTCTTCCTGCGCTTTTTTCGTTGGGCTTCTGTCACTAATTGCAGGAGGGCTTCCAACTCTTTCATCGATCCGATTTCTACAGGTGTTGTAGTGGCGGGAGATCCGGCCAGAAGTCCAACGAGCTCGCGGGCTTTATCAGGCAGCTCCGTAAAGCCGCGACGTGACGTCGCGATCTCCTCGATCAAGCTCTCTGAGGGAAGCACCACGATGTCCGCACCTGCTCGGCGACCTCGGTGAGTCGCTGGCCGAGTTGTTCAAACGTGCGCGTGACAAGTGTGAAATCCTGCAACAGGTCTGTTTGTGACGTCTCCATGGGAGTCTTCCCTATGGGTGACGGGTGAGCCGGTATTCTCAGGACGAAATAAGGAGCGATTAAACGTCAGCGCTCACGAAATGGACAGATGCCGATGGCATCCACGCTGGCATGGTGAGTGCCGAGAAATGCAAAATCATTGTTCAAACTGGAACGTGCAGTTATTGCAACGAGGAAGCCGAACTCATAATGATCCAAAGGATGTCTCAACATAGCTGGTGTCTTATGATCGAAAAGAACAAGTGCAGACCACTATTTATTGTAGAGGGTAATAACAATCTCTACTGTGTACTGTAGTTCGTCAATATAGCCTGGTCTAGTTTTTTGGCTCTAAATTATCCAGCCCAATAGACCCTACCGCACTAAATCCGATGACGACTGAAAACGCGCGCTACCGACGGCATTGTCTAGTGGCACAGTTCATGCGAACTTTTCTACTGTCCATCAGCTTTTGCACATTTCAACTCATTTCTTGGCTTGAAGAAGCCGATAGAGTAAAGACAACATAGAGCGCTCTAAGTCCGATGGATCCACAACTCTTACAGGGCAAAGTACAGGCTTTCGCGCAGCGACTGCTCGATGAGGCGAACGGCGACCCGGTGCGAGCATTGGGGCTCCTGGTCCTTGTCTTGGACGGGGCAGACCTCGAGTCGGCAAACCATGCACAGCGACTGGTGGTCGAAGTTCGTAAAGTTCTGATGCCGGAGAGCGTCGCTGAGATCGGAAAACCTGTTCAGCATCTTGCTGGAGATGTGTCATGGGAAGGGATTCAACACTGCCTTCGCTGTGCGAAGATCCTGACGAGGAATTGTCATGAACAGGGGACAGCGCTCGCGACGGGATATGTCTACGAAATCGGTCCGCGGTTTACGTCAGAGGAATGTGACGACTTCGACACCTGTGTCTAGCCAGGCCTTTCTTCGGTATAATGTTCCTTCTCTCGACTTAGTTTTCAAACCACAACGATGAGTCGGTATAGCCAGAATCCATCCTGGCGGGCAGATCTGTGCGTCCAGATCGATGCCTGCTATTTCTCGCGTCGATCCTTTACGTAGATGCTCCCCTTCAAGGCTTTTGCACGCTTCTTGAGATCTGAAACGATCTTACTGACGTCGCCAGGATGGGCATTGGGACGATGTTTTCCGGTCCGCTGCTTTCGACGATTATGAACCAGGCTTTGACCAGCAATTGGCTCAGGCCTTGGATTGCAGTAGATTCCTGATGCAAAAAATGATGCGTCGACTCGGCACGGATCGACTCATAAGCAATCGTCGATCGTGGCGAACTTATCCGATGCTTTTGGGATACAGGCAGCGGGGGCGGTTTCATCGAGGCCGACCAGATCCCAGGCTGGGAACGAAAGCGGCGGTACCAAACTATCCCCCGGGTTTTCACAGGCCAGCCCTTTGACGTGGATATCGGCCACGTGGACGATGGAGGTTTGGAGCGTGGAGGCCAGTTTCTGAACCATATGCGGAAGCGTAGGCAGTTCTCTGAGCTTATCGATCCGATGTCGCAGTTCTGTGACGCCTACTATGCTCATAGGCCGGCTGATCCTTCCTACTCTTGAATACCATAGGTGGCTTGGAGATGGTCCCGAATGTGGCGGAAAATGAGGGCTTGAAGAGGATCCTGGAGGACTTGCCGAAAACGACGCTCCAATTCGGCTTCCAGTTCCACGAGAGTTATTTCAGTCGTATCCCTTGCGTCACCTGTCACGTACACCGCGTTCAGTCTGAGCTGTTGCAATCGGTCAATCATGGAGTTATCTAGCTCTGCTCCTACTCCATAAACTGGCAACTCAGCAGTATTGGCGACCAGCTTCACCAGGACCATACCGGACAAGAGCTCCTCAATTATTACCCACTTCATTGTACCTATCCTCGTGAGACAATCTCAGCTGTCAGCCTGGCCGTACAGATGACTATGTGAAATGGTATATCCGTCCCCTACATCTCTCTCATCGGCTTCCAGAAGGCATTTCTGAAGATTCAGGCTCTTTCTTCTCTAATCGTCGAGCTGCGTAAGGATTGGGCCGAAGGCGGAGTCAGCCAGCCCTGTTTCAAGCAGGGTCAAGCAGGGTCAAGCAGGGTCAAGCAGGGTCAAGCAGGGTCAAGACGAGATCGGTAGCCTACCCATGAAGAGACTGTTTCCGCTAACGTTGTCCAAAAATGGAGGATTGGTTCTTGTGTGGGGTACCAACAATGGGTTAACTGCTCAATTTCTAAGGGTCTTCTGAGAAAGTGTCTAAGTAAGGGGGAGGGCATCCAGATTGCAATTTCTTCAACGGTTTCACCCCTGCATCAGCGGCCTTTCCGAAGGTTCTTCTGTGGGCAAGAATCGGCCACTGGTGTGGATTTCAAGTATGCAGGAATCTGCTAAGGTTGTAGCGTGCGCGGAGACAAGAAAACCCATCTAAAATCAGACAAGAAAGCGGCCACCCGGAGTCACAAACGGGGTGTCGTCGGTTACAGCAAGAAGACCGCTCTTCTTGAAGACGCCATTACCCAGATGAATGCTGGCAAGTATGGACGGTCCTCAGCGGCGCTTAAAGAATTGCTGGCGCTTGATCCCCACAACATGGAGGCGCGGCGGCTCTTTGCAACATTGCATCTTCGTCTGGGGAGCCTGATTCCGGCGAGACAAGCCTTCGATTCACTCATCAACGAATCCTTTGAGCGGCAGGATTACTGGCTCGCAGAGTCCTTACTGCGAGAGTATTTGGCTGCTGGTCCACGATGTGTTCCCTTTCTGGAAAAACTTGGGTCTATCTATCAGGAGAAAGGGGATACGCTCGAGGCTGTGGCCGAGTATGGCAAGGCCATCGACATCCTGATCGAGGATCCCGATCCGGACAATCCTCACCATGCTTCTCAGCTCTATGCAAAGGTAAAAGAACTTGCGCCTGCGAGCCCGATCGCCTTCCGCTTGGCGTCTTTCTTCGACGCGCAAACCGGAGAAGTGGTTGCTCGCCCGCTTGCCGCTCATGGAGAGGCGGCTGTCGCAACACCGGTTCCTTCTGCAGGCGAGGATGCTCCTGCTGCTCTGCCGATTCCAGAGCCGATGGCCGGAGTAATGCCGTGGGAGCAGATTGATGATTCTTCTGGAGCCTCGGGTTTCTCTCCGGTCCAAGAGTCCGTTCGCCCATCGAAATCCCCGGTCTCAGCAGTGGGCACTAGTGTTCTCTCACAAGAGGAGAGGTCGCTCAGTGACACTTCGCTATCTTCCGATTCGCCCATGGTTGAGCGGAGCGAGATCAATCTCGATACACAAACCGAAGCAAAAGCTGAAACGCCGGAAGCGAGTCGCGTCAGTGAACCTGTCGAGGCACCCATGGCAGCGAAAACACCCGACCTCTTGTCGGGCGTCCTTCGTGAGGACGAGCCGTCGTTCGTACCTTATCCAGATTCTATTGCGGAGGCTTCCGCGACGTTTCGCGAATTTGATTCGACCCACACCATCGCGATCGATCCCGTGCCTCCCCCAACGCTGTCGTTCCAAGAACACGACAGTCCGTCCCCGCAGATTCAGCAGGAGGCAGTCGCGGAGGTTGTCTCTGCTCCGATGCCCTGGGAGGATGTCCAAGAGTCTACGATCAGCATTCCCGATCATGTTCCCGATGTCCCTCCAGTTCCCTCAACTCAAACTGAACCGGTATCGACAGCCCCTCTACTTGGGACGGAATCATCGGTCGCCGGTCAGGGCGAGTCCCGCGACGTTGCACCTCCACCCGTGGTCGCAGAGACGAGCCATACTGTATTGGTGACAGAAGCGTCAGCCGTGACCTCATTTGAGTCCGTTCCAGACCAGTCTCCGGCTACTCCGCTCCCAGAAACGTTGAAGGGAGGCGGATTTTCTTGGGAGTCCGTGTTCAGCAGTGCATGGAAATTCGGAGACAAGCTGTCTACAAGTACGCCCCAGCCGGAAGCAGCACAGGCCGATAAGATTCAGATCGAAGAGCCTCCAGCTTCGACAATCTCCTCCCAACATGTACAGGCGGCCGAGGCCGAGACCGTCTGGATTCCAGAGACAAATCGAGAGCAATTGCCGCCAGACTCGACGGCTGCCGCATCTGTGGTTGCGCCGATGCCCTGGGATCAAGTCCAGGAATCGACCGTTACAATCCCTCCGGCACAGGTCGAGGAAATTGTTGCTGAAACCCCAGCAGAGCAGATGGTCCAATCGGCGAGTCCGGTTGAGCCGGTCTTGGCACTGCATCAGGAATCCGTTCAAGAGCAGGCACAACCGCAGTCCTTCAATTCGCCACCTAGTGGGGTGTTGGGAGCGGACTCCTTCTCCATCACCCAGCCTCCGCCTACTCCACCTTCATCCGAACCGGAGTTTCGTCTCGCCGGCTTGGCCCCAGGCCGTGCTGTTAACGAAGACCAAACCACCAGCGTGGTAGCGGAACCACCGTCTTCCACATTATTTGCCCAGATCAGTGAGCCGCCGAAGTCGGTTGAGCCTGAACCACCGTCATTCACTATTGCCGTCTCCGTACCAACAGCTGAGGTTGTGTCGACAGCATCAAAAAATGTTGAACCATCGCCTCAATGGCAAGAGGAGGCGATCGAACCAGTAGCGATAGCGCCGCCATCGTTTTCAACAAGCGTGTCGGCGCCTGTCAGTGAGTTCGCTCCGACAGAAACTCAGCCTGAGGATGGGTCTCCTTCGTTGAAGGAGGAGAACGTCGAGCCTGCGCCTTCTCCACAAACCGTCGTTGCAGCGCAGCCTGCACGCCAGGTTGAACCCACAGTGCCTATGGCAACGCCCACGGTACAGGTGCCTGTCGCTCCTGAACCGATAGTGCAGTCGCCCCAAGTTCCGTCACGGCCTACTGACGATCCCTCGCATTGGAAGACCGGTGAAGTGGCGGTTCAAACTCACCGTCCATCGTCGAAAAAGCGGAAGAGAACCTCGGAGCCGGTGCCTGAGATCCCTGTGGCTCCGCTCTCCACTGAAGAGACTTCTCATCGCCAGGCTGAACAGAGCGAGCAGCGGGAAGCGGCGCTTGCCGAGGCGAGAGCCCGCATTTTCGAGCCGGTGCCGCAGCAAGAAGAATGGATCAAAACAGGGGAATCCATTCGGTTCATTGAAGAGCCGCAGGCGCCTCGTGTGGTAGAACCGACGCCTCAGGCACCCATGCAAGCAGAGACTGGCGTGACCCGGCCCATGTCGACGGCCGCTGCTGCCGTCGATGTACTCTTCGAATCATCCGGCCATGTCACTCGTACAGGGACAAGGGAGCGTGTGGCAGAGCCAAAGCCACGCCCCAGACTCCGCTCGAAGCTGAATAGTATCCGGATTGGGATTTCGGTCTTCGTAAGCTCGTGCTTCTCCACCACGCGTGCCATCGTGATTTCTCTCCTGGCGTTTGCGGTGCTTTCAGGTGCGCTCGTGGCGCTAGGGATCGGCGCGGTGGGGTTGACGTGGATCATCATGGAAGAACAACCATCGCTCGTATTCCAAAGTCTTACCACCAGCCCGCAACGAACTCTGCCGGATTTTAAGAAGAACGGCTATCTACTTCTCCTTGGCTTCGATGCACCAGCGGGGCAGGATCCCATTCAGGCTGGGTTCGAGCGGAAACCTGACGCAAAAGACGCAGACATGGCACTGGCATGTCTCGGAGGATCCGGTGGTGGAGCACATGTCGGACAGTCGAATGCATCTGCGAATGTGGCGAACGGGTGGTTCCGCGGCTCGGATCCGGTTGGGCAGTTCAAGTCGCACCAGGACACTATAAAAAGCTGGGTCAGCCAAGGAGAATCGGCGCTCGCCCGTTATAAGAAGTGGCAAAAACTCTCATTTGAAGACTGGGGCTACGGCCAAACCATAAGTCCGCCCTGCGTCTCGATTGTCTTTGCTCACCAACTGTACCTGGCGGATGGGTTTGTCCAGGGGACAGACATCGGTGTCGACCGGCTCGAGACGGACATGGAGGCGTGGCGCATTGCGTTGGGCCAGGCGAAGACGCTTCCCGTGAAGACTCTGGCGCTCCAGGCCATCAATGATGACATCGCGGTCGCATCCGGGCTGTTATTGCGACAAGACTTCGACGGCAAGTATCTGGGCCGCGTGACCAAGATGCTTCGGCCGCTTGATCAGGTCGAACTCTCAATCCGTTGGCCGATGCAGAGCGTATTGGTGTCTGCCACAAAGACTTTCGAAGCCCAACTGAAGGCCGAGAGAGGAGAGGAACAGGCGCTCCACGCAGTCGTGGCCTCGGTTCTTCCACTGCCGAAACAGCGTCGGTTCAACGACTACGCGGAATATTACGAGGCTTCATACAAGGCTGCCGGTGAAGGGCGGTACGGCTCCTTGCCGAAGTGGGAAAACTATATTCACTTCCCGGCGAATGCGGTGACGGACTATCTCACCAATCCGATCGAAAATATCGTAGGCCTGGAACCGCTGGCACCGTGGGACCTCTACAACGGGTTGGTGGTCGACACGGATGCGCATCTACGACTGGCCAGTTTGCAAGCCTGGTTGCGGCGCGGTCCCCAGGATGCCGACCTCCTGGCGCGCCTCGCCAAAGCCGGGCAGAATTTCTATGACCCCTACACGGGGTTGCCGATGCTGGTGAATCTGAAAAAAGGCGTCATGTACAGCGTCGGGCATGACGGCAAGGACCAGGATGCCGATCCGCAGTCCGATGTGGTGGTGACGATTCCGGTCAATCAGACTCCTGCCGTCCCCGCAAAATCCCCTGCCCGATCCTCCAAGTCCAAGTAGATATTTCGATTGAGTGCAGAGTCTCACTCCCCAGTTTATTTCAGTGAGCTGTGCTCTCTCCTCACGCCGGTTGCTTGACAGCGCTCATTGTATTCCACAGAATCACCGCATACCGTTCATACCAATAGGCACCATGGCGTCCATACCAACACCGTTTCCACGCCTTCCCTCGGCTAGAAAAGAAACTACGTTTCAATTCGCCATTCCGACGCAGATCGTGTCGAACGAAGAGTTTATTCCCTTCTGTCAGACCGCAGATCAGGCTCGTGTTGAACAGATTGCCACCGTGCTCGTGGAAGGGACCGCAGCTCGACGAGGTTTCACACGTAGAGATTTTATGAAGACCACGGGCGGCATGGCTGCCGCGTTGCTGGCAATGAACTCGGTCTTCGGCCGATTCTTCGACATCGGAGAAGTTGAACTGTTTGAATCGGTGGCCTTTGCCGAGCAGCAGGGCGCGCCGTATTTTATTTTCGACGTGCAGACGCACTACGTTGGGTCGCACTATGATCCGACGAACGCAGAGGACCGACGGAAGGGGGCGGTGTCGAAAGAAGCGCTGCTGGCACTCAGGCGGAGAATACGGGACGCCGGGCTCAATCCCAAACTCGCGGGTGACCGGGGCACCATCGACGATCTATCCTGGAAGAATTTCGTCAAAGAAGTCTTCCTCGACAGCGAAACCACCGTCGGATTGATAAGCACGCCGCCTGGGCCGTACCCACAAGAAGCGGTTGTCCCACCGAAGGAAATGGCGCACATTCGCGACGAGATCAATCGCCTGGCCGGCTCGCAGCGGATGCTCGCGCACGGTCTCGCGACACCGCAGCTTGGCGCTGCGGATCTGGAATTCATGGCGATGCAAGCCGAGACCATGAAAGTCGATGCCTGGAAGTGTTACACCGGTTCTTGTCCAAAGGGATTCGACCGCGGCTGGTGGATGGACGATGAGAGGATCGCCTATCCGATGTTGGCACAAGCCCGGAAGCTCAAGGTGAAGCGTGTTTGCGTCCACAAGGGGCTGCCGCTCGGTCCCGTGCCGGAATACAACCATCCCAAAGACCTGATCAAGGCCGCCAAAGACTTTTCCGACATCGACTTTCTGGTTTATCACTCGGGACTCAGGAGTGTGGCATCGGTTGACGAAGTGTTTGCGAAGACCGGCGAGATCCCCTGGACCACGGAATTCTGCCGCATGAAACAGAAGGAGCCGGGCATCTCCAACGTCTACATGGAACTTGGTTCGACCTTCGCGCAATTAGTCACGACTCATCCGGCTGTCTGCGCGCATCTACTCGGGCAGATCATTCAAGCATTCGGCGTCGACCATGTGCTCTGGGGGACGGACTCCATCTGGTACGGCACGCCGCAGTGGCAGATCGAAGCCTTTCGTCGATTCCAGATTCCCGATCAATTGATCGATAAGCATCACTATCAGCCCCTGACACGGCAGGTAAAAGAACAGATTTTTGGACTGAACGCGGCCAGGGTATTTGGTATTGATGCCACGGTGAAACGGAATGAGTTACCGAAGGACGTACTCGGACAGCTCAGGATGAGCTATCTGGAAGAAGGACCGGAGCCGAGCCGCAAAGTTTACGGATGGGTGGTGGGGTAAAAGGTAAGGTAAAAGTACAAAGTGAAAAGGAAAAGCGAGAGGCGTTTTCTAAGGAGACATACAGATGAGAAGTGAAATTCTCTATCCCGGAGCGTTTCCGATGGTGCGGGTTGAACTCGCAGAAGGTGAACACATCAAGGCTGAATCCGGCGCGATGGTCGCCTTATCGCCGACGGTGGATGTCGAAAGCAAGATGGAAGGCGGGTTTCTGGGCGCGCTTTCCCGCAAGTTGCTCACAGGAGAGAAATTTTTCTTCCAGACCTTGCGAGCGAGCCGTGGTCCTGGCGAAATCTTGTTGGCGCCGACGGTCCCCGGGGAAATCGTCGTCATAGAGCTCGACGGCGTGAATGAATATATGGTCCAAAAAGACGGCTTTCTCGCCGGCGCCGAAACCGTCAAGATTGAGAGCCAAATGCAAAGCCTCAGCCGGGGGCTGCTGGGCGGCGAAGGATTCTTTATCTTGAAGATCGGCGGCAAGGGCACGCTGATTCTGAACAGCTTTGGGGCGATTCACAAAATCGAACTGAAGCCGGACCAGGAATACATCGTAGACAACAACCACCTCGTGGCCTGGTCCGTGACAACGTCCTACAATATCGAGAAGGCTGCATCCGGATGGGTGGCGAGCTTCACCTCCGGTGAAGGGTTTGTCTGCCGGTTCCGTGGACCGGGTGTGGTCTATATTCAAAGCCGCAATCCTGGCAGCTTTGGCGCGTGGGTTAGGCAGTTCATCCCAGTCTCCGAGTAACGGATGCTGAAAACGCCTACCTTCTCACCCGCCCAACCCAGTCGCGCGGCTCGACTGCCTTCGGCAAGCTCAGGCCCGACTCGACTGAGCTCGCCCGTCGAGAGCCTCTGGGTCGAACGATCGCAGGCCGAGCCTGTCGAGGGGAGCTCGCCGAAGTCCAAGACGCGCCAGTTCCCAAGCTTCGTTCTCGGCTCGCAGGAAATCCTCAACGTACCCCACACGAGGAGAGAGCTGTCTTGGCAGCTCGGGGCGGGAGGGTGGAAACAATTACGCCTCCGGTTTCTGCTTGCCTGCGGCCTCGTTCGCGGCCATTTTGAGCTGCCGTACGACCCTCGATGACCACTATCACCCCCAACGCTCTCTGTTTCGGTGACGAGTTTCCTGCCAGCGGCGTACCTTGTCTTGTTCAAGTCGAGGGACATGGGCTCACGGTTACCTTTGTCTCTGACCCTGCCGAGCGCCGGTCGGAATCCGTTCCATTTTCTGGCCTGACTGTATCAGCGGGCGGGCTGGATCATGACCAGCTCGTGGTGAAATGGGCTGGACCAAAGGGGGAGCGGACGCTCTATCTCAAGAACGCTGACATGATTCGCGCTTTCCGCCAAGCGGCGCCGGATCACTTGAACGCCCCGTTTGAACGAGCGGCGGAACGCGTCCGTCAGGTGCGACACCGGCACCGGATGATATGGAGCATTATCGGGGGAACCATCCTGGCCGTGGTGTTGGGACTTTGGTTTGGAGCCGATCTACTGGTGGAACTCGCCGTCGATCGGATACCGGTGGAGTGGGAGCAGAAACTGGGTGAGTCAGCCTATCGGGATTTCCTTTCTCATCAGGAAGTCGTGAAAGAAGGTCTTGGGGTAACGGCTGTCGAGGAAATGGCCCATCGTCTGACTGAGCAGATTCCCAACAACCCCTATAAGTTCGAGGTGACGGTTGTGAAGAGCGACGTGGTGAACGCTTTCGCCCTGCCTGGCGGCTATGTCGTCGTCTTTACCGGGTTGATGAAAAAAGCGGAAAGCGGCGAGGAGGTGGCGGGTGTCTTGGGCCATGAGCTAAACCATGTGCTGCAGCGCCACGGGCTCAATCGCATTGTCAAGCAGCTCGGCCTTGTGGCTGTGGTGTCGATTGTGCTGGGAGATCAGCAGGGCTTGGTTGGTCTCATGAAACAGCTCGGTGTCGAGTTGCTGACTTTGAAGTTCGGCCGAGAACAGGAGACGGAGGCGGATCTGACCGGGCTGCAACTGCTCCATCGGGCGAAGATCGATCCTTCCGGCATGATTACCTTCTTTCAACGGCTGTCTGAAAAGGACGAAGGACGAACGGAGTGGCTCTCCACCCATCCGATGAGTCGTACCCGGGCCGAACGATTGAAAGCCGAACTCGCTGCCATGCCGAAGAAAACCCCTGAGCCCTTTACCTTTGACTGGGCCAAAGTCCGAGGGTCGCTGGGGGTTCAACCGGTTGTGGATCCGTGAGCCGCTCACGCACGATTCGCATCGGAGTCATTGCCGATACCCATGGCCTGTTCGATCCGGCGATCGTGCGACACTTCCAAGGCGTCGATCACATTCTTCACGCCGGTGATATTGGCAAACGATCCGTTATCGAGCAACTTCAGATCATTGCTCCTGTGACGGCCGTCTCTGGCAATGTCGATGGGTTCGAACAGAGTGGATTTCCACCAGAGACCGTGATCGAGCTGGCCGGCCTCCGCATCGCCATCTGTCATATTGTGTATGCAGGCGGGAAGCTCACAAAAGACGGGCGAGCCTTTTTGGATCGGGAACAACCTGACATCTGCGTCTTTGGTCACACGCACCAGCCGAAGAGTGAATGGCTAGGCGACACGCTGCTCTTCAATCCAGGCTCTGCAGGCCCCAGGCGGTTCTCGTTACCGCGTGGGGCTGGGTTGCTGACGATCGTACAAGGGAAGGTTTTTCCGCGATTGATTCGTTTAGGCAATACGGCTAGCCATCGAAACGTCAGGACCGTGCGGAAACGGTCCAAAATAGTGGAATCAAAGGCAGCGGCGAAGTAAACGACAAATGGATGAAGGAATTCGTCTTCTTCGGTATGATCATCGTGCCGGTGTACATATTTTCGGCGTTGCTGGACGCGTTCATCTTCAACTCGATTCAATTTTTGAGCGGAGACAACCCAGTCAAAGCTTCGGATTTGGACAACGACGGCCAGACCAAGGTGGCCAGCTTGGGCGAGTCGACGATCCGATGGACGCCAGCGAACGACGGTGCCACGGTCACCTATGAGCGTCATGCCACACTTGTCTCCAGCGCAGCGGGCTATCGCCTCCTCGGTGAGACAGGAAGCTTTCTTGCAGCAGCGGAGTATACCGCTGACGGCACCGTCACTGTGCTCGATCATGATTGCCAGGTCGTGCAGCGATAGAGTGGGGATCAACTGAGATCGATCTTTCAGGACCATGATGCAATCCTGAGGGAATCGGTGGCGTCCGCGCGTCCCATGTAGGAATATTTCTGTAGTGGGACGTTGGCAGACCGGTCGGTCGCACAGGTAACAAATATAGGACAGGGAAAAAGGTGTGGCACTGTCCCGTGAATAGTTTATAATTGCGCAAGATAGCTCGTGCCATGGTGCTCACAATCATACAAACATACAAAAGGGGGAAGGTACATGAAAAAGCTGGGAATGCTTGCAGTAATAGGTGCATTCGTCGCGATGCAAGGCGATTTTGCGTTGGCAGCCGGCACGCCGGATACAGGTCCAGGCTGTGGATTGGGCAAGATCATGTGGGCGAACTATCCAAACTCTAAGACCAAGGGCGCGCAGGCGTTGATGGCGACTACGAATGGGTCGTTCGGCACTCAGACCTTCGGGATAACCAGCGGAACATCAGGCTGCACAGATGATGGTAAGTGGTGGGCTAAACAGAAGGTCACGATGTTCGCAGAGCTGAATTCCGATGCGCTGGCTCAGGAAATGGCGCAAGGCCGTGGGGAGCACCTTGCCTCACTAGCGACTCTTTTGGGAGTTCCTCAGGAGCAACATGCGACGTTCTTCGCGATGGCGCAGGAGCGCTATGCCTCGCTCACGAATGCAGGCGATCTCTCCGCGGTCACGATGGTCAAGGCATTAAATGCCGCGATTTCCGCCAATCCAGTCTTGGCGAAGGTTGCTCTGAACAAGTAGCGTTTGTTACAAGGGCTTCCACCTGTGGTGGGAGCCCTTTCCTTTCTGCTCATTATGCAGTGATCCACCTTTTACTCGCCATCCTCGCGCTCATTTGTGCTCCAGGCCAAAGTGTGGCAGAGCCGGCTCCCCAAGCGTATCGTTACGAGCTAATTCAGCAGGCAAGGCTGGCTCGTTTGGCGGACGAGCGAGAATGGCATTTGTTGCTCCACTATGGAGCCAATCTTTTTGGAGGGGTTACCAGTGAGCAAGATGACGAGGGATTTTTCATGTCGCTCCAGGGCAAGCACGATCCACAGGCCGAACTCGATGCGACGATCGAGCACTTCTTTTCCGCCGACCTCGTGGGACGCTCGAAACAGCCGGCCCAGTGTGCCTTCATCGCTCGGTATCACTGGCTGAAGGAGCGCCTGCGGTTTGATGACAGTCGGCTTGCGCCGGTCGCCTGTGATCGTTTCGACCGGTGGCGGGCTGAGTTGAATCCGCAAGGAATCAGCCTCATCTTCCCCGCAGCCTTCATGAACAATCCTGCCTCCATGTTCGGTCACACGTTCTTGCGGATCGACCAGAAAGGTCAGACCGAACAGACGAGGATACTGGCCTATACGATCGATTATGCCGCAGACGTGCCTCCTGACGTTGGCCTCGAGTATGCTTACAAGGGCATTTTCGGGGGATACAAGGGCTTCTTCTCCACCCCACCCTATTACCTCAAGGTCCAGGCCTATCGCGACATCGAGAATCGCGACATGTGGGAATATCAACTGAACCTCACGCCCTCTCAGATCGACCGGCTGCTTATGCATGCATGGGAGATGGGGAACGCGTACTTCGATTATTTCTTCTTCAAGGAGAATTGTTCATATCACATTCTGTCTCTCTTGGAGTATGCCAACCCTGATTTGCATTTGAGGGAACAGTTTCATTTCTGGACTATTCCAGCGGATACAGTGCGGATCATCGTAGCCCAACCAGGGATGGTGGGTACCACGACTTACCGTCCGTCCCGTAGCACGATCATCAGGAGAAAACGGATTCTCCTGACGCCTGAAGAGCGGATCCTGTCGAAACAAATCATGCATTCTCCAGAAATTGCACATGACACCTCATTTGCAGCGCTGCCTCTTCTGCGCCGGGCCTTGGTGCTGGACGTCGCGTCGGACTATCTTCGTTATAAAGGCGAAAGTGACGATCCGGAGGTGAAGGTCTACAAGGAGCGCAACCGGCAGGTGCTGACAGAGCGAAGCCGGCTGTTGGTCCCATCCGAGGAGGTCGAAATTCTCCCCTATACAAAACAGCCGGATACGGGGCACCGGACTTCTCGGGCGACCATAGGTGCCGGCTGGCGCAATCATGACACCTTCGAGGAGGTGTCGTTGCGCGCAGCTTATCATGATCTCCTGGACCCCGAGGAGGGATACACTCCCAATGCGCAGATTGAAATGCTCGGGCTGGCTCTGCGGCACTACAACCGGGCGGAACAAACCAGGCTCGAACGAGCGACGTTGCTCAATATTCTGTCCCTCTCGCCGATGGACGATCTCTTCCACGCGCCATCTTGGAAAGTGAATATAGGGATGCAGACGATTCGCCACAATGGCTGCCAACTCTGCAGCAATGGGATCGCTAGCGGAGGGATCGGGGCGGCGGCGGAATCCAACCTGTTCAAGCGAGAGGTCTACTTCGCCTTTGCCGAAGCCGAAGCGAATTACAGTAAGGCCTATGAGAAACGGCACCGCATCGGCGGCGGCGGCACGGTGGGCATGCTGGCCGATCTGACCGATCGTTGGAAGCTGATGGTATCGGGATCCTATCTGCGGTATGCACTCGGAGACAAGTCCGACGATATTCGCTGGTATGCCGGTTCGCGCTATACGCTCTCGCAGAATTGGACGTTCCGGCTGGATTACAACCATCGCGACCGAGACAATGACGTCGTCTTTTCCGTGCAGGCATTCTTCTGAGACTTAGGTCGCCTCCCTCTTGCCCGTGGGAGAGCGTCCTGCTACAAGTGTGGGCGTCTGAGTCTCGGGAGGCCTTAATGAGCCAATCCACTGAGCCGATCGGTCAACGGGTCACAAGTCCGGCCAGCCGGCCGATAGCCCCTCATCCGCCATTACGTCAGTACTATGACGAGATTGAGACCAGGCAAGGATTTCTCAACGAGCTTTTTAACCGCACGGCCTATCAATATCGCAACATCGACAAGGCCACCGGCTTCGGTTCCGGGCTCTGGTATCGGAAAAAGGCGCTTCTGCAGGCTGAGCTCAAGACGGGCATGCAGGTTCTCGATATCGCCTGCGGACCTGGTCTGGTGACGCAATGCGCCCTGGATCTGGTCGGACCGTCCGGCTCGGTCATCGGGCTCGACCCAAGCATCGGCATGTTGCGCGAGGCGCAGAAGGGGCCTTGCCGAAATCTGGTGCGTGGCGTGGGAGAGAGTCTGCCGTTCCCCGACGAGCAGTTTGACTTTCTGAGCATGGGCTATGCGCTCCGGCACGTTCCGGACCTCAAGGGCGCGTTTGCCGAGTATCGGCGCGTCTTGAAGCCCGGGGGCATCGTCCTGATTCTTGAAATTTCACGACCCAAGTCGGCTGCTCTGCGGACCCTGTCGCGGTTTTATATCAAGACGGTTCTGGGAAATTTCTTCTCAACGATGACGGGCAATCGCGACATGCAGACCCTCATGGGCTATTGGTGGGAGACGACCGAAAATTGCGTGCCGCCAGAAACCATCATGGAAACGCTCAGGGAAGTCGGGTTCGTAGAGTGCTCATTGAAAGAATGGTGGAGCGGTGTCCTGCGCGATTACCGCGCGGTCAAGCTGTGAACATAGTTTTTAGCGAGAGGAGCCGAACATGAATATAATGGTTGGCCTCAGAAGACGCGCGGTCCAATGGTCAGGAATGCTGTTGAGCGTCTTCGTGTTGTTTCTTTCGACCGGTTGTCATTACGACATTCGGTTCGAAGATATTGGCTATTCAACAGGCGGCAAACTGTATGATGCTGGGCTCGTAGCGACGATCGCTCCATATACGGTTGGACAGGTTGTTTCGATCAAGTCATGGGCTACGGGAATTGCAAACACCTGGGATGCCCGTCCCGGAGAAATGCTTCGCCAGATCGCGGACGTCGAGTTTCCTCAGATGTTCAGGCACTATAAAGCGGCATCGCAGTATGAAGAGCCGCAGCAAGGAATGCCACGCCTCACGGTAGAGTTATCGATTTCACACTACGCGTTTAGTGATTTTCATACCACCGTGGTTGTGCAAGCGCGAGTCTACCGCGCTGGACAATCTCTGGTGTTCGACAAATCCTACAGAGAGGAAGGGGAAGGCCAAGGGGGCAAGATGGTTGGGGCAGGGGCGTTTGGTATGAAATCGGCTGTCCGTCAGTCGTCCTTTGATGCGTACAAGAAAGTGTTTGCAAAGCTCCGTGCGGATCTCGTCGCTGTACTTGAGAAGCCGTCGTCGTGACCTAGGTTGGTTCGTGAGGTGACATGATTCAAGTTAGGTCGGTAAGATAAGAATAGTGATGCTCAACAAGATTCAGCAGATCGAAGGATTTCCCAAGGGGGTATCGCTTCATTGGTAACGTCACTACTGGAACAAGACATCGCGAAGCTGATCGTCCAGACGCTCAAGCTCAAGGTCGATCCGGCGACCATACAGTCTGAGGCGGCCCTGTTCGGCGACGGGCTTGGCCTCGATTCGATCGATGCGTTGGAACTCTCGCTGGCCATTTCCCAAACATACGGCTATCAACTCAAGTCGAGCGATCCGGAGATCAAAGCGATCTTTTCATCCCTGCGGGCGCTGGCCAAGGCAATCGAGAAGAACCGAACGAAGTGACCGCGGGTGGGGCAATGCACGACACGCCCTTGATCGGCCCCTACAATCCGGACGATGTGCTGGCCTGGGAGCAGGGAGGGCCTCGCACAGCCCGACAGTTTCTCGCCGACGTGTCCCGCCTCGTGGAGTCGTTGCCTGATCGGCCCACGGTTCTCAATCTTGCGACCAGCCGCTACGAGTTTCTGGTGGGATTTGCCGCCGCGATTCTGCGGCGGCAGGTGACGTTGCTTCCGCAAAGTCGGGCACCCCAGACCCTTCGCCGTGTTGCCGGCGACTATCCCGACAGCTACGGTCTGACCGATCGGGACGATACGATCGAGGGGATCGAGTCCGTCTCGATTCAACCGCTGAGAGGCCGAACTGCGTGGCCAAGGGAGATTCCCCGTGTCCCGCTGAATCAACTCGTGGCGATCGCGTTCACATCGGGAAGCACCGGCCAACCGATGCCCAACAAGAAAACGTGGGGGGCGTTGACGGCCGTGGCCCACGCGACTGGAGCCAGGCTCGGCATCAAGGGTGGTGACCGCGCCGCGGTGGTGGCGACCGTTCCGCATCAACATATGTTCGGACTCGAAGCCTCCGTGATGTTGCCGGTCATGCATGGGTTGGTCATGCATGCCGGTCGACCACTCTTTCCGGCCGACATCAGGAGCGCCTTGGCCGACGTGACGGGTCAACGGATACTCGTCACCACGCCATTGCATCTCCGCGCCTGTGTCACAGAAGGTGTGAGAGTTCCGTCCGGTGGACTGATCCTATCTGCTACCGCTCCACTGTCTCGGAGCCTGGCGCAAGAGGCCGAACGGCACTTTCAAACCAAGGTGCATGAAATTTTTGGATTTGCCGAAGCGGGCAGTGTGGCCGAACGGCGTACGGTCGATGGTGAACGGTGGCGACCATTGGATGGCGTGCGGGTGGTGCAGGACGAGGCGTCGTGGATGGTGCATGCCGAGTATCTCCCGGCTCCGGTCCCGGTGCCGGATCGCATCACGGTCGATGCGCAGGGCACGTTCGTCGTCCACGGTCGTGAAGCGGATCAGGTGAACGTCGCCGGCCATCGCGTGTCACTAGGAGACTTGAATCAGAAATTATTGGAGATCGACGGTGTTCAGGACGGGGTCTTCTTTTTGCCTGAGGAAGGGTCTGATCTTGTCACGAGGCTGATGGCGTTTGTCGTGGCCCCGAGGAAAACCAGCGAGGAGATTCAGCGCGCGTTGCGGACGCACATCGATCCGGTGTTTCTGCCTCGCCCGTTGGTCTGTGTGCCCAGTCTGCCTCGGAATGAGACCGGCAAATTACCGCGTGAAGCGGTGAGTGAGCTGGCCCGGCGATGGCTGGAAAGGCAAGGCCATGGTGCATGAACGCGTGTTGTCGATCAGCCATGGTCATCCGTCGCTTGCGGGGCATTTCCCGGGCTATCCCGTCGTGCCGGGCGTGGTGCTGCTCAACGAAGTACTCGACACCCTGCGTCGGGGCTCGACGGCGCCGCTGTTGGTGACGGGACTACCCATGGTGAAGTTTTCCTCTCCCCTGAGGCCGGGTGAGGTCGTGACCATTCGAGTGGACGAGGACGCGACCGCTCGGGCCACATTTTCCTGTCAGGTCGATGCGCGTCTCATTGCGTCCGGCGCAATCGAGTTCACACCTGGCACAGCGGCGCAAGCGGAACGGGTGTGAGTCTCGACTGGCAACAGCATCAGGAGCGCGGCAGCCACACCAGCATTCGGATGATGGCATGGGTGGCACAGTCGCTTGGCCGTCCGGTTGCTCGTGCGCTGCTGTATCCGATTTGTGTCTATTTTCTCCTGGGCTCAGGAGCGGCCCGACGGGCGATCGAGCAATTTCGTGAGCGGGTGTTTGGCCGTCCCGCCAGTTGGTGCGATCTTTTTCACCATTACCATACGTTTGCCTCAACGATTCTTGACCGGGTCTATTTTCTGCGCGGGCGGTACGATCTGTTCGAGATTCAGGTGCACGGGTTAGACGAGCTCGACCGGGAACTGGCGAAAGGCCGTGGCTGTGTGATCTTGGGGTCGCACCTTGGAAGTTTCGAAGTCGTCCGTGCGGTGGGACTCTCTCACCGGCACATTGAAATCCGCATCCTCATGGACGAGCAGAACGCGCCCTTGATTCGTGGCCTGATCCAGGAATTGAATCCCGCCGTGGCTGAAACGGTCATTCAGGTCGGTGGAGCGGAGACGATGTTACACGTGAAAGAATGTCTCGATAGGGGCGGTGTGGTCGGCATCATGGGCGATCGTGTGATGCAGGATGAACAGTCTGTCGTCTGTACCTTCCTGGGCGGTGAAGCCCGGTTTCCGACCGGGGCAATGCGGTTGGCCCACGTCGTCCGTACTCCGATGGTCCTATTTTTCGGGCTCTACCGGGGAGGGAACCGATACGAGGTGTACCTCGAATCCTTTAGCGAAGAGGTGCAGCTGTCGCATGAACAGCGGGCCACCGATCTGAAACAGTGGATGCAACGGTACGCCGATCGCCTTGAGGCCGTCTGCCGCCGGGCGCCGGATAATTGGTTTAACTTCTATGAGTTTTGGGACGATTCGCATTAGCTGGCTCCTCCCGCTGTGTGTCCTGCTACTGGCTGGGACTGTGGCCGGAGCAGCCGTCGAGAGTTCGCCGTCTCACGGCGATCAGTCAAGCAACGTTTGGACCGTCGAGCAGGTTGTTGCCTCGCTGAAGGAAGGGCGGGAACCCTCGGTGTCGTTTGAAGAGGCGACGTACTCGTCATTGTTGACTGAGCCGCTCATGGTGCGCGGCGTGCTGCGCTTCACGCCTCCGTCGACGCTGGAAAAGGAAGTGCTGGAACCGTACCGTGAGCGCTACGTCATCGAGGGAGACCGGGTGACCTTCGAGAGTGAACGGAAGCGCGTGAAGAAAACCATTTCACTGGAAGACTATCCGGCCTTGCGCAGTTTTGTCGAAGCCTTTCGGGCCAGCTTCATGGGCGATGCGGCGCAGCTGAAGAAGGTTTACGAAACCGCCGTCGAAGGCACCAGCCGGCAGTGGACATTGCTCCTACGTCCCCACGATCAGGCGGGGAAAGCCGTGGTCGATTATATCTTGTTCTCAGGCTCCGAGGGGCATATCGGAACCATTGCCATCCACGCGCCGGACGGCGACCGGTCGGTGATGACCATTCGCCGAGGACCAGTCAAATGAGAGCCGCCCGGTGGCCAGTTCTTGTCTGGGTCGTCCTCATCACCGGCGCATTCTGGTTCACGGCGACCCGCTTGTCGGTCCATAGCGAACTCGGCGACCTGCTTCCAGAAGGAACGACGGCCACGCAACGACTGTTGCTGAATCAAGTGCGCTCAGGCCTAGCCGGTCGGCTGATGCTTCTGGCCATCGAGGGCGCGCAGCCGGATGAATTGGCTAGGCTCAGCAAAGCGCTGGGCGATGGACTGCGAGGGAACGCTCAGATCGATTTCGTGGGCAATGGAATGCAGGGTCTGTCTCCCGAGGAGCGACAGGTCTTGTTTCACTCACGCTATCTCCTGAGTCCCACAGTGAGGGCCGAGACTTTTTCGATTGACTCGTTGCATGCCGCCCTTGAACAACGGCTCGACGATCTGCGCTCTCCTCTCGCCCCAATGATTAAAGAATATATTCCGACCGATCCGACTGGGGAATTTATCGGGATCCTCCGGTCTTGGTCCGGGTGGGAGGCTCCGGCAAAGCATCTAGGGGTGTGGATGTCGGCTGATCGCCATCGGGCGTTGATGGTAGTCGAAACCAGATCCGCCGGGTTCGATGCCGATGCGCAGGGAGCGATTCAGCAAGATATCCAGGCGTCGTTTCAGCGGGTGCTCACTGAGTCGTCACTATCTGCCCGGTTGCTCATGAGCGGTCCTGGTGTGTTTGCCGTCGAAATCCAGCGAACGATCGAACGGGAGGTGTGGTGGCTCTCGACGACGGCGGCCACGATGGTCTTTCTCTTTCTCTACGCCAGCTATCGATCGCTGACGCTGGTTTTGCTGAGTCTGATTCCGCTATCGAGCGGGATTCTGGCCGGCCTCGTCGCGGTGCATAGTTGGTTCGGGTTTGTCCACGGCATTACATTGGGATTCGGCATTACGCTGTTGGGCGTGGTCGATGATTACCCCATCCATTTGTTCAGTCACCTGACTCAGAAGGATTCTGCACAGGCCACGATGCGTGCCATTTGGCCGACCATGCGCCTTGGTGTATTGACCACGGCCATCGGGTTTGCGTCCCTGCTTCTCGCCGGCTTTCCCGCGTTGGCGCAACTGGGGCTCTTCGCTCTGGCGGGATTGGGAACAGCGGCGGTGGTGACTCGATGGGTGCTGCCGGTCTGTGTCCCTGCCGGTTTCGTCCCTCGGGAGATTCAGTCCGATTTGATTGGAATGATGGCGCAGTTGTCCAAGGCGAAGGTTGTGGTACCGGTGGCGGTCGTTCTTGCGACAATCGTGCTGATATGGTCAGATACGCCTCTGTGGGAAGAAGATCTGGCAACGATCAGTCCGGTGTCGGAAGAAAAAAAACAACTCGATCGGCAGCTGCGCGGTGAATTGGGCGCGCCGGATGTGCGCGATCTCGTGGTGGTCGAGGCGGCTACGCAAGAGGATCTATTGCAGCTAAGTGAAACGATGATGCCGAAGCTGGATCGCCTGCAAGAAGCGGGTGTCTTGGCGGGATACGATCTGGTGTCGCGCTATGTTCCCAGCCGGCGCGTACAACGACAGCGGCAGCAGGCTTTGCCCGAGCCCGCCCTCTTGGAGGATCGGCTCCGCGATGCGGTGAAAGGGTTGCCGTTCGCGCCTGGCTTGTTCTCTCCATTTATCGCCGGGATCGAGACAGCCCGCAGCCAACCCTTAGTCGACCGTGGATCATTCCACGGCACGTCGTTGAGCCTCAAGATCGAGACGTTGATGATGGAACACGACGGACGCTGGCTGGCGGTTGCGCCGCTGCGAGGCGTCGTCGATCGGAAGGGGTTGAAGGCGACGGTGGCCGGCTGGGGAGAGGCGGCGGTCGCGTATGTGGATCTCAAGGAAGAGTCCAACCGGCTGATGATAGAGTATCGCGACAGGACCGTGCAGTTACTTGGGTGGGGAGCAGTCATCATCGTGGTGGCCTTAGGAATCGGATTAAAATCTCTCCCGCAACTCTGGCGCGTGCTCGTCCCGATTGTCGCCGGCCTCATTGTGGTGACAGGAATTGTGAACCTGTCCGGTGAATCGCTCTCGCTGTTTCATGTCGCGACCTTGCTCTTGGTGATCGGCCTGGGATTCGATTACGCGTTGTTCTTCAATCGCGCAGAGGACCATCCCGAGGAACGACGCCGAACGGTCTTCGGGCTGCTCGTCTGTAGCGCAACGACGATTCTCGTCTTCGGCCTGTTGGCTTTCTCGAAGATTCCCGTGCTCCACGCGATCGGTCTGACGGCAGCCTGTGGGTCTTTCTGCTGCCTCCTCTTTGCGGGCATCTTAACCGAACAGGATCCCCATGCCGCCTAACGTGCAGCCCATGACTCCCTTGACCTTGACGGCCTATACCCTCGTCACGGCCAACGGTCGTGGCGTGGGGCCCGTCTTCCAGGCCTTGCGCGAGCGGCGATCGGGATTGAAACCGTGCGACTTCGAAGATATCCCCCTCAAGACCTGCATCGGACGAGTCGAAGGTCTAGAGGATTTTTCGCTCGGGAATGAGTTAGAAAAATTCGATTGTCGCAACAATCGGCTGGCCTGGCTCGGGCTACAGCAGGATGGATTCATGGTTGCGGTGGCAGAAGCGAAACAACGCTACGGAACCCATCGCATTGCCGTCGTGATGGGCACCAGCACCTCCGGGATTCTGGAAACCGAGCAAGCGTACCGTGCGCGCGATCCTCGAACCGATTTTCTCCCGACCTGGTACACCTCCCGTTATCGCTATACCCACAACATGTTTTCGTTGGGCGATTTCGTCCGGACCTGCCTCGGACTGCAAGGGCCGGCCATGGTAATTTCTACGGCCTGTTCCTCAAGCGCGAAAGTCTTCACCACGGCTGCGCGATTGCTCCAGGTGGGGCTTTGTGATGCCGTGATCGTCGGTGGAGTCGACAGTCTCTGCCTGACGACGCTGTACGGTTTTTCCGCATTGCAGCTGCTTTCGGCCAGTCCCTGCCGTCCCTGCGACGAAGATCGTGATGGACTCTCCCTTGGAGAGGCAGCGGGGTTTGCCCTTTTAGAATCCAGCGAGCGGGTGAGCAGGCGGGGGTCCGTCGCGCTGCTGGGCTACGGCGAAAGCACAGACGGCTACCACATGTCGCATCCGCATCCGGAAGGAGCCGGGGCCATTCACGCCATTAGGGACTCGCTAGGTAGGGCCGGGCTTCGCCCTGAAGAGATCGAGTACGTCAATTTGCACGGCACGGCGACTAGAGCGAACGACTCGGTCGAGGACAAAGCCGTCTATAGCATTTTTGGTGCGCGCCCTGCGTGCAGTTCGACCAAAGGCTGGACAGGCCATACCTTGGGCGCCGCCGGCATCACCGAGGCGCTCATCTCGGCGCTGTGCCTTACGCACGGTTTGATCCCCGGTACGCTCAATTGCCGGCGTGTGGACGCCTCGTTGAGAAGTCGGATCCTTCGTGAGAACCAGATCGGCTCGCTTGCGTGCGTGGTGAGCAATATTTTCGGTTTTGGCGGGAACAACTGCAGTTTGGTCCTGGGGAAGCTTTCATGAAGGTCGCGATCCACGGCATCGGTCTCCTTGCCCCCGGCCTCGCCGGGTGGGACGCCAGCCGCACGGTGCTGGCCGGTCTCCGTTTGTTTCAACCGGGAGCGGTTCCCGATCCTGAAGCGGTGTTGCTGCCGCCGAACGAACGGCGGCGGAGTAGCGATAGTGTCCGGTGGGCAGTGGAAGTCGCGCAGGAAGCGATCGGCCAATCGGATCTGGATCCGCGTGAGGTGGCGACGGTCTTTGCTTCGTCAGGAGGCGAAATGGGCGTATTCGATCAGCTCTGTCGCGCCCTGGCGACACCGGAGCGTGTGATCTCTCCCACGCTGTTTCATCAATCCGTGCACAACACAGCGGCCGGCTATTGGGGCATAGCCACGACCTGTCAACAGTCATCGACGGCGCTCTCCTGCTACGACGATTCGTTTGCCGCTGGTCTGCTCGAAGCCATAACCTTTGTGTGCGTGGAACAACGTCCGGTGTTGCTGGTGGCTTACGATCTGGCTGTGCCGGCTCCGCTCAGCGAAGCCCGCCCGATTACCACAGGGTTTGCCGTCGCGCTCGTGTTGGCTCCGCCGTCAGCCTCTTCTCTCGCAAGCATGCATCTGCGTCTCGAAGAGGCACATCAAGAGGACACAAGCAGCCTGCAAGACCTTGCATTAGAGCGAGTGCGACTGGACAACCCTGCTGCCCGATCGTTGCCGATCTTGAGAGCCATTGCCACAGGCGGTTCGCATAGGGTCACGCTGAGCCTGCTCGATAGTCAGCAGCTCGTCCTGGACCTTGATCCATGCCGCAATTGACTCAAGAAGAACTGAGCGCATTCCTTCCCCATGCAGGGGCGATGCGTCTGATCGATCGGGTGGAGTCGTGGGATGCTACGACCATTCGATGTCGCACGCGGTCGCATCACGATTCGGCGAATCCGCTACGGCAAGGCACTCGCCTCGAAGCGGTCACGGGGCTGGAATATGCGGCGCAGGCAATGGGAGTCCACGTGGGTCTTCTAAATCGGACGCAATCGACGGACGGATTGATCGGTTACGTCGGGGGCTTGCGCGATGTGGTAATCGGCGTAGACCGACTCGACGAGTGTCCGGCGGAACTCACGATCGAAGCCACGCGCTTGCTTGAAGGCGACCATAGTTTCATGTATCAATTCGCCATTTCATCTGGAGGCCAAGACGTGATGACGGGACGGGCCTCGATTTTCCTGAAGTACGTGTACTCATGACGCAGAAACGAGCACTGGTGACAGGGGGGAGTGGTGCCATCGGCTCCGCCATCGCCGAACGACTGGCGGCAGATGGGCATGACGTGATCGTACATGCCTATCGACATCCTGCATCGGCTGAGCGAGTGGTAGAGAAGATTCGGGCTCATAGAGGGTCGGCGTCGAGTATCAGCTTCGATGTTACCGATGGAAGGGCCACGTGCCATGCACTCGAAACGCAGCTGAAGGATGGGCCAATCCAAGTCGTCGTCAACAACGCCGGCCTTCACGACGACGCGCCCATGGCTGGGATGACCAGCAAGCAATGGACGAGCGTCATCGATCTCTCGCTCAATGGATTCTTCAATGTGACGCAACCGCTGTTGCTGCCGATGATCGTCACGCGCTGGGGGCGAATTGTGTCGATTTCCTCTTTAGCCGGTGTGACCGGCAACCGTGGGCAAGCCAACTATGCCGCAGCGAAGGCCGGACTGCATGGAGCCAGCAAGTCATTGGCGATCGAAGTGGCTTCACGGGGCATCACCGTCAATGTCGTGGCTCCCGGTTTGATCGAATCGCCGGGGACCAGGCAGGCGTTCAAGCCCGAGCAGATCGAAGCGCTGGTGCCGATGAAACGCGTCGGCACTCCGGATGAAGTCGCCGCACTGGTATCATTCTTGGTGTCCGAGCAGGCTGGATATATCACGGGTCAGGTCATTGGCATCAACGGAGGCATGGCGTGAGGAAAACAGTAAGGGGTGGAAGAAAGGCAAAAGGAAAAAGGCAAAATTAAAAAGAGATGAGCAGTGATCATTGATGCAATGGTGCAATAAACCGATCGACAATCGCATGATGAGCGACATGTTGCGAGATACGTTTCACGAGGGACGAGCGACAGATTCCTATTGGGTCGTTATCCCAGCCTACAACGAAGCCGAGACAGTTCGCGATGTCGCGATGCGCGCGCGCCAACAATGTCCGAACGTGATCGTCGTGGACGACGGATCGACCGATGAGACTGCGCAGGTATTGGCTGGACTGGACGTGACCGTCTTGCGCAATGACAAGAATTGTGGAAAAGCCGGCAGCCTCTCGCGCGGATTTGACCATGCCCTGGCCCGTGGAGCTGTCGGCGTCATTACTCTGGATGCGGACGGACAACATGCGCCGGAAGAGATTCCCTCCTTCGTGAAGCAGTCCCTGGATTATCCGAACGCGTTTCTCGTCGGCGCCCGTCGGCGCGATCAACGAAGAGTTTCGGTGTGGCGGTATGCGGCAAACCTGATCGCCGACTTCTGGATCGGCTGGGCCGCGGGGCAGCCGATCGAAGACAGCCAATCCGGATTTCGCCTGTATCCGGCCCAATTGTTACGAGACGTCATGCTACCGCATGATCAGAAGCACGGCTTCGTGTTTGAAAGTGAGATCATGATCGAAGCCGCGCGGCGAGGTTTTAGTTCCGGGAATGTTTCCGTCAGTGTGAGGCCTCGGTCAGGACCACGTCCGAGTCATTTTCGACCGATTTTAGACATCGCGCGAATCACCAGGATGGTGTCGTGGAAACTCGTCAGTCGAGGTATGTACCCCATAGGTCTCTATCGAGTTTTTTGCGGGCGGACGAAGCCCGCCATGTCGGAACCCACTTATTGCGGTCGAGAGATTGTAAGGCAAATACGAAAATAGGCGTATGAAGAGAGGATGGATGAAGGATTGGTTGGTGGACTCATCCCCTGCCGAATCATACGGCAGGGGATGAGCAAGTACTACATTCCCGCCGCGGTAAGCCGGCCTTTGATGGCGTTGTCCAGGTTTTGGATCCACCCTCGATAGTTCTGATGGATCGTTTGCTTGTTGGCGTCGTACTTGAGATTGACGCTGTCCTTGTAGGTGATGTTGTAGGTCTTCGTATTGTACGCAATGTCGACGATCGCCGTGTGGCTTCGAATGTTGAGGGTGCCGACAATCTGGCCTGGCTTGACGACCGCCATCGTCCACTTGAGTCCTGCGCCGGCCTCAATGATCGCCTTGGTGACCTGCTCTAAGGTCACTTCTTTCCCGGTTGCGGTGGTAGCCGGAGCATCCTTCACGTTGTAGATCTGTCCGCCGCCTCGGCAGCCCATTACCGCAACGAGCACGACACACGCGAACAAAATTCCTGACCGCATCCGCTTCATGTGCTGGCCCTCCTTTTGATTAGGCATGATCGGATTGATAGCCAACTACTCTTGATATGATCGGCTGCTTCAAGTCAACCGACCGAGGTGCGGTGTTTACCATCGGGACGGGAGCATACCCCAAATTGAGAACGGAGTCGATCAAGGCTTCAACAAGAGAGAGATTGGCCGGACACATTCCCCATTGGTTCCATTTGGACATCGCCCGAGGAAACACCTGGTCTTTGGCGTAGAGGAACTCGGAGGGGTGGCAGTAGAACACCAGATGCTGTGAACGACGGCCAACCCAATTGATCATGCGTCTCAGGGCCGGCAGGCCCAGCACGCGCAAGGAGGCGAGATTGATCGGGAAGAGGCAGGCTGAGGGAGGAATTTCAAGAATGCTGCTTCTGCCAGGACGATGCAACCGTTGCCAGGATGGGTTGTAGGGTTCCAGGGGAGCCCAGAAATATTCCGTATAGTGGACGCGCCCGAATCCCATGTCGAAGCGTCTGGCCGGGATGGAGGAATCGTATCGATAGCCTTCGTCTTCGAGGGCGCGTAAGGTTACTTCTCCGATGCGGAGATTGGGCGCCCTGAAAATGACCGGGCATACCCCTGCGGCCTTTTCCACGGCGTCCGTAGCCCGGCGGATCCACTGTCGTTGCTGGTCATAGCTCGCCAGACGAAAGTCTTCATCGTCTTCAAGCCCGCCGTGCGCCCATCCGTGCGTTCCCAGCTGGTGTCCGCGGTGATGGCAGTCTCGGACCAAATCCGGATAGGTTTCTGCGAAACGGCCGGCGAAGAAGATGGTTCCCTTGAGATGGTAGCAGTCGCACAAGTCCAGTAGCCGTTCGAGCCCGACCTGCGAGCCTGGCACCCAATCGCAATCGATCGTGAAGTAGAAGTGACGGGGATGAGGTCCGCCATGCCCGTTCCCGTTGTTCATGACCATGATCCAAGGCTCCCAGGCGCGACAGCGAAGTTTAACACCATGAGGACAAAGGATGACTGCATTGGTGAGGAGTTAGTCCGAGATGATGAGTCCCTCGATTTCGACCAGCAGCTCTCGGCGGCACGGATCTCCCTGAAGGAACAGGACACGGTCCAAGAAGAGCGAAGTATCCCGGAGTGTGCGATGAATGACGTGCAGGTGATCAGGATGGCGCACATACACTTTGTAACAAGCCGACGTGTGACTCCCGATGAAGTCGGTCCCAGTCATGCTGTTGGCATGATTGAGCAAGACCCTGAGATTTTCCGCGGTTTCTCGTGTCTGTTCCTCTGGGAGTCTGGGATGCCGGCTGTCGTGCCCCACGATGCTGGCCGTGCCGGCCACAAACAAATGCGCGTCGCCGTCCAGTCGACCGATCGTGGCTCGGGCGAATGACGGGCTACGGGGACCATAGGTCTGAGGGTAGTCATAGGCATTCACCTGACGCGGGTTTCCCAGATGGGTTGCCTGTCGGATTCCCGCCAGGATCAAGATGTGTAGCGGCCCGGAGACGGTGCCGACTGCCGTCCCTGCGGGAAGCGAGTCTGGAAAATCTGGTAACGCTTCGGCAAGAGCCTGATGGCGTCCGATGCAAAACCGTTGATATCGTTCCAGACCATTATCTATTTCATTGATGTGAGGGAAATAGTTCCAAGCGCGCCACAGATGTGGATAGCCAAGCTCTCGGAGTTCGCCCAGTAGTCGATGATAGGCCGCGTACGTCGTGCGTTCCAACGAGGTGCCTGGCTCCTCCTCCACCGTCAAAAATGCGGCGGCGACCTCGTCGTTCACCGCCGCGGAAAATTGATCCTTGCGGAATGTGCAAACCGGCTGCGTGCTGGTCCAGACTTCTACCTGAGCGGGCCCGATCAGGTGCGGCAGATGCAGCGAAATGCTTGGGCAGTCGACGGCGCTCGATGCCGCCCCACCGAAAGAAATCACCGCGAGAGGATGGCGGTCGTGCGTGGCGTGCCATGAGTCCAACTGCGCAGTCTCGACGTAGGCGAAGCCGGGACAAGCCGGGGCGGTCGGAATCCGTCGTCCAGAGAGGACTATGCGCTGAGTCTGCCTATGTCCCACGTGAACCTTCTTCATTAGGGTCGATGGATGACGGCATAGTCTTTGACGTCTGTGACAGTTTCGAGGACTCCCTTGATGCGCCGCCGGTATGCCGTCCAATTTTCCCTGAAATTGAACAGATAGACGAGATAATATGCAATCTTAAACAAGAAGATCGGAATCCGAGTCGGGGATTTCCCGAAAGCATCGCCGGCCAAAACGGAGAGGACGGCTTCTTCCATTTTGAAAATGGAACCCTCCGACATGAACAGGTGGCGGAAGGCGGGCTGGGTGAAGTGGTAGATAAACCATGAGTAGGTTTTCACGCCTAAACGAACGGTCCGTTCAAATTCCCGCACGCAACGTTGGTATTCCGAAGACTTCCGCAAGTAGGCATCGACGACGTCGGCGCCCAAAGTGGCGCTGTTGAGCGCCAGATGCACGCCGCTGGAGAAGACGGGGTCGATAAAAGCGAAGGCATCGCCGATCATGAGGTAGCCGTCGCCGCTCATTGTTTTTCTGCGATACGAATAGTTAGCGGCCGCATAGGCGTGGCCGACCAATTTCGCCCTCGCCATGCGTTCTGCCACCGGAGGGCAGAGTGCGATCGTATCCCACAGGAATTGCTCCAACGGCACTTTTCGCGTGCTGATGTAGGAGGGCCAGCAAACCGCGCCTACGCTGGTTGTGCCGTCTTTGAATGGAATGATCCACCACCAGCCGTGGTCGAACCAGACGATGCTGATATTGCCCTCGTCCGTCCCCGGCAGCCGTTTCACACCTTCGAAATGTCCAAAGACTGCAGCGCTGTTGTGGTGCGGGTTGCGATACTTGCCGCCGAATTGTCCGGAGAGGAATGTATCACGCCCGCTGGCATCGACGACAAACTTGGCTTCATAAGTTAGTGCCTGCCCTGTCCGGTCTTCAGCCTGAACCAGATGCATGGAGTCAGGGCGAAACTCGACGCGCTTGGCCCGGACGCCCTCATGCACATGAACCCCTTTGCCGACCGCGTTGTCGAACAGGATCTTGTCGAATTCTGCTCGCTTCACTTCATACGCAAACGGTTGTGAGCCATCAAGCGCTTTAGAGAAATACAGCATGCGGGAACGCCCATGGTATGGCGAGACCACTTCAGCCCCGTATTTGGGAATGCCGATCTTCTCGACCTCCGGCAGAACGCCCAGCCGTTTCAGCATCGGAAGCGAGTGAGGTAGAAGCGATTCGCCGATATGAAAGCGCGGATGGCGGTCTTTTTCCAAAACATGGACGTTCCATCCCTTCTCCGCCAGCAGAGCGGAGATGGCTGAGCCGGCCGGACCGCCTCCGACAACGAGGACATCGCAG
This sequence comes from Nitrospira sp., assembly GCA_005239465.1. Taxonomy (GTDB): domain Bacteria; phylum Nitrospirota; class Nitrospiria; order Nitrospirales; family Nitrospiraceae; genus Nitrospira_D. The sequence goes on along the minus strand of SPAW01000010.1, from coordinate 39,261 downwards.
GTGGTCAGGGTCTGGGTGGCGTTGGAGGAAGTGATCGTCATAGGCAAAGGACTTTCAAAAGGCACAGTGATGTGGGCCCAAAGTATATCCGAGACGGAAAACGATGGCTAGTCTGGAACCATCGGGACAAGCTCGTCAGGTCGTGGTATCCTTTCCCTGAGGTTGAAGGTAGGTAATGCACGTGCAACGACAAATATGGCTGGTAGCCTGGTTGCCTCTGCTAATCTGGATTGTTTCAGGTTCCACAGCGTTGGCTGAGAGCGAACCATCGAACAACCCCAGTGTGGTCGAACGGATCGGGAGCACTGCCAAGAAAGTCGGCAATAAGATAGAGCAAGGATTTACCAAGGCGGCAAAGAAAATCGAGCAAAAAAAACTTGGAGAAAAGCTGGAGCGGAAGTTGAAAAAAGCGGCCAGGAAGACAAGGGAGGGGTTCGAGAAGGCCGGGAAGAAAATCGATCAAAAACTTAAACAGTAGACATCGCACGCGCCTGCCACTCCTGTCATACTCTTTCAGTACCATCCCGAAATGCCAAGGATGTTCCGTCAAAAATATCATGAGCCTTCTCGATCAACTGTTCGTCTATTACCCTGAACCCTGGCAGGACCGAGATTGGGCAAAGCTCAGTGGATTGCCACTTGAGGATATATGGTTTCAGGCTGCTGACGGAGCGCGGTTGTTCGCTTGGTATGTTGAGGCGCAGGCAAATCGTCCGGTCATCCTCTGGTGCCATGGGAACGCGGGCAATATCATTCACCGTCTCGAGAATCTGAAGTTTCTCTACCAGTTGGGATTATCGGTTTTCTTGTTCGACTACCGAGGGTACGGGAGAAGCCAGGCGATTAGCCCCAGCGAGGACGGTCTCTATCAAGACGCGCTCGGGGCCTACGACTACCTGACGCGAACCAGGATGATTCGTTTCGAACGAATCGTTCTGTTCGGCCGATCGCTCGGTGCCTCGGTGGCGGGAGAACTTGCGGCACGAAAACCCGCTGCCGCATTGATCCTCGAATCGTCGTTTCCCTCCGTTGAAGCGGTCGCGAAGTTTCACTACGGCGGACTGCCGATGCACTGGTTGCTCGGGGCGGAGTTCCGATTGATTGATCGCCTGCCGCAGCTGTCGTTACCGAAGCTGATCATTCACGGCGACAAAGACGACATCATTCCACTCGAATTGGGTCGGCAGGTTTTCGACGCGGCGACACCCCCAAAGGAGTGGTATGTGATCCAAGGCGCCGATCATAACAACACCTATCAGGTGGGAGGCGGGGCCTACTTCCGCCGGCTCGCCGAGTTCATCAGAAAAGCCCTCACGGCATAGCTGAGGATCAGTGCTCGACAAAGTCTCGGTTCAGTATGTCGGGTTCCTCGGGCTCCGGCTGCACATGGCCGGAGCCCTCGTAGAAGATTCTTGGACCGCAGTGGGGTCAAAGTCGTATTTCCTTCGCGGGCGCCCATAACGGGTGAACCGCTTCTCTGCAATTGCACTCTGACCCCAATGGCTCCCGCAGAAATTTACTGGATGCCGCCCCTTACCGTTTTGCCTCCGGCGGCGGCCAGTTCATTTCTGTGTGCCGTCCGCAGTAGAAACAAGAAAGGCGGTAGCGGGCTTTGCGTCGAGGTTTGGGCATGGAGGTGAACGTGATGGGAGTGTCGTCAAAGGGGCAGGTCGGTTGGTCATGGAGCAGGTGGACCTCGGCCATCATCGTGATCGAGGCGACGTCCCAGAGTGGGGTCGTCTGTTCTTTGCCGGTAATCAACTCCTTTGTATGACACCGTTTGCATTCGGCTTCGTAGGTCTTGATGCGGGCGAGATGGGGGGTGAGATCGGTAATGTCCATCGGTCTGCCGCAGCCGGGCTTGGCGCAAGTCAAAGATTTATGTTGCAGGGCTTGGACGAATCGACGGTGGGCGTTGCGTTCTTGATCGGTATTCATTGATGCTCCAGCTTCCTCCATTCACCCACGCGAGATGATTGGGTTGGTTTCACATTGCGCGCATGCACCGAGCGCCGCCCCTGGTCTGGAAATATGATCAGGATCTTAGGCGCGCGGTCAGCGAGCACTGAAATCAACCCAATCATCTCAACTCTTATATCCCCCACGCGCCGCTGATCTGAATATTCGCGCCGTTGACGTAGCGGGCCTCGTCGCTGAGGAGATAGCGGACGGCAGCAACTGTATCATCGACTGTTCCGATGTACCCTGCGGGGATGCGTTTGGTCATGCCGGCGAGTTCTTCCGGCGGTGCGCTCCCCGAGTCGATGAAGCCAGGCGAGACGGCGTTGACGGTGATCCCGTGGGGAGCGAGCAACTTGGCGAGTGTTCGCGTTAAGATCAACACGCCGGCTTTGGCGATATAGTGGGCCGTCACGTCCGTCTGGGAAATCATCTGATCTGCGTTCGCCATGCTGAAGCTGATAATGCGACCGGCCTTGCGAGCCTTCATGCCTGGTGCAACGGCTTGCGCGAGATAGAAAATGGGATGCAGATTGCCGTCGAACATCTTGTTCCAACCCTCGACTGTCTCGTCGAACAGATTGATCCGATGATAAGGGCCGGCGCCGTTGATGAGCGCGTCGATCCGACCCCACTCTTTTTCTACTTGTGAGACCAGGGCCTTGGCCGCTGCCGGGTCTGATACATCGCAGCGAACGGCGAGGGCCTGCCCTCCTCGCTCCGTGATGGCGCGGGCGGTCTTCTGTGCCTCGGTTTCGCTGGTTCGATAACAGAACGCAATCTTCCAGTGCCTGGCGGCGAGGTCGAGGGCAATCCCGCGCCCGATGCCTTTGGCTCCGCCGGTAATGAGTGCGACTCGTTGGTTCATGGTGGTTTCACTGGTTCGGAAATTACGGACCTATTATCCTCTTGAACGCAGCCGTTTGGCGATCAGTTGCAGCGCGCCGGCGGTACGGCTTGAAAACAGTTGCTCGTTCTTCGGTTTCTTGGCATCAAGGGTGCTTGCTTCGGCGAGGGTCTGGACGTCGTCGATGGTATCGACATCGCGCCACGGTGAAATTAATGCGGTCTTGAGTCCAAGCTTGGTTACCTTCTCCTGCGTGAGTCTGAGCACCTGGTCGGTCGACCAAGGAATGTCGGTGAAAAGATCGGGAGCCGTTCGCTTCAGGCCGATCAGATAGTACCCGCCGTCGAGGGCGGGACCCAACACGAGGTCATTCGTCTCCAGCAGGGCGAGGGCCTGTTTGAAATGGTCGAGGGGTAAGGTCGGCACGTCGGTCCCGACGATCAGGACGCGTTTGTATCCCCAAGTGAACATGGTTTCGAAGGCCTGATTCATGCGCGCTCCTAAGTCGTCGCCGACTTGATCGATGAGTGTCACGCCATGCCGTTCTTCCATGATCTTGAAAAAGACAAGCGTGGAGGACGGCGCACAGGCAAGATAGCGATCGAGCGGCAATTTTAGCTTCGCCACCGCGGCCTTTGTTCTTTCCAGCGTGTCGAGGACAAAGCTTCCGTGGAGCGTGGCCGCTTCGTCAGGGGTAAGCGGCGGACAGAGGCGCGTTTTCACCTGGCCAGGGACCGGGGCCTTGGCGAAGATCACCAGCGCGGCCCGGTCAGGGGTGAGGGGTCCCTCGATTGGACTCGGCCCGCGACGAGCTCCCCTCGACAAGCTCGGGGCCTGAGCTTGCCGAAGGCAGTCGAGTCGGACGGTGAGCCTGCCCCTCGACTCGGCTCGGGACCCTGAGCATGTCCCTCGGCTCTGCTCGGGACGGTGAGCTCGTCGAACCGTCGAAGGGTCGAACCGTGAGGGGTGAGGCGATTTCGGAGAAGAGATATTCTCAGCTTGTGAATATCTGCCCGTCGTATCTTTCACACCCTCACCCCTGACCCCTAACGATCTATCGGACTGCTTTGTACCATTGACTCAAGCGCGATGGACTGACACCGATCCAATACAGGAACCGCAGTACCCACATCAAGAGGATGGTTCTCAGGGGACCCTGCTGCTCCCAGCGGCGAAAGGATGTGGTGACGGTCGCGCGTAGCGCCTGTGTCGGACCTGTATGCTTGAGCCTGGCGCTGAATTCGATGTCTTCCATCAGCGGGACGTCGGAGAATCCGCCAAGTCGCTCAAAGACATGGCGGCGGACAAACATGGCTTGATCGCCGGTGGCAATGCCGCCAAGTCGTGAACGCCAGTTCATTAGAGTGCTGATCACAGTCCCCCAGGCGGAGGGACGGTCAAAGCGGACGTCAAATCGACCTCCCACCACCCTCGGGTCGGCCAGGGCTGATTCAATGATCCGTTTGGCCTTCGCAGGCAACTGTGTGTCGGCATGCAAGAATAGAAGAATCTCACCGCGGCTTGCCTTCGCCCCTTCGTTCATTTGGCACGCGCGCCCTCTCGGGGCCGTAACGACGCGCGCGTTGGACACCCTCGCACAAAACGCTTCAGCCATCTGGACGGTTCGATCCGTGCTGCCCCCGTCAGCCACGACGATTTCGGCGACGTCCAAGGTCGATGTGCACGCGAGCGTATGTGCGAGGGTCTTTTCTTCGTTCAATGTCGGGATGATGACGGAGATCGTCATCGAGGAATCACGCCGTAGGTTTCTTCGGTTCGTTGAACATGAAATACATGACGATGATGACGGTGGACCAGAAGACGACCTGCTTGTGCCAGAACAGCACTTCGCCGTAGTGAAAGAATCCCAGGGCCAAGGCGATGGCCGCGGTCATGACCCCATAGCGGAGGACGGGAGCCTCGATGACCGCATTGGCCCACACGGCAAGGCCTCCGAAGTAGATCAGGAACGGCACGACGTTGATTTCGAAGCCCCCGCTGATGGAAAGAAACACGTTGAGAAAGCCGATAAACATCAGCACCGTGCCGACCATCAGACCGACGACACGCATCTGGTGGTCGCTTCCGTTTTCCTGCCCCTCCGTTCTGGTCGGCTGGGTTGGAGAGCGTTGCGCCGGGTCATGGGGAGGAGGAAGATCGGGAGGAACCATCAGTTATGCCTTAAAATGTTTGCTGAGAGTCAGCGCCTGTCGCTGATACGATGAGCCAAGAACTGATCCGTAGAGTTGGATCGGTATCTCCATCATCTTGTCATAGACGACCTTAAAAAATGTTTGTCCGTCGTGGATCAGGAAGGGCACGTCGTGTGGCCGGACTTCCAGCACCACCTGGGTCCCTTTGATTTCTCCCTCCGATCCATAGCCGAATCCGGGGTCGAAGAATCCGGCGTAGTGGGTGCGCAGCTCTCCGCAGGCCGCTTCATAGGCGACCATTTCAGCGGCATAGCCGGCGGGTACTCGAATGCGTTCTTTCGACGCGAGGATGTAAAACTCTTCCGGTTCCAACAACAAGCTATCGTGCCGATGCCGATAGAGCGGCTCCCAAAAATCCGCCGCAGCGTAATGGCCGACCTTGGCGAGGTCGATCACATGGCTGTTCTTTTTCGCGCGGTAGCCGATGATGCAGGAGTCAGTCCGATCCTCTCCAATGAGATCGATGCGGAGGAAGAGGCCCCGTTCGGCTCGAAAGTCCCGGCTGCCGACGACCTTCTTGGACGGGCCGTTGTGATAGAGCAGCGGCGTTTTCTGATGGAGCTTGTGGAGCGCCTGGTCGGAAACGGTAGCTTCTCCGCGAACGAATCGGATTTGGTTCAGCGACTGCCCTGTGCGAACCTTGATGGTAAACGAGCGGGGGACGACTTCCAAGAAGAGCGGGCCATGATAGCCGGCACGGATTTCATCGAAGCCCGCGTTGAGATCCGTCACCACGCGGGTGAAGACATCCAGTCGGCCAGTTGTGCTTTTCGGATTGGCTCGCGCCCGGAGGGCCTTGGGTAGTTCCAGATTTTCCAACAACGGAACCAGATAGACGTGGCCTTTTTCCAGGATGGCCCCGTCGATCAAGTCCATCTCATACATCACGAGGTCGGACTGGTAGAAATCGAGCACGTTGAGGCGCGAAGAGATAGCCGATAACTCCGGCAAGAAGCTGCTGATAAGCCGATAGGCCTTGCGTCCCAGTCGAAGGTCGAGGCTGGCCGGCTGGATCTGCCTGTCCTCAATCGTCGGAGACGCGCCGATAACTCGGCCTGCGATCAGCCGCTTGATGTCTTGATAGGGGAGAATGCCGGCGTGGCGCGAGGGAGTTGTCACAGGTCGTCCGCATCCCCGCCGCAGCTGTTTCCCCAGGCTGCATAGCCGTCTCGGTCGGGGTAACTGTCACCACAAGCCGCATACGCTTCGGCTGAGCCCTCGTGCGATGACCGTGCGCCGACCATCGGGAGTTCCCGCCCGCTTCCGGTTCTTGGCTGTGGGTAGTGGAAGGTCTTGTTCTCGTAATTCTTCAGGATTGCCCCTTCTTCATCCATATGCACCAAGTAGTCGTCTGGCAGCAGGGGAATCTTGCCGCCGCCGCCGGGCGCATCGATCACGAAATGGGGTACCGCCATTCCGCTCGTGTGGCCTTGGAGTGCCTTGATGATCGTCAGCCCCGTTTCAACAGTGGTTCGGAAATGGTTCGTCCCCTTGGTCAGGTCCGCTTGATAGAGGTAATAGGGTTTCACCCGAGCGAGCAAGAGCTGGTGTACGAGACGCTTCATGATCTCCGGATCGTCGTTCACGCCTTTGAGCAGGACGGTTTGCGCTCCCAGCGGGACACCAGCGTCGGCGAGCATGCCGCAGGCGGTTATGACTTCCGGTGTGAGTTCGTCCGGATGGTTAAAATGCAAGTTCATATAGATCGGATGATACTTCTTCACCATTTCGCAGAGCTTCGGCGTGATCCGTTGCGGCAAGGTGCCGGGGACCCGTGACCCGATGCGGATGAGTTCCAAGTGAGGAATTGTCCGAAGGGCCTTAAACACGCGTTCGAGGAGATAGTCGGGGAGGAGCAAGGGATCGCCGCCCGACAGAATTACATCGCGTACTTCCCTGTGTTCACGGAGGTAGGTGATGGCTCGATTCAGTTCGCCTTTCTTGAGGAAGCCCGGCTTGCCGACCAACCGTTTTCGGGTGCAGAACCGGCAGTAGATCGGGCATTGATTGGTCACCATGAGCAGCACTCGATCCGGATAACGGTGGACCAGATGGGGCACCGGGCTCATGAGATCTTCTTCGAGCGGATCGTCTTCGGCGTCGATGTCGGCCAACTCCGCTATTTCAGGGACGACCTGTTTCCAGATCGCGTCGCCCTTTTCTTTGATCGTTCCGAGCACGGTCGGGGTGATCCGCATGGGATACGGGCCGACGATCGCTTCGATGTCTTTCTCGTCGACGCCAAACCGTTCGGCGAGGTCCTGCGGCTTGACGATGCTCTGAGCAAGTATGCGTCTCCATTCTTCCACAGGCGTCACGGCCTCCTTGTCAGAGAGTGGACCCATTGATGGCAGAGAGACCGGTCACCAGTCCTTGACGTTCCGCCGGCATAGGGTCTGGTCAGGCGCTTAAGACGGTGTCTTAGCATAGTGCGTATCAAGGTGGGCAAGAATCTCGTATGTCTTGCTCAAGACAGTGTCGCCGTCCTTTATGACCGGCACGTAGTATTGACCGGAAATCTCGTAGACTTGTTTTCGCATCGGCCTTATATCGGGGACGATGATGTCCTCGAACGTCACCCCCAAGTCGGCCAGCTTTTGACGGACCACCTCACAGTCAGGACACCAGTCGACATGGTAGAGCGTAATTGCCATCGCGATTTTCAATGCTCAACGTTTAGTATTGAATGGGGACTCAGATAGTCAGTCCTCACCGTTTGAACTCAACATTAAACATACATCATTCAACATTGCCTCGTGCGACAGCGCAAGGGACCATCACGGCGTCCTTCATGCCGTGGATTACCTTTTTGTCAGCCGGACAAATCGTTGCCAGGATACCAGCCAGTTCCACCTTTTCGCTAGTGACGAAGTAGTACGGCGAGAGTCGAGCCCGTCCTGCCATGCGCACCATCGTCTGCGTTCCTTCGTCCATATAGTCTATCTCGAACAGCCGGCCTTTATGAAACTCTTGCAGGATATAAGGTGTGGTGGGGAAGGAGGCGAGGGCTTTCTGGAGTGCGCCGGCCCATTCCGTCTGCGGCATGTCGTGCCCGATCGAGACGCCTCGGCTGCCCCAAGCCAGTTCGGAAAATCCTGACGGCTTGATGACAAAATGACGTTCCTTCTGGGTGGCCGTTGCCAGATCGGCCCAGTTCGAAACCGCGCGTTCCCCGATGTGCAGGCCTGGGATCGTGGCTGTGGCAGGAATCGGCGCAGGATCGAGCAGCCAGGTCCTCGGCATAATCGTGGTGAGATGCAGAAAGCAGTCCGCGCCGAGTTCCTCTTCCCAATAGGGTCGCAGCACGGGGTGATGGAGCAGGGCGAAGGCAGATTTTTCCTCCAACGCCGGCTTATAGGGCGGCGTGACCGCGACCCAGCCTTTCTTCGCGGCATATTGAACGAGTTCGGCTTTTGGAATGTTCAGCAGGTCGAACAGTTCGTAGAAACGGTAGATCAATCCGATGGCCTGTTCGCCGCTGTCGGTGCGCAGCCTGAGCCCTTCCTCTGTGAATCGAATCTCGCGCGGTTCGATGCACCAGGCGGAAACTCCTCGTTCATGGAGTTGAGTAGCCAACCAAGACATCTCGGGACGATAGTCTTTGGCTTCTTCAGAGACAAGAATGGCCACGCATCCGGCGTGTTGTTCTTGGGCAGATTTTAGCATCGCGGCAAAACCTCGCACCATGCCGTCCCGTTCCCCTACGAACTGCAAGTGGCCGTCATTCAGATCGTGATAAACGCGAGAGAGGCATGCCGTGAGTCCGATGCCGCCCGGAACCGAATCGAGCTCGGTGATGACCATGCCGTCTTGCGTGGAAATCACGTCCGGTCGAATGACGGCCGGCAACGCCTCGCGAAACCGCTTCATCCGATTGTAATTCACTAAGACTTCGGGCTTGCCTTGATCCAGGTAGCCTGCGACCCAGGCCGGCTGCGCGCCTTTGACGCTCTCGTTGTACAACCTATTCAGTGCTCGATAGAACGAGAGCAGTTGCGGCCCCAGTGTGGTGAAGAACTCCAGTTGGTCACGGGACAAGAGCAGCGGGCATGGGCTGATGCGCCAGGATGTGGCCGCTTGTAAGACTGGGGCGTTGCCTTCACGAGACAGAGCGGATGGGTCTGCAAACAGGTTTGCGGTACGCAGTTGCGTACGGATGGTCGCGCAACGACTGAGTGCCGTCTCAGTTCGGAGCGAGGGGCAGAGCGGTTCACTCTGTGCCAACGAGAGAATCCTTTGCCGTCGTCACGTTGGGGCTGAAATCGCCGCGCGCGAACAGGTGCGAGGTCAGCCGAATGCTACCACGTGGCTCAGGACCCGACAAGGGGTGTGGGGCTCACCGGGTTTGCCATGCGCACGCAGTTCTTGCCGGCTCGTTTGGCGGCGTACACGGCGGCATCGGCGGCGGAAACTAAACCTGACGCACTCGAGGCGTGTAGGGGGAAACTGGCCACGCCGATACTGCAGGTCAGGGAAAGGGGTGGATTTGCCAAGATTGCCAATTCGGGCAACAGCGGCAACGTCGTCACACGGTGACGCACCCGTTCTGCCGCGCTCAATGCGCCGTTCATCGAAGTATCCGGAAGAATCAGCGCGAATTCCTCGCCTCCATAACGGGCGGGGACGTCACTGGCGCGGGCGAGGCTGCGGCCCGGCGACTGTTGGCTATCGAGCAGCCATCCCATTTCTTTCAGCACTTGGTCACCGGCGATGTGGCCATACGTGTCGTTGATGCTCTTAAAATTATCGAGGTCGATGAACAGGAGCGAAAGGGGGTTCAGAGAGCGGGTCGATTGGGCGCACATGTGGACGAGAGTCTGCTGAAAATGGGAATGGTTGAAGAGTTTGGTGAGGCCGTCTCGTGAAGACTGGTCCCGCAACTGATCATTGGTGTGGAGGAGTTCACGATTGGCGTCGGAGAGTCGCTTGACGAGTTGCTCGCTCCGGACCTGCTGTTGCTTCAAGGCGGTAATATCGGTGATGGTCTCCACCACATGGACCGCTCCGCTGCTTGTGGTGACGGGAGCCCATTGGAAGAGGAGACACTCTTCGCTGTAGGGCAGCAACACTTCGCTGGCCGTCGGCATGTTGTGTTTCACGGCCTCCGGCATTTTGCAGAACTTACAGGGCGCGGGACAGCCAGCAACCTTCTCATGGCAGAATTGGCTGGAGATGTCACCGAATTTGGTCAGTGATTTGCTGTTTTGAAAGACGGCTTTGTGGGTGACAGGGTCAATGACGGTGATGATCACTGGTTGGGAGTTGAGCAGGGACTGGGGGTCGTACGCGTCAAGACCAGAACGGGAATCGGCCATAGAGAGGGAATCCTTTCACCCGCCTACGCAGGAAGACACAGCTGTCCGTTCTCCGCAGTAGGCTGCTACGGTGGATGGGTAAAGCCGTGGGGCTCCACCCAGTGAACACATGCAGTATCCCAGCAGGGAAGGACACGGTCAAGAAATTGACTAGATTTGCTCGGGCGAATCCGGCGTGGTCGATGACGCGTCAGATGTCTTGGTTCCGAGCGCGAGACAGAAGACCCTTGATGCGAAGTGAACCTTGCTTGCCACGTTCTGACATGCATCGTATGATGGGAACCCGATGGACCTGCTTGTGCCGGAGTCCGAACTATCTGTGGCCGTGCCGAAGACGCTACCCCAACTGGTGCCTAGTTCCGCCTGTTTCCGCTGCGACGTATGCTGCCGTTTCCCAGAAGCCGAAAGTTTCCTCCGCCCCTACTTTACCTCACGGGAAATTGCCGCTGCAGTGGCGCATGGCGTGTCCGCTGCGTCCTTTCCCGATGCGTCAGGCTCTCGAATTAATCTGGTCCAGAATCCCACGGGAGAGGGGTACTTATGCCCGGCCTTTGATCCGGCGACCAGCCGGTGCGGGATCTATGAGGCCCGCCCGGTGGATTGCCGGCTCTATCCGCTGGCCTTGATGTGGGACGCAGCCCGGGAACAGGTGCTGCTCGGTTGGGATACCAAGTGCCCCTTCATGCGTGATGCGGTCCCCCGCGCGATCGCTGCGCACGCAGAACGGGTCTCCAGCCTGCTGGCGACCGAGGCGATGATCGAGATGATCGTCGCCAATCCTCGCGTGATCGGGCGCTTCCAGGACGATGTCGTGGTCTTGAAGACTCTCCCGCAACTCACGGCGCGCTTCTTGTTGCACCGAGTTGATCCCCGACTCCATCCCCTGACATTGTCGGACGCGCCGCGCTTCGCACGCGCGCTGGAACAGGCGCATGTCCTCAGCCCCGACGCGCCGGCTGCCTATGCTTTTCCCTATCATTACGTTTGGACGTCGCTGTTGCCCTACTGGTGTATGGAATCCCACGAGACGTTTTTTCTCTTTGCGCAGTCTCCGGATGGATGGTTCATGCCGCTGCTTCCGCTCGGGCCGAGGCCGCTGGATCAAACAGTGGGTGAGGCCTTCATGCTGATGCAGCAGTGGAACGGGCCGTCACCGGTGAGCCGGATCGAAAACGTGATGGGGACGCAGAAGCAAGCGTTGGAACGAGCCGGGATTCGATGCCAGCAGAAGGATGGAGACTACCTCTATAAGGCCGAGGCCCTTGCGGCATTGGCGGGGGATTACTATAAATCCCAGCGGGCACTCTGCAATCGCGCTGAACGGGAACAGGTCATCGTGATTGAGCCGTACCGTGAGAGTCACTGGGCGGGTTGTCTCGCGTTGCATGAGCTGTGGGAGACACAGAAACAGCAAGATGGGAATCTCGATTCGATGGGGAAGCTTCTCCTTGAGGATGCCAAGGCTGCACATGGCCGTGTCCTTGCAGAGCATGAGCGGATCGGTCTTTCTGGGACGGTGGTTAAAGTGGAAGACAAAATTGTGGCTTATACGTTTGGCTACTGGTTGACGCCGCATACGTGGTGCGTCTTGCTGGAAGTCGCGGATCGATCCATTACAGGGTTGGCCCAGTGGCTCTTCCGAGAGACCTGCCGTGCTGCGTTCAACCGAGAGGCAACATACATCAATACCATGGATGATGCGGGTCTCCCAGGCTTACGCGAGGCCAAGCTGGCCTACCGTCCTACGGCGGCAATCGATAATTGGGTGATAACGGGTTTCTGAGGATGACATTCCCGGCGATATCACAATCTGCGTCAGCGTCCCGCCGATATAGCTGGCTGACGTTTCTAATCGTATTGATGACGGTGCTCACGCTGGGCATCGGAACCTTTCTGCTCGGCTATGTTGAACGCCGCCTCGTCGCCGCGTCCGGAGAAGAGCTCAAGTTGGCGGCCGAAGAAGTCTCGGACAAGCTGGATCGGCTTCTGTTCGAACGCTACGGCGATGCGCAGATGATGGCCCAGGCCTTTGCCCTCCGTTCCTCCGACCGCGCCTACTTGACCAGCTATCTCAAGTGGATGAAAACGACCTATGCGCCGGTCTATTTCTGGTTAGGCGTGACGAACCAGCAGGGGGTCATGATTGCATCGACCGAGGACTCTCTTATCGGACAGGATTTTGGCCAGAGTCAGTGGTTTCAGTCGGCTCGTGTCCGGCGCAAGATCGTGGCCGACGATGTGGGAGGTCATCAGACAGACAATGGTATCAAAATAGTGGCCTTTACGGCGCCGATCATCGACTCGCCAGGGAACTTTTTGGGCGTGATTACTACCCGCATTGCGATTCTGACGGTCGAAGAGGTCACGACCCGGACCATTCGATCCTTGGAGAATCGCGCGGGGTTCGTCGGGTTGATTGAGTATCAGATGCTGACGCGGCAAGGCGACGTGTTTGTGGATTCTGGTCTGGCGCACAAGGGAAATCTGAATTTGAGGACAATGGGATTGCCATCCGCCGTGGCGAGCCAGGATGGTAGACCTGGATTTCTTGAAGAAGACCATCTGAGACGCCATGTGCGGATCGTGACGGGGTACGCCTCGACCAAGGGGTTCGGGGAGTTCCCCGGTTTCAATTGGACGGTGCTGATGCGGAGGGATCGTGACGATGTCCTCCAGCCGATCCGATCCGTTCTGTGGAAAGTCGGGGCGGCCGGAGCTGTCGTCTGGTTTCCGTTGTTGGTCCTCTTACTTTGGTCGACGGCTCGATTGCGGGCGGAATATCGCCAGGCCCAGCAGGAAAGCGCCTGGGCGCGGGCCGCCGAGGCGGCATTGCTGCAAAGCCAGGAGCGCAACCGGGCGATCGTCGATACCGCACTCGACGGAGTGATTACCATCGACGCTGCGGGGATCGTCACGGATTGGAACGCCCAGGCCACGGCCATTTTCGGCTGGACCCGCGAAGAGGCGCTGGGGCGGTTGCTCTCAGAGATGATCATTCCCGCACGCGATCGGGAGGCGCATGCTCGTGGCATTCGAGAGTATCTCAAGACCGGAGTCGGCCCGGTCCTGAATCGCCGCATCGAGATAGCCGCACGGCACAAGGACGGCCGGGAGTTTCCGGTCGAACTGTCGGTGTCACCGGCGCGTATCGGCGAGGCCTATATCTTCAGCGCCTTCGTCCGCGACATCACGGATCGTCGCAGGACCGAACGGCGCCTTGCCTCGCAATATGCGGTGACGCGCGTCCTAGCCGAGGCCGTGACGCTCGAAGAAGCCGTACCCAAGATCATTCAGGCGGTCGGCGAAAGTCTGGAATGGGAACTGGGTGTGTTTTGGCGGCTGGATAAACCGTCAGGAGTGTTACGCTGTCTCGATCAGTGGAAAGCGGCGACGATCGACGCCGATGAGTTCGTCATGGTGACACGGCAGCAGTCCTTCAAGCCAGGCACTGGGTTACCTGGCCGGATCTGGGAGCGTGGACAGCCGGTCTGGATCAGCGACATCACGATCGATGCCGATTTCATCCGAGCAGAGGTGGCTGCCAAGGTTGGTCTTCATGGAGCCTTTGGGTTTCCGATTCGCGTCGGCGGTGAGATCGAGGGCGTGATCGAGTTCTTCAGCCGCCAGGTGCGGGAGCCGGATGATGAGTTGATCAACATGGTCGCCGACGTTGGGCTCAAGATCGGGCAATTCGGCGAACGCGCCAGAGCCGAAGATGCGTTGCATCAGACCGAAGCGCAGCTACGGCAATCGCAGAAAATGGAAGCGGTCGGACGGCTCGCCGGCGGCGTCGCCCATGACTTTAATAATCTTCTCACGGTCATTCGTGGGTACAGCGAGCTGATTCTCAGCCGCCTTACGTCGGGAGATCCCTCGCACCGCGAAATGGAAGAAGTGAAGAAAGCGGCCGATCGAGCCGCCGGTCTCACGAGACAACTCCTGGCGTTCAGTCGGCGCCAATTTGTGGCCGCAAAGGTCGTCGATCTGAACGCCGTCGTCATGAACATGGACGGCATGCTTCGGCGACTGTTGGGCGAAGACATCATTGAACTCTGCACGGACCTTGAACAGCAATTGGGATCGATCAAGGCTGACCCTGGACAGGTTGAACAAGTCATCATGAACCTAGCCGTGAATGCGCGGGATGCCATGCCTACCGGCGGACGGCTGACGATCGAGACCCGGAACGTCATGATCGGAAAGGGGCCACGGCGGGAAACGATGATGCTGGAGGAAGGCCCGTACGTAATGCTGGCTCTACAAGATACCGGCCATGGCATGAGCGAGGAGACCCAATCCCATTTGTTCGAGCCGTTTTTCACCACGAAGGAAAAGGGGAAGGGGACGGGTCTCGGCCTCTCGACGGTGTATGGCATCGTGAAGCAAAGCGGCGGCACGATCGGCATAGAGAGCAAGCCTGGGCGTGGGACGACCTGTAAGATCTTCTTTCCGAGAGTAGACGAGGATGCGCAAGGATCCCACGTCGCCGGCGAGGCGGCAGGCCGGGCCCGTGGGCGGGAAACCATTTTGCTGGTCGAAGATGACCCGGCGGTTCGCGGGCTCGTGCATGAGGCGCTGCGTATGAATGGGTATCACGTGTTGGTGGCACGCCACGGGATCGAAGCATTGTTGTCCGGCGCCAAGCACATGGGACCGATTCATCTGCTGCTCACCGATGTAGTCATGCCGCAGATGAGCGGGCCGGAGGTGGCGGAAAAGTTGACGGTCCTGCGGCCTGAGATCAAAGTGCTGTATATGTCCGGGTATCCCGACCACCCTGTGTTTTCGCAAGGCGGAGTCAAGCGGGGCACGGCGTTTCTCCAGAAACCGTTTACGCCGAATGTGCTCACCCAAAAAGTGCGCGAAGTATTGGACGGGATAAAAGTCGCGTAGGGGTAGAGCAGACAACATGCCTGCTGCCAGCGCTTGATCTTCAGCCTCGGTTCCGTTTATCGTGGCTGCGTTACGGACGAGCAGACCAGAGAGACACAGTGATGCAGCAAGGACGTGAAGTCGATATTGGGCGCTATCGGATCGAGCAGGAGCCGTTCTACGCCGAGGTCCGCGGAGAAGTGGGTCTCTTCACAATTGCCGCATGCAGCAAGATACCCGTTATGCTCAAGGGGCCGACCGGTTGCGGGAAGACACGTTTCGTCCAACACATGGCGTATAAGCTGGGGCGTCCATTGATCACCGTCGCCTGCCACGAAGATCTCACGGCCTCTGATCTCGTCGGACGCTATCTGCTCAAAGGACAGGAGACGGTCTGGATGGATGGGCCGCTGACGGTCGGCGTGAAGCACGGGGCGATTGTCTATCTCGATGAAGTGGTTGAAGCCCGAAAGGACACGACGGTCATCATTCATCCTCTCAGCGACGATCGCCGGGTGTTACCGATCGAGAAGAAGGGCCAGATTGTGGAAGCGTCCGACGATTTCATGCTCGTGATCTCCTACAATCCTGGTTACCAGAGCGTCCTCAAGGATTTGAAGCAGAGCACGAAGCAGAGATTCATGGCGATCGAGTTCGACTATCCCCCCCCTGACGTAGAAACCGCGGTGGTTGAACGGGAAGCGGGTGTGAGTCAGACGATTGCGGGGAGTCTGGTGAAACTCGGCGGCAAAGTTCGGAACCTCAAGAATCACGGGCTGGAAGAAGGGGTCAGCACCAGACTCTTGATCTATGCCGGTACTCTGATCAAGCAAGGCGTGGCGCCGGAGCGAGCCTGCGATGTGGCCATTGCCCGTCCGATTACCGACGATCCAGACATGCAGCGCAGCATTCTCGAACTTGTCAAAGCCATCTTCTGAGCCACGTCTATTGTGAAGTCCCGCCGTGCGATCGTACAGGACAGCAAGAACGGCGCGGTCCTCACGGTTCATGTCCAACCCAAGGCCTCCCGTACCGAATGCGTCGGGATTCATGGCGATGCCCTGAAGATTCGCGTGGCTGCTCCCCCCATTGATGGCGCTGCCAACGATGAACTCATTCGATTCATTGCCGGCCGATGTGCGATTCCACATGCGAGTGTGCTCATTCAATCGGGGGCGAAAGGACGACACAAGCGGCTGTACCTGAAGGGGATCACGGCGGAGTTGGTCATGACTCGATTGACGCCAGGAGCTCAGAAAGGAGCGGTCAGGACATAAACCGGATGAGGATGAACGCCATCATCGGCGCGCTGCTTCTCACTGCCTGCTCCGGTGCGCACCCAATATTGTATCCCAATGCGCATCAACAGTCAGTGGGTAAGGAGGGCGCGGAACAGGATATTGAAGCGTGTAAGCAGTTGGCCGAATCAGCCGGCGCAGAGGAAGGCAGCGACAAAGCTGGTCGTGTCGCAACAAGCACGGCTGTCGGTACTGGGGTCGGCGCAGCAAGCGGTGCTGTCGGCGGCGCGATTTTCGGGGCGGCCGGACAAGGATCGCTGATTGGAGCGGCAAGTGGTGCCGTCTGGGGATTGCTCACGGGTTTATTCCATGCAACCGTCGGTCCCTCGCAGCCGAATCAGGCCTACACGAACTTTGTCACCCGGTGTTTGCAAGAGAAGGGGTATGAGGTGACAGGCTGGCAGTGAGGGGGCAGGGTGCATCGTAGATGTTCCTTGCTCGTTGACCGCCCACGCAAGATACCATTGAAAGTACGATTGAGGGCGGTGGTCGGTCAATGCGCGCAGTGGAGCACCCATCGATGCACCCTTCTAGTGTGGAGAAGAAAAAAATGATTGGAGGGAGTTATCTGTGTTGAATCGATTATGGCATCGTTTTCTTGTGTTCGTGCTGCTGATGAGCATTACGGCTTGTGCGGGGCCGGAGCCGTTGTTGCGGTCCAACAAGCATCTACAAATGTATGGGAAGCAGATGGCCCAACAGGATATCGATGCCTGTCGGCAGAAGGTGGAAGAAGCTGGGCTGCGTCCCGGGGTGTATCAAAGCGGGAATGCCGCGACCGGCGCCGTTCTCGGTCTGACACTCGGTGGGGCCATCGGGGCTTCGGCTGGGGTGATCGGAGGTATAACAGGCGTTGCGATTGGGGCGGTCGCCGGTGGAGGTCTTGGCATGATTATCGGATTAGTCGGGGGCGCCTATAAGCCGCTGGTGCCGGAACCGCCCTATGCCGACGCAATGGTGCGGTGTCTCAGCGAAAAAGGATACGAAGTCAGCGGCTGGCAATAGGGTGGGGTATGGAAGGCGCAGAACCGAAACTTCCTGATGACACGATTTTTCATTGTCTTTGTCTCATGGTCTGGTTACCAGGGTGTGTCACAAGGGACCTACGGCCGTTAAGTGGAGCCCCACGGCTTTACAGCCGTGGTCCCTTTTGTATGTTTCGGCGAAACCCGCCGAAGCATGTCCTCCTTCGCAAGGCTTCGGAGGACACCCGCTGTGCATTCCTCCACGGCTTCATCCACCCTCCGTAGCAGACTACTGCGGAGGACGGGCAGCCGTGGCTTCCTGCGCAGGCGGATGAAAATGAAAACTATGAATAGAGCGCCTCGTTATTCCCCTTGCCGACCGATGTTCTGTTTTTCTCTACACAGGCCAACCCTCTGATCTGGTTTGAAAAGTCTGCCTTTTGAGCATCGGGAGAAATTTCCTACTTGACTTAGTTCTAACTAGAACTATTATACTACTGTCTGAGCGTTCATCGAGGTATGAGATTCGGAGAACGTGGAAGAGACAACCAGGGGGTGAACGATGCGACAGCTCTTTTGGACAGACGATAGCTGGACCGGGCTGGTTCTACGTCTCACGCTCGGGCTGGTCATGTTTCCCCATGGCGCACAGAAACTATTGGGCTGGTATAACGGATTCGGGTTCAGCGGCACGATGGGGTTCTTCACCGAGACGATGCATTTGCCCTCCATCGTTGCGTTTCTGATCATCATCGGAGAATTCTTCGGCAGCCTGGGGCTCCTGGCTGGGTTTCTGACCAGATTGTCAGCAGCCAGCATCGGGGTCATTATGCTGGGCGCGATCACGATGGTGCATCTGCCGCACGGGTTCTTCATGAATTGGTCCGGTAAGCAACAGGGGGAGGGATACGAGTATCATCTCTTGGTGATCGGCATCGGCCTCGCGTTAATGATGACGGGCGCTGGGAAATGGTCAGTGGATCGACTCATTGCGGATAAGGTCGACAGATAAGAGGAGAATCGATTGTAAGCTCAACGTTCGCAACTGGGGTTTGTGACGAATGGAAGGAGAACACCGATGAACCGCCATGCGACAATCGCGACCGCAGCGACAAAGGACGTCTTGGGAATCTATCAACCAGGCTCCACCCACATGGTCGGCGACGGATTTCCTGTTCGAAATCTGTTCCCGAGCAACGACCTTGATCGCGAAGTCAGTCCATTTCTCATGCTGGACTACGCAGGGCCACAGTATTTTTCGGCGACGGACCATCCTCGCGGCGTGGGGGAACATCCGCACAGGGGATTTGAAACGGTCACGATCGTGTATCAAGGCGTGGTGGCGCATCGCGACTCGGCCGGGAATGCCGGCGTGATCGGCCCTGGCGATGTGCAATGGATGACTGCCGCATCCGGCATCGTTCATGAGGAATTTCACGAAAAGGAGTTTGCGAAGAAAGGCGGCACGCTCCATGCCATTCAACTGTGGGTGAATCTCCCAAAAGCGTCGAAAATGTCGGCGCCCGGCTATCAGACGATTCTCAACGCGGACATCCCGGCCATTGATCTCGATGGCGGAGCCGGTCGGTTGCGCGTGATCGCCGGGTCATTCCTCGGAAATAAAGGGCCAGCGCACGCATTCACGCCGATCCAGTTATATGACCTTCAACTGAAAGCGGGACATCGAGTTCAGCTGAACATGCCGAGCAGGCATAACACCTTGATCTTCTTGCTGCAAGGTCGCGCTTCTGTGAATGGGTTGCGCGAGGCAGGGGAAGCGGAACTGATCGTGTGCAAGCGCGATGGATCGCAAATCACGGTGGAGGCTCAGGAGGACAGCCAGCTCTTGGTCATGAGTGGAGAACCGATCGAGGAACCGATTGCCCGCTGCGGTCCCTTTGTCATGAATACCCGTGAAGAGTTGATTCAAGCCGTGCATGACTATCAAGCAGGAAAGATGGGACACCTGTCCTAATCTCGTCGTTCGTCGCTCGCCCAACGATAGGACTCAGCCTGCGATCGTTCGACCCAGAGGCTCTCGACGGGCGAGCTCCCCTCGACAAGCTCGGGGCCTGAGCTTGCCGAAGGCAGTCGAGTCGGGCCGTGAGCGTGTCCCTCGACCAGGCTCGGGACCCTGAGCATGTCGAAGGGTCGAACGGTGAAGCGTATTTCGTTGGAAAATTGCGGAGCATCAGGAAGGGAAGCTCACATGGACCAGTCAACAGCAGGAATTTCCATTGAGATCTATTCCGATGTCGTCTGCCCCTGGTGCTACATCGGGAAGCGTCGGCTGGAACGCGCGTTAGATCAATTGAATGGCGCCGCAGAGGCGCGCATCACATGGCGGCCTTTTCAGTTGAATCCGACGATGTCACTCGATGGGATGGATCGGGCGGCCTATCTCGAAGCAAAGTTCGGTAGCCTTGATGCCTTTCGGCAAATGGAAGAGCAGGTCATCGCGGCCGGCGTTGAGGAGCGGATTCCCTTTGCCTTCGACAAGATTCAGCAGACGCCTAACACGTTTGCCGCTCATCGGGTGATCTGGCACGCAGACCGTCTTGGCAAACAAGACGCGATGGTGGAAACACTCTTTCGTGTTTACTTTGTGGAGGGCCAGAACATCGGGAATGTGAAGACACTGATCCAGGCGGCCACCGAAGCGGGATTGGACCGAGCAGAGACGGAGTCCTGGCTGTCGAGCGACGAAGGAGTGGCTGAGGTGAAGGCAGAAGAAGCGGTGGGCCACCGGATGGGCATTCGCAGCGTCCCCTACTTTGTGCTGAACGGGACATACGCGATTTCTGGTGCGCAAACTCCTGACAGATTCGTGTCGACTTTGAGGAAGGCTGAGGCTGACTATGCGGGAAGAAAGGCAGGTGTTTGATGGCGGTTCAAGTCTATGGCTGCAACCACATCGTCATCGAAGTCACGGACGCCAAGAAAGCCGTAAAGTTCTACTCGGACGTGTTCGGCTTGAAGATGTTGCGTGGCGGTGAAGGCGCTGCCTGGTGCAAACTGGGCGAACATCAGTTCATGGCAATCTTCGAAGTCGACACACTTCAACCGGATCGCACGAAGCATTTCGGTCTCATGGTCCGTGACGAGAAACAAATCAAGGAAGTGCGGAAGAAGCTCATCAACAAGTACAAACTCAAACTGGCGCCTGGCTTTCGTTGCGACTTTCGCGATCCCTGGGGGAATCGCATTCAGGTCGGCGATCTCAGCGACGAGTCGCTGGTGTGGCTCCTCCCCTACCAGGAAGTCCAGAAGGCTGGTATCACGTTCAGGAGGTAAACACATGAAGGCGCACTATCTCGGCCATGTCGTGTTCTATGTAAAAGATCTCGAGCGGTCGCTGTCGTTCTATCGAGACCTGCTGGGATTTCAAGAGGTCGGGAGGACCTTCAATGATGCAGCAGCAGCGCTTACATCTGGTCGCACACACCATGAATTGCTGTTGATTCAAGTGGGTGATGCGCCGGGGCCACCATCCGGTCGCCGTCGCGGGCTCTATCACATCGGGATCAAGGTGGGAGACAGCCTCGACGAATTGCGCGCGGCGAAGAAAGACCTTGAACGAGCCGGCGTCACAATCGACGGCATGAGCGACCACACCGTGAGCCAGAGTCTCTATCTTCACGACCCTGATGACAACGAAATTGAACTATACGTCGATGCGGAAGAATCTCTGTGGAAACAGAATCCTATGACCGTCCTCTCACCCATCAAGCCCTTACAGCTCTGAAGACAGGCGCGAATCTGAGGGTAGAGAAAGGGCATGGCAACGAGGTAGACTGGTCGTTGGATCGGAGCACGAGCCCATGAGCATCATAGGCAGACGCATCAGTCTTTTCGTCAGTTTGCTAACAGCCCTCTCGCTGGGGCTCGGCTGCAAGCAAGAGGCGACATCGACACCGCCTCCTCCGATCCCTGAGGTCGGGGTCATCACCGTGACGACTCAGACCGTCCCGGACGAACCGGAATTTATCGGGCAAGCGGAATCGTCACGTCCGGTCGAAATCCGGTCTCAAGTCACGGGCATCTTGAAGGAACGCTTCTTCCAGGAAGGCCGGGATGTGAAGAAAGGCGACCGTCTCTATCAGATCGATCCTGTTCCGTTCAAGGCGGCGGTCCTCAGCGCCAAGGGCAGAGCAGGTCAGGCCGAAGCACGACTGGTGCAGGCGAAACAAAACCTGGCTCGTCTCAAGCCGCTTCTGGCCGAGCAGGCGGTGAGCCAGAAGGATGTCGACGATGCGGTGGCTGAAGATTTGTCGGCAAAGGCGACCCTGGAGGCGGCGAAGGGCGACTTGATCAAGGCCAACTTTGATCTGGATAGCACGCTGATCATCGCGCCGATCAGCGGACTCATCGAGCGGACGAGGTTTTATGAGGGACGGTTGATCTCCGCCCAAACGGATCTGCTCACGATCATCCATCAGGTCGACCCCATGTATGTGATCGTCAACGCACCGGAAAGTTTTTTGCTGAAGCGACGCCGCGACATCCAAGCGAAGAGGATCAAGCATCCGGGGATCTATCAACTCCGAGCCGTCCTCAAGTTCCAGGATGGATCCGACTATCCGCATGAGGGCAGCTTCGACTTGGTGGACCCGGCGCTCAGGATCGAGACCGGTTCCCGGCCAGCGAGGATTATCTTCCCGAATCCCGACCGGGCCCTGCTGCCGGGGCAGTTCGTCACGGTCCGGTTCCTGGGCACCACCAAGACCGACGCCATCCTGGTCCCCCAGCGCGCCGTCCAGCAGGGCCCGACCGGATCGGTTGTGTTCGTCGTCGGCGAGGGGAACATTGCGCAGCCCCGCGAGGTCAAGGCCACGAACTGGGAAGGTAGCCAGTGGGTGATCGAGGAGGGACTACAGCCCGGTGAGCAGATCATCGCGGACGGGATTCAGCGGGTCATTCCTGGAACCCCCGTCCGGCCGGTGCCAGTGAGCGCCGACAGCGTTGCGGCACCTGGGTTGGGCCAGCCGCCCGGGCAGCCCTCCCGTGAGAGCGAGGGTGGCTAAGGAGACGGCGACGTGAACGTGAATTTCTTTATCGAACGGCCGATCTTCTCGGCGGTCCTTTCCATCATTATCGTGGTCGTCGGGCTGGTCGCGATGCTCACGCTGCCCATCGCCCAGTTCCCGGACATCGCACCGCCTACGGTACAGATCGACGCCGACTATCCCGGCGCGAGCGCGGAGGTGGCAGCGGAGGCCGTCGCGCGGCCGATCGAGCTGCAGCTTCCGGGCATCGACAACCTGCTGTACTACGACTCCACGAGCACGAATGATGGACACGTGACGATCAAACTGTCGTTCGAGATCGGCACGGACGTGGACATCGCGACCGTCCAGACCCAGAACCGCGAGAAGCTCGCCGAGCCACAACTTCCGCCGGAGGTGATCCGGCGGGGCATCTCGATCAAGAAAACATCGCCCGACCTGCTCCTGGTAATCACGATCGAATCGCAAGACCCGCGGTACGACCAGCTCTTCCTGTCCAATTTCGCGATCCTGCGCGTGCTGGACAACGTCAAGCGCCTACAGGGTGTAGGCGACGCCTTCGTCTTCGGCAATCAGGACTACAGCATGCGGATCATCATGGATCCGGTCCGCATGGCGCAGCTCAATCTCACGCCATCCGACGTCGTCAGCACGATCCGGGAGCAGAACCGGGACTTCCCAGCCGGCATGGTGGGAAGGGCTCCCGCCCCTCCGGGCACGGAGCTGACGATCCCGGTCATTACCCGCGGGCGGCTAACCGAGGTGCCGGAGTTCGAACAGTTGATCGTGCGCGCCTTGCCCGACGGCTCGATGGTCCGCTTGAAGGACATCGCGCGGGTCGAGCTGGGCGCACAATCGTACGACCTCGAAGGCCGGTTCAAGGGGCGGCCGACCACTTTCTTGATCACGTTCCTGGCGCCCGGCGCCAACGCGCTGGACACGGGCCGGCGGATCCGCGCCGAGATGGCCGAGCTGAGCAAGATCTTCCCGGCCGGGGTGCATTACGACGTCCCGTACGACACGACGAAGTTCATCGACGTCTCGATCACGGAGGTCGTCAAGACGCTGTTCGAGGCGCTGGTCTTGGTCATCCTAGTCGTGTACCTCTTCCTGCAATCCTGGCGCGCCACGATCATTCCGGCCGTCGCGGTCCCGGTCTCCCTGATCGGCGCGTTCGCCGGCATGGCGGCGCTGGGATTTTCGATCAATACGTTGACGCTGTTCGGCCTCGTGCTCTCGATCGGCATCGTCGTGGATGATGCAATCGTGGTCGTGGAAAATGTCGCGCGGCACATGCGCGAGGAGTGCTGCTCCTCCAGGGAAGCGGCGAAACGGGCCATGGCCGAAGTGACGGCGCCGGTCATCGCGATCGTGCTGGTCCTCTGCGCGGTTTTCGTGCCGGTCGGCTTCCTCGGGGGTATCACAGGCCAACTCTACCAGCAGTTCGCGATTACGATCGCGATCGCAGTCGTCATCTCCGGCCTGGTTGCGCTGACACTTAGTCCGGCGCTCGCCGCGGTGCTGTTCGAGCCTGGGCAACAGGACTCCCCGAACCGGTTCTTCGCCGCGTTCAATCGCCTCTTCGACTGGACGCGGGACCGGTACCTCGGGGGAGTCGGGCGGGTGTTCGGCCGGGTGGGACTAGCCCTCTCGGTGTTCGGGGTGCTTATCGTCGTCTCCCTCGGGCTGATCCGAACGCTGCCGCAAGGGTTTTTGCCTGAGGAGGATCAAGGCTATTTTATTACGATCGTCCAGTTGCCGGAAGGAGCCTCCAAAGCGCGCACCAGGGAGGTGGTCGGCAAGATCGAGCGCTTCTATCTCGGGATTCCCGCGATCCACAGCACCGACGCGCTAATCGGCCAGAACTTCGTGTTCGGAACTCGGGGCGGCAACGCGGCGACGATCTTCACCCCATTGAACCACTGGGACACGCGCCCGGGGCCGGATGGCCACGTCAAGTCGCTCATCGGCGCGGCGTTCGGCGAGTTCGCAAAGATCCCGGAGGCGTTGACCCTGGCCTTCAACGCGCCCTCGATCCGAGGGCTGGGCGCCACGGGCGGCTTCTCCGTCCAGATCCAGGATCCCAGCGGCGGCGATTTCCAGAAGTTTGCGGCGGTCGCGCAGGAGTTCATCGCCAAAGCCCAGCAGGACCCGGCAATCGGCGCAATCGGCACGAGCTTCCGCGTCAGCTCGCCACGGCTCTATGCCGAGATCAATCGGGAACGGGCCAAGGCGCTCGGGGTGCCGATCTCAGAGGTCTTCGACACGTTGCAGGCCTTCTGGGGCAATTTCTATGTGAACGATTTCATCAAGTTCGGCCGCGTCTACCGCGTGCTGACCGAAGCCGAGGCGAAGTACCGCTCCAATCCAGAGGGCATCAACAAGATCTACGTCCGCGCGCAGGGGCCGCATGGCGTCAATATGGTTCCGCTCGACACCGTGGTCACCATGGAGTATCGGAGCGGGCCGGATCCGGTCACACACTTCAACGGGTACAACACAGTCCTCGCCCTGGGCGCCGCCGCCCCGGGCCACAGTTCGGGGCAGGCTTTGGCGGCTCTCGAGCGCGTAGCCCGAGAAATCTTGGTCCCGCAGGGCTATGCACTGGACTGGAGCGGGATCTCCTATCAGGAAGCCAAGGCCGGCAGCCAGTCGATCCTGGCGTTCGGATTCGGCCTGCTCATGGTCTCCCTGGTCCTGGCTGCCCAGTTCGAGAGCTGGGCCGTGCCGTTCGCAGTGATTCTCGCCGTGCCGTTCGGGGTATTCGGGGCACTCAGCGCGGTCTGGGTCCGGGGAATGACCAACGACATCTATGTCCAGATCGGTCTGGTGACGCTGATCGGCCTCGCCGCGAAGAACGCGATCCTGATCGTCGAGTTCGCCAATCACCGCTATCTGAGCGGGCAGCCGCTCATGCGCGCTGCTGTGGAGGCGGCCCGGCTCCGGTTCCGGCCCATCGTGATGACCTCAATGGCGTTTATCGGCGGCGTCATCCCGCTTGTCGTCGCCTCGGGCGCAGGGGCGGCCAGCCGACAATCCATCGGCACTGGCGTCTTCGGGGGAATGCTGGCGGCCACGTTCCTCGCGATCTTCTTCGTCCCGCTCTTTTACACGGTGGTAAGGAAATTGATTCCAGGCCGGCCGGCCCCGCCGACCAGGCAAGACGAGGCGGTCGAGTCGTTCGAGGAACCCGAGCCAGTCGGGGCGGGGGAGGAGGTCTGAACATGTGGCGCGTACGTGTGTCTCTGCTGTCGCTCTTGGTCGTCACCGGTTGCGCCCTGGGACCGGACTACGAACGACCCAAGACGGAAGAGCCCAAAGCCTTCAGGATGGCAGAGGGACCACCTGACGCCCCGTCGATCGCGAACTTGCCCTGGTGGGATCTGTTGCGCGATGAACAGTTGCAGTCGTTGATCAAGATTGCGCTGACAGAGAACAAGGATCTCCAGCACGCGGTCGCGGTGGTCGAAGAATTTCAGGCCCGCGCCTTCATCGCCCGATCTGATTATCTTCCCGGCATCACTGCGTCGGGCAATGCCCCGGCGTTCGCGCGCAAGACCGTCTTCCTCGTTCCGGGCTTTGCCAACCCCTTTAACTATTACCTTCAAGGGAACCTGTCATGGGAACTTGATATTTGGGGACGCATTCGCCGATCCAACGAGGCGGCGCGCGCCGATCTGTTGTCGAAGGAAGAGAATCGCCGCGCGGTGACGATTCAGCTGGTGAGCGCGGTCGGTGAGGCCTACTTCAATCTCCTCCAGTTTGACGCGCAGCTCGATATTGCGAAGCGGACGCTGCAATCCTGGGAGGACTCGGTCCGCATCTCGCGGGCTCGCTTAAAGCAGGGACTTAGTTCACGCCTGGATATGGATCAGTTCGAGGCGGAGCGGGCCAATGCTGCGGCCCGTACGGCTGAGCTCGAGCGGCAGATGGTTCAGGCAGAGAACCAGTTGAGCGTGCTGCTCGGCCGCAAGCCCTTTGCCGTTATGCGCGGCAGGTCTTTGCATGAACAGGTCACGCCTCCGGCTGTCCCGGCCGGGTTGCCCTCGGAACTCTTGCAGCGACGGCCCGACCTGCTGCAAACTGAGCAACAGCTCGCAGCCGCCACAGCGCGCATCGGCGCGGCCAAGGCCGATCGGTTTCCCAAAATCACGCTCACGGGCCTGCTCGGTGCGGCTAGTCCAGAGTTGTCGCAATTCTTTACCGATCCCGCCTCCTTTGGTGCGGCCGGAGCAGGATTCACCGGTCCGCTCCTGAACAGTCAGGTGCTTGGGTTTCAGCAGGACGCGGTTGAGGCGCAAGCCAAGCAGGCGCTTGCGAAGTATGAGCAGAGCATTCTCATCGCATTCCGCGAGGTGGAAGACGCATTGGTAGCAGTCCGCACGGCGCGGGTACAGAGCGAGGCACAGCTGCAACAGGTCACGGCGTTGCAGTCGGCGCTCAAGCTAGCGGATCTCCGGTACAAAGGCGGGCTGGCGAATTATCTCGACGTGCTCGTCGCTCGGCGCAATCTGTTCGAAGCAGAACTCGCGCTGACCGGCACCCGCCGTCTGCACTTGGTCTCCGTCGTCCAGCTCTATAAAGCGTTGGGCGGCGGCTGGTCGCCTGAAATGGCTCGCGAAACCCCCGGCCCTACCACGGAGAAGAACAACGGATGAGATGATTCCAAGACGGGCACATTCCCACCGACGGTCAGTTCATGACCTGCACCAAGGAGGCGGCCATGCCCAAGCGCATGACAAAGAGCGAAGGTCCACCGGCAAGAAAACGCAGCACCTCCTCGAAACGACGATCGGCTGCAACGGTCCCGACTCCGGAAGAAATAGAACGGCGTGCCTACGACATCTTTCTTGCACGTGGCGGCACCGGCGGAAACGCCGTTGACGATTGGCTGCAAGCGGAACGGGAACTGCTGCAGGAGAAAGGAAAGGGGTGAGATTCGGCGATGGAGAAACCGGCTGAAACCCAATACCCGATTCATGATTTGCTACGTAGACGATGGAGTCCGCGGGCCTTTGCAGAACGGTCGATCGAACCAGAGAAATTGCGGAGTCTGTTCGAGGCGGCGCGCTGGGCGCCGTCCTCAAACAATGAGCAACCGTGGCGGTTCATCGTGGTCACGAAGGAAGAACGGACCGCGTACGATCGATTATTCAACTGTCTGGTCGAAGGGAACCGAAAATGGGTTCATCAGGCACCGATGTTGATGCTGTCCGTGGCCTCCCTTCAGTTCGAAGAGGACGGCAAACCCAATCGTCATGCGTTTCACGACACCGGCATGGCGGTCGAGAATCTTGTGATCCAGGCAACGGCGTCGGGTCTCTTCGTCCACCAAATGGCAGGATTCGATGTGGAGCGGGCACGAGCGGAATTCAAAATCCCGCCAGCTTACGATCCTGTCGCGATGATCGCCCTCGGATATCCAGGCGATCCTACAACGCTGCCCGACAATTTGCGGAATCGGGAACTCAAGCTTCGCGAGCGAGAAGCCGTAGCGAAGTTCGTATTTTCAGGAATCTGGGGGATACCGTCGACGTTGCTAAGCTGACATCGGTCTTCAGACCAGCAGGCTCTTTATCGGGACAGCAGAATCCTGTAGCTGGGCGGCCTTCCCACTGAGATCCTTCTGGTTTCGGATGAGGCGCTGCAACGGTTGAAAGTCCTTGGCGCCGGCGTTGACGGCAAAGTAGGCGCGGAGCACGTGCTGCTTGAGATACAGGAGGATGAACGAGTGATCCTGCAGACGACCGCGAGTCAGGACCTGGTCGTGCTCGCTTTCGTCGCCGGCGAACTCCAGGTGCAGGTCGAAAATGTCGGACCAGACGTAGGTGAGCAGATCGTAGGGGTTCCGCGCGCCGGACATATTTTGTGCGGCGAGTTGCCCGCAGTACTCGGCATGACCCCAGTGCTCAACCCGCCGCCGCTTGCCGAACAATGGATCCGGGTAGTTCGCCACGTCGCCGGCAGCATAGATGTCCGGATGTGAGGTTTGAAGAAACTCGTTCACGACGACGCCATTCTCAACGGCAAGTCCCGCTTGTTGCGCGAGCTCGACGTTCGGAACGATGCCGACGCCGATGCATAGAAAGTTGCAGGGCAGGGTGGCGCCTGATTTCAGATCGATGGAGAAGGCGTAGTTGTGCCGATGAAATTGAACGGCGGTTTCGTTGGTCCGGAAGGCCACGCCCCGTTTCGCGCAGTAGTCTTGAATGACCTGCGCGAGATCGGTACCGGCGAAGCGCGGCCAGATGCGGGGTTGCGATTCGATCACGGTGACGTGCACGCCGCGTAGAGTGAGGGAGGCCGCGACTTCCAATCCGATGAAACCCGCGCCGATGAGCACCGCCTTCGAGCCAGGGGTCGCGCGAGCAGCGAGGGATGCCGCATCGTCCACGGTACGAAGATAGTGCACGTCGGGGAGATCGGCGCCGGGAACGTTGAGATGAATCGGCCGTCCACCTGTCGCAATTAATGCTTTTTCGAAATGGAGCGTGCGGCCATTCGATAAGCGGACAGTCTTGTCCGTAAGATGAAGATGTTGAACGGCGGTTCCGAGGAAGAGATCGATCCTCTTGTCTTGGTAGAAGGTGTCAGGATCGAAAAGCAGTTGGTCCGTGGTCTTTTCTCCGCGCAAGAATTCTTTGGAGAGCGGCGGGCGGTCATAGGGAACATAGGGCTCCTCGCCGACCAGTGTGATCGTGGCCTCTGCGTTGAGCTGACGAAGTTGCTTCGCGGCTTGGTTGGAGGCAAGACCGCCACCGATCAGCAGATAATGGGTGGATTCCATGAAAGACCTCGCGATAACACAGTATTTCAGAATACGCCAAGGACAATGACAATGTCACGATCGACGCTTCGACGGTGCCTGGTTCGACCCTTCGACCCGCTCAGGGTCCCGAGGCAAGTCGAGCCTTCGACCCCGCTCAGGCTCGACCGCGAGCGAGGTCGAGAGGTCGAGGGACAGGTTCACCACCCTGAGCGCAGCCGAAGGGCATACCTCGCTCAGCGTCAATCCTGAGCAGGCCCCGCCCGGAAGGGCGTAGTAGTCGAAGGATCGACTTGCTGGACCATCTGAACTGGCGAGGGAGGAGCGCCATGGCCACGCAGAACAGACTCATTCTGGTTACGGGGGCAACCGGACAGCAGGGTGGAGCCGTTGCCAATGCGCTGTTGGCTAAAGGCCAGAAGATTCGCGTGATGACGCGAAACCCGAATAAAGCTGCGGTGTTGGCCAAGGCCGGCGCGGAGGTGATTAAAGGAGACTTCATGAAGCCGGCTGATATGCAGGCTGCGATGCGCGGTGTCCACGGTGTGTTCGGCGTGACCACGTTTTATGAAGCGGGCGTGGATGCAGAGGTCAAACAAGGAATCGAACTTGCCGATGCGGCCAAGCAGGCTGGCATTGGGCATTTCGTCTTCACCTCTGTAGGCTCAGCGGATCGCAGCACCGGCATTCCGCATTTTGAAAGCAAGTGGAAGGTCGAGCAGCACATACGCAAGATCGGGCTGCCCTACACCGTCCTGAGGCCGGTGGCCTTCATGGAGAACTTCCTGACTTTTTGGAAACCTTCTCCGGAAGGGGTTCTCACGGTACCCATGAAGCCGGAGAAGAAGCTGGCGTTGGTGGCTCTCAATGATATCGGGGAATATGGCGCGACCGCGTTCCTGCGTCCCAAAGAGTTTCTGGGAGTTGCCGTTAACTTAGCGGGAGACGAGCTGACCCTCCCCAATGTCGCGGCGGATCTGTCGAAGGCGATGGGGAGGTCCATTCGGTTCCAGCAGTTTCCGGATGAGCAGGTCGAGGCCGCCATGGGTCATGACCTGGCGCTCATGTTCCGGTGGTTCAATCAGGTGGGGTACAGTATTAATCCTGCGGCCGTGTCCAAGAAGTTCGGCATTCCACTGACGAACTTTGCAGAGTGGGTCAGAACAGTCAACTGGGCAGCGGCGTGACATGCCATCCGGTCCAACGCAGCATTTGTCCAGGGTCGATCCCGTCATGCGTCGGTTGATCGGGGAGGTCGGTCCCTTCACGTTGAAACCGCGAGTCGGGCGGTCGCCGTTTGAATCGCTGGCACGCGCCATAGCCTATCAGCAACTGCACGACAAAGCGGCCGAGAGTATCTTGCGCCGGTTCGTGGCACTCTGTCCGAGACGGCGTTTCCCCACGCCGTCCGAATTGCTGGTGATCAATCCACGCGCGATCCGGCGCGCGGGATTCTCACGAGCGAAAGTCGCGGCGCTCCGTGATCTGGCTGCCAAGGCGCTCGACGGCACAGTCCCGAAGGGGCGCGTCGTCCGGACTCTCGACGATGAGGCGATCGTCGAGCGACTGGTCGAAGTGCGAGGCATCGGACGCTGGACAGTCGAGATGTTGCTGATCTTCCAACTGGGACGGCCTGACGTCCTGCCGGTCGATGACTTCGGCGTCCGCAACGGATTCCGGATCGCCTACGGTCTTCGCAAGATGCCGACGCCCAAAGAGGTGTTACGATATGGGGAACGTTGGAAGCCCCATCGCACGGCGGCCGCCTGGTATCTCTGGCGCGCGGCCGATCGCGCGAAGAAAGAGGCAAAGGTCCTCTGATGGCTGATCAAAACAAGCGGCTCGATTCCAATGTCCCCGGCAACTTCTATGTCGATGCAACCTGCATCAACTGCGACACGTGCCGGCAGTTGGCGCCGAAGAGTTTCGAGGAGATTGGCGAGTTTTCGGCCGTCTCCCGCCAGCCTCAGAGTGACGACCAGGTCCACCAAGCCTATCAGGCGCTGCTCGCCTGCCCGGTCGGTTCGATCGGAACAGAGCAGAGCGAAAAATTACGATTGAAGGATGCCATGGCGAGCTTCCCGCTGCATCTGGAAGACGGCGTGTACTACTGTGGGTTCAATTCGGAGAAATCCTTCGGCGCCAACAGCTTCTTCATTGAGCATCCGAGCGGCAATTGGCTGGTCGATTCCCCTCGCTATATCAAGCATCTGATCGACGCGTTCGAACAGAGAGGCGGTATCACGTACATTTTTCTCACGCACGAAGACGACGTCGCCGATGCCGACAAGTATGCCATGCACTTTGGCGCGAAACGGATCATCCATCGCGCCGACGCTGACGCCGTTCCCGATGCTGAATGGATCGTGGACGAGAGCGGCAGCATCTATCTAGCTGACGGCTTTCAAGCAATTCCAGTCCCAGGTCATACACCCGGCAGCATGGCGTTGCACTACAAGGAGAAATTCCTCTTCACTGGGGACCATCTGTGGTGGAACCCGCACATGCAATCATTGGGGGCTCCACAGCGGCTTGTGTGGCGGGCGAAGGTGCTGGTGGCATCGCTCGAAAAACTGCTCTCCTATCGATTCGAATGGGTCCTGGCAGGGCATGGGGATCGTGTGAAGCTGTCAGCAGAAGAGATGCGGGACCAGCTGAAAGCCATGCTCGACCGTCGGAATCACGTTTCCGCGTCCTGAGAAAACGTTGATTCCCTCGAGTACTCGCTCGTTCATCGGCAGGCCCTGATCGGCTTTATTCTCCTTTGCCGAATACCCTGTAGCTTGCTGCAGGGATGCCCGGCCTTAGCTTTGGCGGAGGTTGGGGCGGAGGAGGGGAGCGGCTTCGGTACGCCGCCCAAGAGTTCCTGCCCACGAGTCGGAGAATTTCGATGGATACGACCAGTTTGCTGCGGGGAACTTTATCGGGAGGAGAGGAGCACATGACTTCACTCAGCGGGAAAGTGGCGATTGTGACAGGCGCCTCGAGCGGCATCGGCCGGGCCATTGCCGAACGCCTGGCTGAAGATGGCGGCATTGTCGTGGTGAACTACAATCAGAGCGAGGAGAAGGCCACGCAGGTGGTCACGGGTATTCAAGCCAAAGGTGGCAAAGCAGTAGCCGTCAAGGCAGACATGGGTCAGGTAGCCGAGGCCCGCCGTCTCGTGATTGATACGGTCAAACAATTCGGCCGACTGGATATTCTCGTGAACAACGCCGGCACGTTCATGCCGAAGCTGCTCGTGGAGACGACCGAAGACGATTTCGATCATGTCATTGCCTTAAATGCCAAAGGCCCCTATTTTGCGATGCAGGAAGCTGCGAACGTGCTCAAGGACGGCGGACGCATCGTGAACATCTCCACCGATGGGACCCATTTGAGTTTTCCAGGAACTACGGCCTATCTCGGAAGCAAAGGCGCGCTTGAGCAATATACAAAAGGTCTGGCCCAAGAGCTGGCCCCACGAGGGATCACGGTGAATACCGTCTCGCCGGGGTTCACCGAGACTGGGATGATGACGGAGCAGTTTCGGCAAATCGGCATTCAGATGTCGCCCCTGAAGCGGCTCGGTCTCCCCAAGGATATTGCCGACGTAGTGGCCTTCATTGTCAGTGAAGAGGCACGCTGGTTGACGGGGCAGAATATTCACGCTGGTGGTGGAATTGTGATGTAGGGGGTGCAAAATGGCTGACAAGAGAACTATTGCAGTGGTCGGTGCAACCGGTGCGCAAGGCGGAGGGCTGGTCCGGGCCATCGTGAACGATCCCGACAGTGGCTTTACTGCTCGCGCATTGACCAGAGATGTGAATGCTGACAAAGCCAAGGCTCTGGCCAAACTTGGGGCGGAAGTGGTGGCGGCCAATCTTGACGATGTCGAGAGCATGAAACGCGCCTTCGCCGGTGCCTACGGCGCGTTCTGCCTGACGAACTTCTGGGAACACTTCTCGCCTGAGAAAGAATATGCGCAAGTCAAAACGATGGCCGAAGCGGCCAAGCAGACGGGTGTGCAGCACGTCATCTGGTCCACGCTAGAGGATACGAGGAAATGGGTCCCGCTTACGGACAACCGCATGCCGACGCTCATGGGGAAATACAAGGTCCCACACTTTGATGCCAAGGGCGAAGCCGATCAGGAGTTCACGAAGCTCGGCGTCCCGACCACGTTTCTCCTCGCCTCGTTCTATTGGGAAAATTTGATTTTCTTCGGCATGGGGCCGAAAAAAGGCCCGGATGGCACGCTGGCGTTCACATTGCCAATGGCGGACAAGAAACTGCCTGGTATTGCCGCAGCGGATATCGGCAAGTGCGCGCTGGGGATCTTCAAGAAAGGCCGTGAGTATATCGGGAAAAGGGTCGGGATCGCCGGCGAGCATCTCACCGGTGCGGAGATGGCCGCGGCGATGAGCAAGGCGTTGGGGCAACCGCTGCGTTACAACGAGGTGACACCGGAGATGTATCGCGGATTTGGATTCCCCGGCGCTGAGGATCTGGGCAACATGTTTCAGTTCAAGCGCGATTTCAACGAGGCGTTCTGCGGTCCGCGCAATCCCGCCGTGGCGCGCAGCCTGAATCCAGCGTTGCTGACTTTTGAGGCGTGGTTGGCGCAGAACAAGAGTCGGATTCCGCTCACGTAACGATTGCATGGCGAAGGAGTGACAATGGCACGGCAGAATGTTTCGACTGGTGGGCCGTGGGAAGGCAAGGTCGGCTACTCGCGCGCGACGAAATCTTCGCGAACATCCGGTCGGCAACCACGATGGTCGAAGTGAAACGCTTGATCGATCCGGACATGCTGTTCGAAAACGATGCGGACGCGACCCTCTCTGCCTGATCAGGCCCCGCAATACACCAATATCATCATCCTGTGACGAAAAAGCTGCTCAACTGGATCGATCGTAATGTCCTGTCCCTGGGGCGCGAGATGCGCTTCTCTTACCTGCCGCCGCTGATGGTCTATATGGCGTACGGCATCTCCGGCCTCACCGGCATTGTCGGTACCTTCTTCGTCAAAGACTACTTGGGCCTCTCCGCCTCGTTCCTTGCTGCGCTCGGATTCTGGGCCGGCATTCCCTGGGCGCTGAAGATGCCCATTGGCCATACGGTCGATCTCCTGTGGCGGTGGAAAAGCTGGCTCGTCGGCTTGGGCGCCCTCCTACTGGCCGCCAGTCTTGGCATCATGGCGATGCTGATCGGCAACAGAGAGGCGATGACTGCCATGATGCCGGCGGAAGTCTGGTACGTCCTGAGCGTCCTCCTTTCGCCGATCGGCTATGTGATTCAGGATGCCGTCGCCGACGCGATGACGGTTGAGGCTGTCCCCCGTGTCGATGAGCGAGGTCAACCATACGACGAGCCGACGCGCAAGCTTATGCACACGACGATGCAGACGCTGGGTCGTGTGGCGATTGTCGGTGGCGGGATTCTGGTGGCGCTGATCAATGTCTATGTCTTCACGGGGGTCGAAGGGCTCCCACAGGCAGAGATCGTTCAGTTGTACAAGCAGGTCTATCTGATGGCGCTGGTGATCCCATTCGTCTCAGTCCTTGGCCTTGGAATGGCTTGGTGGCTGCAGAGACAGCACAGGCAACAGCTCCTCCTCCAAGGCTTCTCGCGTGAGCAGGCAGACCAGATGGTGAATGTGCGCGATGACTCTGTCGAACCCACAAGACCCAACTGGTGGATTCTAGGCGGGAGCCTTGCCTTTGTACTATTCACCCTGACGGTCGGGTTCGGCGGCTTCTCCTATAGCGAGGAGATCGTCTTCGCCGGCTCAATGGCGATCGTCTTGTTCTTGATGGCGAGGCTCGTGCGAGAGTTGGAGCCAGACAAGCGATTCACCCTGGTCGGCACAGCGGTCGTCATCTTCATCTTTCGGGCAATCCCAGGCACCGGCCCTGGAACCACCTGGTGGATGATCGACNANCTNANGTTCGATCANCANTTNCTCTCGGTCCTNTCNNTGATNGGCAGCACGCTNNCGCTGGNNGGNATGTTNNNNTTTCGNCGCTTCATGGCNGANCGNTCCATNGCCTATGTNGTNGGATTTCTCACNGTCATCGGGACGATTCTCGCNCTCCCGATCGTGAGCATGTTTTACGGGTTGCACGAATGGACGGCAAGGATGACCGGNGGGATCGTGGACGCTCNCTTCATTGCCTTGNTCGATACGGCGCTAGAGTCTCCGCTCGGACAGATTTCGATGATTCCCATGCTGGCCTGGATCGCGAACAGCGCGCCCGCGAACTTGAAAGCCACCTTCTTCGCCGTGATGGCCTCGTTCACGAACTTGGCGTTGTCGCTGAGCCAACTCGGGACGAAGTACCTGAACGACATCTTCGTTGTCATGAGAGAAGTGCGCGATCAAGCCTCCGGCGCCATTCAAATGCCTGCAGACTACAGCCAACTCGGCTCGCTCCTTATCCTCCAATTGATCCTGGGCCTCGCCCTCCCCTTCGTCGCGATTGTGTTTGCCAAGGTCACGAGGTTTAAGAGTGCTTAACAGGATATTGAACAGCTAGCATCCCCTTGACCCATGCTGTATCATGAGCATCTGTAAAGACACGTCGCTCGTGAAGCGTGAAGCGTATCTCGTGAACCAAGTTTCAGGTTGAAAGTTGCAGGTTTCAAGTTTTGGAGCTTGCAGACACGAGATACGAATGACGATTGACGCTTCACGATCTTCAAGAAAGGGGGCGACCGGTTTCGACGGGGATACTGAGGCCATCGGTGCATGTCGAGCTCTCGGGGACTCGTAAAACTCCGGGAAAATGCAACTGCCAATCAAGAACTGGCACTCGCAGCCTAATCAGCTGTGACGTCGTTCCATCTGAGGCCCGCGGGGATGGAATGGCGCGATGCAGCGGGCTGGTCCAAAGCTGGTGCTCAGCGGCGGCGGACGAGAACTTCCTGGGCTAGCGGCCATTCTAAGCCAGCCGATGGGCGTGGGTGGCTGCGAAACTTAAACTATCGGCTACACATGTAGATCTGATGCGTTGACGATCTTCGGACCCGGGTTCAAATCCCGGCGCCTCCACCATTCGACTCGCAGGAACGTGCTCTCACGCGCACGTTCCCGCTCGCTCCCTTCGGGTCTGAGCCTGAGGCTCAGCCGTTCGGCTGAGCTCAGGCCGAAGCCTCAGGGTCGAAGACATGGCAGGCCAGAGAGCCATTCGCAACAGTATACCTTGCGCGAGTCGAATGGTGCCCCGAGCGGAGTCGACCCTTCGACCTCGCTCAGGGTCGATCCCGAGCATTGTCGAAGGATCGAGCGCGTTCACAATGTTCTACGTGTATATCCTCCGCTGTGCCGATGGCAGCTTCTCTATGTTGGTTGGACACAGAACCTCGATGA
The DNA here is from genome assembly GCA_005239465.1 of Nitrospira sp. GTDB lineage: Bacteria > Nitrospirota > Nitrospiria > Nitrospirales > Nitrospiraceae > Nitrospira_D. The sequence continues at coordinate 2,669 of SPAW01000010.1, read as the reverse complement.
TCGCGTGAGTGCCCACAACGAGGGCCGAGGCTCTACCTCCACATTCAGGCGCCGGCCTGTCTGTTTGATGTACTCGGAGGCTTTTCACTCGGAAGCAGAGGCGATTAAGCGGGAGCGTCAGCTCAAACGTTGGAGTGCGGCGAAAAAGGAAAGTCTGATCATTGGCGACCTCCAAAGACTCAAGCGTCTTAGTAAACCGCGCTCTTAGCAGGTCCGTTTGAGGGCGAAACACCAGAACATTCACGTCGCGTCAGTCGGTGGATTCCAATCTTGTTCGACCCCGCGCCTCCAATGTGCGCGGGGATATTTCACTACCTCAAGTGAATACCATCAAGCTTGCGCGTGCCGCCCGCTGTTTATCGCTGTATCGTGATTGACGCGGGCGGATAAACGCCTCAAGTGTCTTCTAGTCGGTTGAACCGGCGGCTGGCCTGGAAAATGGGGACTGGCTCCCGGTCCCACATCTCCCCGGTGCCTGTCCCCATTTTCCTACAGAGACCTGGCCCCAAAGCATGTGGGCGCGGATGCTTGATGGAAAAGTAGCCTGGCACCTTTTCCCTCTCTTGGGCGGAGGGGGTTCGTACGGGTGGATTTCAGGATATGAAGATTCCTCACATCGATGGACCGTGGGGCCGGTAGAGTCTTTGCAATGAAGCCCTCCGCCCGTGCCATAGGTAGATTTTTCTGGAAGGATTAGCCTTGTTGAGCAAAATTCGCTAGACTATGATCTGACATCATAAGGGGAACAAAGAACGATGGGACCCACACAAACAGCCATTGCCACACAGACGCTCGCGGTTCGCCTGAAAGCTGATCTCAAGAAGGCTTTTGGGGATCGCTTGCGAGGGGTCGTGCTGTACGGATCAGAGGCCCGTCGTGATGCCACGCCGGAGAGCGATATCGATCTTCTGGTTCTGCTCGCCGGTCCGGTGACACTCGGACGGGATCTCTGGACCTGCGTCGATGCGCTGTATCCTCTGCAACTGGAGATTGGCCGTCCGATCCACGCCCTGCCGGTCGATGCCAGCGTGTACGAGAAGGGAGAATACGCCCTCTACCGCAATGCCCGGCGGGACGGGGTCCTGGTGTGAATCAGGAAGCTGCCGAACTTTGGGGGCGAGCCATACAGGCGTTCCACACGGCAAAGCAGATCGCCGAAACTGATCCAGACGCAGCAGCGGGACGAGCGTACTATGCCGCCTTCTATGCCGTGTCGGCGTTCTTCGCCCTGCAGGGTCAGACCTTTTCCCGACATTCCGCGCTTGAAATTGCCATCAGCCGCGATCTGGTGAAAGCCGGACGTTGGCCGGCTGATCTTGGCAAAACCTACTCCTTCCTCCTGGAGCTCCGCTCAACGGGTGACTATGGCGGTGCGATCCATGTGTCCCGGGAAGACGCGGCCAAAGCGGTGACGGGCACTCGCCAAATTCTTGAAGCTGTCTCCAAGTCGAACCTTGAGCAATTCCCGTTCTCATCATAAGATTTCGACTCGTTTCAACCTCCACCCTTGACACCTCTCCATGGTCGGCCTACGAAAATGGGGACTGGCTCCCGGTCCCATGGATCTCCCCGGTGCCTGTCCCCATTTTCTTTCCCCATTTTCACGACTCCATATTCCTACAGAGACCTGGCCCCGAAGCATGTGGGAGTGGATTCTTGATGGAAAAGCAGCCTGGCACCTTTTCCGCCGTGCAAGTGAATACCATCAAGCTTGAGCGTGCCGCCCGCTGTTTATCGTTGTATCGTGATTGACGCGGGCGGATAGACACCTCAAGTGTCTCGACGTCGGTTGAGCCGGAGGCTGGCCTGGAAAATGGGGACTGGCTCCCGGTCCCATGGATCTCCCCGGTGCCTGTCCCCATTTTCAACACCCAGGCTGTTAGACAATTCCAGAGTGACAGAAATATCTGTCTTCTCCAAGTGGTGAGCCTTATTCAGAAGCAATACTTCGATCGTGACGATCATACGGGCAGACTCGTGCAATCTTTCCCCTGGCTATCTTTTGCCAGTGAGGTAGGTAAGCGTTCATCAAGCTCTTAAAAAGCTTGCCGTGATTCGGCACCTGGAGATGTAGCAGCTCGTGGACGATAACCACTTCGCGGAAACGGAGGTCTTCCTTTATCAGATCTTTGCTGAACCGAATCCACCCTGTCGTCGAGCACGAGGCCCACTTCCTTTTCATTGACAGAATCTGCACTCGGATAGGCTGCACCCCAATCCTGGAAGCCCAATAATGGACCGCATGGCGGAGCAGGTCTGCTTCCTGGCTGGGCAGTTCTTTCGCTTTTCTCATGAGCGTTTCAGTCTGAGAAGCTGCTCCGCCAATTCCACCATCCGCTCTTTACCCGTCACGGGCAGCAGCACTTTGTATAACTCAGCTTTCAGCTGACGAAGCTCGGCAGCATTGTGGGCATGATTGGGAAATCGCTCAAACGCGACATTCACCGACGGCGCCATCTTATCGGATTCAGCAACCTCCGCCTGCTTCAGCACCCAATAGATTGTGAAAGTATTCAGGTCGAAGCCAGTCTTTTCGCGTTCCTGTTTGGCTTGCAAATACTCCCGGAGCAATCGCTCCAACTGCCTCAAGGCTTCTTGAGTGCTGGTTTGTCGATCATCGTAGGCGTCAAGAATGGCTTCGGCGCGCTCACCAATAGGAATAAGGTAGG
>SPAW01000001.1 GCA_005239465.1 Nitrospira sp. | reverse complement strand
CCCGCTTGCGCGGCGTGATGACCGGCGGGCGCCCCGACCGGGGTTTGTCTTCGAGCCCCGCAAGTCCCTCCGCGGCAAAGCGTCGGCGGAGGCGACTGATTTGGACCGTGGTGTACCCCGTCATCCGAGCGACCTCCACTCCCGGCAGGTTCTTGGCCATCAAGAGCACCACGCGAGCTCGTCGGCTCAGGCCAGACGGAACAGACGGCGAGCGATGCAGTCGCTCCAGTTCAGCACGCGCGACAGCGTCCAGAACGATGGGACGAGAATGGTTGGCCATGCGCCCTCCTGCGAGAGAGTGGACACGGCCCATATATTAACATGATTAATGATACGATACACTAGCGAGGCTTTGCGGCAACAAATATCCTTAGTCGCTCCCTGTGTGGGGTGAGAGGGGAGGAATATTCAAGCGAGGCTCATCGATGAGCTGAGGTGATTGTCTGTTTGGCGGTGTGACTAACGGGAATATGGTTACGATACACTTTCAGTAAGGTTAGATCCTCATCCTTCTGTTCATCCACCGGAATCATTGCCAGATCCGCCTCTTCTGGCTGCTGCGGTCGCATTCGCACTCGTTGAATGATCCGATAGAACTTCCAAATCAGACTCATCCATTGAACACTTTTTGATAAGATCTCCCACGCTCTGCGCGGGTAAAATATCAAAGGATTTTCGAGTGGCATGCCGAGCCTGCGCATCCTACGCACTTTGCGCCGGAACATTCCAGCTTCAAGTGGGTGAATCCCTTCCAGAGCGATGCTGCCGCCTAAACACAACAACAAGAACATAACCTTGTAAATGTCTTGGTCTTTAGCCGCCGCCCGATGAAGCACTCTTTCGATATGATCCTCCGTGTAGTATTGCGTCCAGGCATTACGGTAGGCTAGTTGCCACTCCTCTTTGGACATGAGGGGATGTTCCATTGTGACGTGTTCTAAGTCGTATTTGTTCATATCCGGCTCGATCCACGCTTCACGTTCGCAGTGTCTCCGATGGTCCTCTGAGCCTGGCAATGGAGTTAGACAGAAGAATTCAAGGCCGTCCAGCGGAAGCTCGTTCTTGATGGTCTCGATGTCGCGCGCGATGGATTCTGGTGTGTCTGTGGGAAACCCCAAGATATACCCGGCAACAGTCGTACAGCCATGGTCTTTCCAAGCCTGAAGCATCTTGCGGTACTGCCAGATTTTGTTTTGATGCTTCTTCACCCCAGCAAGAGAGGCGGGGTTGAGGCTTTCGAGTCCGATGAAAATGTTTCTGCAGCCGGCTCTGGCGCATTTTTCGATGAACCGTGGGATCCTATAGGCGCCGACATCGACCTGGGCGGTGAAGGAGATAACCAGACCTTCCTCCTCCCGCATTTTAATGCATCGGTCGAGGATCGCCTCCCAGTTACTATTCCGGGCAAAATCATCATCGGTAATAAAAAACCGCCCGACCTGCTGTTGCAGATTGGCTCGAATGATGTGCTCAATATCATCCGCCGAGCGGTAGCGCGACCTCCGTCCCTGCACGTTAATAATCGTGCAGAAACTGCACTGGAACGGACATCCTCTTCCTGCATCAAAGCTGGATAGTCGGCGGAATGTGTTCTTCACGATATGGACAGGCAGAAAAGGGGGAGGCGAGTTCTCGAGGCTCCGGCCCTCGTTCAGGAAATTGTAAATGGGTTTTAACGTCCCTGCGTAGGCATCACGCAAGACCTCGTCCAAATGACTCTCCGCTTCCCCGGCAAAGAGGCTAATGCCTTTATCGCTGGCGGCTTGAATCTCTCGGGGAAGCTTGGGCAGCATGGCGAGACATCCACTTACGTGGAACCCGCCAATGACAACTGGGATGTTCGCTTGGAGAAAGTGTTCCGCCAAATCGACCGCGCGCGGGAACTGATTCGTCTGCGCACCAACGAGGCCGACCATGCCGGAGCCGTAGCCTCTCATCTTTCGAATAATGGATTTGACTGGAATCACGGTGTTCGTTTCGTCATAGAGGTCTATTGAAATGGTGACATTGTCGCCTAAAACCTTGCGGCTCGCGCAGTCGAGCGCGAGGCCGTTCAGGACAGCGAGTGTATTCGAGGGAATGGCGGAACGGATCCACTGAATCACGTAGCCGTCATCGTCGTAATGGGACGGTTTAATGAGAACGAGAAGAAAGTCCTTGGCTGGTCCCATAGAGTGCTATCCCGCCACAACCGGCTGGTTATGACGGTGAGCCTTTCCGCAGTGAGGAGGCAATGAAGCCGAGAGGGAACGACTGATCGATTCCAGTACCGTAATCAATATAGGGAGAAAGCTAGGACGATTGTGGAGACATGTCAAGAGAATCGGGTCGCATACTCGGGTTCGCCCATCTCGAAGGATCCGGTCAAGGGACAAGAGCCCCCCTGGTTCAGCACAACACGACAGCTTGATGATCCGGGTTCTCAGTGCGGGGAGGGGAGGCGAAGGACAAGATATGAGCGGAGAATGATGCGTTGTGGATCGGGCTTGCGCGTGACGTGTGACACATGACGAGTTGTAGGCCGGACTGCCACGCGCCGCGAAATGGGTTCGGGCGTCTTTTCATTTCATGAAATTCAAAGTGTCCCCGTTGTTTCCCCCTCACGGGTTCAATCACCGCGATCTCGTGGATGACACATTCGCGAGATCGAATCAGCGATCCCATCTGTGAACCACGAGGAACGGCATGACGGCGAAAACCCCGAGCATCACGAGGTATACCGCTCCTGCTACAGGGTCTCGGCTTGCGAAGTACTCGTCAATCGTGAGGCCGCGGAGTGGGAGCACGATCGTGAATTCCGCGACGAGCAAGAAGCCCAGTGCAACGAAACCGACACCGAGCCGTATACCCGGCATGGGAGGAAAGGCGAATCGCTCAACCACCCACCGCGCAGCGAAGATGGTTGCCACAAACATAATCGGCATCTCCATCAGCTCGGCTATTCTGTCGCCGAAACGCGGGACAATCCACAGTACGCGAATGGACCCAAGCACGAAGCCAGCTCCAAACACCAAGATGAAGTAGATGGCGCCAGCTTTGAAAATCTGCACGAAACCTTCCGGTCTCTCGGTGCGGCCGGGTGTCGAGTCCACTGAGGGATTCACAGTACCCCTCTGCGTCGTTTAAGTAGTAAGTTTGCTGCGCACAGTTTAATGCAAAAGCGAAGACGGATCCATCACTTCAGAGGGGATGGGGGAATGGGGTGTGAGCGGGGAATGTTCAATGGTGAATGTTGAATTCCCATGACGAGCAACGATTCACGAATAACGATTCACGAGAATCGGATCGCCACCCGCCGCGAAATGGTTCCTGGCGTCTGTTAGGTTCTCAGAAAAGTAGCCTGTCCCCTTTTTCCTCCTTCGTAAAACCCCAGCGCGCTGGTCGTGGCCAAACGCTGTCGGCAGGCCAGCACCGCCAGCTCCACCTCCTGGGACGTGCAATTGTGGACTCGTCCCGGGGCTCGGGAGTGGGTGCTCCAGTCCACCTGATCGAGTGGATCCGTGCCAGCCCGAGTGAGCCACCACTGCAGCGTCGAAAGCGCCACCCTGAACTCGGTCGCAACTTGCCGTTGGGGTCGGCCTTGGCGGACTGCAGCGACCATGTTTCGCCGACGGTCGTGAAGCGTTTTTTTTCATCATGTCATCTCCTCCCATGTGGGAGGAATACTCTAGCTGACCGAGAACTGCTGACACGTACTTTGACCGAGATGTGCTGACACTTGGCCACTCATGCCTGACCCCAAATCTTTAATGTGTGAGGGAGGGGAGGGCAGGCGAGTTTATTTAGTTTGTTTGGTTGGTCTTGTTTCTCTTGTCCGTGGAACCAGACAAACGAGAGAGACCAAATGAACCAGATACCCGCCACGCGCCGCGCAATGGTTTCTGGCGTCTGTTAGGTTCTCAGAAAAGTAGCCTGTCCCCCTTTTTTCCACGTGGTTCTTTCTTAGGTCTAGCCTTAGTCGGTCTGCCAATAGAGCGAGGAATTGCCTGTCTCTTGGGCTAATGCTAGTGAGTTTCGATGCTGGAGATTTCTTAACCACGCGTGCCCCCTAGTAATCACTGGTTACAGTTGTAAACGACGCAATGGAGCAGCGCTCACACAAATGAAGAAGAGAGGGGGAATAGAGACGCCACCCGCCACGCGCCGCGAAAGGTGTTCTGGCATCTTTATCTTTTCTTAGCCTTATTGCTCGACCAATTCTTCGAGCCTGTGATGATCGGCTACATGTTGCTTAAATGCTTCGTCATGAGTGAGCCCAAATAAATTGCCCGCTAGGCTTAAGCCGTTGAGGGCAACCCTAGAGACTTCCGTTAACTCGACTCTGCAGTCGATTTCTGCCGGCCTCCAATTGATTTCCGATGGAATCCCCGATTGATCGTAGGTAAGGAAATGCTGTAAGCAACGCACCCCTGAATGTACGTCTGCGCTATATAGGCGGTATCCAGTCTGATATAGCGTGCCCATTCCAACTTCACTCGCCCACTGTTCAAGCTTCTTCTCAGGTGCGCCCCTTAACGCGTCAGCTAATTTGTTCACCATCTCTTCATTGATTACGTCTTTTACCTCGTTAAAATCACCTGGATTAATTCTCCGTATTCCCTTCAGCAGGCGCAACCGTTCTTGCTCGGCAACTATTCTATAGGCTTCGCAGAACTCTGGTGACTTGCAACACTTCGCTAGTATGATTTCGCATTCGATCGCAACGCGAAGCATTGATCGAGCCTGAGAAACCATGCCGAGCTTTAAGAGAAGAAGCGCCGCATCAGCGTCTCTTAGTAGCTTGGCGAAGAAGGCCGCAGCGTGTACTCTCTGGGGGTGGTCTGAGTCTATGACAATCTGAGGTTCGTAACTGCGACAAATAGCCAGCGATCTCTCAGCAATCACAAAATATTCAGGCAGCCTCGAATGGCTCGCCTGGCCGTCGTGTTCGTCAGTTGCTGACATTATGTGTGTTGTCCTTGACTTAAGATCGAGGCTGAGTGAGCCAAGGAGTTCTGCTTTTTAGTTCAGCATGGCTCATCGCTGCGCGAGGGGTACGCGGAGAATGGGCCGGCCCGTCACGTGTCGCAAATGGTTCCGATCACCATGTTCTTCGCACGGCGTCTTTAGTTTTTACATCTCCTCGGCCACTACATTCCTGATCCCGACTCGACAGTATCCCGCTATAAATATGATCCTTCCACTGGAGAAAACGTATGGAAGTTGCGACAGATGCTTTTCAAAGGTATGGTCCTTGATCTTAAATCTCAGTACCTTGCTATCAATCAAAACCTCAAACGGGGTGAAATTATACATATTGTAGGCTGGTACCTCGCCTATCGGCTCATCGTGATACTTCCCTGCGCCATCCTCTGGCATAGTAAGATGAACTTTCCCGTCCTTCCTGATAAATACTAGATGGCCCCAGTTGGCAAAGAAGCTTTGACCTCTCACCATTATGCCCATAAAAGGATCGAGTTTTGCGCTTGATGGTATCTCAAGAGTCATCTTTAGATCAGCCCGCACGGATACGTTCGAAACCTTGAGATCACCAAAACTCATCCAAGAGTAGCGGTAATTCAAGGGAGCCCCGAATTCCAAGCAATCCGACAGTAAACATCGATGAGTCTCATCTTCGGTATATAGCTCTGGGGCGTCAGTTCCGACTAAATTGGCCTGAAAAGGCAGCTTTGCGGGACTCTTTGGCTTTGCGTGAACCGGAATATTGCTGATGGCTTTACTCAGTACGTTCCCTAGGTCGTTTGCAAGCTTCTGAAATCCGCTGAAGGTTGTTTCATATTCAAGATGTCTGGCCGGGTTGATATCAAATATTCGAGACTTCTCATCGTTCTTGTCTCTCAAGATGATGACATGTTCCTTTCGCTTCCAGGACGCTGCTATACCTAATTCAAGCATGACGTTTCCATTCTGCCCGGACACATCAACGATGATTAAGTCGGAAGATCGTATGGCCTTCCAAATTTCGGGATGGACCAAGCCTGAACTTGTAATATGGTCGGCTCTATGGCACTGAATCGGTACCCCAATACCTTTGCCTACCGTAGCCGCAACGGTTTGAACTAAATTAAAAAGGTCGTCCCATTTGCTTTTTGGCTCATAGGGACTCGCTACAAAGCAGGTGATTGGATCTATACTTTTGCTGTGCGTCGGCGGTGCGGGCTCTTGAAACGTATCATACGGCCACACCGAACTGCTCATGGCGTCTCCCCCATTCCACTATTCGAAGGCTGATGTTATTACACCATTACGACGCATAGCAAAGTCAGCATGAGCCACAGAATAGGAAGCTTCTACTTTTTCAGGTAAGCCGGTCCATGTGCATTGTGCGCGCATCGACCGAGCTCTTTTCTCCCCTTCCCTTCCATATTGTAGGGGGACCGACAGGCTGCTTGAGCGGGCATCAGGGCCTTATTGCCTCCGCCGTTGCCAAGCGGAAGAGGCCTGCCTTCCGTAGGTGGCGACTCTCACATCTCGTCAAGGATGCCCTCGGCTTGAACGACCCCTCGCCCGAAGCCTTAGAATTCAGATCAGGCGGCGACCTTCTTCACACGGACCTCGGCACGATGGCCTGTTGCGGCAAGCACCCGAATAAGTACGTCGGTGGATACGCCGTGGGTGTTCCCATTCGCAATGGCGGTGACTCGTGTTCTTGACGTGCCGGCGTATTTCGCAATTTCGGCATGGGTGAGCCGTCCTGTTTGAATGATTCTTGCCAGGGCAACGGTGAGATCCGAACGAAATTCCAGCTCGGCGGTATCAGCCGCAGACAAGCCCAACGCACGACCGAGGTCTCCGGCCGTCCGTACCGTGACACTCCTGCGGGTTTTAGATGTGGCCATGCAACACCTCCTTGAGTCGCTGTTGGCCGACGGCGATTTCATGTGTCGGTGTCTTCTGGGTCTTCTTGTGAAACCCGTGAAACACCAGGATCGTGTCAGCCAATTTTGTAATGTAGAACACCCGTACGGCTGTGGTTGCGCTTCTCACCCTGAGTTCATGAACGCCCGACGCCACCGCGGGCATCGGCCTGCTGAGAGGCAGGCCGAGATGGATTCCTTTCTGAACGTCCCGAAGGGTCTCGCCGATCTCGCGCTTGATCGGCGGCGACTGGCTTCGTATGAATGCCAGAGCCTTGGGATGAAACGTGATCGACTTTATCAACACAGTGTGTCCTAAATCCAGGACATTCGCAAGGGCCATCAGGGTCTTGTTGAATCCGCCGTCGAGGAGCTGAAGCGTCCTGACTTTGCCAGGTGGCGACTCTCACGTCTCATCAAGGATGCCCTCGGATTGAGCGGCCGTAGAGCCTTGTGTTTACACCTCCATATCTCTCCTCATCCCAATTATTGGGGGATAGTCAGGCTGGTTGAGCGGGCATCAGAGCCTCTGCTGCATTCGCCGTTGGCGAAGATGAGCGACCGCGAAGCGGATGGCCCACATGTTCGAAGGTCCGTTCAGCAAAGCTTAGAACGGACCAAGTTTGTGGGACATAGCGAAGACGAGGCTTACGGCGACCAGCAGGGCTCTGGCCTTAAGCGTGAGCAGCCTGACTATCCCCCTCCCGCCCTTGAATATCCTTCTCCCATCCCCGTACAATGTTGTTTCCTTGGAGCCTGTCCAACTTTGACCGTTCTACTATGGCGAACGATGCCCAGGCATCTGCATTGTTCTCGGCCCCGAAAAATCCTCAACGTATTCCAGCGAATACGCCTCCGGCTTCTCGGGGCCTGCGGTCGCGTATCTGCCTGGACCTCCTTCGCCTCGTCACGAACGGCAACGTCGGAAAGGCTCCTGCCAACCCCTTGGCTTTTTGAATGATTCGGGTCGCTTCGCGGTCGGGCGAGAGAAGGACCAGATCTCTATGAGAGTTGAGTATTCAAAGGGCGAACGGGCTTCCAAAGAACTGATCCTGCTCCATCGACAGACCTCGGAAGCCACCAGCGGCCGGAAGATGAAAGTCATGCTGATCTTCCCGCCCGATTGGTTCCCCTCCGAACCCTATTTGAGCCTTCCCTCCCTCACCGCCGTCCTCCGTCAGGCCGGCCATACGGTCATCCAAAAAGACATCAACCTCGAAATGTACGACTGGTACTTCAGCGAGGACTTTCTGAAGAACGTCCTGCGCCGGGTGCCGCAGCAGCTCGACCGGCTCCGCAAGCTGTCGAAGAAGCGCGATTTGGCCGATTGGGAAATGGATGTGCAGATGACGCTGTGCGATCTGACCCGTCCGCGCATGGATGAACTGATCAAGAAAGCGGAGCGGGCCAAGCGGATTATCCACGGAGAAGAGTTCTACGATATCGACAAGTTAGAGTGGGCAATTCATGTGTTCCGCGAGGTCACGTCTGTCATTTCGATGGTCTATTCGCCTGCGCGGATTTGCATGCCGCCGATGGAGACGGATCTCTCCTACAAGGTCTATGTCTCCTCCGATGTGATGGATGCGGTAAACGATACGCAGGTGAATGTGTATCGCGACGTGTTCGACCATCTAGTGAAGCCGGTGATTGAAGCAGAGCAGCCGGACGTGATCGGGATCTCGATCGTCTTGCAGCAGCAGCTGTTCTCCTCTATGACCTTCTGCGCCCTCATCAAGCAGCAGTTCCCGCACATTCACGTGGCGATCGGCGGCAATACGGTGACGCGTCTGCGCGATGTGCTCGCACAGTCGCCGCTGTTTCAATACTTCGACAGTGCGGTGGTCTATGAAGGGGAAACGGCGTTCCTCCAGTTAGTCGAGGCCGTCGGCGCCAAGCGCGACCTGTCCGACGTGCCGAACACGATTTATAAGGACGTAACAGGTGTCCATGTCTCGCCTTTGAGTTATGCCGAGGACTTGGCGGCCCTTCCGCCGCCGGACTTCGACGGCCTGCCGCTGGAGAAGTATTTCGTGCCGACGAAGATCCTGCCCTATCTGGCCACAAGAGGATGCTACTGGGGCCGCTGCGAGTTCTGCGACCATGGTGAGGGCTATACGGCTGGCTACCGGTCGAAGAAGATTCAGGACATTCTGGCGGAGATCCAGCATCTGCGCGACAAATACGGCGCCAAGCATTTCCATTTCACGGACGAATCCTATCCGCCGGCGCTCTTCCGGAAACTGTCCCGTGGCTTGATCGAGAGCCACATGGACATCATCTGGACCACGCACATGCGATTTGAAAAAAGCTTGCTCGACTCGCAAGTCTGGCAAGACGCGCGCGACTCAGGCTGCCGCTATCTCCACTTCGGCTACGAGTCAGGCAATGAACGTGTGTTAAAGCTGATGGACAAGGCGACGACGACGGAAGTGATCACCAAACATCTACAACTGTCGGCCAATGCCGGCATCTGGAACCACTGCATGGGGTTCTTCGGGTTTCCCGGCGAGACAAAAGATGACGCCTGGTCGTCAGTGCAGTTCCTGGAGCGGAACAAACACTATGTACACTCACTGGGTTTCGGCACGTTCGACTTGAGCAAGCACACGCCGGTGACCAAGTATCCGGAGAAGTGGGGTGTGACGGTCTATAAGAATCCCGAGTGGGATTTGGCTCTCGACTACTACTATACCGTGAAGAACGGGATGAGCATCGAGGAGGCCGAGTGGGTGTTCGAAGAATTCGAGCGAAACCATCATCCCGGATGGGATTTGCGGCTCTTCATCCGCGAATACATCTTCCTCTATATCGCGCGGTTCGGGTTGGAGAAATTGTCGGATCTTCAGTTTAGTACCGGTCGCATTGCCCCTGCTCCTCCATCTCTGGCGGGGAAGATGTGATGGGCGCGTATCTCGTGAAGCGTCCCTCGACTTGGCTCGGCCTGCGACGAGCTCAGTCGAGTCGGACGGTGAGCCTGCCCCTCGACTCGGCTCGGGGCCTTGAGCCTGTCGAAAGGTCGAACCGTGAAGCGTATCTCGCATGCAGGGAAAAGGAACTGTTTGCGAACGACGAGATACGAACGACGAGCGACAAACGATGAGTAATTTAGTCCAAATCGACGGCTTGACTCCGATCAAGAAAGAGGATCGGAAGTCGTCGAAGATCATGCTGCTGTTCCCGCCGGAGTGGGTGCCGACGGCGCCCTATCTCGCGCTTCCTTCCTTGACCGCCGTGCTTCGCCAGGCCGGGCATCAGGTGATTCAACGCGATGTGAACATCGAAATGTACGACCACTTCTTCAGCGATGCGTTCCTGATCTGGGTGAAGGCCCGGTTGGGGATGCAGCTCAAAGCCCTCCAGGACAAGGAGAGGGCCGGAACGCTGACGGAGCGGGAAGCGGACCAGAAGGCCGTGGTGGAGCAGGCCTATGCGGTTGACGTATTCGATCTGGCGGAGCGGGCCGAGGATGCCAAGCGGATCGTGCGCGGCGAGCGCTTCTACCAGGCCGACAAGCTCGAAGGCGCCCTGAACACCTTCCGCGAGGCGATGCAGTACATCTCGGCTGCCTACTATCCGGCCTCGCTCGTCTTCTATCCGATGGAAAGCAACCTGGGCTATCGTCCGGGTGTGTCGAAGGAAGTCTTCGCCTGTCTCGACGACGAGCAAGTGAACGTGTATCGCGACATCTGCAACCAGCTGGTCTTGCCTGCGATCAACAAAGTAATGCCGGACGTGATCGGGGTCTCCATCGGCACGCAGATGCAGCTGCTGGCAGGCCTGACCTTCTGCAAGATGATCAAGGAGACATTCCCGCACATCAAGGTCGTGGTCGGTGGAAATGTCATCACGCGCCTGCAGGAAGAGCTGCCGCACCACGAGCGCCTCTTCACCGAGGTGTTCGACGCGGCGATCCTGTACGAAGGCGAGCATGCGTTGCTCTGGTGGATTGAGGCGCTGAACGGCCAGCGGGCGATGGAGACGGTGCCGAATCTCCTCTATAGAGAGGCGACGGGCGTGCGGCAAAACAAGGAAGTCTATACGGAGAAGACGACGGCGCTCCCGCTGCCGGACTTCGAGGGATTCCCGCTGGATCACTACTTCGTGCCGGAGCGGATCATCCCCTATCTGGCGACGCGCGGCTGCTACTGGGGCCGCTGCACCTTCTGTGATCACGGGCAGGGCTATTTCGATCAGTACCGCGGCATGACGGCGCAGCTGGTCGTAGAACAAGTGCAGGCGCTGCGGGACAAATACAACTGCAAGCACTTCCTGTTCTCCGACGAATCCTATCCGCCGGCCCTGTTTAAGAAAGTGTCGCAGCTGTTGGTCGACCAGAACGTCGGCATCAAGTGGACGACGCTGATTCGCTTTGAGGAAACGTTACGGGATCAAGCAGTCTGGGACCTCGCGGCTGAGGCCGGCTGCTGCACGCTCTATTACGGGATGGAGTCGGCCAACGAGCGCGTGCTGAACCTAATGGATAAGCACGCAAAGACGAGCGTGATCCAGAATAATTTGAAGCTGGCGGCGAAGGCGGGCATTTGGAACCACGTGATGGCCTTCTATGGTTTCCCCGGCGAATCGCGCGAAGAAGCGATGGAGACGCGGCAGTTCGTAATCGACAACCAGCCGGTGATTCACTCCGTGGAGCTGTTCTACTTCGTGGCCTATCGGCACACGCCGATGGTGCGCAATCCAGAGAAGTTCGGTATCACGATCCACAAGCAGGAGGAGTACGATTTGCCGCTGGATTACTATTACACGCTCAATGAGCCGGGCGGGATCTCTTGCCTCGACGCGATGCAGCTCTGTGAGGAGTTTTATCGCCATGACTTTCAGCCCTGGGCAGTGCGTGTCAACGCGCGCGAGCACGTGTTTCTCTATATCTCGAAATTCGGGACGAACAAGCTTCCGCAGATCTACGCGCAGCAGCAAGTCGCCGTCGGATCGCCGGAGGGCGTGTCAGGCTTGGTGACCTGGCCGGTGGCGATGAACGAAGGCGAGGATGGTAAAGAGGGGATGAGCCGGGTCGTGAGCCACTCGGTTTCGTGAAGCGCACGAAACCGTAATACTCAATGTTTAATTGTGAATGTTTAATTCAACATTCAACATTAAGCATTCAACATTTTGGGGAAATGCGAGATACGTTTCACGCCTCACGCCTCACGCCTCACGCTTCGTCGGTGGTGAGCACGGCGGAGAGCAGGGTGCACGCGGCTTCGATGAGTTTGGTCATCTCTTCGGCCTTCTTGTAGGCCTGCATGTATTTCTTGGGGTTGTTGGTCAGATTCGAGTAGCGGGCGGGGTTCCAGGTGTACAGCAGCACTCGTCTGGTCCGAGCAAGGGTTTCGGGGGTCACGGGAAGGGTGAGTCCCAATACCTCTAGTGCGTGGTTCACATCTTCCTGGTTCACATCAGTCATGGGCCGAGTCTGACAAAGCCACTATCAGCCTGTCAAACCATGCCGACCGTTCTACCGATCCTCAAGCCGACTCCCATTTTCGAGCAGAAGGACTATGACGAGGTCCTGCGTAGGGAGAGCGTATGCCTGAGCAGCGATCGCTGAAGTTCTACCAAGCCGACGTCTTCACCTCACAACCTTTCGGCGGCAATCCGGTCGCCGTCTTTCCTGACGCGAAGGGGCTCACTGACGATCAGTTGCAGCAAATCGCCAGGGAGATGAACCTCTCGGAAACCGTCTTCGTGTTTCCCCCGACCGACCCAGCCGCAGTGGTGCGGCTGCGAATCTTTACGCCGACGCAGGAAATTCCCTTTGCTGGCCATCCGGTTGTCGGCGCCATGCATGTCCTTGCGCAGCTTGGTTTCATTGCAACTCCGGAGGCCGTGACCCGGGTGGTGCACGAGTGCAACATCGGGCTCTTCCCGGTCGAATTGCACACACGTGACGGGCAGGTGACGCGTGTGGTGATGACACAGCCGGCGCCCCAATTTCTTGAGAAGATTGACGACACGGAAGACTTGTATAAGGTCGCCGGCGCGTTGGGCATTTCGAAACACGTGATTGCTGAAGCTAAGTGGCCGTTGGAAGTGGTCTCGACCGGGTTGCCGGTGTTGATTGTTCCGGTACGGACATTGACGGCGGTACGGTCCATCGTGCCGGATACCTCTGCGATTGTAGATCTCTGCCGCCAGTTCGGAGCGAACGGCATCATGGTCTTCACGACGGTCACGGTCGAACCGTATGCCACCGTCCATGCCAGGATGTTCGCGCCTTCCATCGGAATTCCCGAAGATCCTGCCACCGGCAGTGCCGGGGGTGCGCTCGGGGCCTATCTCGTACAGAATGGCGCCGTCGATGTCGGCCCGATGACGGAGATCATCATCGAGCAAGGCTATGAGATCGAGCGGCCCTCCCGGATTCTGGTGCAGGTTGAGTCGGATGACGACATGATCCAATCGGTGAAGGTCGGGGGACAATGTGTGATGGTGGTCGAGGGGACGCTGACGTTTTGACAATGGTGAATTTTGAATGGTGAATGTTAAATGGGGAGAGATGATAGTCCTCAATTCAACATTAAAAATTAAACATTCAACATGTGCTCGGGGCTTAAGATGAAAGCCGTACTCTTTCGTGAACATGGCGGGCCGGACAAACTCTCGTATGAAGATTTTCCTATGCCGCAGATCAGCGCGCAGGAGGTCTTGGTCCGTGTCAAAGCCTGCGCGCTGAACCATCTGGATATCTGGATCAGGCAAGGAAACCCTGACTATCCAATGCCGCTGCCGCATGTGTCCGGTTCGGATGTGTCGGGGATTGTCGAGCAAGTCGGTGCACAGGTCGATGGCGTCACCGTCGGGCAGCGCGTCTTTGTTTCGCCTGGGATCAGTTGCTGGAAATGCGACCAGTGTCTGGCGGGACGTGACAACATGTGCCGAACCTATAGCCTCCTTGGTGCGATGATGCACGGCGGCTATGCCGAGTATGTGAAAGTGCCGTTCCGCAACGTGCTGCCGATTCCAGAGAACCTCAGTTTTGAGCAGGCAGCGGCCTTTCCGCTCGTCTCCGTCACGGCATCGCATATGCTGTTTGCCTTGGCAGGACTCCAGCACGGGGAAACCGTCCTTATTATGGGGGCGGGAAGCGGGGTCGGGAGCATGGCGGTTCAGATGGCCAAGCTCGCCGGAGCGCGAGTCATGACGACGGTCGGCGCCGATGACAAGATTCCGAAAGCCGTGATCCTGGGAGCTGATGCCGTCATCAACCATGCCAAGGAACAGGTTGCGGAACGGGTCAAGTTGCTCACCGAAGGGCGAGGAGTCGATGTGGTGATCGAACACATCGGCCCCGAGGTCTGGGACAGCTGTCTCGCATCCCTCACGAAGGGCGGGCGCTTGATCACCTGTGGCGCGACGACCGGAGGTGACGTGAAGCTCAATCTGCGCTATGTCTTTTCCCGCCAGCTGACGATCAAAGGCTCCTACATGGGCACGCGCGCGGAACTCGTCAAAGTTGCGGAACTCATGGGCCAGGGGCGCTTGATTTCGGTGATCGACCGCACGTTTCCGCTTCTGGAGACTCGCGCGGCACAGGAATTGATGGAAAGTCGCCGGTTTTTCGGTAAGATAATGCTGACAGTGTGAGGAAGGCAGGCCGGCTTTTTTCTATGACGCTTATCAGCAAGACAAAGGGGGGAGCATGTCCACAGTGGCGAAGATCATGAGAAAGCAGCCCAAGACCGTGGGGCCTGGCGTGTCGATTGTGAGCGCGGCCAAGACGATGCGCACCGCGCGTGTCGGGTCTCTGTTTGTGAAGAAGGGGAAACAATTGGTCGGGATCGTGACGGATACCGACATCGTTCGGCGCGCCGTTTCGACCAACAAGAATCTCGCAAAGCTGACCGTTGAGAAGATAATGACGACCCCCATTTGCACGATCGAAGGGAATCGTCCGGTTGATGATGCTCAGGAAATGATGGGCGATCTCGGAGTTCGCCATCTTGGCGTCACGCAAGCGGGCGAGATTGTCGGAGTGATCTCGGTACGTGATCTGTTGTTGTTCTATAAGCGGTACGCGCAATCGAAGATTTCGCAGGAGGAGCAGTATTCTGAACCGAAGATCATGCAGGACTGAGAAGACGTGAAGCGTCGTTCGTCGTTCGACCCAGAGGCTCTCGACGGGTGAAGCGTGATGCGATAGGGCATGGGCTATCCTACAACACTACCCCCTCACGCTTCACCCCTTACGATTACTTGGTCAGTTCATTGACCAGGTGGCCGAGTTCCGGAAGGATGAGCTTTTCCATCGCCAGCCGGACAGCGTTTTCCGATCCCGGAGTTGAGAAGAGGACGCGGCCCTTGATGATTCCCGCAGTGGCACGGCTCATGATGGCCGGGGAGCCGATGTCCTGGTAGGTCAAGTAGCGGAAGATCTCGCCGAATCCCACCAGTCGTTTCTCCAGCATTGCGTCGACCGCTTCAAAGGTTGAATCCCGTTTCGAGATGCCGGTGCCGCCATTGATGATGATGGCTTGGACCTGCTTGTTGTTGACGGTCTTCTTGACAGCAGCCTTGATCCTTTTCGGCTCATCCTTCACAAGGTGATATGCGACCACGGTATGGCCGGCATCTTTGAGCATGTGCATGATGCGATAGCCGCTCGTGTCGGTCTCAGCCGTGCGGGTGTCGCTACAGGTAATGACCACGCACCCGATGGAGCTTGGTGCGTGAGATTTGTGTTCGTGATGGGTTGGTGTATTCACGTTGCCCTACGGAAATGCGTGAAGCGGCGGTTTCTCTAGAATACGCAGGCCTATCGCTGACGAGTTAGATCTCAGTCAACCTCAACCTGAACCTTAGCCTCAAACTATTTCCATACATCATCGGGGTTCAGCTTTGCGACCGGCGTTCCCTTGGCAACATGTTCGTCGAGGATCGGTGCAACATCCGCTTCAGTCACCTTGGAATACCAGGTATTGTCGGGATAGACGACGATGGTCGGGCCTTGCTCGCAGGGGCCGAGACAGCTTGTGGTGCTGACCAGGACTTCACCGGGCGGCACTGCGCGTTGCATCAGTCCCATGTTAAAAGCCATGAGCAACTGCGCCGCACCGGCTGCTCCGCAGGAGGGTTTTGGATGGCCCGGGGGACGTGAGTTGGTGCAGACGAGAATGTGATATTTGGGTTTTGGCATGAAGTCTCCTCAATTAGAAATTCAACATTGTAAATTTAAAATTGGCCGCGTCGTTTCTAACGCGGCCTGTACGCTTGCCATTGTTCAATGGCGTCCTCCGGCAGTTTCCACTGCTTGAGTCCTTTGAGGACCCAGTCGAGATAGTGGTCTTTGGGTTTGAATTTGCCGATCGGGTTGGCCGCATAGGTCGTGACGAGTTCCTTTTCTCCAGCTTCGTTGACCACGGTGATCTGCAGGTGCCGGTAGGCACCCTGCGGCACGTCGTTTTCAAACTCATCCATGATCTTCAGATCTTCGTCGGTCAGCTCAAACACACCGCCCCAGACCTTCTCGCCGGGTGACGGTGCGATACTGGCGAGGCCGCAACGCCATTGGGACGACCATCGGCAGAATTTGATCGTATGGTCCGCCAGGGTGGCCAAGTAGAGGAATTTGTGTTCCGGAGCCCGCCGCTTGAGCTGGGTGGGGTTCAGGTGATCGCCGTACAAGAAGAACTTCATGCGGTGTGCTCATGGTGTGCCGATGGTTTCAATGCGTGCCGGTACTTGTAACACACCGGCTTTTCGTCAGACAAGCGGCTGTCTTGGCCGACACCGACCAACAGGCTCGTCCATTGACAACGAGTAAACGCGCTTCCTAAGATGCCGCCGGGGACGTTCATGGCCCCGCATAGTCTGCATCCCGACCTATGACCTCATAACCGACGACATGTCTGAAGACGGAACCTCCGCGCGATTCTCGACCACCACAGTCATCCACTACGCCGTCGTCGCCGTTCTGGTGCTCGGCGGGCTGTCTTATCTCTGGACCGAGCCGCCATCGTTGAATCCGATGGCGGACAAGCGCGCGGCTGAAGCGCTGGCTCTTGTGCAGACCCATCGCGCGCTGGGGTTTCCCACTATCTTGCAGGCGATGAACGAGCATGTCCGATCCATGAAAGAGCGCGGGCAGGGGGTGCGGCTAGGGGAGTGGCGGGTGAATCACGTCGAAGGGGATGTCTACGAAATTCGCGTTCAACTACGGGATCAAAGTGTGAGCGGCCAATGGTTCGAGCGAGAATTCATCTGGCGCGCGCATCTCAATCTCAAGAAGGTCAACGCGGCCTCATTGCCGGCCGACGGGGTCACTCCCAAAACGCCGGATCCTCCCGATCAGCCGGCGATGCCGCTTCCTTCATTGGCTCCTACGTCAGGCTAGGCGGCAGAGCGATCTGAACCTGGTCGCCCTCGATTCGAACCGGACAACAGGCGACGGTGATTGCGTTGTTTCCAACCCGTTCTCCTGTGCGGATGTTGAACCGCCAGCCGTGCCAGGGACATTCGACGATGCCTTCGGCCAATTTCCCTTCGCCCAGCGGTCCGCCTGCATGGGGGCAGGTATTGTCGATCACATAAAAAGTCCCGTCTACATAGAGCGCAATCCAGATCCCCTTGACATTCACCGTGCGTCCGGTGCCGGAAGGGATGTCTATTACTCTGGCGACGCTGACAAACTCGCTTATCGTGACCCGTTCCTGTTCTTTTGGGGTGATTGTGAGGTGGCTCCAGGGAGGCGGTTGCTTGATTTCATGCTAGGATTATGGCATAGAATCACCGAAGCAAGAGCGTGCCCTGACCGGCGGAACACCTTTGACAGAGGAGCCGCGGGTGGGAATGAGGGTCCGAGATGGAAATGACCTTGTTGCTCAACTCGACCTACGAGCCGCTGCGCGTCGTGCATTGGCAGAAGGCGATTTCTCTGCTATGGCAGGGGAAGGTCGAGGTGCTCGAAGTCTACGACCGGGAGGTCCACAGCATCTCGATCTCCATCAAGCTGCCGGCGGTGATGCGCCTCCTGAAGCTCGTGCGACTCAAGGACAGCCACCGGGCCGTCAAGTTTTCCCGCATCAACATCTTCACGCGCGACGGGTACACCTGCCAGTATTGCAATCATAAGCACCGGACCGAAGAGTTGACGTTCGACCACATCGTGCCGATCGCGAAGGGCGGCAGGAAGACGTGGGAGAATATTGTGACGGCCTGCTGGCGATGCAACAACCGCAAGAGCGGGCGGACGCCGGACGAGGCTAATATGAAGCTGGTCAAGAGGCCCGTCAAACCGCGGTGGAGTCCCGTCATCACGATTACCATCGGCATCCGGAACACACCGGAAAGTTGGCGCGACTATCTCTATTGGAATGTGGAGTTGGATACCGACCCCGCCGACACATAACTGCTCATGTTCAATGTTGAATGTTAAATGTTCGGTCAGCTTCTCCTAGCTTCCTCACGACCCATCCTTATTCCTCCATTAAACATTCAACATCAATCATTCAACATTGGTTTCCAGTCTGTGCACCTTATCCAACGTCATTTCAAAGCCTCGCCCGCCAATCACTGGTTCCCCTGTCTGGGAGCGCAGCTAAAGGCAAGGCCGAGCCACACAGCAATGACGGCTAATCCGATAATCCCACCGGCCATTCCGAGGGCACGTTCTGAGAATCCTGCCATTCCACGACCTCCTATGTGAGCGGGCTGCATTATAGATAGCGATGGGCCAAAGAAAAGGGGAGAGCATGGTTTACGGTCTAGAACCCCTATTGTATGATACGGCCCACTCGCGGTTGCTGAAAGAGACCGTCGGCGTTGTGCGCGCGACGAGTAGAGACTCAATGATGAGATGTCGCCTCTCGGAGTCAGGATGTGACGGAGGATTTTATCCGTTCGCTAAAACGAGTTGAAGGTGAACGGACCATACGAAGTGCGGGATGGAGGAACACGTGATGGCCGCGAACCCTGGATTTCCATTAGTCCTGGATGTGAAAGGATGGTCGGTGCTGGTGATCGGCGGCGATGAGGAGGCCGCCGAGAAGACCCAGCGCCTTCTCGAATCCGGCGCACGTGTGACGGTGATCAGTCCGACACTCAATGAGGCGCTGAGACAGCTCGCTGCGTCGGCGAGAGTGCTTCATCGCGGACGTCACTTCCGCGAGGCGGATCTTGAGCAGACCATTCTCGTGCTGAACACAATCCGAGGCGATCGAGACTTCGCCAGGATGCTGCTGGCGAAGGCGCGGGGGAAAGGGGTTCTGTTGTGGTCGGTGGACTATCCGGAGGCCTGCAGCGTCACGATGCCGGCGGTGGTGGCATCCGGTCATGTGCGAGTGGCGATCAGTACGAGCGGGGTCGCGCCGGCCCTATCCGGCTTCATGAAGGAAGATTTGGAACGAATTCTGGATGCCGAGTTCGCCGTCTATGTCGAGTGGCTGGGGCAATTGAGAGACCAGGCGAAGGCGAATGAACCGGATGCCGAGAAACGCCGGGCCCTTCTGCGTGAAGCGTTGGACGGGTTCCGGCTCTTAGGCAAGGTCCAATATCCCAAGGTCTGGCTGGATGAACGGGCAAAAGCGGCGTCAGCCGTGAAACGTGACGCGTGAAGTGAAAGACGCAAGAAGGAGGAACAATGGTTCTGCTCGAATTCAGCATGTCCCCGCTCGGCAAAGGCGAGAGTGTGGGGAAATATGTGGCTCGTTCGCTCGACATCATCGACAAGAGCGGAGTGGCCTATCGACTGAACCCGATGGGGACGGTCCTGGAAGGGGAATGGGACGACGTGTTTCACGTGGTGGAAAAGTGTTACGAGCGGATGAAGAAAGACTGCAATCGTATTTCCTGCACGATCAAAGTCGATTACCGAAAAGGCCATTCAGGGCGTTTGCAGAGCAAGGTGGCGAGCGTCGAGAATCAACTCAAGCGGTCGATCAAGCAATAGCAGGCTGTAGAAAAAGTCGCTCTTCTCACCCGCCCGCCCCGGCGCGACGGGATGCGCCCTTCATCGAACGGCGTTCTCGCGCCGCTCAGAGGCCCAGCGCACGGCACCGAGTACGCTTCGTCTCTGTCGTGTCGGAGTAAACGGACTATACAAGTCCATCTTTCATGCAGGGGGACTTTCCATCCGCATCAATTTCTAGCGTGAGATCAGACTCCTCGGCGCAAATTTTTTCCTCACTGACGAAGCAGTGGGAAGTCGATGAGTCGCGGGCTTCATGGAGATCTATCTAGGAGGAGTAGTATTGCCGTGGGATTCGTGGCCCGATAGAGCAAAGGACCTCGTAAGAGATCGTTCCAGTC
The DNA here is from genome assembly GCA_005239465.1 of Nitrospira sp. Classification (GTDB taxonomy): domain Bacteria; phylum Nitrospirota; class Nitrospiria; order Nitrospirales; family Nitrospiraceae; genus Nitrospira_D. The sequence goes on along the minus strand of SPAW01000001.1, from coordinate 103,317 downwards.
CATTCGGCAATGTCATCGGCAGTGATCTGTTCTTGCCCCTGGCGTCCTATTAACACGGCTTCATCGCCGACGGCGGCACCTGCGACATGGGTGACGTCCACCATCACCATATCCATACAGACCAGGCCGGCGATGGGGGCGCGCTTTCCACGAATGAGGACCTGGCCCCGATTCGAGAGGCGCCGACTTAATCCATCTGCGTAGCCGATGGGCAGGATCGCGATGCGAGTCGGTCGTGTGGCGGTGAAGGTTCGGTTGTAGCTGACCGTGCGTCCCGGTTGAATGATTCGGAGTTGGGCGATACATGTTCGGAGGGAGAGAACCGGTTTCAGATCCGGGACGGCGACCGAGCTGGGCAGGGTATGGTAGCCATAGAGCATAATGCCGGGACGGACGAGCGAGAAGTGCGCCTGTGGGAAGCGAACCGCCCCGCCACTATTGGCGGCATGGATCAAGGGCACTCTGAACCCGCCAGCCGTGACGATCTTGATTGCCTCGTTGAATTCCACGAGCTGCTGCTGTGTCGCATCCGTGGCCGGCCCATCGGTGTCTGCCAGATGGGTCATGAGTCCTTCCAGCTGCAGAGACGTCGGGAACCCATGTGAGCCGATCATTCTCGCGAGTTCGTCCTGTGTGAGTCCCAACCGTCCCATACCGGTTTCTACCTTGAGGTGAATTGGGTAGGGAGTTGGAAACGAAGCGACAGCTTGTGCCAAGGCCTGGAGGATGGAGGAGTCACTGAGAACCGGGATCAGTTGGTGCGCAACGAGGTCGGTGATGTGCTCATGGAATAGCGGACCCAACACAACGATCGGTGCATTGATACCGGCTTGCCGAAGCGTGATCCCTTCCTCAACCGAGACGACGGCGACACGCGAGACAGCCTGGCGAATCAGCGCTTTCGTCGTTTCCACGGCCCCGTGGCCATAGGCGTTTGCCTTGACGATGGCCATGACGTCGCATCCAGGCGACAGAACGCGGCGAAATTGGGCCAGATTATAGGCAAGAGCTGTGAGATCGACGGAAGCGCAGGTTGGGAGGAAGGTCGAAGTGGTCGGCACGCGATGAGGACGGGTCTGGAAGCCTGGCTCAGACTTCCATGATCTCCTGTTCCTTTTTCTTGATCACATCGTCGATCTTTTGCCCGTATTGCTCGGTGAGCTTTTGGGTTTCTTGTTCAGCCTTCCGCAGCTCGTCTTCGGTGAGCTTCGCATTTTTTTGGAGTTTCTTCAACTCTTCGTTCGCATCACGGCGGAAGCCGCGAATCTGCACTTTCGTGTCTTCACCGTGTTGTTTGCAGATCTTAGTCAGTTCTTTGCGGCGCTCTTCAGTGAGCGGTGGAAGGGGGACCCGAATCATTTTACCGTCGTTTGAGGGGTTCACGCCCAACCCCGAGCTTGACAAGGCCTTCTCAATTCCTTTGATCTGGTTTGGTTCCCAGGGCTGAATGGTGATGAGCCGCGCTTCGGGTGTGGAAATGTTGGCGATCTGCTTCAGCGGCGTCATGGTGCCGTGATAGTCGACGCGGATTCCGTCCAGGAGGGCGACAGAGGCCCGGCCCGTGCGGAGGCCGGCCAAATCTCGTTTCAAGTGTTCCACAGCTTGGTCCATTTGAACGATGAGTTTTTGCCGAACTGGTGCTGCGTTGGCCATGACGACACTCCATGATCGGGTCAGCGATTGCCGGGGGTGACCAAGGTCCCGATCGGCTCACCTAAAGCCACACGTTTAAAATTGCCCTTCACTTTGAGGTTGAACACGATGAGGGGCAGATTGTTATCCATGCAGAGACTGATCGCCGTGGAGTCCATCACTTTGAGATTCTGGTTCAAAATCGACATGAAGGGGAGCTCCGTGTACTTCTTTGCCGCCGGATTTTTCACTGGGTCGGCATCATAAATGCCATCCACCTTGGTACCCTTCATGATGACTTGCGCGCCGATTTCCATCGCTCGAAGCGCGGCGGCTGTATCGGTCGAGAAGTAGGGGTTGCCCGTGCCGCCGGCGAAGATCACCACCCGCTTCTTTTCCAGATGCCGAATGGCCCTCCGGCGGATGTAGCCTTCCGCCAGCTGGCGCATTTCGATGGCGGACTGCACGCGGGTCATGACACCGACACGCTCTAACGCATTCTGCAAGGCGAGGGCATTGAGCACCGTGGCGAGCATGCCCATGTAGTCGGCGGAGGCTCGTTCCATGCCGGAAGCGCTGGCTGCGATGCCTCGAAAAATATTTCCCCCGCCGATGACGACGGCGACTTGTATATCGAGCGCAATGACGGAGGCGATTTCTTCTGCGAGGCTTTCGAGGATGGAGGGTTGGATGCCGTAGCCCTGCTCACCGGCCAACATCTCCCCGCTGACTTTCAGAAGGAGGCGCCGGTATTTGGCAGAGCTCATGCTTCGCCTAGCTGGTAGCGGGTGAACCGGCGGATATTCATGTTCTCGCCGATCTTGACAATCTTTTGGGCGACCAGATCCTTGATGGTGACGGCCGGATCCTTGATGAACGATTGTTCCATCAGGCAACTCTCCTGAAAGAACTTTTCCAGTTTTCCTTCGACGATCTTCGGCCAAGCCGCCGGCGGCTTGCCCATTTCCTTGGCTTGCCCTTCGTAGATCGTTTTTTCCTTCTCGACAACGTCGGTGGGAATATCCTCCCGCCTCACGTACGAGGGTTTCGCGGCGGCGACTTGAAGCGCCAGATCGTTGACGAACGCCTTAAACTCTTCATTGCGAGCGACGAAGTCGGTTTCGCAGTTGACTTCAATCAGGACCCCGATTTTTCCGCCCATGTGGATGTAGGAATGGACAAGGCCTTGATTCGTCTCTCGTCCGGCCTTCTTGGCGGCCGCTGCGAGGCCTTTCTGCCGCAGATAGTCGATGGACTTATCGATGTCATCTCCGTTTTCGGTGAGCGCTTTCTGACAGTCCAGAATACCCGCGCCTGTTTTTTCTCGAAGCTCTTTGACTAGCTGACTTGATCCTGCCATGGTCCGTTATCCTTCATCGTCTGAATAGGAAGGTGTCGAAAATAGAATCGACTGTGTAAAAATTTATGATGCTGGGACACCTTCGAGACGCATGGCTGACTTCTTCTCGCCGCCGGCGGGTGCAGTCTGAAACTCTGCTTCTTCACGCTGAGTCTTGAGATGCATGCCTTCGATGCAGGCGTCGGCGATCTTGGATGTAATGAGCTTGATCGAACGAATCGCGTCGTCATTTCCAGGGATCGGGTAGGTGATGTGATCAGGGTCACAATTGCTGTCCAGGATGGCAATGACGGGGATATCCAGCCGGGTGGCCTCTTGAACGGCAATTTTTTCGATTCTGGTATCGAGGATGAAGACGGCGCCCGGAAGGCTCCGCATGTTCTTTATGCCGGAGAGATACTTTTGCAGCTTGACGATGTCCTTCTGCATGAGAAGGATTTCCTTCTTCTTTAGGCCGTGCTCGCTGGGATTCAGCAAAGTCGCTTCCATCTTCTTCATCTTATCGATGCTGCGGCGAATAGTTTGGAAGTTGGTCAGCATGCCGCCGAGCCAGCGTTGGTTGACAAAGAACATGTTCGCCCGCTTGGCTTCTTCTTCGAGGATTTCCGCTGCCTGCCGCTTGGTGCCGACAAAGAGGACGGATTCGCCAGCTGCGACGGTATCCCGGACGAAGGCATAGGTCTGTTCCATGCGCGTGAGGGTTTGCTGCAGATCGATGATGTATATGCCGTTCCGTTCACCGAAGAGAAACTTTTTCATCTTCGGATTCCAGCGGTTTGTCTGGTGCCCAAAGTGAACGCCGGCTTCCAACAGTTCCTTGATCGACACCACTCCCATGCCTTCACCTCCCCTCAGGGCTTGCAGAGCACCACGCAATGGGTGAGGGGAACCAGTCCCCTTATTCTCAAGCCAAGCAGCGTATTGTACGCTGATGTAAATTTTGTAGAAATGATCCGGCTCACGTCTTGGCTGTGAGCCAGCTGTCTTGTAAACCCCTAAATCCTCGGCACGCTATCACAGTTCTCATGAGTTATCAAGCCGTTGGGCGAGGTTCCCACCTAAGACCGATAGCTTGCGTTAATGCGGACGTAGTCATAAGACAGGTCGGTCGTCCACATGTGGGCATGAGCCTGGCCCTGCCCAAGATTCACGGAGATCGTAAACTCGTTTTGTTTGAAGACCCGCGTGATCTTCCGTTCCGCCACGAGCCCCACCCCCATTCCTTGTTTAACCATGACGACATTGTCGAAGTGTACGGTCACCTTATGTGGGTTTATAGGGACGCCGGACCGACCGATGGCCCCCATGACTCTGCCCCAGTTGGCGTCTTCTCCAAACAGTGCCGTCTTGACGAGATTGGAGGTGGCAATGGTGGCGGCTACACGCTTGGCTGCCGCTGCCGTCGTAGCTCCATCCACGTTAATCTTCACAACTTTGGTGACGCCTTCGCCATCTCGGCAAATCGCTAAGGCGAGCGCCAGTGAGGCCTCGGTCAATAGTTGCTCGAATTGACGGTGGTGGCGAGTCCCTAATTGGATCGGAGGATTGTTGGCCAACCCGTTGGCAAGACAGAGTACCGTATCGTTGGTGCTGGTGTCGCCATCTACGGTAATGCAGTTGAACGATTGATCAACGGTGGACTTGAGCGCTCGCTGAAGCGCCGAGGGCGCAATGGCGGCATCTGTGGTGAGGTAGGCGAGCATGGTGGCCATGTTGGGATGGATCATGCCGGAGCCCTTGGCCATGCCGCCGATCGTGACGACACGGCCGCCGATTTTGGTTCGAACTGCGATAGTTTTCGTCCGCCGGTCGGTGGTGAGAATCGCTTGGGCAGCTCGGCGACCCCCTCGAACGCTGAGGCGTGAAATTAAGGTCGGGATTCCCGCCTTGATTCGATCGATGGGCAGCACCCGGCCGATGACTCCGGTTGATCCTACGAATACATGATGCAGTGGAATGGAGAGACCCTGCGCGACGGCAGAAGCCATGGCTGTTGCCGCCACGAGTCCTTGCGCGCCCGTACAGGCATTGGCGTTCCCGCTATTGATGATGATGGCGCGACCATGGTGTTGCCGGAGGTGGCGACGATCGAGAATCACTGGAGCGGCGACGACTCGATTTTTTGTGAAGACGCCGGCGATCGGCCCACTGACTGTCGATACTAGAAGCGCCAGATCGAGGATCCCTGGTTTCTTGATCCCGCAATGCATGCCGGCTGCTTCAAACCCCAGTGGCGCAGTCACGCCCGATGTCTCTCTCTTCATCACGGAGATCTCGTTGATGGGTTTAGGATGAAAGAATCGATTGTAGATGGCTCGTGATCAAGGATAGCTGCCTGGCGCTATGAGCCCGGTGTCCTCGGGAATGCCCATCATCAGATTCATGGCCTGGATGGCCTGACCTGCGGCCCCCTTCACGAGATTGTCGACAGCGGCAACCGTCACTACCCACCCAGCGCGCGGGTCCGTGTACACGCCGACGTCGCAATAGTTGGAGCCCTTGATGTAACGGGGATTAGGGACGTGATCCTCATAGAGACGGACGAACCGTTCACCTTTATAAAAATCCCGGTACAACGCCCGGAGGTCGGCGAGCGTGATCTCTTGCTTCAATTTGCAATAGGCCGTGCTCAAGATTCCCCGATTCATCGGTACGAGATGGGGAGTGAACGTGACAGTGACGGCTCCGGTTTTGCCCGCCACTCGGGACAGCTCCTGTTCTATTTCGGGAATATGCCGGTGTTGGCCGATCTTGTAGGGCTCAAGGGATTCGTGGGCCTCCGGAAAGTGATAGGGCAGGGCAGGGCTCCGTCCTGCTCCAGAGATTCCTGACTTCGCATCGATCACGATGGTGTCGAGTGTCACAAGACCTTTGGCGAAGAGTGGCGCCAATTGCAAGATGGCGGCTGTTGGGTAGCACCCTGGTGAGGCGACCAGCTTTGCCTTGGCAATAGCGCTTCTATGGAGTTCCGGTAACCCATACACGGCTTCGCGTAGAAGCTGAGGATGCGTATGGGGCGTCTGGTACCATTTTTCGTAGGTGGCGACATCCTTGAGCCGGTAGTCTGCGCTCAGATCCACGACCAATTTGCCTGCCTTCATACACAAGGCGACTGGGTCCTGCGACTTGGTGTGGGGAAGTGCGAGGAAGACGGCGTCGGCCCGTTCAGCCAGCGCTTCCGGAGCCAGTGCTTCGAAGCTGTGCTGGACGATCCCGGTAAGGCTGGGAAAGACGGACGATACTAATAGTCCGGCTGACTTTTCCGAGGTGACCGTTGTGAGGTTATAATAGGGGTGTGCGGCGGCAAGACGAACGAGTTCTGCGCCGGCGTATCCACTGGCTCCTGCGATTGCGACTCGAAACTTCGTGGCCATGGTACGTGACCCGATAAGACTGATTAATGGATGCCTAACATAGGCACAAAAAAGGGAAGGCGCGGAGCCTTCCCTTTCTCGATCTTTGGGCTCCTGCTGCCTAGCGCTTGGAGTACTGGAAGCGCTTACGGGCACCCTTCTGTCCGTATTTCTTTCGTTCCTTCACACGAGAGTCGCGCGTGAGCAGGCCCTCCTTCTTGAATGAAGGACGCACTGAGGGGCTCATCGCGACGAGCGCACGGGCGATGGCGTGACGGAGTGCGCCGGCCTGACCGGTTGGTCCCCCACCGTAGACAGTGGCGCTAATCGAATATTTACCCATGAGTCCGGCCATTTCAAGGGGAAGCTGGATGATTTGTCTGAGCGTGAGGCGAGGGAAGGCCTTCTCCAACGGCTTTTCATTCACCGTAATGTCACCTGCCGTCCCCGTGACCCAGGCTCTGGCTACTGCACATTTTCTCCGACCCGTTGCATACTGTGTCACCGCTACCATACGACTCGCCTCCTTCTATCCTAAATAGACGTCCTAGAGAGAAATCGGTTCCGGTCGTTGAGCCTGATGCGGATGGTCGGGACCAACGTAGACACGGAGTTTCTTTGCCATACCGTTGCCAAGGGGATTTTTAGGGAGCATTCCTCCGATCGCCTTGGTCAGCAGTTGCGTCGGATCGTTCCGAAACAGTTGCTCGGCTGTCGTGGTCTTCAACCCTCCCGGATAACCGGTGTGGTGACGGTAGAGTTTGGTTTCCAACTTGCTGCCGGTCAACTGGATCTTCTCGGCGTTCACGATAACCACATGGTCGCCCATATCAACGTTCGGCGTAAACGTAGGGCGGTGCTTCCCTCTCAGGATGCTCGCTACCCGCGCGGCCAAGCGTCCCAGGGTTCTCCCCTCGGCGTTCACAAGATGCCAGGTTTCTTTCACATCAGCTGGTTTTTCGAGATACGTCATCATTGTTCTACTCCATTCCCCGCAACCATACTAATCCCCGCAACCATACTAAACTAACCTTCTCGATGGATCGCTATACTTCTTGGGTGCCGATATTCTTCGTTTCGAGCTTGTTCAGCCAGGCATCGAGATTCTGACCGCTGCGCCGCTTCCAGACATCCTGCGTGACATAAATGGGTGCATGGCAGCGAAGCGCCAATGCGATCGCATCGCTGGGCCTTGCATCGATGGTTCGTACGACGCCTTTATTCTCAAGGTAGACGCTGGCGTAATAGGTGCTGCTTTTGACGTCCGTCAACACCACTCGTTCCGTCTTGATTCCGAAGTGCTCACCGAAGCTTTTGATCAGATCATGACTCATGGGCCGTGGTGTAACTGCGGTATCTAGTGCTCGCCGGATCGACTCACCCTCCTGTGTCCCCACCCACACCACGAATGTTTCAGCTCCTCCATCAGTGCGCGTGAGCACAATAATTCTCGTGTCCGTGTTCGAGTCTTCTACGACTCGATTGACGGTGAGCTCGATCAGGGGTTCTGTTGAATGAGGTGTCTGTTTTCCCATGACAATGAGCGTCCTATCAGGAATCCAGTTTTCCAAAGTCTTCCGGTTTTAAATTTTCCAACCACTGATCGAGTTCCTCCGAGCTTTGCTTCCGGATGACCGACTCACTCGCGAAAATCGGAGCCTGTGATCGGAGCGCGAGTGCGATCGCATCGCTGGGCCGGGAGTCGACGGTGTATTCCGAGTCTGCGTACGTCAAGTGTATCTTGGCAAAATACGTGTTCTCATTCAAATCGGTGATGACCACGCTGATGACTTTGGCGTTGAATGCATTGAGGTACGAATTCATAAAATCGTGTGTCATCGGACGGGGCGGGGCCACATTCTCGAGTGCTAAGCTGATCGAACTCGCTTCTGATTTGCCGACCCAGATGGGCAGCATTTCCGCTTGATCCTCGCCCCGAAGAATCACAATATAAGCATTGTTATAGGGGTCGAACATCAACCCCTTGACCTGCAATTGCGTAATCATGATAAATCTCCCTCCCCCCTCTTTTTTCTACACGTCTGATGAGAGAAAGGGCGGTGAAAAATGAAGAAGTTTAGCACTTCTGAATTCGTGGTGTCAACGAAACCGGCGACAACACAGGGAATTCTATGCGGCCCGTAGGTGTCATTTCGCAAACAAGTGTCGCCCGGTGCTCACTAGAGATTAACTGCTCGGCGGACGATAGTTCTCGGCAATCTTCGACGAGTCGGCCTGCTCTCCCAATTTCAGAAACGCTTTCATCTGTTTGCGGACCAGCTCGCGCCCGCTTTCATCGCCGAGGTTGACCTGGTATTCATTGATGACCATGACCCGCATCCCTTCCCATTTCTTCCAGCAGCCCGTGCAAACCTTTGCTTTGATCTCAGCTTCGAGCTTGCCAAGAAATAGGGGAGTGGTAATCGCTTCTCCAGTTTGTCCGCAGGTAACACACGCAACCTCTGACATATTCGCAACACTCCTTTGTCGATATCGTCCGGGGCTGAACAACCAGTGGCGGCCTGGAATGCTTTGCCCCCGTGTGAGCCAAGGCATTCTATCAGACGTATTCCTATGAAGAAAAGGGGCGATGCCGATGGACCCTCGAAGGTGTCATGTTAGAAAAGCGTTCCGCTGCAAAACAATCTTGAGGGTGTGCCCGGATGGCGGAACTGGCAGACGCGCCGGACTCACAATCCTACCTAAGGGGGTTGCTCAAGTCCTTGATGATCGGGCAACCCCCTTCTCCTTCCGCACCAGGAGCGGTGTTGGTGAGTATGTTCTGTTTGTTGCTGGTCATTCTGTCTCGGCTAGATTTACCGTTCTTAACACTGGAATAACACCACCCCCCAAGTGGCGCACACCCAACCCCCTTGGGCATTTGGGACTCTTTTAAGGAACACACCCCAAAAACAAAAGGGGGGCTTTGTCGGCAGGCGGGGACCACATTCGATACCACCTCGCCTGACGGGAGCGACTGTTTGCCGGCTTCATCAGCCCATAAGCATCTTGACAGGGGCAGGGGAATGAGCTTAATGAACAACAAATTCCTATCAGCTATCAGCCCGACGGGAGACCGGCACGGCCCTCTCGAGGCAGCCGTTCTCGACATGAGCGGGAACCACATCGTGGTGCAGACAAGAAGGAGGGTCTCATGCCAACCGTGAAAGCAGAGCCCTACGAGTTTGAGTTCGACCCGAAGACGACCGCGCTCGTGATGATCGATTTCCAGCGTGACTTCGTCGATCCGGGCGGGTTCGGCGAAGCGCTCGGCAACGACGTGTCGCTGCTTCGCCTGGCGGTGCCTCCGGCGGAGGAGGTGCTCAAGGCCGCGCGGAAGCAGGGGCTCCTCATCATCCACACCCGCGAGGGTCACCGGGCCGACCTAAGCGACTGCCCGCCGTCCAAGAAAGCGCGCGGCAAGCTCAAGGCCGGCATCGGCGATCCCGGGCCGATGGGCCGGATCCTCGTTCGCGGCGAGTACGGACACGATCTCGTCAAGGAGCTGTACCCGGAAGCCGGCGAGCCGGTCATCGACAAGCCGGGGAAGGGTGCCTTCTTCGCCACCGACCTCGATACGATCTTGAAGAACCGGGGCGTCAAGCAGCTGGTCGTTTGCGGGGTGACGACCGAGGTCTGCGTCCAGACCACGGTACGCGAGGCGAACGACCGCGGCTACGACTGCCTTGTGCTGGAGGACTGCGTCGCCTCCTACTTCCCCGAGTTCCAGCAGGCCGCCCTGAAGATGGTTAAAGCGCAGGGCGGCATCTTTGGGTGGGTCGCCGATTCCAAGCGCTTCATCGCGGCGCTGGCCGAGGCGCGTGGGAGCGGCGCGGCCAGGCGCTAGACGCAATCGCACTGGAGACATTCATTGCACAACGGCGAGCGGCAGTGAACTCCGAGCCAGGAGGGCAGCATGGCGCACGTCTCTGATGAAGACTACCCGGTCCGGTGGTGGGTCCCAGGCGACTGGAACGCGTTCTTCGGGCTGTTCACAAACGTCGTGCTCAACGTCATCGTCCTCACCGGGCTCGTGCTCGGCGTCGTCCAGCTCCCCGGCGAGATCGTCTTCAGCCGCATCCTTCCCGCCCTGGCCGTCGCGCTCCCGCTCGGCAACATCTACTACGGCTACCTCGCCTACAAGCTGGCCAAGCGCGAGCGGCGCGACACCGTCACCGCGATGCCCTACGGTCCCAGCGTGCCCCACATGTTCATCGTCGTCTTCCTGATCATGCTCCCGGTGGCCATCAAGACGGGCAACCCGACCGCCGCCTGGCAGGCTGGACTCGCGTGGTGCTTCGTCATTGGGATCATCATCCTGATCGGCGCCTTCATCGGCCCGACTATCCGCAAGCACACCCCGCGTGCCGCGATGCTCGGCACGCTCGCCGGCATCTCGATTACCTTCATCTCGATGCGGCCAGCCTTCCAGAGCTGGGAGGTGCCCTGGATCGCCTTCATCTCGCTCGGAATCATCATGGTGAGCTGGATGGCGAACGTTCGCCTGCCAGGCAACGTCCCCGGCGGTCTGGCGGCCGTCATCATCGGCACCGCGATCGCGTGGATCACGGCCATGCTCGGCTGGAGCGGTCTGATGAAGCCGACAGCGGTGGCCGAGGCCTTCTCTCAGTTCGGCCTGCGGCTCCCCTTCCCGACGGGCGACGTATTCGTCGGCCTCAGCGGCATCGGGCCGCTCCTCATTACGGCGATCCCGCTCGGCATCTACAACTTCACGGAAGGTATGAATAACGTCGAGAGCGCAGAGGCGGCCGGTGACAGCTACAACCTGCGGCACATCCTGCTGGCCGACGGCATCGGCGCTGTCGCCGGTTCCCTGCTCGGCAGTCCCTTCCCGCCGGCCGTCTACATCGGGCACCCAGGCTGGAAGGCCGTCGGCGGGCGCATCGGCTACTCGCTGGCCACGGGCGTCTGCGTCGGGCTGGTCTGCCTGCTGGGCCTGGTCGCGCTCCTGCTGGCCGTGATCCCGCTCGTGGCGATCCTGCCGATCCTCCTCTATATCGGCATCGTCATCGGCGCGCAGGCGTTCCAGACGACGCCGCGCGAGCATGCGCCAGCCGTGGTTCTGGCCCTTATCCCGAACCTCGCGTCCTGGGCGCAGACGCAGGTCGACGGGGCGCTCAACGCGGCCGGGACGTCCGCGGCCAAGATCGGTATGGACGTCCTCGGCGGTTCGGGGGTGGTCTATCGGGGCATGGAGCTCCTCGGCGGAGGCGCGATTCTCGCCGGGATGATCCTCGGTGCCATCGGGGCCTTCGTCATCGACCGCGACTTCAACCGCGCCGCCGTCTACTCACTGGCCGGCGCCGTCCTCTCGTACTTCGGCTTCATCCACGGCGCGAAGCTCGGCATCGGCGAATCCGTGGAGGTAGCGCTCGGCTACGTCCTCCTCGCCGTGATCTTCTGGGGCCTCGCCCAGCGCGAGGGTGTTCCCAAGCCGGCCAGCTAGTCCGAGGCGGTGGCGGGCAGGCGTCAATAACGACGTACCGGGGCTGGACGGCAGCCGCTGCTCGCGGCCGTCGTCCAGCCTCTTCATGCTTTCTCCAGATCGCGCCACGACTAGCCCGTTGACGCGGACTGAACCTCCCACCACCACCGATCGCGGTCCAGACCCTGTCCACGCCTTTCCACCCTTCGCAAACTCTCGCAAGCCCTAGGCGTCACGACCGCCGAACTGATCGGCGGAGACAAACCATCAAAGAAAGGAGGACGATAGCATGGGACTCACAGGCAGACCGGACGGCTATGATGTCGAGTTTAGAGTCCGTGACGATGGGAAGATTTTAACGCTCGCCAAAGGGATCGCCGGGGCCAAGCCCAAGAAGCGGAAAACACAGACCACGAACCGAACCCTGGCGAAACAGCAGGAGGCGATTCTGAAAACGGACCTGATGAAAGGTCTGATCAACAGCGAGAAGGTCGCTGCGTCCATGACCTTCCGGGCATGGGGAGAGAAGTATCTGGACATGCCGGAGGTCAAGAATCTCCGCTCCTACCGAGATCGGGTGGATAAGGTGCGACTCCACCTCATCCCGTTCTTTAGTGACCACCTGTTGACCGATTTGACCGCCGACGATGTGGATGACTATCGAGCGAAACGGACGCTGCAAAACGGAAAGGCCCCCCCACTCTGTCCTCCCTCAATGGGGACCAGGCTGTTCTCAAACATATGCTCTACCTGGCGATGAAGAAGCTAATCCAGTCGAATCCCGCCTGTGATGTGACGATCCCGGACCCCTATAATGAACGGGATCGTGTCCTTACGGCTGAGGAATGGGCCAGGCTGTACGCGGAAGCTGCTCCACATCTCAAACCGATCCTGCTCGTGGCCTATCACCTGGGACAACGTTACAGCGAGATCGTTAAGTTGACTTGGGATCGGGTCGATCTGAAGCGAGGGATGATCAGGCTTCGGGCCATTGATACCAAGACCAAGCAGCCTCGCCAGGTGCCGATCACCCCAGAATTGACACAGGTCTTCCGCGACTTGTATAAGGTTCGATACCCTGGTCAGGATCGTGTCTTCCTTCGAGATGGTGAGTCGATCAGGAGCGTGCAAACTGCCTTTGAGCGCGCCCGGAAGCGAGCCGGGATCAAAGACTTCCCCGACACTGCGCGGCCACGAATCTGAGACGGGCAGGGGTAGACACGACGACAGCAATGGCGATCGTCGGTCACAAATCTGAGAAGATGTGGAGGCGCTACAATACGATTGACGAGGGCGATCTGGAGCAAGCTGCCGCTCGTTTGAACACGTATTTAACACTGACCCGCCGAGAGACCGACCCGCACGCTTCTAACGCCGCGATTTCCTAAGCACGCCCGGATGGCGGAACTGGCAGACGCGCCGGACTCAAAATCCGGTTCTCGCAAGAGAGTGGGAGTTCGACCCTCCCTCCGGGCACCACGCGGGAGCAGACACATGCGATAGTAGTTGTGGGCCACCTGGCAACCCGATTGGGGGGAAAGCCCTCTTGACAGGGCCTTGTCGTTGCCCTAGGTTCTAGTCGTTGACCTATGGTGCCGCGGTCATTAGACTTAACTCATGTTCGTGATCACTCACGAAATCTTGTTGTTCGTCATCTCTACACAACCTCTACACAGTATCATCTTTTAACTCACAAGGAGGCAGCACATGCGTAAGGTGTTGGCACTAGGAGCCACAATTCTTTTTATCGGCTCTGTGAGTATTGCAGTGGCTCAAGAGCGTCTGCAGCAGGGTGCATCTGGTTCATCGCTCGGCGTCGGAACCGGCGTGGGAGATGTTTCAGGGAGCCCTGGACGGACTCAGGCGTTCGATCGGAATGCGTTCCTGGATCGGCTGTCACTCCCGGAAACAATTTATGGTCGCGTGTTGGCCATAGATTTCCCCGCTGGGAAGATGCATCTGGAGACAGGCGGAAGCTCGCACGACGAAGGCCGTGCGGGTGGTGGTGCAATGAACTCCCAGACTGTGTATTTCGATGAAAGAACCAACATGGATCAGCTGAAGACGTTGAACCATGGTGATGACATTTCGTTGCAAGTTTATGAAGCGACGACCGCTAACCAGCAGTATGGGACAGGCCGGAAGATCGTCCGTGAAATCTACTTGCTTCGCGGTAACGAGAAGCTCGCGGGATTTGGCGGGCTCGGACAGCGCCCGAATCCAATGACCGAGCGCGCGATCGTAACTGATAGCGGCAGCACAACTGGTGGCATTGTCGGATCCGTTCTTCCAGGCAAGGTTGGGGGGATCGTGGATACAACCATAGGTGAGTTTACCGGTTCCGCGCCCTGCTGGAATTGTGAACCACAACCAGGATGGGGATACCAGACACAGAATAAGTCTGACTATGGAACGGATGCCTCGAAGCCAAATCTTGTGAAGGGTCTGCAATAAGCTAATCGCGAGGCAGTTTCTTAGAAAAAGGGGTAGCTTCGGCTGCCTCTTTTTTTCTCCGAATACGAATCCGACGTCAAGTGCTTACCGGGTTCTGCGTTCTTTGTTAGTAGGGTGAGCCTGTTTAACGTGGCAGTGCGGGATCGATTCTGGCTGAGGTGTGGTTATGAATGAGAATCGCGAGCAGCCGACGTTCCCAGAGTCTGATGTGGAGCTTGATCTTCGCGGGGTGATTTGCCCTTACAACTTCGTCAAAACGAAGCTCAAGCTCGAGACGATGAAGCAGGGACAGGTTCTTTCGGTCTTGTTAGACGATGGAGATCCTATCCGGAATGTTCCTCGCAGTGTGGAAAACGAAGGCCACACGGTATTGGCGCAAGAACGGATCGATCAGGCCTACCGAGTGCTGATTCGCCGAGAGGATAGCGGCTAACTCAGCCTTCTATTTATTTCTTCCCATCTCGTCCGCCCCCGATCGCCTTCCCTCCCGTGAGAATCAGAGTGATGTCCTGTGTTGTCATGACGTTATCCAATTGTTGTTGTACCTGGCACGCTGTCCCCCGAATGATCAGTTCAACTGGTTTTGTGATGTCACAAGCGAGAACGATGACACGTCGAGGGGCGATCTCGGCGATTGTTCTCAAGGCAAGCGCGAGCGATGTCGGCGTGCAGAATGCAATGGTCGGGGTCTTGCTCTTCAGACGACTGGCAAGGCAACGTCTTATTCTGAGCTTCGTTTCCGGAAGTCGTCCCTGAAAGAAAAATGAGTCACAAGAGAGTCCTGTCGCCGCCATAGCTGCTGTGAGTGCCGACGGGCCTGGGACCGAGATCACCTGAATTCCATGGGAGTGGGCGGACGCCACGAGAAGACGGCCGGGATCAGCGATCACCGGAGATCCGCAATCCGACACCAACGCGATGCGTGCACCTCGTTGCAATCGATCAATGAGGACGGCCACCTTTTCCTTAAGGTTTGTGGGCCCATAGCTTGTCAACGCCGCTTCAATGCCATGATGTAAGAGGAGTTGTTGAGTCGCTGCTGGGTTTTCTGAGGCGATGAGGTCAGCTTCGCGAAAGATCCGGATGGCGCGCAGGGTGATATCATCGAGATGTCCGATGGGCACACCGACGACATAGAGGATGCCGGGCTTGGTCGGCCGATCGTTGGAAGTCACTCCAGTACCAGCGTTTTGTTGACTCCGTTCTCTCTGCATCGATATAATTTCAATCTTATCTCGTCGGAAGCGATTCTCTAGACACTCAAGGCAGAGGCATTCCATATGGCAGCAGTCTGTTTCATGGTTACCATGGTCCTGTATTTCGTGGCCACCGTGTCCTTTCTTGCCTATTTACTGCGGCGTTCCGAAGCCTTGTCAAAAGTGTCGCTGGGGATTACGGCTGTCGGATTCGTGTCTCACACCATCGCGCTGGTGACCAGGATGGTCGTCGCATCGTCGTCATCGCCTCCCAGTTTCTATGAGGCGCTATCCTTTTTCTCATGGATGTTGATCCTCGTTTTTCTGGCCGTTGAGTTTCGCCATCGGATTCATGTACTCGGATCCTTCATGGTCCCCTTGGCGCTGGTCTCTTTGGTATCGGCGGCAGCCCTTCCGGAGACTGTGCCCACGCTCAAGCCCGTGTTCAAGACCCTGTGGTTCCATGTCACACTCAGCATGTTAGGCACTGTGGGCTTTGCGGTCGCCTTCGTCGCAGGTGTGATGTATCTGATTCAGGATCGCCTTCTCAAGTCGAAACGGTTCAACGTGCTCTACAGCAAACTGCCCGCGCTTGACTTTCTCGACCACCTCAATCAGCAATCCATCGTCTTGGGATTTCCGTTGCTGACTTTGGGAATTGTGACCGGAGCGATCTCGGCCGAATTTGCGCGTGGATCGTATGTGAGTTGGAACCCCGAACAGACAGGGGCCCTCGTGACCTGGCTCTTCTATTTTGTCGTGTTGCTGGGGCGGTTGACAGTGGGATGGCGAGCCAAACGGGCGGCCTATTTGACGGTGATTGGATTCGCCTGCGTGATTCTCACCTTGGTGGGAGTAGTGCTCAAAGGCCACGGAGCCCTGTCGTGATATGCATCTGATCGTCGTTGGGTTAAGCCACAAGACGGCGCCGGTCGAGATTCGCGAGAAACTGGCGGTTCCTGACAGTCGTTTGGGCGAGGCCCTGAGCCGACTCTGTTCCTATCCCGGCGTGAAGGAATGCGTTCTCCTGTCGACCTGCAATCGAGTCGAAGTCTATTCGGTTGTTGACGAAGTCGAGGCCGGATATGGACGCATACAGGAGTTTCTTGCCGATACCCATCTGGCCCTGTCTTCCGAGCAACTGACGCCGCACCTCTACTGGCACACCGGAGATCGGGCGATCGCCCATCTGTTCAGAGTGGCGTCGAGTCTCGACTCGATGATTATTGGCGAATCCCAGATCCTGGGACAACTCAAGGACGCGTTTGAAATCGCGCTGGCGCATAAGACGACCGGCGTGATTATGAACAAGATTGTGAAAAAAGCCATCTCCGTGGCTAAGCGTGTGCGGACCGAGACGAAAATTTCTGAAATGGCGGTGTCGGTCAGCTATGCGGCGGTAGAACTGGCCAAGAAGATCTTCTCTAATCTTGAGGAGAAGACGGTGTTGCTGGTCGGTGCCGGCGAAATGGCTAAACTGGCGGCGCGGCATTTGATTGCTCAGGGTGTGAGCCACGTGCGCATTACGACGCAGACACCGCAACATGCGATTGAACTCGCTGGCAAGTTTGGCGGGACGCCGGTCCCGTTCGATCAGTTCAAGGATGAGATGGCCTCGGCGGACATTGTGTTGGTGTCCACCGGCGCGGCGCATTATCTCATCGGTGCTGAGGATGTTCACCGGACGGTGAAGGAGCGCATGAATCGGCCCATGTTTTTGATCGACATCTCCGTTCCACGGAACATCGATCCGGCCGTTCGGCATGTCGACAATGCCTTCCTGTTCGACATCGACGATCTGAAACAGCGGGTCGAGCAGAACCGCGCGGAGCGGGTGCAGGAAGCGGAGAAGGCCGAGCGGATGGTGGTGGAAGAAGTGGGGGTCATGCTTGAGTGGATGAAGTCGCTGGAGGTGACCCCCACCATCGTGGCACTACGGAGTCGTGTTGATGAAATCAAGCGGACAGAAATCGAAAAAGTTCTCGGACGTTTAGCCCATCTCTCCCCGCAGGACCGCGAACTGGTCGAAGGCATGGCTTCCTCGATCGTGAATAAATTGATCCATCGCACGATGGTAACGCTCAAGACCGAAGCAAATTCATCAAGCGGGCCCGCTTTTGTCGAGGCGGCTCGTCGATTTTTTCATCTCGACCAGCCATCATCACCAGACCAACAGATCGAAGGCTACGCAGAGCGGTCGCGGTGTCTGACGCATGACTCCGACGAATCGGAGCATGAGGAGTCCGCGCCGGAGACGTCAATTCGCAAACGGGCCCACTGATTCGCCGCTGAGATGAGAGTAGGAAGGATGTGCGTGTGTCTACACCGACTGGTCAACGCCCAACCCTGGTTCTCGGAACGAGGGGAAGCAAGCTGGCGTTGCAGCAAAGCGAATGGTTCCGATCCAGAATTCATGATGCGACGCCTGAAGTTCGAGTCACGCTGCGGAAGATTCAGACGTCCGGCGATAAAATCGTCGACGTACAGTTGGCAAAGATCGGCGGGAAAGGGCTCTTCGTCAAAGAAATCGAGGAAGCCTTGCTCGCAGGTGAGATCGATTTGGCCGTCCACAGCATGAAGGATGTCCCGACGCAATTGCCCGAGGGGCTCGAGATTCTCTGTGTGCCTCCACGCGAAGATGCGCGCGATGCTCTGATCAGCCGCGCCGGGCGCTCATTCAAAGATCTCCCGCAAGGGGCACGGATCGGCACGGCGAGCCTTCGTCGACAGGCACAACTGCTGAATGCCAGGCCCGACCTCCGGATCGAAATGTTGCGGGGCAATCTTGATACGCGACTCAGGAAACTCAAAGAAGGGCAGTTTGATGCCATCGTGTTAGCCGCAGCGGGATTGCGCCGTTTGGCTTGGGCTCAGGAAATCACCGAATATCTTGACCCGGTCGTTAGTTTGCCTGCGATCGGACAAGGGGCCTTGGGCATTGAAGGTCGCAGCAACGACCAGTTCGTGCGGTCCATCTTGGATCGCCACAACGATCAGGCCACCTATACGACTGTGACGGCAGAGCGGGCCTTCTTGCATCGTTTAGAGGGTGGGTGCCAGGTGCCGATCGCCGCCTATGCCACGTTGTCTGGTGGGCAGTTGTGCTTGGAAGGCCTTGTAGCCAGCGTGGATGGCAAGACCGTCATCCGAGACCGCGTTCAAGGGAAGAGTCGGGAGGCTCACGCGCTTGGAGTGCAGCTGGCCGAACGGCTGCTGGCGCGAGGCGGCGACAAGATTCTTCGCGAGATTTACGGAACAGCCTGATGATGGTTCGACGATCAAAGGGCAAGGTCTATTTAGTTGGGGCTGGTCCGGGTGATCCCAAGCTCTTGACCCTTCGGGGAAAGGAATGTCTTGAGCAGGCCGATGTGGTCCTGTACGATTATCTCGCCAATCCCGCGCTCCTTTCGCATGCACCAGATCAGGCGGAGCGCATGTACGTCGGGCGGCGTGGCAAGGGGAAGTATCCGGCGCAAGACGAGATCAACCGTGTGTTGATCAAAAGGGCGCGAGAAGGGAAAGTGGTCGTGCGGCTGAAGGGCGGCGACCCGTTCGTGTTTGGGCGAGGAGGGGAAGAAGCGGAAATGCTGGCGTCAGCAGGCATCGAGTTCGAAGTGGTACCCGGCGTGACGGCCGCAATTGCGGCTCCAGCCTATGCCGGTATTCCAGTGACCCATCGGACCTTGGCGTCCACGATGACGATTGTGACTGGGCGCGAAGATCCGGACAAGCCTACGACGGGGTTGGAATGGCCGAAGCTCGCCACCAGTCATGGCACGCTCGTGTTTCTCATGGGCATGAAAAATCTTCCGGCGATCGTGACCAACTTGATGGCCGAAGGGCGAGCGTCGACTACGCCGGTGGCGATCATTCGCTGGGGGACACGGGCTTCGCAGCAGACGGTCGTCGGCACGCTAGCCGATATCGTGGGAAAAGCCGAAGCGGCGAAGATGGAGCCACCGACGGTGATTGTCGTGGGCGAGGTTGTCCGGCTCAGACCACAACTGAATTGGTTCGAGCAGCGCCCGCTGTTCGGCAAGCGTGTGTTGATGACGCGGGCCCAGGAACAGGCTGTGGAACTGGCTGCGATGCTGGCCGCTTATGGGGCTGATCCGGTTGAAGCCCCGACCATCCAAATTGCCCCGCCGGCTGATTGGTCTCCCGTCGATCGGGCAATCGGCGCGATTGACACCTATGATTGGGTGATCTTCACCAGCATGAACGGCGTGGCCCGGTTCATGACGCGGCTGCGTGCAGGCGGGTTGGATGCGCGCAGTCTGGCTGGGCGGCGGGTTTGTTGCATCGGACCCCGAACGGCACAGGAGCTTGAAAAGTTCGGTGTGAAGGCGGATGTGATCCCTATGGCCTATCAGGCCGAAGGGGTCCTGTCGGCGCTGGAGGGGCAGGATCTGAAGAAGGCCCGCGTGCTCATCCCTCGCGCGGAAGTCGCGCGTGAGTTGCTGCCGGACGAACTCCGCGCGCGTGGCGCCCATGTCGATGTGGTCCCTGTCTATCGGACGCTCGCTCCAAGCGGGGCCGTCGAGGGATGGCGCCGGCAACTTCTGGATCGCCAGATCCATGTCGTGACCTATACGAGCTCTTCGACGGTTCGCAATTTTGTCGAGATGCTCGGTGGGGTGGACGCGGTGAAAGCGCTCTTGAAATCAGTCGTGATTGCCTGCATCGGGCCGATTACGGCGAAGACCGTTGAAGAATATGGTTTGACGGTGTCGATCGTGCCGGGAGAGAATACGATTGCGGCACTGGTTGACGCAATCGCTCAGTATTATGGGAGTCGGGAACAGATCGCGGCGGGAACCCAGTAGAGAAGACGGTAAGCTGATACGTATAGGGAGGATAAGGGCATGGTTCCGGTGAAGTCATTCATGATTCCACGAGAGAAGTTTGTGACGGTGCCACGGGATACGGATGCGCAGACCGCTGCCCGCATCATGCGCGACCGCGGCATCGGCAGCGTCTTTGTGACGAACGAGAAGGAGATCATCGGCATCCTGACGGACAGCGACATGATGCGGCGGGTTGTCGCGGCGGGAACTGACGTGAGTAAGACCAAAGTGGAGCAGATCATGTCGGCTCCAATCTTGACGATCGAAGAGAACAAGACATTGCTGGATGCCAACGACCTCATGGCGCAAGCCCACGTCCGTCATCTGGGCGTAACGAGGGACGGCAAGCTGGTCGGGGTCATCTCCGTTCGCGACCTCGTCGTGTTCTTGACGAATCTTCCTAGGAAGTAGGGGCAGCATGGCGTTTCCGATTCAGCGACTACGGCGGCTGCGACAACATGAATCGCTCCGGCGGATGGTGCGGGAGACGGCATTATCTCCTGCGGATTTCATTGATCCGCTGTTCGTGGTCGAAGGGCGGGACCGACGGGAAGAAATTGCCTCGATGCCGGGTCAGTTCCGGTTATCAATCGATCTGTTGATTAAGGAAGCCGGCGAAATCAAGGCATTGGGCATCCCAGCAATCATTTTATTCGGCATTCCGGCACAGAAGGACGAACGCGGAAGCTCCGGCTTGGATCCGAACGGCATCGTGCAGCGGGCGATCAAAGCGGTGAAGGACCATGTGCCGGGTCTGATGGTCATCACCGATGTCTGCATCGATGAGTATACCAGTCACGGCCACTGCGGCATCGTGCGAGACGGAAAGATCATCAATGATGAGACGCTCGACTGTCTGAGGACCATGGCTCGCACCCATGCCGCGGCCGGGGCCGACATGGTGGCGCCCTCCGATATGATGGATGGTCGTGTGGCCGCGATCCGAAGCGAATTGGATCAGGCCGGCTTTCCCGATGTGCCAATCATGGCCTACGCCGCAAAATTTTCCTCTTGTTTCTACGCTCCGTTTCGCGACGCGGCTTTCTCCAGCCCCCAGTTTGGCGATCGACAGTCGTATCAGATGGACCCGGCCAATGCGCGCGAAGCGCTTCGTGAGATCGACCTCGATATCGAAGAGGGGGCCGATATCGTGATGGTGAAGCCGGCCTTGCCCTATCTGGACATTATTGCGACTGCCCGTGCTCGAACCCTCCTCCCTATTGCCGCCTACCAAGTGAGTGGTGAATACAGCATGATCAAGGCTGCTGCGAAGGCCGGCTGGCTCGATGAATCGCGTGCGATGATGGAGTCGCTGCTGGCGATCAAGCGGGCAGGAGCCGACTTGATCCTCTCTTATTTCGCCAAAGACGCCGTCCGGCAGCTTCATTGATCGCGCCCATGAAGGTCACCCGCGGATATTTGGGCGAGACCGTGCGGCCCTATCCCGTGGCGACTATCGGTAATTTCGACGGCCACCACGTCGGTCACCGCGCGCTTTTACAGGCGGTCGCGCAAACGGCGCGCAAGGCTCACGGTACGGCTGTGGTGCTGACGTTCGACCCACACCCGGTGAAAATACTGGCGCCTCACGTTGATCTACGATTTTTGACCAGTCCGGAGGAAAAGCTCGCGCGATTTAAAGAAGCGGGGATCGATGAAGTGGTCTTACTGGAGTTCAGCGAGGCCTTTGCTATGCTGTCACCGGAAGCCTTCGCTGACCAAGTCCTGTTTCGCGGGCTCCAGCTCAAAGAGATTTTCGTTGGGCAACATTTTGCATTTGGATACAAGCGCGTAGGGAAGATTGCAGATCTGGTTTCATTGGGCGGCCGATTTGGGTTCGTCGTGCATCCGGTGTCCCCAGTCATGGTCGATGGGGGAGTAGTCAGCTCTACGAGAATCCGGCATCTCATTCAGGCCGGGAACGTCAGTCAGGCGGCAATCCTGCTTGGTCGGCAGTATGCGATAACGGGTGTGGTATCCATGGGTGCACAGCGTGGACAGACGTTGGGATGGCCGACGGCTAATCTTCGGGTGCCGCCCGATCGCGTGGTCCCTCCCGATGGAGTCTATGCGGCCGTGACGGTATTGAACCAGCAGCGGTATGATTCAGCCGCGTACATCGGGACAAGACCCACGTTTGATGCAGGTGAGCGGTTACTGGAAGCGTATCTGTTAGGCGGAGCCCATGAGCTCTATGGACGAATGATCGCGGTCGAGTTCATCGAGCGCGTCCGAGGCGACATGCAGTTTACCGGAGGAGACGCCCTGAGTCGCCAGATTGCGCTCGATGTGGAGTCGGCCAGAAAGATGTTGCGCCGGCACCACGAGGCGATTGGAGAGCGATGACCATTGCGGCTCCAGCGGTGTCAAAAAAAGTCGGCAGGCAGTCGTGGCCTGCGTTGCTCCATCGGGTCGTGAAAACGATTCGATCGAGAGGGCTTATCGATCGGGAGCAGCACCTCTTGGTCGGGGTTTCCGGCGGGCCTGATTCGGTCGCGCTATTGTCGCTCTTGCATCGGCTGCGGCCATCCTGGTCTTTAACCCTGACCGCCGTCCATTTTAATTACGGACTCCGTGGAGCTGAGTCCGACGGCGATCAAGAGTTTGTGGCGGCCTTCTGCCGAGAGCTGGAGATTCCTCTCTCTTCAAGACGACTCGATGTTCGGGGTCGTGCGCGTGGGACATCTCTGCAAGCAGCAGCCCGTGACCTTCGCTATCGCGCGATGACAGACATCGCCAAGGAGTGCGGGGCAGATCGCATTGCCCTCGGTCATACGGCTGACGACCAGGCCGAGACGGTCTTGCTATGGATGCTTCGTGGCGCGGGGCTGTCAGGTCTCTCCGGGATGCCGGCCATCCGAGACGGCAAATTCATTCGGCCTCTGTACGAGACGAAGCGACAGGACATTCTTGCTTATCTTCAATCTGCGGAACTGTCGTTTCGCCAAGACTCCAGTAATGCCAAACCACTCTATCTGCGGAATCGAATCAGGCAGGAACTCATGCCGGTTTTGAAACGACTGGTCCCGTCGAGTGTGGATGCGCTCTGCCGATTAGCGGATGTCTGCCGTGAAGATGACCGCTTTCTCGATGAGCAACTTGCCGCACTGTGTTCAACAAGAATCCGACAGGAGATTGAAGAGGGATGGTCGATTGAGCGGGCGTTTGTGCGAGAGCTCCCACGGGCATTGCAGCGCCGCCTTGTACGAGACGTGCTGCGCCGATGTGATGCGCTGCATAGGCCGGCAGGCCTTTGTGCCGTTGAGCGAATCCTTCATTCTGTGACGGCCAAGGGAACGTTCCGGGGTATGGCGGCCAAATCGATTCGACTGGTAGTTGGAAAAGACCTCGTGCAATTCATTCCATCGGGGCATCGGGATCTCTCTCATGAACAACGCGATCAGGTGGTTCCAAAAATTTTGGCGGTTCCATCTCAAGTCACATGGGCTGGAACGGGTCAGACAATTCGGGCACAACAGCTAGCGCGGAGCCACGTTCGTGCTGCAGCCCAGGGGAGGAACTGTATTATCGTGGATGCCGATCGCGTGTCTGGGCCGCTGGTCGTGCGAGCCTGGCAACCTGGCGATCGCTTTCATCCCCTGGGCATGAAAGGGCGCTCGAAGAAACTACAAGACTTTTTCACGGATCTCAAAGTGTCGACCACCACTCGAAGAAAAGTCCCGGTGGTGGTGGCACCGAAGGGGATCGTGTGGGTTGTGGGTTATCGACAAGATGAACGATGGACTCTCACGGCTGCAACCGAACGCTGCCTCGTGATCACGGCGAGTGAGGGGGCGACAGGGGAAGGAGTCTAGCAGGATGGAACGTATGTTCGGACGTCCGATTGTCACGCAGGAGCAGATGCGGTCTCGCATTCGCGAGATGGGGAGGCAAATCAGCTCTGATTATGCGGGGAAGGATCTGGTGCTCGTCGGCGTGCTGAAGGGGGCTTATGCCTTTTACGCCGATTTGGCGCGAGCCATCCGGATTCCGGTACGGGTCGACTTTATTGTAGTGACGAGCTATGGATCGCGGACCAAGACCTCCGGGAAGGTCAAACTGGTGACTAAGTTGACCGAAGAGATCAAAGGCAAGGATGTCTTGTTGGTAGAGGACATCGTTGATTCAGGATTGACGGTTCAGCATTTGATGAAGTCGCTCGCCAAGAAGAAACCTCGGAGCATCAAGGTCTGTACGCTCTTGAGCAAGTCGGATCGTCGTGCCGTCGATGTGCACGTCGAGTATGTAGGGTTCAAGATTCCCGACCAGTACGTCGTGGGCTACGGGCTCGATTATCAGCAGAAGTATCGTAACCTCCCGTACCTTGCGGTGCTCGATCAGATGGATCATCAGGAGGAATAGGTCTTTGGAGTTGCTGTTGTCAACTTAAACGCGGCTATGTTAACATCACCAAGATTTGTGAAGGGGTTGTATTCGGGCATAACGCTAGCATGAAGGAGATCTGGATGAATTCCAGGGTCAAGAACTTGCTCTTTTGGGTCGTGGTCGGCTTGTTCATGATTCTGCTCTTTAATCTGTTCAGCGTGCCGACTCACGCGCCAGAAGAAGAAGTCATTTTCAGCGATTTCATGGCAAAACTCGATAAGGGCGATTTCGAGAAAGTCATCATTAAAGGCAATCACATCAGTGGCGTGCTGAAAGATAAGACCCGCATCCGAACCTACTCGGCAGACTATCCTGAACTGGTGAAGGTGCTGCGCGAGAAGGACGTCCAAATCGAAGTGAAGCCGCCGGATGAAAGCCCCTGGTATATTACCTTTCTCGTCACGTGGGGCCCCTTCATCCTTTTCCTGGGGCTCTGGTTTTTCCTCATGCGCCAGATGCAGGTCGGCGGGAACAAGGCCTTGTCCTTCGGGAAGAGCCGCGCCCGCATGCTGACCGAGGAGCGGAAGAAGGTCACGTTCTCCGACGTGGCCGGCATTGATGAGGCGAAAGAAGAAGTCCTGGAGATCATTGAGTTTCTGAAAGATCCGCGGAAGTTCCAAAAGCTTGGCGGACGCATTCCCAAGGGGGTGCTGATTGTCGGTCCGCCGGGCACAGGAAAAACGCTGTTAGCGAAAGCGATTGCCGGAGAAGCCGGAGTCCCGTTCTTCAGCATCAGCGGCTCGGATTTCGTGGAAATGTTNGTNGGCGTCGGGGCNTCGCGGGTGCGCGACTTGTTCGAACAGGGCAAGAAGCACGCNCCCTGCATCATCTTTATNGACGAGATCGATGCGGTCGGNCGNNTGCGNGGNGCNGGGCTCGGNGGTGGCCATGATGAACGNGAGCAGACNCTCAATCAGTTNCTGGTTGAAATGGANGGGTTTGANACGACCGAGGGTGTTATCCTGGTCGCGGCGACGAATCGACCGGATGTCCTCGATCCGGCGTTGTTGCGACCGGGCCGCTTTGATCGGCAGGTTGTGGTGAATCGACCTGACCTCCGTGGACGTTCGGAAATTCTTAAAGTCCATACGAAGAAGGTGCCGGTCGCGGCCAATGTAGAGCTGGAAAAGATTGCGCGCGGGACGCCTGGTTTTTCAGGCGCCGACCTGGAAAATCTTGTGAACGAGGCGGCGCTTTGGGCGGCTCGTCAGAACAAGAAGGAAGTAGAGGTCGTGGACTTCGAGATGGCGAAGGACAAGGTCCTCATGGGTGCCGAGCGTAAGAGCATGATTCTGAGCGATGAAGAAAAGCGGGTCACGGCGTACCACGAGGCGGGCCA
Organism: Nitrospira sp.; assembly: GCA_005239465.1. GTDB lineage: Bacteria > Nitrospirota > Nitrospiria > Nitrospirales > Nitrospiraceae > Nitrospira_D. The sequence goes on along the minus strand of SPAW01000001.1, from coordinate 77,304 downwards.
CGCGTTGATGGCGAAATTGTTGCCGGGAACAGACCCTGTACATAAAGTTACGATCATTCCAAGAGGTCGGGCGCTGGGCGTCACGATGCAGTTGCCTACCGACGACCGGCACAACTACTCCAAAGAATTTCTGTACAACACGCTGGCGATTCTCATGGGTGGCCGGGTTGCAGAAGAACTCGTGTTCAAACACGTCACGACCGGCGCGGGCAACGATTTGGAACGCGCGACGGTTCTCGCACGAAAGATGGTCTGTGAATGGGGCATGAGTGAAAAGTTGGGGCCCCTCACGTTTGGGCAGAAAGAGGAGACAATCTTCCTGGGCCGAGACTTTGCGTCCAAGCGGGATTTCAGCGATCAAGTGGCGCTGGAGATCGATCTTGAGATCAAGCGCTTTGTCACAGAGAACTACGAACGTGCCAAGCGCGTGCTGACCGAACAGATGACCAGCTTGAAGGCATTGGCCGAGGCGCTGTTGGAAAAAGAAGTGCTGGATGCGCCGGAGATCGATCAAATTCTTTTGCAGTCCTCCTCCCAAACGGTTCCTGCCTAAACAGATCTCGATACACAACGGCCCCCTTTCCGGGCACGGGGGCCGTTGTCATAGTACTTCGTGTAACAAGGGTTGAGTAGGACGGGTAGGCGTTGTCTTTCGTCAGGTCTGGTGCAGCTCTATTTGTAATATCTTCGTATGATCCGCAGGGTGTGATCGGCATGGATCGGTCTTCGTTGCAGGCATTGCCCCCACGGGACTGGTTTCTGGCCAGAGGGCGGGAACTCCGGTGCAATGAGCGCCCACTGATTATGGGTATCGTAAACGTCACGGCCGATTCATTCTACGATGGGGGGCGGTACACCAAGCCTGAACAGGCTGTCGCTCATGCACTCGAGTTGGTCGAACAAGGGGCGGACATCCTCGATCTCGGCGCTGAATCGACCAGGCCTGGAGCCCACCCTGTGAGTGAACAGGATGAACTTGCACGGGTGATTCCAGTGGTTGCTGAGTTGGCTCGTCGCGTCACGGTTCCGATTTCGGTGGATACTACCAAGTCAAGAGTGGCCCAGTACGCTTTAGATGCTGGAGCATCCATCATCAATGATGTGAGCGCACTGCGGTGTGATGCAGAGATGGCGACGGTGATTGCGCGGTCCAGCGCAGCCATTGTCCTGATGCACATGCAAGGGACTCCGCAGACGATGCAGAACGCACCGCAGTATGAAAATGTTGTGGCGGAGGTCGTGCACTTTCTGGATGAGCGACTACAAGTGGCTATGCAGGCGGGCATTGCTAAAACGAACATCGTCCTTGATCCCGGCATCGGTTTTGGTAAGCTGCTGGTACATAACCTCGACCTATTGAATCAGTTGTCAGCATTCACGATGTTAAACCGTCCACTGCTTGTCGGCCTTTCACGAAAAGCCTTCATTGGTCAAATGGTCGATCGGTCTGTCGATCATCGGGAGTGGGGAACGGCCGCGGCCGTCGCGCTTGCGGTCGATCGAGGTGCGCAGATCCTGCGCGTCCATGATGTGGCGATGATGGCGGACGTCGTCAAAGTGGCGGCGGCTGTAAGATCGCGCGCGTCGTCAGCCAGACTGGAGCATTATGCGTAAGTTATTTGGAACCGACGGCGTCCGGGGCGTGGCCAATCTCGAGCCCATGACCAGCGAAACGGCGATGCAGTTGGGTCGGGCGGCCGCACACCTCTTCATGCGGCGAGCCGGTCGTCATCAAATCGTCATCGGCAAGGACACCCGTATTTCCGGTTACATGCTGGAGTCCGCCTTGACGGCGGGAATTTGTTCCATGGGTGTCGATGTTCTGTTAGTCGGACCGATGCCAACGCCGGCCATCGCCTTTTTGACTCGCAGTCTGCGGGCCGATGCCGGGGTGGTGATCTCGGCTTCGCACAATCCCTATCAGGACAATGGAATCAAGTTCTTTTCAAACGATGGTTTTAAACTACCTGATGAGATGGAGGCTCGGATCGAACAGTTGATTGTGTCGGATGAAATCAGTCACCTCCGACCGACTGCCGACCTTATTGGGAAGGCGTATCGCCTAGACGATGCTGACGGACGATATATCGAATGGGCCAAGCGTTCCTTACCCAAGGACTTGGATTTTCAAGGGCTCAAACTCGTCGTCGATTGCGCGAATGGTGCGGCGTACAAGGTGGCGCCGACGGTTCTCAGGGAACTGGGAGCCAAGGTCGACGTGATCGGAAACAAGCCGGACGGCATGAACATCAATGCCGGCTGCGGGGCCGTCCATCCTGAACAGCTCCAAGAAGCAGTGCGTCACCACAAAGCCGATATTGGCATTGCCTTGGACGGCGATGCAGACCGGGCGATCTTCGTATGCGAGCAGTGAACGATTGTGGACGGCGATCATGTTATGGCGGCCTTGGGACTCGATCTCCACCAAAATGGGCTATTGGCCAAGCAGACGCTGGTCGGGACCGTGATGAGTAACTTCGGCTTGGAGCTCTCGATGGCGAAGGCCGGCATCAAGCTGGTTCGAACACCAGTCGGTGATCGCTACCTGCTGGAGCGCATGCTAGCCGAGGGCTACAACTTCGGTGGGGAACAATCGGGTCACTTTATCTTTCTCGACCACAATACGACCGGGGATGGACTCATCTCTGCCCTGCAAATCCTGTCTCTCATCAAGCGGACGAATAAGCCTTTGTCGGAACTGGCCAAAACGATGTCCGCGGTGCCGCAAGTACTGCTGAATGTGAAGGTCAAGCAGAAGCCGGTTTTGGAAACGATTCCCGAGATCGAGCGAGCGATACGAGAGAGCGAACGTCGCCTCAACTGCAGCGGACGCGTGGTCGTTCGGTATTCGGGGACGGAGCCGCTGTTACGGATCATGGTGGAAGGGGAGAAAGACACCGTGATCAACGAAGTCGCCGAAGATCTCGCTCGCGTCGTACGGGCTCATATCGGGTAGATGCTCCTCACTGCATGAGGGAGGCTCATGCTGCCGTCCCTCACAGCCGTGTTTCTTCTCGGTCTCCTGTGTGGATCACAGATCCCCTTCTTCCCGGTAGTCCTCTTCAGCCTGTTGGCGGGTGTTGCCATTGGGTTGAGTTTCCTCGAACGCGCGGAGCGTCTCATACCACGACACGCGCTGTTCCTGTACGTGTCCCTTCTTTCGGGAGTTCTGTATTGGAGTGCCGTCACTCCACCTCCACCATTTCATCATCCTCCGCCGAATCGTCGTGATATCCCTCAGACCGAGATGACCGGTCGCGTCGTGGCGCCGGTTCAGCATGGTCCTGGTCGCCAGACTGTTCTGGTCGAAGCCGATGAGCTATTTCCAGAATCAATAAGAGTGCGCCTCCTGTGGCGAGAGCCGGACAGTACGCTGCTTCAAGGGGATCGCATTTCGTTTCGTACAAAGTTCCACCCACCAAGCGGATCGTTGAACCCTGGAGGGTTTGACTACGCCACCTATCTGGAGCGTCAGGGGATCGATCTCGTGGCCACCGTCACAGGGTCAGACGCGGTGCATGTTCTGGAATCGGGCGCCGGGACATGGCGTTGGATCGCTTGGAATCAGATCGATCGCTGGAGAGCGATGATTCGAGACGCGGCGATCCAAACGCTGCGCCAGCCAGCGCTCGGGATCTTTCTGGGCATTGTCATCGGGGAACGAGGATACCTTCAGCAAGACCTTCAAGAATGGTTTATGGTTACGGGCACCGTTCATCTTCTGTCGATCTCCGGATCGCATCTTGGTCTCGTGGCCCTGGTCGTCTTCTGGCTGGTGAAGCGAGTCATCCTGTGGCTCCCGTCTGTGCCACTGCTGGCGTTGTCTCGGACACTCACCCCATCGAGGATCGCGATTCTCCTAACCTGGCCGACAGTGGCGCTGTATGCATTGCTGGCTGGAGCAGAGCTGGCGACCATTCGCTCGCTGGTGATGATTACGCTGGCCTTAGTCGCTGTGTGGCTTGGGTACGAGCGTCATCTGCACCATGCCATGGCGGTGGCGGCACTTCTTATCGTACTGCACGATCCTCGTGCGATCTTCGATATCTCGTTTCAGCTTTCCTTTCTCTCTGTGCTCATGATCGTCCAAACAGCCTGGTGGGTGAGACGATGGGAAGAGGGGACGGAACATATCGAGAGGGGTATCGCGCATACCGTCGCAGGCTATGGTCGTGATGCCTTGTTGATGAGTGTGACTGTGACCTTGGCTACCCTTCCTGTGGTCGCCATCTACTTCAATCAGGTTCCTTGGATAGGGATTCTGACAAACCTCATCGCAATTCCCTTCACAGGGATCGTCTTGGTACCGCTGGGATTAATCGCTGCTGTGTGGACAGTCGTGACAGAGGCCGGAGATCTAGTGATGGGAAGAGGCCTGGAGCGATTGCTCACATGGATGATTCAAGGACTTCGCTGGTGCGCCGGATTTCCTGGAGGGGAGTGGCACATCGCTGCTCCATTGATACCGGCCATCGTCTTGTTCTACGGCGGACTTTTTCTGGCAAGTACCAGTCTGGCGTCGCGTCGTCTTCGGATCATCGGCACTGGCGTGGTTCTGCTCTTGGCTTGTTGGTGGATCTCGTCTCCCCGGTTGGGGTTAGATAACGACCGCTGGCGTGTGACGTTCCTTGACGTGGGGCAAGGGGATAGCGCTGTGATCGAGTTGCCTGATGGTCAGACCGTTTTGATCGACGGAGGGGGCAGATATGAGCGCTTTGACATGGGGCAAGGAGTTGTGGCGCCGTTTCTATGGAATCGCGGGATTCGTCACATTGATCACGTTGTGGGGACCCATCAACAGCTAGATCATGTCGGTGGGCTAATCTGGGTCCTTCGTCATTTCTCAATCGGGCAGTATTGGGGAACCGGTGTTGAACGGTCTGAACAATTCGTCGCTGACCTATCGGCCGTGCTGAGCGAGAAACATCTTTCTGAACAGATTGCCGTTCGTGGACAAGACGTGTTGCGGTCTAGTCTCTGCCGATTGACGATTCTTAATCCGTCTGAAGAGGCCAAGGTTCATCTGGTGGTCCAGCACCGCAGTGGGACTTCGCTGAACAATCAGTCGATTGTCTCGCGATTGCAATGTGGCGCCCATTCGATTCTACTTGCTGCGGATGTTGAGGTGGAGGGCTTGCGTCAGCTCAGTGAGGAGGGTCGTCGGCCGGTGACGCTGCTGAAAGTGCCTCATCATGGAGCGCGCAGTTCACTCGATCGCGAATGGCTCGGGCAAATCCATCCACAGTACGCCGTGATCTCGGTAGGCCAGGCGAATCCCTATGGACATCCGGTGCAATCGGTTCTCCAAGCCTATGCCGATCAGAATGTGGCGGTCTTTCGCACGGATCTCGATGGGGCCATCTGGATCAAGGGGCGGCTCTCAACTTCAGACATGGGACTGACCCGCATGCGCGATCTGATTCCACGGCCGGTAGAATCCCCGCAGTGTCTCTGGCGTTGCGAACAGGAGAATTGGCGTCGTCTTTGGCTTCAGTTCGTTGAACGCGACGGGCTTCCCTTCTTTCGCTCTTAGGCTGCCTCAACCATCTCCCTCTAACCCCGTCTATAGATACTACAATGACAGTCAAGAGTGACATTTTTTGTCACTCTCTGGCAGAAATGATGAGGGGCATAGCACAAGTACTTGAAATTCAACACTCTTATAAAAATGCACCAAGGCATAGCATATGCATACTTGCAATGACTGTAGGCACCATTTGAGTCCAAAGGAGTCATCATCATGGCCAAGCCCGTTCGCATTGTTATTCAGCTTCCTATTGAGTTGAAAGATCAGCTCGATGCGCTTAAGCAGCAGGGGTACACCACGAGTGGTTTCATCCGAGCCATGCTCGAGAAAGAGTTGAGCAAACTGGAACCACGTCCACAGCCGACGATGCAATAGGTCGTGAATAGGTAGGTCTGTTGTGCAGGCGGGTGCCAGGCCGATGCCGGCAGGGACCGGAACAAACAGTAGAGGGGGACTAATGAAGGATTCGCACGAAGTCAGGTCCAACGTCTGCTGGAGCGGCTGAAAGGAGTCGCATGTGGATCTTAATCATTGTTCTACTTGTTAGTGAGGTGCCGGGACTCGGAAAAATCACGACGGTGCTGAATACGTATGCGACGTATCAGGAATGCCAGAGTGAACGAAATCGCATAGGCTTTGAGATGGCAGAAGCCTATCCACATGACAATGATTTTGTTATTACCTGTCAACAGAATAGTCCAAGGCACAACTCAATAGAGCGTCTGAAGGAAGAGGGCCATGACCCCACGACGAGGCTGCAGAGAGAACACGATGACGAGCGCAGGAAGTCTGACCTGCCCCCTGTGGTAGTACCAACCACCATGTGAGTCAGGCGTAGTGTGACCCGCCCCGCGAATGTAAGCCAAACGAGACCTGAGGAATGGGCCTGCGCGTGCCAGCGCGGCCACCACTTTCGTGCCCGTCATGCCCGCATCAACCGCTATGATTTGACACTCCCTAGTATACGTACCGACCATGGTAAGGGCTCGGAATCGTCGTCCGTCCAGCAACATGTCCTTGGCAACATCCATTGTCCCCTGCTCATTCGCAGTCATCGGCATCGGTGGAACGATCCGCAGGTGACTCGCTCGCTTCCGGCGTCGCGGGATCCGAACGGTGAGCCCTTCGTCCCGATAGAGCCGATGGACACGCTTCTTCTTAACCACCCAGCCTTCCCAGCGAAGCATCACAGGGAATCGTTGATACTTGAACCGGGGCCGGGTCGGGGCCGGGTCGCGCAGGCACATCCGTAAGGCGGCGTCATGGCGGCGATGTGCCCGGTAGACCCAGATCGTTCGTGCCCACCGAACCAGCCTGCCTGCCCAGCACCCGCTGATCGAATCCTGTCCGACCACCTGTTTTGCACGAGCGCGCGCTGGCGCACGGGCTGCAGTCTTATTTATTCCAGCACCTCTTACAAGATCAATTTGTCCAAAGTGAGGTCCCCCACGAGCTGCTTTAACTTCCGGTCCTCTTCCTCGAGCTACCGCAGCCGCCGAATCTTGGCGATGGCCATCTGGCCGTACTGCTTGCGCCAGAAATGATCAGTCTATTCGCTGACCCCAAGCTTGCAGGTAACCTCGGCCACGGGAGCCCCCGCATCGACTTGCCGAACCGTAGTGCCAATCTGCTCATCGACATTCATGGACATCTTCATGATCCTGTCCACCTGATCGAAGGACCGCAGGCTAGCAGATTGCTCTACTTCTGGCTGGCTCGGTTTTTTATGGGAGGGGGTCAATTTGCCTTGGGCCGGCGGCATTGGCGCTCAGGCATACAGCCCCAATGGAGGTGGTCCTGCTGCTGCAAGCTGACTTGATCGTGGCCTTGGTGACGCTCCTCAAGGTTAGTGGGAGTAGTCGCCGATCATAACCCCTCTTGCACTCTCCCCCTGTTCCCGCTAGAAGATCCCTCCATGGTTCCTACCGTTGAATGGAAAGACGGCGCAGTTCGGTTGCTCGATCAAAGCCGACTCCCGGAGTACGTGGAATTTCTGGATTGCCGCGACTACCAGACCGTCGCGCATGCCATCCGTGAGCTGAAAGTCCGTGGGGCGCCGGCCATCGGCGTGACGGCCGCCATGGGCGTGGCACTCGGCGCACAGACTGTGACGGCCACAGACTATGATGAAGTTGCCAAGGCAGTATTGAGTATTTGCGACCATCTGGCCGCAACGCGTCCGACGGCTGTGAATCTTTTCTGGGCCATCGAACGGATGAAGCAGAAGCTAGCTCAACTTCGGGGGAAATCCGTGACCGAGGTCAAGCGCCAGCTCGTCGAGGAGTCCCAAAGAATTTTCGACGAAGACGTTGCGATGTGCAAGGCGATGGGGCGGCATGGGGCCACGTTGATCAAGGATGGGCAGACGATTTTGACCCACTGCAATGCGGGCGCTCTCGCGACGGCAGGCTACGGGACCGCACTCGGAGTGATTCGGGCCGCCTGGGAACAGGGCAAGAAGATTCAGGTCATTGCAGACGAAACCAGGCCGGTGTTGCAAGGCGCCAGGCTCACAGCGTGGGAATTGATGCAGGATCACATTCCTGTGACACTGATTACAGACAATATGGCTGGCTCCCTCATGCGGGAGGGAAAGATTCACCTCTGTGTCGTGGGGGCAGATCGCATTGCGGCGAATGGGGACGTGGCCAATAAAATCGGCACCTATTCGGTTGCGGTGCTGGCGAAGGCGCACGGCATTCCCTTCTATGTCGCGGCGCCCTATTCGACCATCGACTTGAAGACGAAATCGGGGGCGGACATTCCGATCGAGCAGCGGAATCCATTAGAGGTAACCAGTATTCACGGCAGTCATCCTGTCGCGCCCGAGGGTGTTGCCGTCTACAATCCGGCGTTCGACGTGACACCCGCCGAACTCATTACCAGCATCGTCACGGAACGGGGTGTCTTCAAGCCGGGTGAGTTAGCGTGGCATTTCGCTTCGTGAGACAGAACATACTGGACGTTTCGAGGCTCACAGGTTGAGTGGAAGTAGCGTCCACCCCTTCCATTAGTTGCAAGCCCGTTATCAGCCACTTATAATGCCCGCATTAGTCTTCATTTGATTCTTTAACTGTCTGGAGGAACCGTAGAGACCATGAGTGAACGAACGTTGGCGATCATTAAGCCGGATGCCGTGAAAAAGAATGTGCTGGGCGATATCCTCAGCCGCTACGAGAAGACTGGATTGAAGCCTGTGGCTGTGAAACTGATGCAGATGTCGAAGTCAACAGCGGAGGGGTTTTATGCGGTGCACAAGACGCGGCCGTTCTTTAATAGTCTCTGTGCGTTTATGTGTTCAGGCCCATCGCTGGTCATGGTGTTGCAGGGCGATAACGCGATCAAGAAAACCCGAGAACTGATGGGGGCAACGGATCCAGCAAAGGCCGAGGCCGGCACGATTCGGAAGGCTCACGGGACCAACATCGAGTTCAATGCCGTCCATGGGTCCGACTCTCCTGAAACAGCCAAATTTGAGATAGGGTACTTTTTCCCGGGCATGGAAATCTTCGGCTAGCAGAAATGCTGAAAAAGTCCGCCAGCTTCGTTCTCACCGCGCTCAGAAGCCTCAGGGGACAGGCTCCGGCATTGCCGGACTACGGCGAGCTCAGCCGAGGCGTGCCTGTCCCGCTATTTAAACAGGGACAGTCGCCGATCGGAAGGGACTTCGGCGAGCTCCCCTCGACAGGCTCGGCCTGCGACGAGCTCAGTCGAGTCGGGCCTGAGCTTGCCGAAGGCAGTCGAGCCGCGACAGTCCCTTTCGCTCGCTGCGGCCTTGCTTGGGGCAGGGTGCGTCTCGACGCGCCAGGGCTGGGCGGGTGAGAAGGTTGGCCTTTTTGAGCATCCTGCAGGATCACGCATTCGTTCAAATCGGGTCTTAGCTCACACCTCGGATGGCGGCGACTCCCTTGCCCTTCACACTTTGCAAGCTTCGAATCGGAGAGAGAGCGTTGATGCTTTCCCTCTGTCTCTTGTCTTCTTGTGCCCCGCAGGTCGGTCAGCTTCCAACGATTCCGCCGCCTAGTGATGCATCATACGACGATCCGGCTCGCGATGCGCAGTCGCGTTTACTGAAGGAAGCCTATCGCGCATTCGTCCAAGAACGCTATCCGGCCGCGGCGCTTTTTTTCCGGCGGTTTGTCGATGATGCACCGGATTCTCCACGCCTAGCTGAAGCGCGTTGGTGGTTGGGGCGTGCCTATGAACAGCTCGGAGATTACCGTGCCGCGATGGCGCAGTATCGCGTGGTGGCAGCGGGGCCGCTTTCGCATCAAGTGAACGGGATGCTCTACGAAGGTCACGCGCTTCGCCGGTTGGATGAACTGCGACAGCTGCATGCCGATCAGCACAATGGACAAGCCAGGCAACTGGCGCTTCGCGTCTCTGTGAGTCAACTTCCTCCAACTCCGGCCCTCACGCCGTGGCTTCAGGAGCTGGTACAGGGAGGCGTGACGGCGTTGGTGATTGAGCCTGCTCAATCGCCGACGTCTACTGGTGGTGTGGGACTCAACCTTGAGACCGTGAAGGGGCTTGTGACCGAGGCCCACCGTCTCGGTCTCCTCCTGTGGGTGGCGTTGGATCTCCATCAGGGGCAAGGAATGGACCTCCGGCCGGAATGGATGACGACACCAAACGGCCATGCACTTGAGGAATCGTCGACGCTACGGCCCGATATCGCGAATCCTGCATACCAGTCGTATCTTGAGGAGATCGTCCGGGTTCTCGTTCGTTCAGGATGCGATGGGTTGTTCCTGGCGGCAAGGTCGGTGACTGGGTTTGCAGGAGAGTTCTCAGACGATTCGTTTCATGAGTTTGCCTCATCATTTGGGTTAAGTCTCTCTCCGGAGCAGGTATTCGCGGTCAATCAATCGCCTGATGTGCAGATTCAAGAGCGATCGGGGAGCTACTGGCGGTGGGTTGGCTGGAAGGCGCTCAGCTATGCAAAGTTAATGGTGCGACTGCGCAAGGTGCTGCGAGAATCGACTCCAACTGCGACGATGTTGGTCGAAGTACATCAAATTTCGCTGAGTGTTCCTCTTCAGGGTCTTGAGCAGTACGGCGAGGATCTTGCCGAGCTGGCGACACGAACAAGCGGTTCGGTGGTGGTGCGGCACGAGGGAGCAGGCGGGGAGATGTTGCTTGAAAAGTTAGGGCAGCAGTTGGGGACGATGGATCGCGTATGGGTTGGAATTCCTGTGAAGCTGGCGACGATTCCTCCATCGATAGGAGGACTCAAACAGTCGATTTTTGACATAGCCGAATCTGGTCGATGGAACATGTTGGTCCTGACCGAGTCGGCCCAAACAGTTCCTTGACAAAGCCCGGCAGGGCCCACTACGATCCCGAAAAAACTAGAAGACGAGGCTCAGGCTCAGGTTGAGAAGTTACAAGAGAGCGCCCGGCTTTCACTTGACCTTACTCTCAGCCTAGAGCATTTCTAAAGGGGAGCGTGCATGATTCCATCCGATTTACGGTATCACAAAGAACATGAATGGGTTCGTCTCAGTGGGAAGCAGGCTATTGTGGGGATCAGCCATTTTGCCCAGGAAGCCTTAGGCGACATTGTATTCTTGGATCTTCCCAAGGTGGGCGCCGTCGTGAAGGTCGGGCAACAGATCGGCGAGGTGGAATCGACCAAAACGACCTCCACAATCTATTCGCCGGTGAGCGGCACAGTGGCGAAGATCAATACCGACCTCAAGGATCATCCCGAAGTGGTGAATTCGGATCCGTACGGCAAGGGATGGATCGCGATCATCGATCTAGCCATTCCTGGAGAAGTCGAACAATTGATGACTGCGGCACAGTACGAAGCTTACCTCGCCAGCCAGAAGAAAGGTTAAGGCCTAGGTTAAGGTTGAGCCTCGACATACCGTTCGTGCCTACTCGACCTCAGCCTGAACCTCGACCTTGATATGCCAGTTCAAACGCACATTGCCATTCTGGGTGCCGGGCCAGGCGGATATGTCGCAGCGATTCGTGCTGCTCAGCTCGGCGCGCGCGTGACGGTCGTTGAGCGGCAGGCGCTCGGCGGCGTCTGCCTCAACTGGGGCTGCATTTCGAGCAAAGCGCTCCTCTCCGTAATCGAACTCGGCGACAAGTTGAAAAAGGCGGGCGATCTCGGCCTGGTGCTGCCAGAGCCTGCTCGGTACGACCTCGCCCGTATGGTTGCGCGCAAGAATAAAGTAGTGGCGACACTGGTCAAGGGCATTGCCACGTTATTCAAAGCGTGGAACATCGAGGTCGTGGAAGGTCAAGGGGAGTTGCTGGATGCTCGGACGCTCGACGTCACTGGATCGGACGGTGCGCAGCGGAAGGTTCAGGCCGATGCGATCATCATTGCTACTGGCTCCTCTTGGCCGCAGATGGCGCAGTTTCCCATCGATGGCAAGCAGATCATTACCAGCAAGCAAGCACTTGATCTAGAGATCATTCCCAAGCGTATGGTGATTCTCGGTGCCGGCGTCGAGGGCTGCGAGTTCGCGTCGCTCTTCAGCGGATTAGGGACAGCGGTCACCGTGGTCGAATTGCAGCCTCGCGTGCTTCCGCTGGAGGACGAAGAAGTTTCGACCCTGATGGAACGGGAACTGAAAAAGCGTGGGGTTACGGTGAGGACCGGGACGACGATCAAAGCGGTTGATCGCACAGCTAACGCACTGGCAGTGGCAGTCGCAGACGACACGGTGGTCGAGACCGATGTGCTGCTCATTTCTATCGGACGCGGGTTCCATTCGCACGGGATTGGACTCGATCGCGTTGGTGTGGCGCTTGGGATGCATGGTGAAGTATTGGTCGATGAGCGAATGGAGACCAGTGTTTCCGGAATCTATGCCATCGGTGACGTAGTCGGCAAGGCGATGCTGGCTCATGTGGCGTCGGCTCAGGGCAAGGTCGCGGTGGAGAACATTCTCGGATATCCGTCGAGTATCAATTATGACGTAATTCCCGCCGGCATTTTCACGTTGCCTGAAGTCGGTCGAGTCGGCGTGACGGAAAAGCAGGCGCGGGAGCGGGCTCAAGCAGCTGGGCAGAATCCTGACAGTGCGGTGCTGGTCGGGCGTTTTCGCCATGTGGCGTTGGGCAAGGCGCAGGCGACCGGCGATACTACCGGCTTATTCAAGGTTGTGGCGGATGCAGAGAGCGGGAAGATCTTGGGAGCCCACATAGTCGGGGCTCACGCTGCGGATTTGATTCATGAAGCGGCGTTGGCGATGGAATGTGGCGTAACGGTGGCACAGATGGCTAAGATGATCCATGCCCATCCCACACTCGCTGAAGGAATGATGGAAGCGATTGAAGATGTCGCAGGCGCTGCGATTCACCAAGTACGGAAGCGAGGCGCGTAATTGCTTGATTGGCTCATTTCATCACTGCCGCATTGCGTGGGGCATTTCTGTCTACTGAATCAAAAACGAATTGATCAAATGGCTCAATGTTTCAAATGATGCAATCCCTTCTCATCAAACTCGGTATGCTTGCGATGACGATGGGAGTGGTGTTTTGGATCGGTTGGCAGGCGCCACAAGCTTTGGTGAAGGACGCCACATCAGTGCCCGGTATGGAGGCGGTCTCTCTTCCAGCAGCGGCTGTGGGTGAAAGAGAAAAAAAGCCTGTCGACCAATCCGTTCACAGAGCATTATCTCTGAAGCCTCTAGTTGCGGCGAAAGGTCAGCCGTCTGGCGCGCCTCAACACCGATTGCTGGATCTCAATCGTGCCAGTGCGGAAGATCTTGAATCGCTGCCGGGCATTGGACCCGTTCTCGCCCAGCGGGTGATTGCCTATCGGAAATCTGTGGGGAGATTCCAAGAGGTTGAAGAATTGCGCGAGGTGAAGGGCGTTGGTTTGAAGAAATTCGAACGCATCAAACCGTTGGTGACGGTGGCCACGCCGGGCTCGAAGGGAAAGACGGAGAAACACCCCTCATGAATGACGTGAAGCAGCAGCTGGATCTGATCCTGCGCGGTGCGGTTGAAGTGATTCAGCAGAGCGAGCTGGAAGCCAAGCTCGCGCGCGCGCTCAAGGAGAAGCGTCCCTTGCGAATCAAGGCTGGATTCGATCCGACCGCTCCTGATCTTCATCTTGGTCATACCGTGTTGATTCACAAGCTGAAGCATTTTCAGGATCTCGGCCACCATGTGATCTTTCTCATCGGTGACTTTACGGGGATGATCGGCGATCCGACCGGTGTGTCTGAGACGCGAAAAGCGCTCACGAAAGAACAAGTGCAGGAGAACGCCAAGACCTACCAGCGGCAGATCTTTAAAATTCTCGATCCGGCAAAAACTGTAATCGAGTTCAATAGCCGATGGATGGGGCCGATGACGGCGGAAGAGTTGATTCAGCTTGCCGCGCACTATCGGGTGGCGCGGATGATGGAGCGCGATGACTTCCGTAAGCGCTACCAGCAGCAGAAGCCAATCAGCGTCCATGAGTTCCTGTACCCGCTGGTGCAAGGCTACGATTCAGTCACCTTGAAGGCGGATGTGGAATTGGGCGGGACTGATCAGAAGTTCAATCTGTTGGTGGGACGCGAGCTGCAGCGAGACTTCGGCCAGGAGTCGCAAGTTGTGATTACGATGCCGTTGCTTGAAGGAACGGACGGCGTCAAAAAGATGAGCAAGAGCGTCGGGAACTCTATCGCGCTGGAAGATAAGCCTGGCGACATGTTCGGGAAGGTGATGTCGGTCAGCGATGCGCTGATGCATCGCTACTATGAGCTGCTCACGACGGAAGATCTCGGTCGCGTAAAAGCACTCCACCCGATGGAAGCCAAGCAGTCGCTGGCCGAGTTGATCGTGGCACGTTATCATGGAGCAGAGGCCGGCCGGCAGGCGAGAGCCGAGTTTCAGCAGAAGTTTCAAGAGCGGGAATTTCCTGATGAGCCGGATGTTTGGTTGAAACTCACCGCACATGATCTTCGTGACGGACAGGGGATAGGCTTGGTGGATCTCGTCGCAAAAACGGGGTTGGTTCCCAGTAAGAGCGAGGCACGGCGGCTGATCATTCAGGGCGGTGTTGAGGTCGACGGACACAAGCGGAGCGATGCCAATACGGTGCTGGTAATCCCTGTAGGCAGGCAGTACCGACTCAAGGTCGGGCGCCGGAAATTCGCCATCGTCGAACGAGCCCGATAGCCATGCATTCCTTGACTTGGTATCGAAGCCCAGCGTAGGATTCGATTCAGCGAGCGGGCGTAGCTCAGTGGTAGAGTCCTTGCTTCCCAAGCTGATATATGGGGATTGCTCAAGTGATTGATGAAGTTGGCAATCCCCTTCTCCTGCCGCACGAATAGCGCAGTTGGCGAGTCAGTTCTCTTTGTTGCTTGTCAGTCCATTTCGACCCGTTTTGCCGCTCTTCTTAACACCGTAATAACACCACCCCCAAGTGGCGCACACCCCCACTCGTCAATGGGCAGGGACTCTTTTAAGGAATGCACCCCGTAGACAAAATGGGGCTTAGTTGGCAGGCAGGGGCCTGTCGCATGAAGAGAGTAGGGTTTTGTGCTGAGTTCACCCGACCTACGTCAACCAGCTGAGCGGGGGGGTGGGGTAAAGTCCCTCCGCTTTGAGCGTCACCCTAACGCAGTCTCGTGCGTGGAAAGCTGACCGAGGATACATGACGGAACAAAGGGATCTCCTCGTCGATATGGGAGTCGCCATGGGTCCCCACGCATCGAACTCGTCGAAGAATAGGCTTTCGGCACAAAATGTGCTCATTCCATGTTATTGACTTATCGTTCCATAATTGGTATATATTTGGTGCTGGAAGTTTGGATCGTGGCCCTGTGCGCCACCAGGCCTCTTCCAGCGGTCTCGGACAGTTAAGTAGTGGATCGATTTGTAGTCGAGACAAACTATGGTGGGTAACACTGTCCAAACAGTAGAGGAAAGGCGTAACATGTGGGTTCTCTTAATAATAGTGCTTACCGCAGTCCCCGGCGTCCATCAGGCGGTCGTGTTAAACACGTTCACCACCTATGAATCCTGTGAACCGGAACAGAATCGTATTGGGTTTGAAATGGCGAAAAGCTACCAGGACGAGAGCGATTATACCATCGTCTGCAAGTTTCGAGAGGATAGCCCTAAGTTTCGAGAGGAAAGCTCCGATACCCCCAAGGTGCCAGTCCGTCTGCTTCCCCGTCAGGAAGATAGTGTCCTAGGAGAACGTCCAGTAGGCATGCTGGCCCGAGGCATTTCGTCCACCGTGCCTGTGCCATGGGGCGGCTCTTCGTTCTCCTCCAGCATCCACTCCACACTGATCTCGCGTACCTAATCCAGCGACTCGAACACCTAGTCCTCAAGTACCTCATGGTGAAAAGTCCGATTGAACCGTTACTAGGACATTCTGATTCGGTTGGCCCTGCTGAATATCTTCTAGCGCGATCCCTCGGTCGGCACCCCAACTCGCAAGGCGGTCGGCAAGGAATTCCGGGCCATTGTCGTGCCGAATCGCCTGCGGCTGGCTCCGCCAAGCCACAACCTGCTCTAGCCCTTCCAGCACCGTATCTCCCGGCGCATACTTCCGATACCACCAGCACCAGCCGTCTTTGACGAGAGATTGATTGACGTTGGTGCCATCGGGTAGGGACACATCGGCTATGGTGCGCCTGTACTTGTCCTTATTGAACGTGTGTAGCGTCACTTCTTTACCGAACACCAACTCTGACGCAGCTTGCTTGGCATGTTTGCCGTAGGCTTGGCCTTTCTCAGAGCAGTCGATGCCACTGAGACGGATGCGTTCACGATGCTGGTTGTGCAGGACTTCAAGAGTGTCACCATCGATCACACGAACGATTGTCCCGCTGAAGTTCGCAGCGACAAACGAGTGGATAAAAAGAAGGGTAATGACCAGGAGCGAAGCAACGACGAAATGGCGACCTCTCACAGGGATTGCCTAGCGAGAAGAGATTGCAAGGTTGACGTGGAATCTATGGCTAACTCATTGCTGAGACTCTGTGCGTGAGACTGCGGTAGCCGAGATAGTGGTGAGCTTATCCCCTCGTTTCACCTGCAAAGTAAGGGGCTGCCCAGCATCAGTCTTACATGCAGCATAGTATTGCATCCTTGTTTGAAACCCCGACTTTCCGTTACAAGACAGTATTACATCTCCCGCCTTGAAGCCTGCCTGTTCTGCTGGGGAATTCGGCCTAACAGCAGTGACCAATAACTGTCTGCCTTCAGGCATATTTTTGACATCCATGTGTATACCGATCACTCCTGTCCCAAACGCTTTGGTTGCGTCACACCCCTCCGCATCGTTCTTCCACCCCCAAGGGGGGCAAAGCCCTCTGCGTACTGCGGATCGGGTCAAATACACTATCCCTGCTTCAGGATTATTGATCGGGCTGGGGTAGTGAGCAGTGCCGGTCCATATCACCTCACCGCTTTCTACATCAACCCCTCGAACAGAGACACTCGCGTTCGTGACCATTTCTGAGCGCATCCCCCCTCCATACTTATTTACAAATCCTCGCGTCGTCTGACTTGATGAAGTTTCAATCTCGACAAACACAATCGAGCCAGCTCCAAGTATTTTCCCGACCTTGAGTAGCTGAGCATCGTCGTCCGTTGAATGTGTCAATGTGATTTTTTGCTCATCAAACACCTGCTGCAACCGGGACCGCTCGACTATCCTAAACCCTAGCTGTTGAAGAGTCGTCACCGCTTCTCCGACTGCACCTTTGTGCTGCCCCCAGACGACTGTGGCTAAAGCAGAGGAGGGAAGATCACTCATGGAACCATTGGAAATTGGCATGATCGGACCACGACACCCCGAAACCCATAAGATGAAAAACAATGCTGTCAACAGCAGAAGATGCATCTCAGACCTCTCGTTTTGGTGGCCTCCACGATAGCCGCCATCTCCCACATGTTGGAGATGGTCGCTTCTTCGAGGGACATCGTGTCGAGTTTGGGATGTTGGTCGCTCATGGAATACGTTCTCACGGCTTCCCGCAGGCCACTTCCCACAGACCTTGATTCAGACTCTCTGGTTCAACTGGCACCCAGTGGCTTTCGCTTGTGTATCCACCACCACCAGTCGGTATCCCGGTTCCCATATGGCCCCAATAGTCCGTGAACGCAAACGACCGAAAGCGCTTTTCCGCGCAGTCGAATTGCCTCGTGATTTTTGTTGAGGTGAATCGGCTGGGTGACCTGTTCCCTTGCATCATCGTCCAGTCAATTAGTATCACCATCGTCACCAGATTCCCTTCTCTGCGGATGGTGGCTGACTCGATGTACACCATCTGTAGTCCTGGTGATTGATATTTTTTCTCAATCGCCACCCATTCCGCATACACTGGTCCACTACTCAACGCCAGGAGTGTGATCAGTAACCAGAACCCCCCCCCAAATAGACCAGAGGCAGTTTGAGGATTGGGCCAGCGTTGTACGAGACAGCGCATTGCACAGGAAAACGACGGTAGGGCCGAATCGTGAATGGCATAGGGTCCTCGCAGGGAGGCGTATTCTAGGAGGGTTACTCATTAGGAGCAAGAGCCGAGCATGGAAACGGTGTGGGAAGTACCTGGTCAGGTGCCGCGTTGATCTTCCGCAAATGCTATTTTTGTAACGTGTACTTCGACTTTACCGTTCCATTCGGATGGCGCGTCATCAACCTCTACACTGAACTTGCGGCTGTATCCTGGTTTCAAGGGGGCGTTGGAATCCTCCAAAGACATGTTCGACACAAGTACCGGGTCGTATGATTTCTCGAAGATCGGGTTTCCATCCTTGCCGAGACAGTAAATCGTAATTTCGACCTTGGACACGGCGCGATCACCTCCGTTCTTCACTTCGCCAAAAACTCCCTTGCCACCGAGCGCGGCGGGCGCGACAGAAACTCCCTTCACGATGATCTTGCCAAGGTATGCAGATTCAGCGGCGGGAGGTGTCGGTGGCTCTCCAGAGGTGGGTGCAGAAGACGGCACCTCGATGCCCGTGGCGTGAATCGCTTCTGCTTTCTTGCCTATGGTCAAGGAGAGGAGGAGCCCACTAAGCATGGCCCACGTGAAGACACCGATCACCGTGAGGATAATGAAGGCTGGAATCGCGGCGATCGCCCACTTCACCATGAACACAACCATCGAAAAGAAAGGCATACGGATGTCGGTCACAACGACATTCTGCCTGTCCGCTTCGTCCGGCATCGCCACACTCCATTTGTGCCGCAAGGCTAGGCTGTCCGTGGGGAGGTGTCAAGGTTGAGGCAGTGGGGGGAGTCTAATTCACGTCCAGGCTATATGTTTCTAGGGAGGGACGGAAAACCTAAGCGTCTAACGTAGCGGTCGCCTAAGTTTCCTCCACTCCCACGACGGCACCGGGTACGTGATTCCAGGCATACAGCAACAAGGCAAGCCAGTCCACTTGACAGAACTGCCATGTGGCAGTATTATTCAGCCAGGAGGCTTGAGCCTGACTATGCCGCAGACCGAAGAACTCCTTGAAACACTGGGCGGAGCGGCTGTATTTAAGCGACGGCTTCAATCCCCAGAAGATCTCCGCATGGCCATCAATCGGGGAATTCCATTTCAAGCATTGATCGCTCTGTCCACAAGATTTGGGCTCGATCTCACTCGTATGGGCAGGATTCTACACGTACCCTCACGCACAATGGCTCGCCGTAAGCTACGGCATCGCTTTAGNGCACAGGAATCCGATCGGATAGTTCGTGTAGCCAGAATCGNANCCTACGCTACTGAAGTCTTCGGCACACACGNCAAAGCNTCAACCTGGCTTACTCGACCNAATCGAGCCCTTCGGCAAGCCGCCCCANTCGATCTGCTTGATACTGACGTTGGCACCCGAGANGTCGAAACNATCTTGGGACGNATCGAACACGGCGTGATTGGCTAGTGTTCGTCTGGCGACTCACTCTNAGCAAACATGNCNCCNCAGACGGGGANGGGGCACGACTATACGGAGGACGCTGGAATAAACCTGGAACCCCGGTTATCTATACCTCTGGCTCACTCTCCCTTGCAGCTCTCGAATACCTAGTCCGCGTGGATTCTGACATCCTTCCCGATTCCTTAGTCAGAATCACAGCAACAATCCCCGATAGCCTTGCAATTGAAACTATTCACCGTTCTGGATTGCCCGGCAACTGGAAGGATGAAATCATCCCCCTAGCCTTACAGAAACGCGGTAGCCTATGGGCCGGCGAGGTCAGAACCCCAATTCTCCAAGTCCCTTCTGTCGTGATTGAGCACGAATGGAATTACGTTCTTAACCCGCTCTATCCAGATTTTCGTAGCATCAAGTGGGATAGCCCCATACCATTCTCCTTCGACCCACGTCTTCTCTCCTAAACTTCCACTATCGCGGTGATCTCCCACATATTGGAGACAGTCGCTTCTTCGAGGTACATGCTGTCGCGTGTGGGGCGGTCGTTGCTCATACAGTGGTACCCCTTGAAACCATCCGCCAGCTTATGTGCAAAAACTAATTTTCTGGTTTTGTAGGTTTCGGTTCCCCTCTAGCTCCAGCCCCTGACCGTCCTTGAGTTTGCGTTGAAGAAATGTGGTGGACGATTCCATGGTCATCGAACACCACCGTGAATGTATTCACGGTGGAGGTGGCACCACCAGCAAAGAGACCTACGATGGGAATGAAGGTGGCCGGGTTTACGTCCACATTGATATGGGAATAGCTCCATGTCTCCACATTGGTCAGAGAGGTTGTAGAAGGCAAGCCATATAATGTAATGCGGAGTAGCTACCCGAATGGCGAGAAATGCCATTAGGTTGGCCAAGAATGCGTCGCACATCTTCTTTCGTGGATATGTCGAGCTTGATCTGCGAGATACGGTCTTGATCCACCACCGAAGGATTCCCACTGCTGACGCAGCCGGATGCCAGCAGGACAACGCCTAGCCACACGCTCACAAGAACTCTTTGGCCACACATTGGACGATCTCCATTGGTTCCTGCACCAGCCGCTTCACGTAGTGTTGCAGCCGAGCGTAGGTGCGCCGCTCGATCACCACATTTTCCACCGCAAACTCTTGCCCCTCTCGACCACCGCACGACCGCCTCAGGGACTTCTATGCGCTGTTCATTCGGCAGCGTGACAGTCAACGAGAGAGTTTCCCCTCGTCGCATGGGCAAGTCGCCCGTGAGTCGCCAGCCGGAGCACGAGAGATTCCACACGATGCCTTGGCCTTGAAATGGCCCAGCGTTGTACGTCACAGCGCATTGCACAGGAAAGCGACGGTAGGGGCGAAGCGTGAAGGGCATGAGAGCCTCGCAGGGAGGCGTATTGTAGGAGCGTTGTTACGAAGGCGCAAGTGCTGGATGGGGCAATGATGGCACTACCACTCCTCCCCTGTTCGCTCAGACTCACAACAAAATGAACGGGACCGGATAGCAACTCCAGAAGAATGGGCGCGGCTGGAAAGTGCACTCGCTCCGCATCTCAGACGGCTGCTGACAGTAGCCTACGAGGTAGGGCCACGGAAGGCGGAGCTGTTGAACCTGGCATGGTCGGACGTGGACCTGCACCGGAAGGAGTTCACGTTGCGGCGGACGAAGAATGGCGAGATTCGCGTCGTTCCCATGACTCCTTCGGTCTACCACGTATTCGTGAAACTATGGCAGGAGCGACGGCTAGACACGAATCGGGTGTTCCTGTATAAGGATAAAGCGATCCGGCGGATAGGGACGGGATTCAAGGCCGCTTGTCGTCGTGCGGGGATTACGAACCTGAGAATTCACGCTTTCCGCCATACGGCAAGTACGAATCTCAGACGGGCAGGGGTGGATACGGCGACCGCTATGAAGATCGTCGGTCATAAGTCAGACCGGATGCATCGGCGGTATAATACCATTGAGCCGGAAGACCTCCATAGGGCAGCGGCGAAGCTTCATATGTACAGGGCTAACACCGTAATAACACCTGACGTTGTTGCAGTCGGAGCGGAAACTGTAAGTCCTCGATAAATCTCAGCGAGCGGGCGTAGCTCAGTGGTAGAGTCCTTGCTTCCCAAGCAAGTTGTCGTGGGTTCAAATCCCATCGCCCGCTCCATACCGCGCTTGCCCCGACCGCGAGCCTATTTTTCGTCGTTTCGTATTAGTGGCGAGCGGATAACTTCCTCAAGTGTTGTGCGGGATTGGACACCCACGACAGGGGATCTCGAAAGGGGTGAGCCCCTTTCGAGGGGAGCGTGCGAAGGGGCTGGCCCCCTCAGCAGGAGCCGGGAGGCAGGCTTCAGAGCCGATCCGGCGACCGGAGTGTGGTTCAAATCCCATCGCCCGCTCCATATCATACTTCGTGTGGGCCGACGGCCCTTCTGATGTCTACCGGAATTGTCGCCGTCGGATAGAAAACCGTAATTGTTTGCGCATCGTTTAAGCCTGCTTGAGCCGGAGCCGTTCTCATCGCTGTTGGTGACGGGACAAATACTTCCGGTAATCCTTCATCTCTATTTCAATGCAGTATTTCGTAGGAATCTAGCCATGTCTTTGTTGTTCTGATCGGCGCTCGTGTGGTTGTGTTGGCCGTCACCTGGTGCCACTATTACAAAAATATCGGGTACTGAAATTCACTGCGGATATTCAGGATACAAAGGCGGATTTACTACGCCGTCTATCGTCACTGTGTGGTCAAGTATCAAGAAGACCCGCTCAAGGCAAAAGACCTCTGTTCCCTCTATACACAAAGTCTTCGAGAAATCGAAATCAAGCATCAAGTGATTCAGTAGAGTCTCACGAAAGGATATGTTGTGAAACACAGACAATTTCTTCTGTTTCTCGGAGCGACGTTTTTAGGAGGAATAGCCGGTGGTATGGTGAGTGACCAGGTGCTTTCGAGCAAATCTGCACAGGCAGAAAAAACCAATGGGGTGAATGCAGAGGAGTTCTTGCTCCTGGATTCACGGGGGAAAGCCCGAGCAGGTCTTGGCTTGGATGCCAATGGCGAGGTCGGACTTGTCCTCACGAGTAAAGACGGCAATCGTACCTTGACCCTCTCTCCCGATGATCGATCGGCGATCAAGCTGGTGGAGCGGGGAGGCCGTGTTCTGTGGCAAGCGCCGTAAGTTCTTAGGGGAGAACGGAGGAGATGCTAGACCGCTTTCTTGACCAACCCTGAGCGTAAGCAACGGGTGCACACGCGGATGCGCTTGTGGGCGCCATCAACAATCGCGCGAACTGCCTGGATATTGGGATGAAACACCCGCTTGGTCTTGTTGTTCGCATGACTGACGTTGTTCCCGGACACAGGCTTCTTTTGACAGAGATCACACTTAAAGGCCACGGTAACACTCCTTCCGAGTGAGTCGGTTCTTGTATAAGCGGGCTGATGCTACCATAGCCTGGCGAACGCTGACAAGCATCATGCCGGGCTGTACCGTAGAGGCAGTTTCAGAGTGGCAAAGGAGAGGAAGTTGATGGATCTGGTGAAGGAAAATCGGGATTACGGCAGGGACGCTGTCTACGATGGCGTTTCGTCCTCAGCTCCAACAGCCATGGACCACCAAAGCTGCCGATAATGTGTCGCTGGCGATGCGGCTGACGTTCACGACCGGGATCTTTCTCTAGTTCGTATGCGGTGTCCTGCTGAAGTCTTGGCCCATCATCGTGACGAATGATGCGGCAATTCATGTCCTCAAGCTTCGCTTGAGGCGGTAGCGCAGAGGGTGCCGCTGACGACCGCTCACCATGGAATTAGCGCCGAGAAGCGCGGAGTCCAGTCGATGTTGAGGAATCCATTGCCAAGGCGAGTGGCACGCTGATATCGAAGGTGGGATCGCCTCCGTCATCCAACCAGTCTTTCCCGACGCTATAGAGCTTTTTCTGAGTTGGGCTCCACAACATCGGCAAGCCCGTAAAGGGATCGAAGTACATCGATCCCACTTCTGCCAACCGGGTCGGAATGGTGACCGTCGCAGTCGGTTTTCGCATTAAGATCTGCAGAGAGACCAATCGCAGCCGCGCATCGGTTTCGACGAGCCGCTCACTGAATGGTTCCCAGTTCGGTGAAAACTCCAGTGGGTTGACAATCCGTTCCAGCAAGGTCAATTGAGAATGGCGTGCGACGTCCTGGAGCTTGGGGAGTGGACTGTGCACGGAATCCGCCGCCTTGATAGTGGCTTCGTAGAATGTGGCATAGGTATCCCAGGCCCGCTGCGATGAGGACGAGAAACCCAGGAAGTTCCGAGGGCGGGGATGTTCAACCGCCCGGAACATCTCTGTTTGAAGACGAGCCGCACGAGCCAACGATTCTTTCGATGGTCCATCCGTATCGTCTTGAGGCAAGAGGTCGCGATCAGGTTGTAGGTCGCTGTTGTAGCCCAGCATGAACTGACTTTGAACGGGCCATCGAAGCGAGTACTCGCTGGGGGTCAAGGGCTGAAGGAGGTTCAGTCCACGGGTCAAGATAGCATGGTCAACCGTCGTACGGCTCAAGATGCGGGAGAGGAGTTGCACGTCATCTTCAAGAATAACTTCGGCCAAGATCTTCATCGGCAGCGTGCGTGCGTCCCGTAGCACAAACCGCCATCGAGCCAGATCCGTGGCTAGTCGTTCAAGTCCTATCCTGGTCTTTTGCCCAAATCCTTCGGCGATGTAGATGCGGTGTGTGCCCAGGATCTCTTCGACACGCGGCACACCTCGGTGCGCGTAGCCCCAGTCTTCGAAACGCATCTGCAGCCACTGCTCATACCGCTTGAGCAGCGTACTGTATTGAGTAGCCGAGGTTCGAAAGAGCGCGTCACGCCGCTGAAATTCCGTTATAGGATCGGGTGAGTTCCATTCGGGGAGCACGTGATCGAGTGCGACTGGAATACGAAGCTCAGATCGTCCAGGCTTGTCGAGGTCGAACCCACGCTGGCTGGGCTGGGTGTTCGATTCCAGCCAGATGTCGTATCCGACTTGAACAGGGTGTGAGCCCGGGGAGGCGGCAAAACCCAAAAGGAGAAAATAGCCGTTCTCAAGCGGACTCTCGATGGAGCGAGCCGGCGGCTCCGATAGTTTCAAGAAGGTTACGCTCGGCTTGTCCTTTTTCGATGACCAGATCAGGCCGGATATTTGGAGGAAGAGCCCAACAATACAGAGGCTAATAATTAAATTACGCATAGGCTACGCTTAACCTTTGTGACGGGTTAGTACCATGACCGTCCGCTTGTCGGGCATTGAGCACCTATTCGATCGTTCCAGGTCGATCGAATCGTTCACCTTCAGACTGAGCAAGCCTTGTGCCGAGTGGGGATTCCAAAACCCCTTATTCGATAGGCTGTTTCGCGTGGTACAGGGCTAGGGAGCTGCCTGTAATGTGGGAGGAAGGATCAGAGTCGGACATTATTGAACTTGACAAGTTTTGTCTCTCTCTCCTATTGTGCTTGCACAATGTGACTCCCGGGTAAGGGAAGAGGGTGCAAATCCCTCGCGGTCCCGCCGCTGTAAATGGGGACGAAACCCGCGGTTGCCACTGGCGTAGCCGTGAATCGTCGTTCGTGAAGCGTGATGCGTCTGGCTTTTTTGACGCGAAATACGATTCACGAGGTGCGTTTCACGGGCATGCTGGGAAGGCGCGGGGAGTAGGGTGAACCATGAGCCAGAAGACCTGCTCGGAGAGTTGACCATCGTTCCCTCGAGGGCTAGGGAACAGGCGAGGATGAAGAAGCGGGTGCAATCCTCAGGGTCTTTCTCAGGCCTTGAGGATTTTTTTATTTGGACCAGAGTAGACAATATATTTCCGTCCTCGTGGCATGGCTGCTGGTCGCGGTGCCGGTTTCTGCATTGGCGGTTGCGGCGTGTGTCGGAGGAGACTGTTCTGAAATGAAGCGACGGCAACAAGGGATTCTGACCGGCATGCCCTTTATGGCGCATGTTTCGTCGCGGTCTTTCGTGGATGATGCCGGTCGGAAGATCTATTTGGCCAAGACGCCCGCGCGCATCGTCTCCTTAGCACCCAGTGTGACGGAAATGGTGTTTGCGATCGGCGCCGGAGACCAGCTCGTCGGTGTCACGGAGTTTTGCGACTTTCCTCCGGAGGCATTGAAAAAGCAGAAGGTCGGCTACTCCAATCCGAATCTCGAATCGTTGATGTCTCTCCAGCCGGATTTGGTGTTAGCGCCGAAGGAGTTTCTCAAGCCGGATGTGATCATGAAACTCGAGCAACTGAAGGTGCCGGTCTTCGTCATCGCCGCGACGACGGTCGAGGATATTTTTGCGCATCTCCACACGCTGGGGCGTATGCTGGATCGCTCGGTGGCGGCAAATGACGTGACCATGACACTGCGTCAGCGGCTTGCGGAGATGAAGTCGCGGATGCAGGGTGTGCCTCCAGTACGTGTGCTCTATGTGCTCAACAACCAGCCGCTTATTACGGTTGGACCTGGGAGTTTCATCGACCAACTGATTGGGATGGCCGGAGGGACCAACGTCGCCTCGCAGAGCAGTACGCCCTACCCACGACTCAGCATGGAAGTCGTGTTGCAAGAGGATCCGGAGGTGCTGGTCTTTCCAGTCGGGAAGGCCGAAGGCATTTCGGCCAGCGAGCAACAGGCCTGGCGGCAGTGGCCCTCGATGACGGCGGTCAAGCAGGGACGCCTGCACCAGATTCCTGCCGATCTTTTGAATCGGCCTGGACCGCGCATCGTGCAGGCGCTCGAAATGTTAGTGGATATCCTGCATCCTGGATCGACCGCGTCACGACCGACGAATCGATAGCAAACATCTTATGGCATCGCCATCTCCCCATCTCTCGCCGGTTGACTCGTCATCGCTCTCACCTTCTGAACTCATGGAGAGCAGCGCCGGTCAGTTGGCTCAATGGAAACACAGCGGCGCGATCCTAACGCTCCAGCGCTGGCTCGCGATCATCGGTGGCCTCGCCGTGGCCAGCCTGGCGGTGTGCGTGCTGTGCCTCCAGTTCGGCGCGACACGGATTGAGATGGGGACCATCGCCTTGGCGCTGAGACCGTTGCTGACGGCAGGGGAATTTGATGCCGCTGGGTTGGGCGCGTCTGCCATCATCATGGTGCATATTCGCCTGCCGCGCATTCTTGCTGGATTTCTGGTCGGCGGCAGCCTTGCGTCGGTCGGTGTGGCGTTGCAGGCGCTGTTGAGAAATCCACTGGCAGATCCCTACGTGCTCGGAGTCTCAAGCGGAGCAGCATTGGGCGTATCGCTGGCAATGTTGTTCGGCATCGGGACGACGCTGGCTCTGTTGCCGACCCTACCGTTGTTTGGATTTGTCGGCGGATTGTTATCACTGATCTTGATCTATCGGTTGGCGCAGTCACAGGGACGGCTGCCGATCCAGAGCTTGTTGCTGGCCGGAGTCATTTTGAACGCCATCCTGACGGCGTTCATCATGTTCATCACATCAATTATGGAGCCCAATCGGTCAGCCGGGCTCATGGCGTGGTTGATGGGCTCTCTGACGGCACCGGGCTATGCGGCGCTGGCGGTGTTTGCCATATATGCGGTGGGAGGGGTGGCAATTCTCATGCAGAAGACACAGACGCTTAATGTCCTCACCCTGGGCGAAGAGACTGCGCGTTCATTGGGGATTGAGACCGAGCGGGTGAAGAAGCAACTCGTTGGGCTGACCGCGTTGTTGACCGGGGCGGTGGTGTCCGTGAGCGGCATGATCGGTTTTGTCGGGATGGTCGTGCCACATGCGGTACGCATGCTGGTCGGATCGGATCACCGATTGCTCTTGCCGGCTTCGGCGCTGGTAGGCGGGATGTTTCTCGTCGTGTCCGACACGATCGCACGGACTATTTTGGCTCCGACCGAAATTCCGGTGGGGATCGTCACGGCGCTCGCCGGCGGGCCATTTTTTTTGTATCTCCTGTTATGGCGAAAAAATCGGATGATGTGAGATGACCACTCCGTTGCCCTCAACCAGCGTGGCGCCCTCGGGTGCAGGACACCGAGGGATTCACGTCGAAGGACTCTCGTTCCGCTATGATGCGGCAGGCCACCAGGCGCGGGTCTGGACGCTGGAGGGGCTCTCGTTCCATGTCGAGGCGGGAGAAATCCTGGGCATTGCCGGACCCAACGGGTCCGGCAAGTCATCCCTCTTGAAGCTCCTGGCTGGGCTCATGCCGCCGAGTGAAGGACATATTCGGCTTGGTGGTCAGCCCATTACGCAACTCAGTCAGCTGGACATTGCACGTGTGGTCGCGTTGGTTCCGCAAGATTATGTCCAAGTGTTTCCTTTTACGGTGGCCGAAACCGTGCTGATGGGGCGATTTCCCCATCGACCGTCTCGACTGTGGAGTCTGGGAGTAGGAGAGGAAACAGAGAAAGATTTAGCCTGTGCTCATCAAGCCATGAGTGACACAGATGTGTGGGCTTTGGCCGATCGGCTGGTCTCCGATCTCTCCGGTGGAGAGCGACAACGAGTGGTGATCGCCAGAGCGTTGGCACAAGAGTCAGCGATTCTTCTGTTGGACGAACCGACCGCCTTTCTCGATATCAATCATCAAATCGAAATTTGTGGGCTCATCAGCCGACTCAGATGTGAGCGGCAATTGACCGTCGTGCTGGCGTCGCACGATCTGAATGTGGCGAGTCAGTACTGCGATCGCGTGCTGATGCTAAAGGAGGGCCGGCTCAGCCGGATTGGGTCACCCGATGACACGATCAGGCCTGATGTGCTGCGGATGGTCTATGGGTGCGATGTGGTCGTCGATGCCCACCCGCAAACGGGCAGGCCTCGCGTGACCATGCCGATGGGAATCAGTCGAGCGTAAAAAGACAGCCTGGGTCCTGCCCCGGCCTGGTTGTCGTGCAGATGGGGGGCAAAACGTTTTATTAAAGGGCATTTTGGGGAAAAGACGTCGGGGACGGGGAAGATGGTGCAAATCCATCACGGTGCCGCCACTGTAAGCGGGGAGTGACTCTGCACAGCGCCACTGCGTGGGAGACCGCGCGGGAAGGCGCAGAGAAGCAGCGATCCGCAAGTCAGGAGACCCAGCCGGCAGTCGATTCGACTCAACCCTTCGAGCACAAGGGAGATTCGTCATGTCATTGTTTTGTATACGCCTGCTGTTGTGTTTCTGCCTTGTTACCTGGTCCCTTCCTTCCCGCGCGGCAGCTCAAGAGGTTGCGCTTGCCGATCAACCCGACATCATAGAGACGCCACCGGTCGTCGTGAGTGCGACAAAAACTGAAATTCCGGTCAAGCAAGTCACGAGTGCCGTAGAGGTCATTACCGGCGAGCAGATGCAGCAGCGGAAGGTGAAAACAGTCGCAGAGGCGCTTCGCTGGGCGCAAGGACTTGCGGTTTTTCAAAGCGGAGGATCGGGTACCCAAGTCGACGTGCGGATGCGTGGAGGAACGCCCGAACAGACCCTGGTCTTGATCGATGGGGCTATTGTTAACAATGCCGCACTAGGCACCTACAATTTTGCGGATTTGACGACAGACAACATCGAGCGGATCGAAATCTTGCGTGGGAATCAAAGCATGCTGTGGGGATCGGACGCGATGGGAGGTGTGATCAACATCACGACGAAGCGGGGACGTGACACGCCGAACATCTCTGGCTTTTCCGAGTACGGCTCCTTTAACACGATCCGAGAGGGTGCCAGCCTGAGTGGCAAGAAAGGACCCGTGGACTTTTCCGGGTCGATCTCCCGGTGGGACACGGCCGGAATCTCGTCTATCAACTATCGGCGAGGGGCACCTGAGCGGGATGGATATCATAACTGGCAAGGTTCTGTTCGGCTTGGAGTTGAACTCCCCAAGGACGGACGATTGGAGTTTAGCTTCCGGTGGCTGAACGGGATAGTGAACTTTGATGGATTTGCGCTGACTGGGGATCCTGCCGATGTTCTCGGCGCGGGAAGCAAAACTAATCAATACGTTTACGCAGGCAACTACACGCAACCGATTACTAGTTGGTGGTCTCAAAAGCTAAGCCTAGCTCGCGCGACGGACAGCCTTCTTTCTCATTCTGGAACGGTTGAACGGAATGTAGTGACCGGAGTCACAGGCGCGGTCAGCCCCTTTAATATGTTTAACTCTGACTTGAGTACGACCAGTAACAGAATTGAATGGCAGCACAATTTTCAGCTAGGTAAACCGTTGATGGTCACGGCCGGCTATCAATTTCGCGAACAATTAGGCGAAAATAAGGACCTCCTCAATCCAGCGTTCAGTATTCCGAACAAGACCGTCAGTAGCCATGCAGGGTTCACCGAGGCGCAACTGAACCTCTGGGATCGCCTGTTCGGAACGGCCGGTGTTCGGCAGGACGAGTATAACGTTTTCGGAAGTGCAACGACCTATCGCGTGACGGGAGGCTACCTACACAGGGAAACAGGCACGAAGATGCGTGGTAGCTATGCGACCGGATTCAGAGCCCCGACGATCAATCAATTGTTTTTCCCCGATTTTGGCAATCCCAACCTGAAACCGGAGAAGAGTCAAGGGTTGGATATCGCCCTCGATCAAACATTGTTCGATGATCGAGTCGAGCTGAGCGCTGGGTACTTCTGGACACAGTATCGCGAGCTCATTCTATCAGTGTTTGATCCGGGAACGTGCTCTCCTCCCTTCTTCTTCTGTGCTCAGAATATCGGTCTGTCCAGAGCGAAGGGTTTCGAAGGAAGCGCCAAGTTCAAGTTGGTTCGTGATCAAATGTGGATCAGGAGCTTAGATTTACGGTTTCAATATACGTACACACATACGGACAATCTCGCGAATAACGTGGGCGGGCGCTTGCCGAAGTGGCCCTTGAATCAATGGTCGATCATCCTGAGCTACCAGCCGATTGAAGGGCTCAGGGCCAATCTGGAGGGGCGATTTGTGGGACAACGGTATAACGATGTCGCTAACAATCAATCGATTTCGTCCTTCAATGTTTGGAACTTCTCTGCGACGTATGATGTCAACAGGCATATTCAGGTCTATACACGTGTTGACAACATCTCTAACGCGAAGTACGAAGAAGTGCTTTTCTTCGGAACTCCAGTCCGATCTGTCTTTGGAGGCGTGAGGCTGAATTTTGATGTGCCGCTCTGACGCCGCATGGATTAGTATCTGGGACCGATCATGGGTGACTGGCATTCCGGCTTGCGGCATCGGTCCGACATGGGGGCCAGGTTCTTGCGGACAAGCAACCGCAGTGTCGGAGCGATTTAGATGAGAGGCCCCATCAACAAGATCTGCGAACGCTGCCATCAGACATTCGAGTGTGGCCAATATGGGTGTTGGTGTGGGAAGATCGGCGTCTCTGAGCAACAGATGGATTGGATAGCGGCTCGTTTCGAAGACTGTCTGTGCCAGGCCTGTCTAGAAAAAGTCTGCACGGACGAGTTCGGACCGTCTCGCACACAAGTGAATGGACCGACAGGGTGAGTAAGTGAACCAATCAACGCGCAGTCGCGGCAAGTTTTCAGAACCGGAGCGTGAGGCGGTGTACCGAGCGATCTTTGAGCGTCGGGATGTCCGGCGGAATTTCCTGTCATCTCCCATTCCTGACAACGTGCTCGCGAGGCTTCTGGTAGCTGCGCATCATGCCGGCTCAGTCGGGTTCATGCAACCATGGGACTTTGTGGTGGTCAGAAAAGATGCCACGAAGCGAAAGGTCAAGGAGCTGTTTAATCAGGCAAACGCCGAGGCGGCGAGTAGATATAAAGGCGCCAAGGCAGATCTCTATCGCAGTCTCAAGCTGGAAGGTATCGAGGAGGCACCGGTCAACCTGTGCGTGACGTGCAGTAGACAGCGCGCCGGGCGGCATGTGCTGGGACGATCCACTGTTCGCGATACGGATTTGTATAGCACCTGTTGCGCCATCCAGAATCTTTGGTTGGCCGCACGAGCGGAAGGCATCGGGGTGGGATGGGTCAGCATTTTGGACCATGGTGCATTGAAACCGGTACTTGGTATTCCCAGGTCTGTCAAAGTGCTTGCCTACCTCTGTCTCGGCTACATGTCCGACTTTTCGGTACAGCCCGATCTCGAATTGGCCGGATGGCGAGCCAGGTTGCCGGTCGATCAACTCATTCATTATGAATCGTGGGGAAACAGAACAAAGGAAGACAGGGAGAACGGGGATGCGCATCACCAAGGTATATACCAGGACCGGCGACGCCGGAAAAACTAGGCTGGCAGGTGGGCAACAGGTGTGGAAGGACTGCCTGCGGGTCGAGGCGTATGGGACGGTCGATGAATTGAATGCCTCGGTCGGGGTTGTGCGGGTGATGAATGCTGAGATGGCGGGGCGCCATGAACAGGCCGAGCAATTGGAACAGGAGCTTCGATGGGTGCAGAACAAACTGTTCGACGTTGGGAGCATACTCGCGACCGCGCCGGGACAGACATTTAAGAATATGCCTCAGGTTACAGGAACGGATGTCATCCGACTCGAGAAGCTGATCGACCGGTGTCAAAAGGATCTTGAGCCACTCAAGGAATTCATCCTGCCGGGCGGTGGAAAAGTCTCTGGTTTTCTCCATCAAGCCAGAACGGTGTGTCGGCGGGCTGAGCGTCTCTGCGTGCGTCTGTCACGAGAAGAGCCGGTTGAGCCCACAATCATCAAGTTTGTGAACCGGCTCAGCGATACTTTGTTTGTCCTGGCGCGTTGGGTGGCCAAGACGCAGGGTGAGCCGGAATTCCTTTGGGAGCGGGATGTCAACGGCAAAGCCGAGTAAGCGTAAGGGAACATCGCAGGCTGCTAGCCGAATCATTTTCGTGCTCGGTGGAGCAGCCTCAGGCAAAAGTGATGTGGCGCTCAGGCTCGCCGGTGCTACAACGCCGAAGGCTTTTGTGGCGACCGGACAAGGACTCGATGATGAAATGACGGCACGGATTGCGCGTCATCAGGCCATGCGTCCTTCAGCTTGGGAGACGGTTGAACTGCGGCTTGAGCTGGCGCCGTGGTTTTCCCGCTGCGGTCACCGGTATCGGACGATTGTGATGGATTGCGTAACTCTCTGGCTGAGTAATCTGCACGGGTCGCGTGTGACAGAATCGGCCATCGTGAGGCGGGTCAGCGCACTCCTTAAGGCGATGCGCGCGACCGCAGCCAGAGTGGTGATTGTCAGCAATGAGTTGGGCCTTGGGCTGGTGCCGAGTGCGCCATCGGTTCGCGCGTTTCGGGATGTGGCCGGCCGGGTGAATCAACAGATCGCAGCGGAAGCAGACGAGGTTCATCTCGTGGTCAGCGGGATTCCATTTCAATTGAAATGAACGGGGGAGCGATCATGGCGTTACAGGATGTGATTGACCGAATTCAGCCACTCGACCCCCAACTGCGCACGAAGGCGCAATCCCGGCTGAATCGCTTGACCAAGCCGCTGGGAAGTTTAGGGCGGCTTGAGGAAGTGGCAGCTTGCTACGTCATGATCACGGGCGAACTCAAACCGAATGTGCCGCGAGGGGTGGTCTTTACGTTTGCCGCAGACCATGGCGTCACGAAAGAGGGTGTGAGTGCATACCCCCGTGAGGTGACACCCCAGATGGTCCTGAATTTTCTGCGCGGCGGTGCGGGTGTGAATATCTTAGCGCGTCATGCCGGCGTGGATGTGAAGGTGGTGGATATCGGAGTCGATCATGAATTCGGGCCTCTGCCGGGGCTTATTTGCAAGAAGGTGATGCGGGGCACTCGCAACTTACTGGCCGAACCGGCCATGACCTCGGCGGAGGCGGAACAGTCTATCTTGATCGGAGTAGAGCTTGCGACCCAGGCGGTGCAGGAAGGAATTGGATTGATCGGTACCGGCGATATGGGGATCGGGAATACCACGCCGAGCGCGGCTATCACGGCGGTGATGACCGGGCGATCCGTTGCCGAGGTGACGGGGCGTGGAACTGGCCTTGACGATGTGGGGCATGCTCGAAAGGTGCGGGTGATCCAACAGGCCCTTGATCTGCATCGCCCCAATCGGACCGATGCCCTGGAAGTGTTGGCTAAAGTGGGTGGACTGGAAATCGGTGGGCTGGCCGGCCTGATGCTCGGTGCCGCAGCGGCACGGGTGCCGATCGTGCTGGATGGATTTATTGCGGGAGCAGCCGCATTAATTGCGGTGGGTCTACAGCCTCGTTGCCGCGAGTATCTGATCGCGTCTCATCGTTCTGTCGAACGGGGGCATCAGGCTGTCCTGGATCATCTTGGCGCGAAGCCGCTCTTGGATCTCGATCTTCGGCTAGGTGAGGGAACTGGCGCCTGCTTGGGCATGAGCCTCGTATGTGCGGCGATCAAAATATACACCGAGATGGCGACCTTCGATGAAGCGGGAGTGTCGGAGAAAGGGTGAAAGCGGTGGGAGCAGTAGTGCGGCCATTCATGTTCGCCTGGCATTTTCTGACAGGCATTCCGTTGAGTCGTGCTCATCATGATCCGACGGCGCCGGAACTAGCAGCCTCGATGGTCTGGTATCCCGCCGTCGGGATTCTGATCGGCGGCGGACTGGTCCTCGCCGATGTAATGCTGGCAAAAGTCTTTGCAGCCGAGGTAGTGAACGCACTCTTGATCGTATTACTGGTTCTCCAGACGTGTGGGCTCCATCAGGATGGATTGGCCGACACCTTGGATGGGTTGGCTGGAGGCCGGACGCCGACAGAACGGTTGTCGATCATGCGCGATCCACGTATCGGTGCGATCGGGGCCACGGGGCTCGTTCTTTCCTTGATCCTCCGCTATGCCGGACTCTTGGCCTTGCCGCATGTGCTCAGGATTCCCGCACTCCTCTGCATGCCGGCAGTCGGACGTTGGGCTATGGCGACGCTCGCGTGGGCTTCCCTATATGCGCGCGTAGATGGGGGATTGGCCGCGCCCTTTCTTGCGCACCTGTCGTGGATCCACGTCTTGGTGGCGACTGCAGTGCTCACTGTGGCGCTGAGCCTTAGTTTCGGACTACAGAGTGGGCTTGTCATACTGGTTGGGGGAGCCGCGATTGTGGCGGCCCTATGGGCCGGCTGTCGCACCTGGTTCGGGGGGATAACTGGAGACACACTCGGCGCCACGAATGAAGTCATCGAAATTCTCTTTCTGCTCCTCGTTCCGTCGCTGCTCACGTTGTCATGACAGGAAGTGAGCTCCTGCTCGCGGCAAGCATCGATGCCATGGTCGGCGATCCTCGCTGGTTGCCCCATCCCGTTCGTGGAATGGGGTGCGCGATTACGTGGTGTGATGAACTTGTCAGAAGGAAGTGCCGTAGTCCCGGCGCGCTCCGTACGGCTAGTCTCTCTCTGGCGGTAGGCTTACCATTGTTTGTGTATCTGCTCGGTCATTGGGTGATCGACATAGCGGGGAGTATGTCCGGTTGGTTCGGTAGCGTCGTGGCTATAGGGCTGGCGTCGACCACGCTCGCAGGTCGTGATCTGTGGGATCACGTGCAGGCGGTGAATGAGCAGTTGGAGCAGGGCCATCTGCCCGGTGCTCGACAGGCAGTGGGCATGATTGTGGGGCGGGATACCGAGCGGCTTTCTGAAGATGAGATAGTTCGCGCAACGGTTGAAACGGTGGCGGAGAGTACCGCCGACGGGATGATCGCGCCGCTGTTCTATCTCGTCATCGGTGGAGCGCCGCTCGCGTTAGCTTATAAGGCAATCAACACATTGGACTCGATGATTGGTCATCAGGATGAGCGGCACTTCGATTTTGGCTGGGCTTCCGCCAGGCTCGACGATGTAGCGAATTGGATTCCATCCCGTCTGTCAGCCATTCTCCTCGTCATCGCGACGGGCGTGGTCACGCGCAACGCTGCTCGCGTTATAAGTGGCTGGCGTGTGCTCTATCGCGATGGCGGGAAGCATCCCAGCCCGAACAGCGGACGTCCAGAAGCGGCGATGGCCGGTTCGTTGGGGGTGCAGTTGGGTGGGACCAACTACTACGACGGAGTTCCCCATGAACGGCCGATTATGGGAACTGGTGGACGACAGCTTGTTCCAAGAGACATCGGAGTGGCCTCTCGGATCATGGTTGTGACCTGTTTCCTAGGCGTGATCCTGGCGGTGGGGATTCTGTGGCTCGTTTGAAGAGGCCGGTTCATGGCGGCGATGTGTATGCTGCGTCGCGTGACCTGGGTCGTGATCTGAGGCAGATCATCGATTTCAGCGCCAGCATTAACCCGCTGGGGCCATCTCCACATGTCTGGGGGGCGATCACTGGTGCCCGGCATTTGTTGGGCCATTATCCAGACCCTGAAAGTTGG
Source organism: Nitrospira sp. (assembly GCA_005239465.1). Taxonomy (GTDB): domain Bacteria; phylum Nitrospirota; class Nitrospiria; order Nitrospirales; family Nitrospiraceae; genus Nitrospira_D. The sequence continues at coordinate 41,659 of SPAW01000001.1, read as the reverse complement.
AGTCTCCGTGAGGCGCTTGCGAAGTGTTGGCAGTGTGATCCGAGACGGATTGTGGTGGGAAACGGCTCGACCGAGTTGATTGATACGATCCCTCGCGCGCTGAAGATTCGCCATCTGTTGGTTGTGCGACCCACCTTCTCAGAATACGCTGCCTCGATGGCGCGAGCCGGCGGACGCGTGACGGCATTGTACGCGACACGCAAGGAGCGGTACGCTCTGCCGATCGATCGTCTGTGCCGTCTGATGGAAACAAGGCGGAGCGGATCTGGTGCCATCGACGGAGTAGTGCTTTGCAACCCCAATAGTCCGACAGGGCAGGCGTGCCGTGTCGATGACATTGCGCGATTGGCACGAGCCTCTCAACGGCGGGGTATCTGGCTCGTGATTGATGAAGCGTTCGCCGACTACTGTCCGGAACGGTCCGTCCTTCCCCTGGCAATGTCGTGGCCGCGTGTGGTGGTCTTGCGTAGTTTGACCAAGTTCTACGGATTTCCTGGTCTGCGGGTTGGCTACGCAGTTGCCCGGCCTTCTGTGATCCAAAGCTTACGGCGACAACTGCCACCGTGGTCCGTAAACGCCATGGGGCAGGTGGCTGCGCTTGCCGCGTTGAACGATACGGTTCACACCCGGAAGAGCGTGCGATTCATGACGAAGGAACGAGAGCGATTTGCGACGCTGCTCGCGGCACTGCCCGGGTGTGCGGTGATGCCGGCGTATGCAAACTACCTTTTTATGGAATTGCCGCGCGGGTGGTACGCGCGTGGGGTGACGGATCGGTTGCGCGGTGAGGGGCTGCTGATTCGCGACTGTTCAGCCGTTCCTGGGGCCAACGCCCGTTCCATCCGACTCGCTGTGCGATCCCAACGGGAGAATGATCGGCTCATCCAGGTCTTCTCGCGACTGCTTCGCCGAAAGGTGTCATGAAGGAGGGAACTCACGCACGAGTCCGGACCCGCTATCGAGTGGTCGCGAATACACTCATCATTACTCTCGGGGGACGAAGACGTGTGCTCTCGTCTGCGCCGCAAGGCGGAGGATTCAGGCCTGCTTCGTATATTCTGAATCACCAAGTTGAGACGAATCCCATTCCGAACTCTCCTCCTCCTCAATTCTTCAGCGACCCCGCTCGCTACTTGCGGAAACTGGCTTCCAGACTTGGGGCCGGCAAGGGAACGGTCGGACTAATGACTGCGGTACCGATGACGCAGTTGGTCACGGCCCGAGTCTCCGCCGGGCGACTCTGGGTCGAGTGTTTCGCAACGGTGGGAGTCACAAATGCAGTTCGGGCGGGGGAGTGGCCCGAGACAGGCTCTTATCGATATAGACGAGCCGGGCTTGGGACAATCAACCTCATTCTCATCACGAATGGCAGTCTCTCAAATGCCGCAATGGTTGGCGCAGTGCAGGTGGCTACGGAGACCAAAACCGGGGTTTTACGTGATCATGCTGTGCCGAGTTGGACAGGCTTGTCGGGAGCAACTGGGACCGGCACGGATGCCGTCGTGATTGCGTGCCGGTTGCGCGGGCAAGGGCCACGGCACGCCTACAGCGGATCACATACGGTCATGGGGGCCCTGGTCGGACGAGTGGTCGCCAGTTGTGTCTCTCACGGTTTAGCCAAGGCGAAGAAGTGGCAGGACAGATACCGATGAAGGCACGAGCGCTCGCCGTTCTTGGGACGGGATCAGACGTGGGCAAGAGTGTGATCGCGGCTGGGTTGTGCCGGCTCTTCGTCCGTGCCGGGGTGCGGGTTGCACCGTTCAAGGCGCAAAACATGTCGAACAATTCCTTCGTGACACGGGATGGTAAGGAAATCGGCCGCGCGCAGGCGTTGCAGGCTCAGGCCTGCGGGCTCGATCCTCATGTGAATATGAATCCGATTTTGCTCAAGCCGGAGTCGGATCGATGCTCGCAGATGGTGGTGCAGGGAAGGGTGTGGGGCAAGTCAGAAGCCCGAAACTATTTCGAGCAGAAAGCGGAGCTGGCCGAACGGGTGCGAGAGAGCTACGAGCGGCTTGCGGAACGCTACGACGTGATCGTGATCGAAGGGGCGGGCAGTGCTGCTGAAATGAATTTGCGGGATCGTGATCTCGCCAACTGGTCGATGGTCGAACTCGCAGACGCCCGAGTCGTGCTTGTTGCCGATATTGATCGAGGCGGCGTGTTTGCGCAGGTCATCGGCACACTGGATCTCTTAACGTCTGAAGAACGGGGACGGGTGATCGGCGTCATCATTAATAAGTTCCGTGGTGACATGACACTGTTCGACGATGGCTTGAGATTTCTCGAAGCACGAACTGGCCTTCCTGTGCTGGGAGTCGTGCCCATGCTGCGCGATCTTGTCATCGATCAAGAAGATAGTGTGGATGTGGAGCGCACGAGCCAGGCGCCGTTCGATTCGGCCCACGTGAATGTGGCAGTGGTTCTGTTGCCCCGGATGAGCAACTTCACCGACTTCAAGCACCTGGCGGCAGAGGATGATGTCCGTCTGCGCTATGCCGCTGACCCACGCGATCTTACCGGCGCCGATGTGGTTATCATTCCCGGGAGTAAGAATACGATCGAAGACCTGTGGGCCCTTCGGCGAGCAGGCTTTATGGAGGAATTGCGGCGGCATGTGGCTTCCGGTCGCGAGCTCATCGGTATCTGCGGCGGATTTCAAATGCTGGGACGCGAGATCGCCGATCCGGATGGTGTGGAGTCCAGGGGAGTGGTTGATGGGTTGGGATTACTCGACGTGTCTACCAGAATGTTGTCAGCCAAAGTCACACAATTGGTTGAAGCGAAGGCGCTGCATATCGATGCCGGGACAGCGAGTGCGATCCGGGGATACTACATTCATATGGGCGACACGCAGCGAGGAATAGTTCTCCCATGTTTCCGGGTGTACCCTGTGGGTACTCCGCCCGATCCACTTGACCGATTATGGACAGATCCTCTGGATGGCGCTGTCAGCCACGATGGCCTGATTTGGGGAACATACATCCACGGTGTATTCGATCAGCCAGGTTTTCGGCGGGCCTGGTTGAACCGGATACGCTGTCGAAACGGTTGGGAGGCTGCGCGTCTCGAAACGTCAACGTGTGTGACTCAACGACTTGACGACGAACTTGATCGTTGGGCGATCATGTTGAGAGTCACCTCAATCTGAAACTTTTATTCAGCGGCTAGATCGTTAGCACCACGAATCCTGCTCAAAGCCAGTGACGGGCGTCGATTCTGGTTCAGTCCCTGCCGGTCTACGCTTCCCTTTCTTTCTGCCTGAAATTGTGTTCGTTCGAGTTACTCTCACCCAAGCGAGTGCGGATCACCAAAAGGAATGGTTTTGTATAGATCAGCGCACTCATGCCGTTCAACCCATGCGCACAGCCAAGAGCTGAGACGCATCGCACAACTCCGCATAAACGCAGATCGTTCAGGACGATGGCATCTGTGGGCGGAGACGCCAATCATTGGGTGCGATGGCATTTTAAAGCATCCTGACGCGATGAAAGAATCTCTTGTCATGACCACCGGTGAGATCGACAGAAGAGCCGCCATGCTTTCGTCCAGCATTTTGATCGTTGTGTCCGGTTCCACTGCCCATTTCCTGAATCCTTGGTTGGGTGCGATGGTGTTAGATGATGTTGATATTCATCGTTTTCTTGCTAACCACCAACAAGTCGCTACACTTGCCTGGAGCACGCACGAGTTGGTCGTGTTCTGAAGGAGGAGCGCTATGAAGGTGCGGATGTCATCACTGATCTTGGGGGCAGCCCTCTGTGCCATGGTTGCGGGAATGCCTTCTCATGCCAGGGCAGGTGATGAAACAGAGACTGCGGAATTACTCATCGCTTTGATCAAGGCTGGTCGAGCCGTGGTGTCTGAGCACCAGGCGCTGATCAACGATGCGTCAAAGGGCAATAAAGGTTTCACGGACGAGTTCGTGGGCCACGAAATTATTGAAAAGTTCAAGGCCAAAACTCGAGTCGATTTGTCTCGTCCGAACGGTATTCCTCAAAGCAGGCTCCTCCTCACCATGTTGGAATCCGAGCGCGAGGTGGTGCTGGAAGCGCAGCCGGTCATCAACAAACAGGGAGTTGCCTTCAAAGGGTTCATCCCCGCGGTGTTCGCCCGGAAAGCCGGACAGATGTTTCATAGGAAGACCGGCATCAAGATGAAACTGACAGGTGCGAATTATCGGTTCCCAGGCAATAAACCAGACGACTTTGAAGCTGAGGTGCTTCGCATGTTTGCCAATCCTCGCCATCCGAAGGGACAGCAATACGCGAAGGTGACGATGGTCGATGGCAAATCTGTGTTGCGCGTGATGGAACCCGAATACGCCGATGCGACGTGCCTCACTTGCCATGGAGGCCCCACGGGGGAGCGGGATATTACGGGCATGAAAAAAGAAGGATGGAAAGAGGGCGAATTGGCCGGTGCGATCAGCGTTGTGATGCCGTTGCGGTAAGGGCACTTGTAATTCTTCCTGCACGAGAGGAAGGGACTCATGAGCAAGATTGTGGTTGTCGATGATTCGTATGCAGAGTTACAACTCATTGAGTCATATCTCAAGTCTGCGAACCATACGGTAGTGTCCTTCCCTAACACGGATAAGCTGGAAGACAAGATTGCCGCCGAGAAGCCGGACCTCATCGTGATGGATGTTGTGATGCCGGGCCGGAACGGGTTCCAGGCATGCCGAGATTTGAAGAACAATGACCGGTTCAAGGGCATTCCGATCGTGCTGTGCACATCTAAGGGGCAGGAAAGTGACAAGTTCTGGGGCCAGCAACAGGGTGCCAATGGGCATGTGGTGAAGCCCTTTAAGTCAGAAGACCTCCTCGCGGCAGTAAAGCGCGCGCTGGGCTAGCTAAGAGAAGCGATGATGCATGGCCGGTCACTCACTGGGAGATGATGGAACCAGCGCTTGAACAGCCACAATCCAGCGCCGACTCAGGACCTGATCACGTCAGATCTGCCGGTCCTTTGCGGATCTGCCTTATTACGTTAGGGGGAGAGTTCTTCGCCATTGATCTCCGCCACGTACGTGAGGTGTTCGAACTCGAATCGATCACGCCGGTGCCTGGGATGCCTGCATCGTTGGTGGGTGTCGCCAACCTCCGTGGGACCGTAGTCCCGCTCGCGGATTTGCGGCCATCTTTGGGAGTGTCGGTCTCCGCTACGCCGAAGTATGCTGTGGTGGTGCGGCATGGGATTCAACAGGTCGGCATCCTGATCGATGATGTCCCGGAGATTCTGACCATCCATCCCGACGACTTGTTGGCTGAGTCGACTCATGGTGTGACCGATAACCGCCCCTTTCTCGCAGGTCTCTTGAAGATTGAGAACCGGTTGAGCGGGATGTTGGAAGTCTCCAGATTCTTGGCCTCTGTTGAGGAAACGATCAAGTAACAAGCAGCGCGACCTAGCGCTCATGGAACATGTGCGGAGCAGAAGGCGCACGATCCTAGTGAGGAAATCCATTATCCCGAGTGGTGAGGAGGAGGGAAGTCATGGCGAGGCATAGCAAGTCGACGACGTGGTCAGTCCAATCGTGGTTCCAAAATCTGAAGACCCTGCCCAAGCTGATCGTCGGGTTCTCCGCCGTTGGCGCCATCATGATCATGGTCAGTTTGGTCGGTTTGATTGGTCTTAATAAGCTGAAGGGCGAGTTGCAGTCCATTTACGACAGGTCGACATTGGCGCTTTCTAACACCGGGATCAGCAGTACCAACCTCGGTCTCTATCACAACGCGCTTCTGAGTACGGGGCGTCAGACACGAAAAAGTGACTTTGAAGATGCTGTCGTGCCGCTTGCCGAATTGAAGAAGCAGACCCTGGCGCCCCTTGAGGCCTTTCAAGCGTCTGAACTGCACGAGACCTCGACCGGCCGCAATGAGGGCAACGACTTAGCGGCTCTCCACGCAGCGTTGAGGGAATACTTCTTGGCGTCGGAAGGCGCGGTCGGGGCATTCACCGATAGCTTTGGCACTTCGCTCACGGATAATCAGAAACAGGCGATGAAAGATCTCGGTACCTTCGCTTTGTCCATCGATGTGGCCAACAAGTACAGCAAAGCGACATTGCGAGTTCGAGAGTTAATGACCACGATTCGTGAGGTCGCAAAGGAATTAAATGACAACGGACAAGCGGAGGCCTCATATCGTACCAACGTTGTGTTGATGGGAGGATTCTTGGCCCTCCTCCTCGGAGGCGCTATCGGATACTTCCTCGCTCGCAACATTGCGCGGAACATCGTCCACGTGGCCGACGTCGCCGAACAGGCCGCTGCTGGGAATCTGCAAGCCCGAGCCAAACTGGAGAGCGACGATGAAGTCGGCCACATGGCTAAAGCGTTCAACTCCATGTTGGACCGAATCACGGGTCTCGTGTCTACGGAAGAAGAACGAGATGCAATGCAAAAACGCCTCATGCAATTCCTCGTGCTGGTGTCGGACGTCGGTAAAGGAGATCTGACGAAGCGCGGCGAAGTGACGGCCGATATGTTTGGAAACTTGGCCGACGCGTTCAACCTCATGATCCAGCGATTTGCCCAGTTAATGAAGCAAGTCCGAGAGTCAGCCGAACGCGTCAATAAATCGGCCGGATCATTGAGGGATAACGCCGGACAAATGGCCGGAACCGCCAAGCACCAAGCGGATGAATCTATGAAGACACTCGGCGCGGTCGAACAGCTGGCGGCTTCGATGCGTCAGGTGGCCGAAACTGCGGGAGCATCCTCTGAATCGGCCCGCCAAGTGCTTCAAGCAACTGAGCATGGTCGTGTCGCGGTGCAGGAAACTGTGCAGGACATGCAGCGTATTCGGTCTGCGGTTCAACGTATGTCAAAGCAGATCAAAGCGCTCGGTGATCGTTCATTGGAAATCTCGCAAATCGTGTCGACCATTCGAGAAATCGCCAACCAGACCAACCTGCTGGCGCTGAATGCCGCCATCGAAGCCGCCGGCGCCGGTGAAGCCGGGGTGCGATTCGCTGTCGTCGCCGACCAGGTGCGGAAACTGGCCGAAAGCTCCGCGCAAGCGACGCGCGAAATTGCGGACCTGGTGAAAGTCATTCAGAGCGAAACGCACAATGCCGTCGTCGCGATGGAACATGAAACTCAGGCGGTGGAAGCCGGATCAGCTTCCGCGCTTCGAACGGACGACGTGTTTAAAGAAATTTCGACGATTGCACAGCGATCTTCGGAACTGGCCCAGACCATCGCATCGTCCGCGGCTAACCAGACGGCTTCGACCGATCAGGTCGGACGGTCAATTAAGGACTTCACCGGCGGTGCCGTGGCCACACAGAAAGCGACCGACTCGGCTCGTAGGACCGTCGAAGACATGGTGAAGCTGGCCGAAAGTCTGACGGCGTCAGTGTCGCAATTCAAGTTGGCTTGAAGATGTCGATGACCCGGAGAATGATCGAGGTTCTCCGGGCATAATGGGGCGCGGATGGGTTCGGAATTTGATCAGCAGAATCTCGTCGGTATTTTTGTCGCGGAAGCGTCAGATGGAATGACGGCCTTGACCAAGGCCCTGCATCCTGCTGACGAAAGTGTCCCCACCCCACCGCAACTCCTGGAACAGTACATTGTCGCCCACCGCATCCGCGGGGCAGCCGCCTTATACGGCTATAGTGGAATCGCTCAATTATCTGAACGGCTGGAGGCGATGCTTGAACAGGCGCCGAATATTCCCGATGCCGAGTGGCCGCGAGCGGTGGGGGCGATGCGGGAGATTGTGCAAGGCATCCAAGTACTTGTTCAATCTATCGGCCAAGGCGGGAGTGAGGACGGGGGTGTGGTGGAGCAGTGTCTGACATCTTCGGAAGGACTGTTACCCGGAACGTCGAGTGCGGCGCCTCCCGTGCCGTCAGCGTCTTCGGTGAGTCAGGAGTATATCATTCCTGTCCTCGATGCCGAGGTGTTGTCGTATTTTGTTCCGGAAGCGGAAGAGTATCTCGATACGATTGATGGGTTGATTCACGCCCTGCGTGCCAATGCGAACGATGAAGACGCAAACTACCGGCTATTTCGAACGGCACATACACTCAAGGGGTCGGCCTATACCGTGGGGTTCCAGGTCATCGGAGATATTGCCCATCCAATGGAAGACTGCATGGTTGCAGTCCGGGAAAGTCGCATTCAGCTGAGTGGCGATCTCCTCGAAGTGATCGCGCAAGCTGCGGGCATTATCCGCCTCATTCTTCGACGTGACCCCGCCTATATCAACCGCCTTCAGGATGATGTGCCCACGGTTATTCGCTTTCTCAGTCAGTTGCGCGACGGGGAGGCGGTCATGTTTCCGTCAGCATCGGTTGCGACGGCAGTCCAGAGCCCAGAGGCGGCCGCTGTCTCGACCCCTGCACAGAAGGAGACAGTTGCCGCCATGGAAGCTGATCAGCCAGCAAACCTGTCGGACGACTACTTGGTCCCTCATCTGGACCCAGAAGTCTTATCGTATTTTGCGCCGGAGGCTCAAGAGTATCTCGAAACTTTAGAAACCAATCTCTTGCGATTGGATAAGGATCCCCAGAACAAGGAACTGATCAATCAACTCTTTAGAACAGCCCATACCTTGAAAGGCTCAGCCTATACAGTAGGCTTTCAATCGATTGGCGATCTTGTTCACCACGTCGAAGATTTTATGGGTGCCGTACGTGACAATCGCCTCAGAGTATTGCCGGGGCATACGGATCTGATGCTTCGGTCGGTGGACGTCGTCCGTGTCCTCATGCGGAGAGATCCAAGCATGGTGGCTGGTACAAGACAGCGATTTGAAGCGGCACTGTCAGGACTGAAACAACTGGAACAGGGCTGTGTCATCGAAACGACGGCGGCATATCAAGCCACGAGCACCCCTCTCTCGCATTGGGAGCAGTCCGCAGGCCCCGGAGAGGAACAAGCACAGGGCAAAGCGACCGATGGCAAATCAGTAAAGGATCGGGAGGTCATCCGTGTCAGCTGCGATCGATTGGAGCGGCTGCTGAACCTCGTCGGTGAGATTGTGATTGGACGCGGTCGTCTTGAACAGCGGCTGCGAGTATTGGAACAGCTGTCGCAGCAAGTGTTGGCATGCAAGACGCGATTAGTTGACTCCGTCCAATTCTTTGAGGAAAAGTACACCTTCACGTATCAAGCGGCGACGAGCAGTTCGGCTGAGCCGGCTACGCAAGGGTTTCCCGGTCTGAGCGATTTCAGTAGTCTTGAACTTGATAAGTATGATGATTTTAATATCTTAGCCCGTCGTATCAGCGAGATATCCGCCGACATTAGTGAGTCGATGTCGCAACTGAGGGGGTCCATCCGGCGATCTCACGATGACATGAGCCAGCTGCAGCATTTGACGTTGAGTATGCAAGACGAGATTGCTCGAGCGCGCATGGTCCCTGTCGGAACCCCCTTTACTCGATTCCGTCGCGCAATTCGCGAAATCGCTCGTGCGTCGAATAAGGAAGTGTCGTTGGTCACGTCGGGTGAGCACACGGAAGTCGATACGGGAGTCGTTGAACGATTGGTTGATCCGTTGGTTCATTTGGTCCGCAATGCGGTCTATCACGGCATTGAGCCTTCAGCCGATCGGATCGCCAAGGGCAAACCGGCGGTGGGCACAATCTATCTGCATGCAGCGCATCGTGGAAACTCCGTCATCATCGAAGTCGAAGATGACGGTGCAGGGCTGGATTTGGCGAAAATCCGCGCGAAAGCTGTACAGATCGGATTGGTGCGGCCCGACCAAGCCCAGGCGATGTCCGATGCGGAAGCGCTCAAGTTTATTTTTGCGCCGGGGTTTTCGACAGCCGATGCGATAGGCGATCAGGCTGGTCGTGGGGTTGGGCTTGATGTGGTCAAACAAGTCATCGAAGGGATGAACGGCCATATCGACGTGGAGTCGCTGCCAGGCGTCGGCACGAAGTTCACCTTGGACCTTCCTCTAACGCTGCTCATCGCAACGGCTCTGTTGGTGCGCGCCGGAGCCGAACGTTACGCGATTTCCTTGCCGAGCATCCGCGAAGTCACGATGCCGACGGCATCCTCGTTGCAACAAACGGGGGATCGGGTGTTGTTGCATCTGGGCGAGGAAGCCATCGAAGTGCAATCACTACGACATGTGCTGCGCCGAGAACCAGGTGGCGTGGATACAGGGATGCCGGTCGTGATTGTGCGGACGGCTGCGGGGCCGATTGGGTTGGCGGTTGATGAACTCTTGGGTCGGCAGGAAATCGTCATTAAGTCGCTTGGATCGTTGAAGCCCTTGGAACGCTCGTTCTTTGGAGGAGCGACCATCGATCCTGAAGGGCGTGTCATTCTTGTCCTCGATCCGAGCCGTCTGGGGGCTCGGGAATCGAGAGAATCGGCCGCACTTGCCGCGTCGTCCGAGACGGCGCTCTTGACGGGCGGAACGATAACGCAGGAAGCGGAGCAAGATGAACAAGTAGGGGCGCCTATTCTGTTGGTCGACGACTCGTTAAGCATCCGGAAGTTTGTCGGGAGAATGTTGGAGTCGGCTGGGTACCAGGTCGATACGGCGGTTGACGGAGAGGATGGGCTCAGAAAAGCATCAGCTGCAAGCTATCGATTGATCATCACCGACCTTGAGATGCCAAAACTCAATGGATTTGAAGTCGTTCAAGCTCTCCGAAGCCGTCCGCAAACGCAACAGACACCGGTTGTCGTCATGACGACCAGAGCCGGCGACAAACATCGTCAGATGGCGATCAACATTGGAGCCAACTCCTATATCTCCAAGCCTGTGGAAGAGCGGGCGTTGCTCAACGAAGTCGAACGATGGATCGGGCGTGCCCCGGCTGTCCGCAGGTAACCCGCGATAAAATCCGTATTGGTTGACGAAGCGGGGTCTGTTGCGGAGAATAGGTGATGAGGCGCTTGCATGAGTTTGAGCGGACAGAGAGCCGGATCGACATCGCTCGCTCCCACGTCGCGTTTTCTCGTCGGCACCATGGGGGGTAGGTCTTTGGCGTTCGAAGCCGATTCGGTGCAGGGATTGCTGACGCTCGAGGTGGCAGGGGAAGCTGAAGTTGTGACTGTTCAAGGCGTTGCGTACGAGACCGTCGATCTTGCTGATCGTCTGGCCTTGTCGTCTGATGAGGATGGTCCGGACACTCGCATCGTGCTGTTGTCTCAGGGAGGGCTGCAGGGGAGCATCCGAGTCGCTCAGATGCGTGGACTGATGGAACTCGAACAATCTCAGGTCCTTCCGCTCCCCAGGCAATTTCAAGGTGAGGAACAGACCTGGTATCGGGGCATGATCTTGTTTGAAGAAGGCGTAGCGCTGGTTCTCAATACTGCCTGGGTTCTTCAAGGGGCTGGAGCTGGTCACGGCACAGCCAGCCTAGAATGGCAAGGAGGGACCACGCGTCTTCTCACCGTTCGTCCGGAACTCGCTATAGGCAAGGTGGAGGAATGCTGAGGTCGGCGAATGGAAGCCACCAGAAGCCTGCGTCCCGATCTTGCAAACTTCTGGTGTTTTCCGTGGGTGGCCGGCGACTTGCCGCGAAAACCGACGAAGTGGCCGGTATTTCAGTCTGGAAGGAAAGTATTCCTGTTCCCAGTCGAACGCCGTTCATCTCGGCGGTGATTCGCCAAGACCAGACTATATTGCCGGTCTTCGATCTCGCTGAACTACTCCGCGTCTCGGTGCGGGGGGATTGCTTGTTGTGTCTAACGGCCAAACATCCGCGCGGGACCATGGCGATCTGCATCGACCAGGAGATGCCGGTCCTCCATACCCTCGATCTTGCCGCTATTCAGACATACAGGGGAGAGGAATTTCCTTCCATTGGGAGTTTTTCAAGCGGCCTCGATGAAATACCGATTCTCTCATTATCGAAACTAGGATCGGCTTAATTATGATCTCATCAGGTATTGGGAAGGGTGAAAGGTGTAGGCATGCCGAAGATTTTGGTAGCGGACGATAGTATTGCGGTTCGGAAGGTCGCGGAGCGGCTGCTGACCGAGGCCGGCCTAGGCGTGACACTTGCGGCCAATGGAGAAGAGGCGCTGGCGTATTTGTCCAAAGAACGGCCGGACGTGATCGTGTCCGACGTGATCATGCCCGATAAGAGCGGCTATGAAGTCTGCGCCTTCGTCCGTGGCAACTCTATGTTGGCGGAGACCCCCGTGCTCTTGATTTCGGGCATTGTGAACGACGAAGTGACGAAACAGGCGGAATCGTGTCGAGCAGATGGAGTTCTCAAGAAGCCGTTCCAAGGTACCTCGCTGAAAGATCGGGTGTTGGAGTTGCTCGCGAAGCGTCAGAAACAGACTCCGGCTCCTGCGCCTAAAACAGCTCCGGCTCAAGCAGCGGTTGCCACACATGCCGCCGACAAAGATCTGCGGATTTCGGACGAGCAGCTGGGAACCAATCGTCAAGCCTCGATCAATCTCAAGGAAGTCGAGGACCAACTGCGGGCGGAACGTACTCGGACAGCAGACTTGGCCAAGCGCATGGTTGACCTCGAAGGGCAAGTCGCACGAGCCAAGGAAAGCGAGGCTCTGTTGGCAGTCGAACGCCGGCGTGTTACTGATCTGTCATCCAAGGTAGCAAAAATCGAGCAGGAAGCGGCGGGTTGGCAAAAGGCCTCCGGTCGAGTCGCTGAATTGGAAGCGGCGTTGCATGCCGAGCGAGCGGCCGCGGCGCAGTTGGTGCAGCAGCTGACCGATCTGGAGCAGGTGACCTCGCGCGCGAAGGATGTTGAAGCCAAACTGGCCCGTGAAGAACAGCGGGCTTCCGAATTTCAACAGAGGGCAAAGGATGTGGAAACGATCTTGGCCGTCGAACGGGCGAAGGTGGGCGAATTGAGCAACAAAGTCGCGGCCGCAGAACGCATGGCCCAACGGGCGAGGGAACTCGAAGTCATGCTGATGGCAGAGCAGCAGAAGGGGGCGGTGATCGCGCGGCGTCTCCATGATTTGGAAAATTTCGAGATGAAACTGCAGGAAATGGAAGCGCTCCTGGCGACGGAACGGGATCGGAACGGACTGCTCGCCCGTCGGGTGTCGGAAACCGAACAGGCTGCCGAGAATGCCACGAAACGGTTTGAAGACATGGCCCGCAAACTCGGCGAAATTGCCGGATTGGCGTCGCAACTTGGGAATGGGAAGGGACAATCCTGAATCAGCTGACCGGAGTCTCCGCATGGTCGTTTCCTCTCTGAAGGGCCGAGACCGATGTCCGTCGAAACGGAAGATGAATTTCAGAAAGACTTGATCGCGGTCTTCGTTCAAGAGGCGCAGGAGTGGCTTCAACAGATACATGTTGCGCTGGATGAACTGCAGCAGGGGCCCCCTCCCGATCGCCATCTGAAGCTCGCTCAAACGATCAAAGCCGGCGTCGCCAATTTGGGCGGGTCTGCGGCTATGATCAGCCTGAGTGATGTCGAGCGAGCGAGTTTTTCCACGCTTCCTTTTATTGAAGCCGTTCAAGATCCCGCCGCGAAGATTTCTGCCAACGATTTCATCGCACTCTGTAAGCAACTGGGGCACATCCATGCCGCTCTCACTCGGGCAACCGGTGTGACTTTCGATGCCGAGAGTACGACCGCTTGTGCCGAAAGTCTTCCGGTCACTATCCTGACGAGCAATTTGCTCGCCGCGCTTCATGGGCTCCAAGAGCGCCAGGTCAAGTCCGGATCTTTCCACCGTAACCTCATTCAGACAGTGATTGCCCAGGTGGAGGAGTTGATGAAAAACGGGATCGGGCAATGCAACGTCACCTCCCTGCGCGAGTTACTTGATCGGTTGGCCGCAGGGGAGGAAGGGTTTCTTCAGTTTGTGCTACAACAGCTTCCCAGTCTGACCGATGAACTTGGGCGGCTCAAGAATGGAGTGGAGGCGCCGGGGCGGTCTCCCGAACGATTGCAGGCTGTGGTGGAGCAAGTGTCTCAATTATGGTCGGCCGCCCAACAGGTTAACGCGACACAGGCGATGACGTTTTTTATGGGGTTGCATAGTTTTCTCACAGTGGTGATGCAACAGCGGGTTGTAGTGGCGGCAAAGAAGTACGAGGCGGTGGAGTCGCGCCTGTTCGAGAGCATGAAGACCATTCAGGGTTGGGTAGAGACCGGACGAGTAGAACGTACGGCCATCGGCAGTGTATTGCCCAATTGAGCCGATTCGACGCCAGCGAGCCTGATGTGCGGTCGTCTTGCACGTCTGAATTGAAAAGGAATATGACCGTGCCGCTTGTTGATGCTGTGCAGGATTTTGACCTGTCGCCCGAAAGTTCGGACGAACGGTACCGGAGCTTTGACCTCCGCCCGTTTGAACATGTGCCTGATCCGAGGTTCGGTTCTATGTCCCGTCGGCTATGCATGAGACGGCGAAGCAACTGATTCTGTATGGGATTCACACCCGCAAAGAGATCGTGATATTCACCAGAAAAATCGGTAGCGGAAAAACTCTGATGAGCAGGTCTCTGATTCTCAACCTTTCGCGTTCCCGGCATGAGGTTGGTTTGGTGTCGAATCCGACCATGCCAGTGAACGAGTTTCTCGGTGAGATTTTGTTTCAACTAGGGTTAGCACCCACTGGGACCAGAGCCGGACAGCTTCGTCGATTGAACGACCAGCTTCTAGCGAATTATCATCGCGGGGCACTCGAAATGTGTTCTCTTCGGACGCGATCACACTGATTTATAAGCAAAGGGGAGGGGTGTGCCGACTGATCAACTCGCTGTGCGATCTGTGTCTATATTTCTGGAGTATCGCGGGAGTCCATCATGTTGGAAGGTCCCTAGCCCAGCGGTCGGTAGTGAGGCCTAGCGACTGCGAGACGACACAAGAGAAGGGTGTGTATCCTGATGAATTGGTATCGTGAGGCAGTACAAGAGCTGGCCGACGTGGCGGCAGCCGTTCAAAGCCAGCGTCCCCTTCGCATGAAGCGACTTGAGACACTGGCAACAGGCCTTGTCTCGTCGCTGAAGCAGAACGATGAGCTAGTCGTTGAAGCGCTATCCGGACCAGCCGGTTCATCCCTCATCACGAACCTGATCAACGTTGGGATTCTTGGAACCAAGGTCGGGATTGGTCTGGGGTACTATGGGAAGGAATTGGACCGGTTAGCACTTGCCGGGCTGGTCCATGACATCGGATTGTTTGCCGTGCCGAAGTCTCTGGTCACAAAGACCGGCCGTCTGACTCAAGATGAACGGATGTTGATCGAGCAACATCCTGAACTAGGGTATCAGGTCATCCATCGAACGGGGACAGAGTATCACTGGCTCGCGCAATTGACTCGTCAGGCCCACGAACGTTTCAATGGGCAGGGCTATCCCAATCGGCTCAGGGGGCGACAGATCAGCGAAATGGCGCAGATTCTCGGTGTGGTTGACGTATTTGACGCGCTGGTAAGCGAGCGCCCCTATCGTCGCCGTATGCTTCCGCATCAAGCCGTCAAAGAACTGCTGGTGGCGGAGCGGGTGACGTTTCCACGTGAGATTTTGAAAGCTCTTGTCGAGCAGCTGTCGGTCTATCCTCTGGGGACTACCGTTCGATTGACGATGGGAGAGGTAGGGACAGTGGTCGGAGTGAATAGTCGGTACCCACTTCGTCCGGTGGTGAAAGTCAATGAGGAGGACGGTAATGAGGGACTTGGATCACGGCTGGTTGATTTGAGCCTGACTCCATTGGTCTCAGTTGCTGAGACGCTTAATCCTCCGGTTGTGGGACGAGTGACGTTTTCAGACTCGCCGCTCAAGGTCGAAGTGTCTCCTGCACCGGGTGCCGCCTCCAATCATTTTACGTCGCTGCTCGAAAGCCTTGATGCCATCGCTTCGGCGATTCAGGGAGTCGTTGAAACCCGCATTGTCGCGCCTCAGGAAGCGGAGGCGTCAGGAGCCGAGCCTGAGGTTGTGTCACAAGCGTTGGGGCAGGCTCAGGAGCGGAGCGACCTTACTTTTCGGAAAGAGATCGTTGGACTGTTTGCGCTTGAAGCCCGTGAATGGCTGGCCCAAATCGAAACGGCCCTCAAGAAGTTAGGGGCCGGTGCTGAGGGGTCGGTGCGCTCGAAGCTCTATGGGTTCATCCTGAACGGGATTACGAATCTGGCCAGATCTGCGTCAACCGTTCAGCTCTCTGACATCGAAGCGATGGCGTCCAATCTCCTGCCGATTCTACGTGATGTCGGTGCGGCCGGAACGGAGTCGAGATCAGAGACTCTTCATTCGCTTCACGTGGGGCTCGATCGAATTGCGACGGCTGTACATCGTCTGGCTGGAGATCACTCTGAAGTCGACAGGCCGATGAACAAGCTCGAATGGCTCGAACCGATCTCCGAAAAGCCTGGCTCCAATTCAGAAGATGAAATGAATGCTCTGGTGTCTCCTCCGCGGATGCCGGAACGGGTCGCCTCGTCCATTCCATTGCTCAGGGCATTGCGGGAGCTTCAACAAGCTCGCGCTCGCTCGATTCAACCTGCACGAGATGTGTTAGAAGCAGTGATTCATCGTGCCGAGCAGGAAGTCGGGGAGCAGCAGGACCAAATTGCTGTCGAGACCATCGAGCGCATTCTTCGCGATCTCGACCGGTTGGATGAACAGTTTCTACGGGAAGTGCATGAACGGGTGCCCGCGATGACAGAGGTACTCATGCGGTTGCGTGAACAAGGCACGTCGGATTTTGTGACGGCTTCTCAGCTGGACCCGATTCTTGCTCACGTCGAAGCGCTGCATGATTTTGCAAAGACGATTCATGCCGCGACCATTACGATGTTTCTACAAGGGCTTAAGTCCTTCCTCGCCGTGGCGGCCTATCGGAAAGTTGAAACCTTGCCGCAGCGATTACAAGCCGTTGAAGAGCGGCTTCTGGCGTTGATTCCCATGGCCGAGCAGTGGGTTACACTTGGCCGTCTCGAACGGACTTCCATCGAAGAAATCCTTCCCGCATGAACATAGCCACCATTCGGCTCGTGCTTAAGTCAATGGCCGGCTTCTAACCGCTTGAATTCACAGAAGCTACGCTATAGGTTGTGGGTGCTGAGGCTCCCCTCCCTATCGAACCTAAGTTCACAAAAACGTTCATGAAAGTCTGCCTAATAAATTGGCAGAGTGGTTGAATTCGCCCTATGACAGGTCACACGTAGTCAATCCACATGGATATCCACAAGTCACACACTGATTTTGTGAACATGAGGAAAGAGCTCCGAGACGGACAAGAACAAATGTGCTGAATTGAGAAGGAGAGATACGGCCAAGAATGAGTTTGTTAGCTGCTGGAGCAGTCGTGAATCGACGTCGCTGAATTTTCGCACGAGTGAGAAGAAGAAATTCGTGTAGAGAACGAAAGTCCCGCGCTCCGGCACGTCTTCAGTAATTGCGAAACAGAACCGGCACGTCTTCTCGGCGAAATACTGCGACGACACAAGACTGGGAGCGGTACGCCGTATTTTAATCAAGTCCTGTCCATTGTTGTACGCTTTGAAGTCTTGGGACGGATCGTTATAATGTCGTGCCGGAAGAGTATATTCTTCTTCAATTGAGAGAGGTGTCAGTGCCCAGACTCATAACAGTTCATCGCCCCGAACAAATCATTCAGCAAGCGCATGAGTATGTGAAGTCGTACATCCTGTTTCCATCGGGTCTTGTGGGGCTGATCTGTCTGATTGGCGGAGTCGGAGGGCTGGGGTACCAGCTGATTGCTACGGATAGCTACACCTGGGACACCTTTTATCAAAGCTCGAGCCTCATCGTCTTGGGGGTGGCCCTGGGCGTAGCACAAACTCAGTATCATCAGTATCTGCTGAGACGATTTCCGGAAGTTCTAGCAGCACGCATGAGACGGGTATCGACCAAGCAGAGAGGGAAGGCGAAGAAGGAACCTCAGCCTGTGACCATCGACCACCCTGGGCGCCAGTTTATTCCGCTGGCGTACGTGGCTGGTCTGACAATTCTTGTGGGAAGCGCCGTGGCGGTGGTCTTGTACGGGCAAGTAAACATTGTTCCTGCTTTGCTGATGCCGTGGGCAGGGTTCTATTGGGCGCGGTTATTTTTCTGGCGGCGTGTCGTCAAAATGGGGTAGCGGGCGTCCTATGTCTTCCTGAGATTTCTTTTCTTGGTTCTAGCCAGTCGTGCCGGCGCGTTTTTCGACTGCACTTCAAGTGTCTCCACACGCTGTTTCAGGCTGAGCACGAGCTGTCTCAGCTCAGGCAGGCGGTGAACGACGGCCTGAACCTTCAGCGAGATTTCGTGCGGCATCACCGGGGCTCCTGAGACAATCTGGTTCGACTTTAGGCTCCGATTCACACCTGCCTGGGCGGCAATCATGACCTGGTCACCAATGTGGATATGGTCGGAAATTCCAGCCTGCCCACCGATCATCACATGATGGCCGATCGTGGTACTGCCGGCGATGCCCACCTGAGCGACGACGATTGAGTGTTCCCCGACTGAGACGTTGTGAGCGATTTGGACCAGGTTATCGACTTTGGTGCCCTGCTTGATAAGGGTGCAGCCGAATGTGGCACGGTCGATGGTGACGTTCGCGCCCAATTCAACGTCATCTTCAATAACCACGCCGCCGAGTTGCGGAATTTTGTGATGGCGGCCTTGATGTTGCACGTAACCAAAGCCGTCGGATCCAATCACGGTTCCGCTATGCACGATCACTCGTGCGCCAAGTGAACAGCCTTCCCGGACGACGACGTTGGGATACAAGACGGAATCGTCACCGATCTTCGAATCCGATCCCACGAAGACTCCAGGATACAGTGTGACGCGTGCTCCGATCATGACGCGGTCGCCAAGAGTTACGAAGGGCCAGATCGAGGGGTCGGCTCCAATTCGGACATTAGCTCCTTGTGTCAGGTCCTTGGCAATGCCACGAGGAGCGGCGGGGCGGACAAAGAATCTCTGCGCGACGTGCGCAAAAGCCAATAATGGATTGCCCACCACGATTTGAGGGATTGCAAGCTCCGGCAGATGGCGATGGACGAGCAAGGCTGCCGCACAGAGGTGCCCCGGAGCTTTAAGCACTTTGTCGTTTGCGATGAAGGATAAGGCCTTGGGATTGGCCTCACCCAGACTGGCTAATGTGGACACCTTCGTTTGGTCATTTCCATGAATCGTACCCCCGACGACTTGATGAATCTCAGCCAGGGTGATGGGACTGGGCAACTGCGGTGTGGCCATTGTTCCGTTACCTCTTCTTTTTTTTCTTGGAGGTGGGAGCAGATTTCTTGGGTTTGTGGGACGGAGCAGGCTTGGTTGGAGCGAGCCGTTGTTGCACGTATGCAGCCACCGACCCTACAGTGCTTAGACCCGGGAGATCTTGATCGGGAATTTGAATTTTGAATCTTTCCTCAATTTCAAAGAGCAACTCGATGACGGCCACCGAGTCCAGTCCGAGGTCGTCTCGCAGATGATGGGATTCCGTGATTGAAGCGGCATCAAGCTTCAGATAGTCGGCAAGGGCGTGAATGATCTTGGAGGTAATCGCGCGATCGGTCATTATGGGTGCTCCTTCGTGGGAATGAAGCTTTCCGCATCAAGCTGCGGGATATCCTGCGAAATTCTCCGACCCGTCGGCCGGAACCTTTGGGCTGTGTGCCGAAGCCGCTATCCTCCTTCGCCCCAACCTCCACCAAGGCTACGGTGGGCCGCCGAAGCGGCCACTTCGGCTACGAAGGCCTGGCATCCCCATAGCGAGCTACGGGGTATTCGGCGAAGGAGAATGAATGTCATTGAATCGTGACTCACGTCACAAACTTTTTGAGGACAACCGTCGCATTGTTACTTCCGAATCCAAAAGCGTTCAAGAGGGCGGTGCGAATCTTTCGTTCTTGGACAGAGCGGCTGATACCTCCCAAGCGGCAGGCTGGATCCGGATCATCATAGTTCGCCGTGGGATGGATCTGGCCGGTATGAATCGCCAGTGTCGAGGCCACAGCGCCGATTGCCCCCGCTGCCCCTAAGGTATGGCCGACAAGCGACTTAGTTGCATTGACGGCAATCTTGTCTGCACGGTTCTTAAAGAAGCGCCTGATCGCTTTAGCTTCGACGGCATCGCCGATTGTGGTGGAGGTGGCATGGGCATTAATATAGTCCACCTGACCCGGGGCGATGTCCGCCGCTTTGAGGCCGAGCATCATAGTGGTGCAGATTTCCTCGCCATCCTCCTGGGGAATGACCATGTGATAGGCTTCGCTTGTGGCCGCGTACCCGCCGAGCTCGGCATAGATTCTCGCCTTTCGCTTTTTGGCATGCGCCAATGATTCCACTATTAAGGCGCCAGCTCCTTCGCCCATGACGAATCCGTCGCGGCGTCGGTCGAAGGGACGCGAGGCGCGCTCCGGGGCATCGTTGAACTCGCTGGAGAGGGCACGCAAGGAGCAGAAGCCGGCAAAGACCAGCGGAGTAATGCTCGCGTCGGCTCCGACGGTAATCACGACATCGGCCTGACCGCTGCGAATACACTGAAGGGCTAGACCCAGCGCATGAGCGCTGGAAGAGCAGGCCGTCGAGATCGTGAGATTCGGCCCTTTTGCTCCGTGCGCCATGGCCACAATGCCGGAGGCGGAATTAAGCGTGATGGTGGGAATAAAATTGGGATGTACGCGGTGCGGTTTTTGGCTTTTGAAGAGCTGCGTGATTTCCCGCTCTCCCATCACCATCCCTCCCATGCCGGCTCCAACGATCACGCCGACGCGATGGGGAGATTCCTTCGCCATGAAGAGATCAGCATCGGCGAGCGCTTCCTTCGTTGCAACCAGGGCAAATTGAGCGTAGCGATCCACGCGGCCTCCCTGGATCGCAGGCAGATACTGTTCAGGGGAAAAATTGTGGATCTGCCCTGCGACTTTCGAACGATAGCCGGCCATGGGAAACGAATCTAGCGACTGAATGGCGGTGATGCCCGATCGACCAGCGAGGGCTGCTTTCCAGAATTCACTGACGCCGATCCCAATGGGAGACACTATCCCTAAACCGGTAATGACCACGCGCGAGATCATGTCACTCTCTCCTTTGTGCAACCCAGATACATTCTTTACTTACCGGAAGCGCTGAGAGCAGTCAACTAGGGATCAGGCTGTTTCAATAGCGAACTTTGAGAAGGAGATAGAGACCGAAGCTGAGAAACAGCAAATTGGCCATCCAGCCGGCCAGCATGGGAGCTAACACCCCTCCGCGTCCTAGCGCGATGGCGATGGAGTGGGTTGTCCAGTAGCAAAACCCGACGATGAACGCTTGCCCAATGCCCATGGCCATGCTTCCTCCTCGGGCCCCGCTTCGTCGCAAGCTCAGCGCAGTTCCCACAAGTACCATAATGACCGTGACCAAAGGGAATGCAAGACGGCCATAATAATCCGTGAGCAACCGGGTGAACGAAATACCTTCATGTCGAAAGCGGCCCACGTAGTTACGGATCTCCCGAAACGTCATTGTTTCAGAGTTGCCCGTGAGCGACGTGGAGAAATCGTCCGGGATCAAGGGAACATCCACCGGTTGTTCGGTGAAGAGGACCAGATCCACGGTGTTGTCCGGTTGAAACCGACGTTGATTCCCGTTCGAGAGGACCCAGCCTTCAGGGGTATAGTGCGCTTCCGCTGCTTCGGTCATCCGATCAAGACGGAACGCGCGATCGAAATGAAAGAGGCGCAGGCCTCGGAGGGTCTCTCCTCCGACGTCGATCTCGTTGACCTGCATGAGGTCATCGGCGCTGATACGGGCCCAGGGCTGGGTGGCTTTGACGGTCAAGGGAGTGGGATTTTTTTCGACCTGGATCAGGCGGACTTCTTCCGCTTTTTCCGAAGCGAGCGGAATGATGGTTGAGCTGAAGGCAAGGAGGATCAAGGCGACGCCGGTGGCAAAGAGGAGAAACGGCGATGTGATCCAGAAGAGGCTGATCCCGCAGCTGCGCATTGCGGTGATCTCATTGCTGCGTGAGAGCAACCCGAGCGTGAGGAGTGTGGCCATCAAGATTGCAAAGGGAGTAATTTGAAACGAGATCGCGGGAATCTTGAGCGCGAAGTACGTGAGTATGTAGACGATACCGGAATCGTGGCGCAGAAACCGTCGGATCTTTTCGAAAAAGTCGATGACCAGATAGATTGTCATCAAGCCGGCGAAACACATCAAAAAGATTTTGGCGTACTCGCGCAGGATGTAGCGAAAGAGAATCGTCATCGTGGTTATTGGCGGCTCATCTTGAGAAAGAAGAAGATGGTGATGAGGACGAAGATACCGTTGGGCAGCCATGCGCCGGCGAAGGGCGGGAGGACCAACGTCGTCACCAGCAAATCGCAGGCGACATTCAACAAATAGAAGGCCACAACAATGAGCACGCCTACGGTAAACCCACCGATTCGCCCGGACCGTTTTGAGACGATCCCGACCGGCACGCCCAGGAGACAAAAAACGAGCGAGGTAGTCGGGAAAGCCAGGTCTTTGTAGTATTCCACCAGTCGGCGGAGGGCGTGCGGATCCTTTCCGCCGGTCTGTGCCAGTCGCGCCATGATCTCCTCGTAGGAGGGGCGTTCTTCGGTGCCGGCATACCTGCTTTGACTCACGTTTAGCTTAAGGTCGTAGCTTGTGAAGGAAATTTGTCGGTATTGATCGATTTGGTCTGGCCGGCTGTGGATGACCCCGTTAACCAGTCGTAGCGCTACCTGGTCGTTCACCAAATCCATGAGAACTTGGTACTGCTCCGCCACAATGACTCGGGGCCCCTCGGCAGCGCGTTCATCCGAGACGAAGATCCCTTGCGTAGGCCGGCCATTCCTGTCGTCGGGGACATAGATCATCATGCGGGGAATCGGTTCATTAAACGTTCCCTGTTCCAAGGCAAGGACGAGCTGATCTTTCAGAAGGTTGAGCGCTACTCTCTTGAGATTCAACGAACTCCACGGCTGTCCCCACTGGGAGAGAACCAGTGTGAGCGTGAACACCGAAACGGCAAAGAGGAATACCGGTTGTGACAGGCGGAAGAGGCTCAGCCCTGTGGCTCGCATGGCCACAAGTTCCTTATCGAAGGATAAGCGGCCAAAGGCGGTGATCGAGGCGATGAGGCCGGCAATCGGAAGTGTCAGCACCAAGCCGGAGGGCAGGAGCATTGCCACGACCTTTAAGACCGCCCACAGTCCGACTCCCTTTGAAACCAGTAGCTCGACGAGACGCAAGAGTTCTCGTGTCAACATGACGAAGCAGAGCGCACCGAGGCTGAGGCCAAACGGAGAGAGCAGCTCGGTAAAAATGTAGCGATCAAGCAGAGTTCGTAGGATCACGGGGCCCTTGAATTGGAGACCTATTGAACACTATAGGGGAGTCCTTCCCCCTTGTAAACCGCGCGGAAGAATCCTGCGCGCCAAAGAATCGCTTGACAGGGCACAAACCCTATGTTACATGCAGCGCGATTTTTCATTTAAAGATGGGTTCCGTGAGCGATTCAACACTCCTGCAGGTGCCCGTCGGTTACACCCGCCAGATTCGTGTCTCATCTTCTATTCATTGTTCCGATATACAGCTTAGTGGGCCGGCTACGTAACTGCACGTGGTCGTTGAGGAAAGGAGGGAGTTTCGTGAAGACAAAAGGGACTGTCAAGTGGTTCAATGATCGGAAAGGGTTTGGATTCATCCGTCTCGATAGCGGGGAAGACGTCTTCGTCCACTATTCGGCGTTACAAGGGGAAGGGTTCAAGACCCTCAAGGAAGGTGAGAACGTCGAGTTCGACATCGTGCAGGGAGCAAAGGGACCTCAAGCGGCCAATGTTCTGAAGACGGCCGTGGCCGCATCTTAGAAAGAATCTCTTATCGTCTCTCTCTATGGCGAGTGGGCCTGTCTTCCGAGTCGGAGGACAGGTCCATATTGTTTCCGTTAGGCCGTCGTCTGATTCCGCCATTTCCTAGACAAAACCCATTGATACTGTTAGCGTTTGCCTATTCTTGTCGTGAGAGGTGTGTGTTGGCCGCGGATCGCAACAAAGTTCTTCAGCAAGCCCAGCTTCTCGCAGCACGCGGGCAGTATGACGCCGCAATAGCCGAATGGAGAAAGCTGGCGATGGATGCGCCCAACGATGGCAGCATCTACAATACCATCGGTGACCTGCATCTGAAGCGAAACGCCACGGCGGAAGCAACCACCGCATTCCTTCAGGCTGCAGCGGCGTTCCGAGCAGAAGGGGCCACTCTCAAAGCGATCGCCGCGTTCAAGAAAGTGCTCAAGAGCGATCCGAGTCGATATGAGATCTATCGCCATCTGGGCGACCTCAACGCGGAGCGTGGACTCTTGAGTAGTGCGATTCAGGATTACCTCACTTTGGGCAAGTACTACCTCAAGGAGCGGAAGGGGAAAGAAGCGCTCGAGATCTACAAAAAGATTGTCAGCCAAGATCCGTCCAACCTCAATGCCCAGCAACGCGTCGCCGAACTCTGTGTCCAGGAGAATCTGCAAGATGAAGCGACGAAGGTGTATCTCCAGCTGGGTCGTGAACGCTCGGCACAGGGGCGGTATGACGAAGCGAAAGATGCGTATCTCGCCGCTCTCAGAATCGATCCCAAGAACAGCGAAGCGTCGCAGTTTGTGGAGAGCGTGCAAAAAGGCGGAACCGGTTCGATCAAAGCGGTGAAATCAGGGACTTCTGCACCCGCACAAAAACTCTCTGAGCCGCTCGATCTACTGGCCGAAGCGACCAGGAGAATCGAAGAGAAGCAGTATACGGGGGCTGAAGCGATTCTGAACCAAATGCTCACGAGGGAGCCGGGAAACCCGCAAGTGTGCCAACTGCTCGCGCGACTCCATCTGCAACGTGGAGATATCCAAGTGGCGCTGGGTGAATACCGCTTCCTAGCAGGCGCGGCCCTGCGCGCGCAGGATTATATTCTTGCCGAATCCTTGATCGGGGAATTTCTTTCGGCGGAGCCCGACTCCGTACCGTTGCTTGAGCTGTATGGAGAGCTGTACGAAGAAAAAGGAGACGGTGCGGCGGCAGCGCATCAGTATGCCAAAGCCGTCGAGTTGTTATTGGAGCATCCCGAGTCTGGAATGGAAAGCCTCCACGAAGAACTCTTCGAAAAGGTACGGTCGCTTTCGACGGATGCTGCGTTGGTCAATCGTCTTGCTGCGAGGTTAAGAGGAGAATCGACGGCAGAAATTAGCAACTCTCCTGAAGCCGACACCGAGCAAGTTGCAGTTGAAGATGAGCCACCGGTGAAGGTACCCCCCCCGCCCGCCGCTAGTGGGTTTTCAGTCGCCGGGGCTGTGCCTGACGATGCCTGGACGACCACATCGAAAGTCCGTAGCGAACAGGACCGCCACTTTTCTCTAAAAGGTGCCGCACCGGATGGGCTTGGGCTGATCAAAAAAGAAGGCCCGCCACAAACGGCGGGGTTCTCACTTGCGAATGCCGCACCGGACGGTGATGGGATTCGAACGTTCATTTCAGGCGAATCGGCGGCCTCGGCCGATTCGGTGCGCGAGGTCAAGTCTGCTCGGTCTCACGATCACACGGTGTTCAGTGAAAAACCTGGTGCGGCAGCGGAGGGTGCTCTGGATCATGAAGCCCATTTCACGCTGGGAGTCGCCTATAAGAACATGGGGCTTTATCAGGAAGCGAAAGAAGAATTTGAAGTCTCGAAAACCGGGGATGCCTTCTATCTCGACTCCTGCCTCATGGCGGCCTTATGCCACAAAGAAGAGCGCCAATTGGCCCTGGCGATTCGCGGGCTCGAGGCAGTGCTGTCGGATCCCCGCTGTCAGGGCGCAAAAGGCCAAGCCATTCGCTATGAGCTCGGTTTGCTGTACGAGGCTGAGGCACAGTGGGAAAAAGCCGCCGACACCTTCCAATCTATTCCCTCATTCCATGATGTACCGCAACGGCTCGAGGCTCTGAGGGGTCGGCACCAGCATGCTCGGTCAGCATTCCGAATGGCGAGCTAGGCGAACCGCATTACGTCACGCGATTCGGAGCCGGCTGCCCTTTTAATACCGCGGCAATATTCTCAAGACAGATCATCCCCATACGAACGCGGGTGTCCAGCGTGGCCGACCCAAGATGCGGAAGCAGCACGACGTTTGGCAGCGCCGTGAGTCCTGCGTGAACGGTAGGTTCTTGCTCGTAGACATCCAGCCCAGCTCCGGCAATCTTCCCAGCTTGAAGCGCCGACACAAGCGCCGCTTCGTCGGTCACTGCACCACGAGAGGTGTTGATGAGGAACGACGTGGCCTTCATCATGGCCAGCTCGCGCGGCCCGATAAGATGGCGAGTGGCATCCGTCAACGACACATGTAAAGAGACGAAATCAGAGTTCTTGAGAACCTCATGGAGTGACCGGTGTGTCCATGCGGGCGCTCCAGGCTGTGAGGAGCAGGAACGCCGGCTGGCATAGAGCACCGGCATGCGAAACCCCTGAGCGCGTTGCGCAACGGCTTGTCCAATCCGTCCCATACCGACGATGCCCAGCGTCTTCCCCGTCACATCCGTCCCTAGCATTTGCGTCGGCGCCCACCCAGGCCACGTCCCGCTTCGCAGCCAAACATCTGCCTCCACTACACGCCGGGCCACGGCGAGCAATAGCGCCCACGTCAGGTCGGCGGTCGCGTCGGTAAGCACGTCGGGCGTATTGGTCACGACGATGCCGCGTGCACGCGCGGCAGCGACATCGATGTTGTTGTAACCCACGGCATAGTTGGCAACGATCTCTAGGCGCGAGGCTACCGACAGCAGGGCCGCGTCGATGCGATCCGTAAGCGTACAAATCGCGGCGTTGGCCTGCGCAAAAAATTTTCGCTGCTCGTTCGGCGCCAGCGGCAGATCGGTGGGTTCCGAGATCAGCCTGTACTGCTGCCGAATCGCGGCCATAACTGGGTCAGGAAGTATTCGCGTAACGTATAGCGCGGGACGAGTCATGAACCCCTCACAAGTGAGTCGGCATTGTAGGAGATCTGCTTTGCGCCAACAACCGTGCCCTTGTTCTTCTATTGGTGGGCCGTCTAGAATGCGCCACGCCTGATTTATGACTGCGCCAATACTTATCCTTCCAGAACGATCGCACGCGATCGCGGCGGACCTCAGGGCTCAACTCGGCTCGGAGAAAGTGAAAGCCGATTTTCCCACCCTCACGGCCTATGCCGTCGACGCCAGCATCTATCGTATGGTGCCCAAGGCCGTCGTTCTTGTAGAGTCCGAGGACGATATTGCGAGAACCGTCAGCTATGCGGTGGAGCGCGGGATCCCGCTGACGCCCAGGGCAGCCGGTACCAATCTCACGGGCTCCGCGATCGGGTCCGGCATCATACTCGATGTCTCACGGCTCAATCGGATTTTGGAAGTGAACCGCGAGGAGAAATGGGCGCGCGTTCAGCCGGGAGTGGTTCTCGCCGAATTGAATAAGCACCTTGCTCGCCACGGTCTGTTATTCGGACCGGATCCCTCCAGCGGAGACATGTGCAAGCTCGGCGGGATGCTGGCGAACAATTCGTCTGGTCCCCACACGCTACGTTATGGCTCCGTAAAAGACAATGTGCATCGCGTGCGTATGTGCCTGGCATCGGGAACCTGGTTGGACGCTCAGTCCTACGGGCTGGACGATCCGGCACTCGAACGATTGCTCTCGACGATCCCGGCGGTACGAGACCTCTTCGTCTTTGTGCGGTCACATGCGGACATGATTCGCTCCAAGAAACCGACCGTCAGCAAGAACAGCTGCGGCTACAATCTCTTTGGTCTTGCAGATGGTCTTGCGGGCGGGATGTTTGATCTGCCGAAACTTTTTGTGGGCAGCGAGGGGACTCTGGGCGTCGTGAGCGAAGCCACGTTGAAGCTCGTCGATAAACCGACGGCGACGCTGACCGCGCTCATTCATTTCCGCCATCTTGAGGAAGTCGGCGACGCAGTGCCGCACCTGCTGGAGCTGGAACCAAGCGCGCTGGAAGTGATGGATGCCAACACGCTCGATTTGATCGGACGAGCACAGCATGCGGTGCCTGCCGATGCGGCGGCGACATTGCTGGTCGAGCTGGACGCCGACTCATTCGATGTGGATCTTCATGAGCGGGCTGAGCAGATGGAGGCAGCCTGCCGCCCGTACAAACTGGCGTCGGAGCTCACCCTGGCCTTCGATCCGGAACGTCGAGAACAACTGTGGAAAGCACGGAAGGCCCTCTATCCCACCCTGTATCGGTATGATCCAAAGAAGAAGCCGATCAATTTTGTGGACGATGTGGTCGTCCGTGCCGAACTCATCAGCGAACTGATTCGTTACCTGGAAGAGTTCTTCGAAGGACAGCGTGTGCCTGTGGCGATCTTTGGCCACATCGGGAATGGGAATGCCCATATTGTTCCCCTGCTGAACGTGAATGATCGTGGGGTCGGGTCCGAGCGGAGTACGTGAAGAAAATGTTCGGCGAGGACCTCTACGGACTCTTTGTAAAGGTGAAGACGGCCTTCGATCCTGGGAATGTCCTCAATCCCGGCATCAAGATCAGCGAGACTCCCTTCACCGAGCATATCGACTACACGAGACTCTCCAAATCCTGCGCGACCTGTGCGAAATGCAATTCAGTCTGTCCGGTCTATGACGTCTTTCAATCGGAAGACATGAGTTCGCGGGGTTGGTTCGAGATCGTAACGGCGAAGGATTATAGCTACCTCAATTCAAAACGGGTGGTGGAAGCCTGTCTGAATTGCAAATCCTGCCGCACCATTTGTCCGGCTGGTGTGGACGTGTCCGATCTCATTCTGCAAAAGCGGGCCGAGCATCCCAACCGACTCGCCGGCTGGATCTTTCGGCTCCAGGCTAGGGGAACGCATTTTGACTCGTTCTTGCGATTCCTCGGGAAGACCCAGCGCATCTGGGATCGACCGGCGTTGCGGCGATTACTCGATTGGATGACCAGGCCGATCATGAAAGCGCTGGCGGCCACGGCGCGATTGCCGCACGACCTCATCCTTCCTAAACTGGCGACGACACAGTTGCGCGAGCGCCATGCGGACTTGATTCCAGCTCAGTCGAACCAATCACGATCTGGAGGAGTGGCCTATTTTCACGGATGTGCGGCGAACTATTTCGACGACGGAGTCGGCGATGCAGTCATCGGCGTGTTGCGGAAACACGGGGTTGAGCCGGCGCTGCCGCCCCAACGCTGCTCCGGGACGCCGATTCAAACCTACGGGCATCAGGATCTTGTGCGCGAGGGCGCGCGGTTCAATCTCCAGTCGCTTGCGCCCTACGAAACAATCGTGACCGGCTGTGCCTCCTGCACCCTGATGCTCAAGGACTATCCCACGCTCTTCACTGACAGTGAGGAGCGTCGCCATGCTGAAGAATTAGCCAAGAAAGTTGTGCATATTACTGAGTTCGTCGCACACTCATCTCAGCATCCACCGATGGCGCAGGCCGCCACGAAAACGAAGTGCGTGACGTACCACTCCTCCTGCCACCTGCGGGCTGCCGGTGTGACGAAGGAGCCGCGCACGATCTTGTCTTCATTGCCCGGTGTCAATTATGCCGAGATGCCCGATGCCGATCGCTGCGCTGGCGGAGCGGGGACCTATATCGTGAAGGATTACGATACGTCGCAGAAGATCTTTGAACGGAAGGCCCGCGCGGTCGAGCAGGTCGGCGCGGACGTGGTGGCCACGAGTTGCCCGGCCTGCATGATTCAGCTAAAGAATGGGTTGCGGGAACGGGTTGAAGTCAAACATGTCGCGCAGTTGCTTTATGAAGCCTACGAGGCGGCTGAGCAGAACCAACGAACCGCCGTCCAATGACGGGAACGAAGGAACAGCTTAGAGCGAATGGTGTACGTCCGATGGCACGAACAAGGAAAATTCGTTCGCATGTGCCACAAGCCATAACCTATTAATTGTAGCTTGTGCCATACGCCATATGCCATCGGCTATCTGCTCCGCGTAGTAAAGGTTGAGACACCCATGGTAACCGTGTTGGTGCTAGGCAACACATTGCGCGATGCAGTCGGAGAGAATGTAGTCGTAGTGGGGCTGGCCGAAGCCACCACCGTGAAGAAGCTGGTTGAAGCGAATCAGGAGCAGCTCGGCGGGTTGCTCCGCTTCATTGCGAGTCGTGAAACGCTCATTACAGTGAACAAGAAAATCGGGGCGGAGGATTCTCTCGTCAAAGATGGCGACATGGTGAAGTTTTCCTTCCAGTCTCGCGCGTCATACGATGGGACGCGCGACATTCCGACCTAAGTGAGGCCGATGAGTTCGTCGTTCGTCCCTCGATTGGACTCGGGACGGTGAGCCTGTCGAACCGTGAAACGTCGCTCGTATCTCGTCCTACGTCGTTCGCGAACGACGCTTCCCCCTCCTGCCATAAGCCATTTGCTATCAGCCATCAGCTCATCTTCCCCAGCCCTACGCCATCAGTTATTTGCTCCTCACCCCTTCCCCCTCGCTGGACATTTCAATTCACCATTCATCATTGAACATTTAACATTTGGCAGCATTCTCAGTCCTCAGTCCTCGTTACTCAGTCCTGTCCCCGCCCTCAGCCCTCAGCACTTCTTCCCCCCCTTCCCCTTGAATCAGCGCCGGACTCTTGAGAACATAGGCGCACGCGTCATGACCCACCGCGCGACACAGGATGAGACGAGGGGAGGGCGGCACCGCCGGTGGACGTGGTGTGCCACCGGGCTGCTGGTCCTCCTCGCCGGCTGCTCGATCCTCTCGGTCTATCGCTATGCCGACTGGCTCATCCTCTGGCAGGTCGATCACTACTTCGATCTCAGCGTTGACCAGCGCCACGACCTGGCCCAGCGGCTCACGCCATTGCTGGCCCGGCACCGGCACGAAGCCATTCCGCAGTATGAAAGCTTCCTCCTGCAGATCCGGCAACGATTCGAACGGGGGCTCACCAGCCAGGATCTCGACTGGGTCTATGCCACCTACGATCGCCTGCGCGCCGACCTCTTCGACCGGGTCGTCGCCGACGGCGGCGTCTTCCTCACCTCCGTCGATCCCCGCCAGGTGCGCACCCTCGAAGCAGCCTTGCAGAAGGACAACGCCAAAGCCGCGCGCCTCGTGCAAGCCCCCGCGCCGGAGCGGCTCAAGAAGCGGGCCCATGCCACCCTCGATTGGCTCGAAGACTGGCTGGGGTCCCTGTCCAAAGACCAAGAGGCTCAGATCCGCGAATGGAGCGTCGCGCTCCCCGACACCCAACCGGTCTGGGTCGCCTACCAACAGCAGCGCCAGCAGGAACTCCTGGCCCTCCTCCATGAGCCCCGCACCCCCGAGCGCGTCGCCCGGGAACTACGCACCATGCTCGTCTATCAGGACCAGACTGCTCCCCAGGCCTATCAAGACACCGTCCGCCAGATGCGCGCCGCCGTCAAAACCATGGCCCTCGCCATCGACCAGCGCCTCACCGCCGACCAGCGCCACCACGCCGTGACCAAGCTCCAACGGCTCATCGACCAGCTCCACGACCTCCGTGTCGAGTAGCTTCCCGCGACTCTCGTCGCTATTATTTATCTGGTTCGTTTGGTTTCTTCGGTTCGATGGGCGAAAGAAACAAGACCAACCAGCCCCGCGTCGGGAGTTTCCCGCTCTTCCCGCCTTTCACGCTTGTGACCAACCCAACCAAACAAACCAGCCAAACCAGTTTCCCCGAGAAGGGCTCGATCGCGCGCTTGCACGGGCGCAAAGTATGTAGTACAGTAACGTCATACAAATGCATGAGGTGAAATGATGCCTCTCACAGTCCGCGTCGACGTAAAAACCGAACGATTGATTCAGCGGCTGGCTCGGAAACGGGGCCGGAGCAAGTCCGAGGTCATTCGGGACGCCATCGGTGTACTGGCGAGGCAAATTCAAGGACAGGAGGAGACCGAACGCCCCTATGAAACCGTTCGAGATTTGATCGGCAGTATCCATGGTGGTCCTCCTGATCTGTCGGTGCGAACGGGCGAGCACTTTCGCCGAATGTTACACGCCAAGCATCGCGGGACCTGAGCATGATCCTGGTGGATGCCGGTCCCCTGATCGCACTGATCCATGCCGATGATCAGCACCACGAACGCTGCGTGGCCGCCTTGCGAGGACTGGCTGAGCCGCTCGGGACCGTGTGGCCGGTGCTGACAGAGGCGATGTACCTATTGAACTTCTCCTGGAAAGCACAAGAAGCGCTGTGGGAAATGCTTGAACGGGGCGTGGTGGCGCTCCTCCCCATGGAAATCCAGGAGTTGTCCCGGATGAGAGAACTCATGAAGAAATACAAAGATCTCCCGATGGATCTGGCAGATGCGGCGCTGGTGGCCGTGGCAGAACGTGAGAAGATCCGGCGCATCTTCACGCTCGACCGCCGTGACTTTGATGTATATCGACCGGCAAAGCTTGGCCGGTTCATCCTGCTGCCCCATTAGCTGGACGATGTGCCTGTTACTCCACTCCCTTCGATGCACGCTTCAGGAACGAAGTTTCCCGTTCCTGCCATAAGCCATTTGCTATCAGCCATCAGCTCCCATTCTTCCCGCCATCAGCGATCAGCTCGTGGGCTTCCACTCAGCATCGAGCACTCACCGCTCCGAATAACCCCTCCCTTGTCTCCCCTGATCTCCCCGTTGAACTATCAAGCAAGGCGACTGATTAAACTCTTTGTGTCTGTCATCTGCAGCGACTGCCATCATGTGCTTCCGGTCTAGCGTCCATACAACAGACCGGCGAGGAACGAACTCCATCGGCTCGCCAGATCGTAGCCGTACACCCAATAATAAAACGTTGTGCCGACGAGGGCGTGAGATACCGCAAGCGGCCAGAGCAGGCGATAACGCAGGTACAGATAACTCCATACAGTACCTCCGAGCGCCGTCAGTGAGGCCACCCCGATGTCGGATACATGAACCGCGCCGAAGATGAGACCGCTCAGTGCAGATGGAACGAGCGGATGACGGACGGGACAGAGCATCCGCAGCCGGCCAAGCAGGTAGAACTGAAAGAGCGTTTGTTGTATCAACGTCCAGGGTAGGTACAAGAGGATGGCGAACGGGATTTTCGGGTGGAGAATTCTCGCCGCCACACCGGGCCAGCCGGCTCCCTGATATCCGATCGCGACTCCCATCAGGAGGAACACGAGAATGGCCACAATCGTCAGCAGCATTGTGACTCTGACACAATGCTGCCACCCTGCCCGTTCGACTTCGAGCGACCACTGGCCCCAGACCTGCGTTCGCGTGTACGTGGCATTGAGGAGGACCAGGCTCAGGCCAAGCAGGCCGAGCCCGACATCTACGTAGATGGGCCTGCGTGGAACGAGCACCAGGAAGGCGGTCGATAGCAGACCCAGGATGAGAAGCTCGCAAGCCACTCTGCGTTGCTGGGACAAGCGCCCCTCTCTGGCGAGGTGCAAAGCTAACAGGGAGTAGTCACAAACGAAAAACAGAGTATACGCAGGCAAAGGTTAAACGTGAAAGCCCGTTGGATGAAGATGTAGGAAACAGAAGGATAGTTTTCTATCTTGTGATGCCGCCGCCGAAGTTGGGCATTAAAAGATCACCCATTTGGAAGGCTCCAGCAATCTCCCCTATCCAGACGCTACGCCTAGATGTGCCAATGAGGAATGAGGAATGTTGGATGCAGAACGCTCCATTGCTCGTCCCTCGTCTCCAGTAAGTGTCTGAGCCGCTTCACACTTCACGAGCTACGTCTCTTGTTCCTGCGATTCGCCATAGGCTCGTGGCTATCAGCTCTTCTTCTACCGCCATCAGCTCCCTGTCCCACAGGCTATCAGCCATCAGCGCATCTTCCCCAGCCATCCGCCATCAGCCATCGGCTCCACGCCCTTTTCCCCTCACGGGCTCTCATCAATTCACCATTCATCATTGAACATTCAACATTTGGCAACGTTCTCAGCACTCAGAACCCCGAACTCAAAACTCAGAACCTCCCCAACAAAGAGGCGGCGTGATTTCCCGCGGGAGATTCAATATCCTTGGGCAGCAAGGGAGAAGGGGAGGGGGGCGATGAGAAGAGCCGTGCGTGTCTGGGTAATCGGACTCACCGTCGTCACCGCTGTCGGCTGCGTCACTCAAGGCCAATACGACGCGGTCGTCGAACAGCTTCATACGATCCAAAGAGATCTGAACATCGCCAAGACCGAAGAACTGGCCCTCACCCAGGAAGCGAAGAGGCTCGAATCCCTCAAAAGAGAAGCGCAGACCGACGCGATAGCCGCCTCGGTCGTACTCCAACGGGCCAAGGATGAGACCGAGGCCCAACGGCGCACGGCTGAAGAGCGGCTCGCCACGCTCCAGCACACCGTCAGCCAGCTCGTCGCGGAGCAACTCACGCTCAGAGATAAATTGGCAGACGCCAAAGGCGATACCGTCGCGCTGAAAGACGTCGTCGCGGTCTATCGAAAGAAAATACGCACAGAGTTTGAGACAGGCGCGCCGGCTCAACCACCCCAGGTCGCCCTCGCGCCCGCACCAGCCAGTCCAAGCCTCGCGGCTTCCCCTCAAGCCGGATCAACTCCCGCCGCGACAATCGCCCAACCGCCGCAGCTCGTGCGGCCGCTCCCCGCCAAGCCATCGCCGCAGAAAGACCAACCAGCCGAGCCACCAGAGGAAAGCTTGCTCTCCGCCATCATGGAGTGGCTCATCTCCCTCTGGCGATCGATCGTTTCCTCCTGGCAATGGATTTTTTCCTAGCAGCAGGCCATATTCCGGGCTAACCACATATTCCCTTCTTCTCCGACTCTATTTCCTTGAACTCCTCCTGCTTTAGGAGAAAAAGTTATTGAACAAGGGGGAGGCGACTATGGGAAACATGGGATGGCAAAGGTAGGCACCACTGGTTTTTCTAGCGGCTTGGATCATCACGATCCTTCTCCCAGCATGAGAGGGTTACCGCTCGAATAGCTCTCACTGTAAAGAAAGTGATGGCGATTCCGCGATTGACCGGGCTGTGTCCTCCCATGACTCATAAGCCAGAGGCCATATCCAGGTCGAACGCTGAGAACTCTCCAAATCTTCTACGCTAGCGACATCCCTTTTCTGCACAACTGCGCGATCTGCCGCTGCACACCTGGACGTACATTGGTGAAGGCAAGGCCGAATTCCTGAGGACGGCTCCAGCGAACCATTGCGCCGTCGATGGTGAAAGGGTTGACTTCATCCTGCGGGAAAATACAACACTCCAACTCTGCCCCAACGGGCACTGCAACGAGACTCCTGACGCGACAGCCACCACGGGAGAGGTCTCGCAGCTCTCCCTCACCGCCCACCATCCGACTCTTCGATGAAAATTGGCTGCGTAAATGGATTGCAACGCGCGCATCCCGACGTTTGTCCATCTTACCTCTGCGAACCAAGACGGGCCGGCCAGTTGATACCGGCGGACTGCTGCGCCACATTGACGTGAGCTCCGGCTGCTCAATCCGGCACGGCATGTCTCGGAAACTGGGACACTTTCTTCTGACCCAGCGATAGGTCTCCAGCGTTTCCGCATACCGGCCTACCGATTGCCAGGTCTGTCCCAGCAGATGGGGAATACGAAGCCTGAGTTGGCCCCACAATTTGAGCATGTCTCCGACCCAGGGTCGATCGGTCAATGGGCGGTGGGGGAGCGGGCCGCGTCCCCCTGAGCTCAGATGTTTAATCCGGTGCGCCACGTCCCGGAAACCGGCGTCCTCTCTTCTGACCCAGTTATAGGCCTCCAGCGTTTCCGCATAGCGGCCTAGCGATTCCAACGTCTGTCCCAGGCGATACAGAATGTGAACTCGTTCTTTGGAAGAGAGCGCGGGGGACGTCATGGCTTGGCGGAATGCCGCGACGGCTTCCTCATGGCGCCCAGTGGCTATGAAGCAAAGGGCCATCTGCGCATGTGCTTTCCCGGCATACTGCGGGTCATTGGCCGCTTGTTGGAAGTCTTCGAGCGCCGAGTCGAATATTTGGACTTGCTTGAGAACAAGACCGCGCTCATAGCGCTCGACCGCAGACATCTGTTGTTCCATACTGGATCCTCCCCCTGTTCTTCACGTCTCTACGGCTAACGTACACAAATCTGATGGATGAGCAGTGGAGCAAAAATGAGGCCCTGCTGGAGATCACAGCTCAACCACACAAATCAATGACTTGCCTGGTCAATAGCTGCTATGTGGGAGGAGGAAGATTCCAACAGCCTGGACGTAAAGGTACGCGATACGGTAGGTAGCACGTTAGCTGTGAAATGACTCTGTAGAGGCTCTACCGCCTTTGAGGGGTTGGAAAGCCCCTCTGAGTTACCCCCGATTCTCTTTCCACAACGCACGGCTTGGGCGCAATCTCTGCAAAACTGGTCAAGGAATTGTTAGTGGGGATTGGGTATCTTGAGAGCTCGGCATCTCGTTATTAGTCTCGATCTGTACTTGAATTCATCACATGAAAATAAAGAAGAAGGCATCCTCAAGAGCGAAGCGGCTGGCTCAGGCCTCAAGGAAAGTCCGAAAAGAAAGCTTGCGCGCCAATCGTGAGTTCGCCGCCATCGACCACATCATCGAGACCACTGCGAACTCCGTGCTCAGGGCAGCGAAATCTCTTCGATAAAAACCGATCGTGTGTGGAAGGTGAAGTAATCCAAAGAAAGGTTACGACGCTCGTCTCCGTTTCAAGAAGTCAATACTCACGCCTGACCCCAATTCGAGAAGCTCAACGAAATTAAACAGATAAACGAGACAAACGAGATCAAACCAGCGCGTCGCGCCTTTCCCGCCCGTCGCGCATGTCATAGACCAGACAGACCAAACAGACCAGACAACCAGACAGACCTTCCCCCTTCGGAGGCACGTGATTTCCTGCGGGGAAAGGGGTAAGCTGCGGCACCATGTCCGGCCGGTTGTGTGACGAGCCGTTGCGTGAGTGATGAACTCCACATCCTAAAATCGGTCACGGCACGCTTAGAAGCGGCTGGCATTCCCTACATGTTGACCGGTTCCATGGCAGCAAATTTCTACACCACGCCACGGATGACGCGTGATATCGACCTGGTCATTGAGTTATCAGAAGAGGACATCAGCCGCATCGTGCGTCTCTTTCAAGACGAATACTACGTCGACCAGGATATGGTGCAGCAGGCCGTACGGAACCGCTCCATGTTCAACATGATTCACAATACCCTGGTGGTCAAGGTAGACTGTGTCGTCAGAAAAGACAGCGAATATCGTCGCGAGGAGTTCGCGCGTCGCCGGCCTGTTACCATCGCAGGTCAGCAAGTCTCTCTTGTGGCGCCAGAAGATCTCATTCTGTCCAAACTTGACTGGGCGAAAGAGAGTCGCTCTCAGATGCAATTAGACGACGTGCGGAACCTGCTCAGGTCGGTGCAAGGACTCGACAGGGTCTATCTGAATCACTGGGCGGAGCGATTAGGACTCGCCGCGCTCTACCAAGAGGTCTTGCAATGAACGATACTCCGCCTGGCATAGACGAACAGTATCGAGCCATGCTGCTGCAGCGGACCGGTGAAGAACGGCTCATCATGGGATGTGCCATGCGCGACACCGCCCGCGCCCTTGTGGAAGCCTCTCTACTGGAGCAAGATCCGAACGCCACTGTGGAGACGATCCGTAAAGGCGTGTTCCTCCGCTTTTACGGGCATGAGTTCGATAGTGAGACTCGCGCCAAAATCCTCGCGGCCATCGAACTGGCAACTCATCCCGTCACAAAATTCTGACCCCAGACGCGCAGTAGGCGTGCTATGTTCCCCAGCATGGGAGTTCGTCTCGCCCGTCCCGAAAATGGGGACTGGCTCCGGGTCCCATAGAGCTCTCCGGTGCCTGTCCCCATTTTCCTACTGTCCCCATTTTCCTACAGAGACCCGGCCCCGAAGCATGTGGGAGCGGATTCTTGATGGAAAAGTAGCCTGGCACCTTTTCCCATGTCTGATGGGAAAAGTAGCCTGGCACCTTTTCCCATGCTCGGTTCCCCGCAGATTTCATGTTCCAGCTGACATCGAAGGAGAAGGCCGAGGTGGTCGCAAATTGCGACCACCTCACAAAGCTGAACTTCTCGCCTGCAAAGCCGTTTGCCTTTACTGAGCACGGCGCGTTGATGGTGGCAAGTGTCCTCAATTCGACCAGGGCTATCGAGGTCAGCATTTACGTGGTCCGGGCGTTTGTCAAACTGCGTGAAATGCTGGGGGCGCACAGAGAGCTTGCGCGGAAGCTCTCTGAGTTGGAAAGAAGAGTCGAGTCACATGATACCCACATTCGTTCCTTGTTCGACGCCATCCGTCAGCTCATGCAACCACCCGGGTCGAAAACGCGTCACATCGGCTTCTAAACTCGCGAGTAGGGAGGCGTCCTTCTCACCACCGGTCGGCGCTCCTGTCATTGGCCATATGCCATCAGCTATTCGCTCTTCACTCCTTCCCCCTCGCTGAAAATTTCAATTCACCATTCAACATTGAACGAGCCGAGTCGAGGGGCAAGCTCACCGTCCGACTCGACTGAGCTCGTCGCAGGCCGAGCTGAGTCGAGGGACGCTTCACGAGATACGTCTCTTGTTCCTGCCATAGGCCATACGCCATAAGCTCCTTAGGTTCTAACTCCAAGTGCAACACTGCAAGCCCTGATGGGCTAAGGTGTTGCCATGCCAAAGATATGCTACACGCACTTGAGTGCCGAAGACCGTGAGACCCTGAGCCTGGGACTGGCCCACGGCCAGTCGTTGCGGACGATGGCGTCGGTGTTGGGGCGGGCCCCCAGCACCGTGAGCCGCGAGTCTGCCCGCAACACGGCGAGGGGGCAACCCTATCGTGCCTGCACGGCACAGACCCTGGCGGCGGCCCGAGCCCGTCAGCCTCGACGACTGCGGAAACTCGTGGACCCCTGGCTGTGGCAGTACGTCCGGACACACCTGGCCCAGGGCTGCTCGCCCGAACAGATTGCTGGGCGCCTCACACGCGAGTATCCTGACGACATGCGGAAACACCTCTCGGCAGAGACCATCTATGTAGCGCTGTATGTGTTGCCACGCGGAGCCCTGCGCAGCGAACTGCTGGCGGCGCTCCGTCAGGCGCACAAGGCCCGCCGGCCTCGGGCGCGAGGGACGGACCGACGCGGCCAGATCCCCCACATGACGCCGATTGCCGAGCGCCCCGCCGACGTGGCCACCCGCACCGTGCCCGGCCACTGGGAAGGCGACCTCATCAAGGGGGCACGCAATGGCTCGGCCGTCGGCACCTTGGTGGAGCGGACGACGCGCCTGGTCCTCCTGGCACGGATGGACGGGACGGATGCGCGGAGTGCTCGAGAGGGATTCACGCAAAAGCTCCGGCACGTGCCCGCCCCGCTGCGCCAAACCCTGACCTACGATCGGGGGAAAGAGATGGCTGAGCACGAACGTCTGGCGCAGCGACTCGCGATCCGAGTGTTCTTTGCGGATCCGTACAGCCCGTGGCAACGCGGCACCAACGAGAACACCAATGGGCTGCTGCGCCAATACCTGCCCAAGGGCACCGACTTGTCCGGCCACACCCAGCGCGAGTTGAACACCATTGCCCATCGCCTCAATACCCGACCGAGAAAATGTCTCAACTGGGCCACGCCACTGGAGGTCTTTACGCAACTGCGTCATCATTCACCCGTTGCACTTGGAACTTGAAACCGCCCTCCCATTCTTCCCGCCATCAGCTATACGTCATCGGTTATCACCTCTCTTGGTCGCGCTGCACGGTTCGGCTGGCTCACCGTCCCGAGTCCAATCGAGGACGCTTCACGAACGAGCACGGCGATCCTCTAAGAGGCGGGATGATTTCCCGCGGCGGAAAGCGTATCCTTCTGCGGCAGAAACTTACCTAATCCTTGTCTTCGAACGATCAGTTGAAGTGTAACCGGACGACGTGAGTGCCCGATAATAATGCCCAATGTCTCGCCCCTAAAAGAAGGCCAAATCCTCATGGGTTCGCTATTCAGCGAGCCGATGCGCGTGGAGACTGTCCGCGCTGGCGGGACTGAGACCTGGATTGTTGGTCTCGTCGGAACTCAGAGCGAGCGATTCAGAAACGTCACCCTGACCCTCTCCGATATAAAGACACTTCGGATACAAGATCCCGCATGCACCTATTCTGGTGACGGCAATCTCCTCCGTTTAGGCCTCCAAGCCTACGCCCTGGGTATTGCCTACGAGTTCGATCCGTATTTCGGTCTCTCCATTTCCCGTGTCGATCCGCTCCCTCATCAACTCGAAGCAATCTACGACCATCTCCTGAAGTTAGCCCGTGTCCGATTCCTACTGGCCGACGACGCAGGCGCAGGAAAGACGATCATGGCCGGTCTGCTTATCCGTGAACTCAAACTTCGCGGGCTGGCTGAGCGCATCCTCATCGTCTGTCCGGCCAACCTAACCTTCCAGTGGCAGCGCGAACTCAAGGAAAAGTTCGACGAGAAGTTCCATGTCATCAAGGGCGATGCCCTCCGTGACCAATTCGGTATCAATCAGTGGCTTGAGCACAAGCATGTCCTCACGTCGCTGGACCTTGCGAAGCGGACCGACATCCTTCCCGGTCTTCGCCAAGTCCATTGGGATCTAGTCATTGTGGATGAGGCACACCGCATGTCGGCGTCAGACGCCGAACACAAAAGCCAACGCTACCGCTTGGGGGAACTTCTCCGTGAATCGAGCGACCATCTTCTTCTCCTGACCGCGACGCCGCACAAGGGCGATCCAGTCAACTTCAGCCTTTTCCTTCAGTTGTTGGATCAGGATGCATACGCAGACGTGAAATCCATCCGGGAGGCCATGAACCGCCGCTCTGCGCCCTTCTATCTCCGTCGCACGAAAGAGGCGATGGTGTACTTTCCTGAGCGTCAGGCTGACGGAACCTGGGTGGCGCGCAAGATCTTCATGAAGCGCATCCCCCACACGGTGGACTTCAAGATTGACGGTGAGGAAGATCGGCTCTACCGTGACGTGACTGCTTATGTGAAATCACAGTCACATCGGGCGGCGGCGGAAGGCGATGACCCGCGAGCGCGAGCCGTCGGATTCTTGATGGCCCTCTATCAACGTCGGCTGGCGTCCAGCACGTACGCCCTTCGCCACTCCCTGCAAAACCGAATGAGGCGTCTTGAGGACGGCCTCAAGCGCGCTCAAGAACTTTCGCGCCTGGCGCCGCCTGAGCTGCCCGACCCCGAGGAGTTCGAGGAGATGGAGGAAGCCCAGCGCGAAAGGCTGGAGGAACTACTCGAGGCGGTTACTCTTGCTCAGAATCCCCAACAAGTGCATGACGAAGTGGCCCAGCTCAAAACGCTCGCCGTACAGGCGCAGGCGGTGGAGGATGAGGGTGTCGAAGCCAAGCTCTCCAGGCTCAAAGATGTACTCCAGGAGCAAGGCTTCTTTGACAATCCCGACCAGCGACTGCTGATCTTCACGGAATTCAAGGACACGCTCGACTACCTCGTCACTCGCCTCAAGAGCTGGGGCTTTCGCGTGGGCGTCATCCATGGGGGCATGAAGCCGGGCTCCCGCGACCAAGTGGGTACGCGCCTGTACTCGGAACAGCAGTTCCGAGACGGCGCCATCCAAATTCTTGCCGCGACCGAGGCGGCCGGCGAGGGGATCAATCTCCAGTGCTGCCACATCCTGTTCAATTACGACATCCCCTGGAACCCGAACCGGCTTGAGCAACGGATGGGCCGCATCCATCGGTACGGGCAAACAAAGGATTGCCTCATCTTCAACTTTGTCGCGACCAACACCATTGAAGGGCGGGTCCTGCAAAAGCTCCTTA